>NZ_JBEZYA010000001.1:0-847534 GCF_040638295.1 Actinoplanes sp. NPDC026619
CGAGGCCGACAAATCCCGTTAAGGACCCGAAGTCAGTCAGGCGATGAGTCAGACCTCGGCGGGAGGTGCTCATGAACATCATCTCTGTCAGGCGACCAGATGGAGCCGCCGGCATCGGCGTACCCTGATCCGCCGGCGTCGACGGCCTTCCAGTAAGCCGATGTTGCCAGACGGACCGGCTTGAGCTGGGTCTCGCCCTTGCCGGCGGTCGATGCCACGAGCAGGTCCCCGACGAGTACGCCGGGCTTGATGCCGGCGTTGTTGCCCGTCGCCGTGACCGTGGTGGACGTGCCGGCCGCGAGCGTGACCGGGCCGGTTGCCGCCGCGCCCGTGAGGGTCAGCCACGGGAGGTCGGTGGCCTCGGTGGTGCGTGGCTGCTCGCTGATCCGCACCTCGAGCGGGGCGGAGCCGCTGTTGGTGACGGTCACGGTGGCCGTCGCCTTCTTGCCCTTGTCGAGCAGCCAGTCGAGGTCGCCTCCGGTGACGGTGGCGATGCCCGTGGTCAGAGCCGTGTCTCGTACCTCGGCCTGGTCCTTCTTGGTGATGGTCACCGGCTGGCCGGCGGTGACGTAGTTCGGCGCCTCGACCTGCACGGTGTTCTCGCCTACCAGCGCCTGGGCCTTCCACCGGCCCTTCGCGTCGGTCGTGATGACCCGCTCGCCCGCCGGGCCCTTGAGCGTGACTATCGCGCCCTCGATCGGCTTGCTGTCGTTCTTGTCGGTGACCGTGCCCTCGATCGTGCCTGCGGCCGGGAGGCTGTATTCCAGGCCCAGGCCGGCCTTCAGGACGGGCTGGTTGACGGCGTACTGGCCCGCGGGGTTGCGGTTCAGGCTCTCCACGCCGATCGTCGCCGACGACCCTTGGGTGAGGGGGTTGTCGCCGCCGACGCCGGGGCCGTAGCCGATCTGGATCCGTCCGTCGGCGATCAGGGTGACCGAGAAGCTGACGCGGGCCGTCTGGTCACTGTAGAACGCGACGTTGCGCCATTCGACGACCTGCGCCGCCACCCCGTCCACCTCGGTCGTGCCGAAGTAGATGCCGGCCTCGTCGTCGACGATGAGGTCGTCCCAGAACGGGTAGATCGCGTCGATCGGGGACGGCGACGGCAGCGCTGTGTTGTTCCCCGACGTGTTGGCGCGGTCGAAGGTCAGCGTGCCGTTCGTCGTCACGCACACGCCATCCCAGGCGGTGTCGTAGAACGGTTGGAGGTAGTCGGCGTTGAACCACAGCACGCCGCAGAGGTCGTCGCCGTGCCAGCCGGACTCCTCCGTGCCCTGGCGGTAGAGCCCGTCGGCCACCTTCATCGTGTACGAGCGACCGGCGGGAGCCACCGGCACGGGGCCCGGGGCCGGTTCCTCGGGCTGGTCCTCCGGCTCCGCCGCGTCGGCGCGTGGGTCGAGCGTCACCCGCAGCGCGGCGATGGTCGGAGGCTTCAGGCCCTTCGAGCCGCGCAGCTCCACGGTCAGCGGACCGCCCTCGTGCTGCACGACCGCCTTGCGCCAGTCGGCGGTGTTCGGCCCCACGGCCGCGGTCGGGTCGTACGCGTAGTCGGTCAGCGCTCCGTCGACGAGGACGTCGAACACCCGCTTGCCCCTGACCACCCGGTCGATCTCGGCGAACCCGAAGTCGATCGCGTACGTTCCCTTGGGCGCGTCCGGGAAGCGGTAGAACAGCTGTTTGTCCGCCGTGGTGCGCTGCGATTGGAACAGGGCGTCGTCCGGCGTACCGGCAATCGGGGTCTTGGTGACGTTGACCTTTGTCTTGCCCTGGTAGCCCCAGGTCGTCTTGCCGGCGGCCTGGTCGGCGGACCAGGTGTAGCCGGAGCCGTCGGTGAGCTTCGCGCCGCCGGCGTTCACGCCGACCTGGTACTTCGTGGTCGTGAGCGTCACCGGGACGTAGGTCTTGGATTGGCGTCCGGAGTCGGACCGGACCACGATGTTCGCGCCCTGGACTCCGGGCTTGGCGCCCTTCGACGAGATCGAGACCTGGACGGTCGTCGACTGGCCGGGGGCGAGGGTGCCGCCGGTCGAGGAGAGCGACAGCCACGGCAGGTCGGTGAGCAGGTCGTCCTCGACGTCGACGAGCACGACGTCGTCGGCGATCTGGTCCGCCGCCCACAGCGCTCCGGTGGCGTCGGTCTCGAGGCCGCCGCCCTGGCCCGTCTTCTGGCCCGGGAACCACCACGCGTTCACCAGCGAGCAGTCGCCGGGGTCGACCTGCAGCAGGCGGGTCGGCCGGTTCGTGGTGAGGTCGGTGTACCAGATCGTGTTCGACGACTGGTTGTAGGCCAGGCCCATCACCTCGGGCAGCGGCGGGGCGCAGAAGGACAGGAGCGCGCCCGGGTTGTCGTGCGACGTGCCGGCGACGGTGCCGATCATGCCGTTCGCCCGGCCGCCGACGTAGAAGACGTCCTGGGCCGGGTTGTAGGCGAGACCGGTCAACTGCAGCGTGGACCAGTCGCCCTTGATCTGCCGCGTCTCCTTTCCGGTGTCCCGGTTGAAGCAGTGGATGTAGCTGGCCGGGCTGTCCTCCATCTGGCACATGTCACCGGTCTTGGTGTCCAGGGCCATGTCGAACGCGCGGTACGCGGGGTTCCACGACGCGTCGAAGACCTTCCCGGTCTTCTTGCCCGTCACCGTGTAGGCGGTGTTGGTCCGCGCGTTGTAGTCGTGGACCCAGACGTCGCCGTCGTACCCGATGCCGGAAGGTTCCTTCTCCGCGGTCGTGCCGGGGATGGTGATCCGGGTGATGACGTCGCCGCCCGAGGTCGCGCCGACCTTGGCCGCCGCCTGCGCTTCGGTGACGATGGAAGCGGTGCTGGAGGTGGCGACGTTCGACGGTTTCATGCCGGTCGCGCCGGCCTTCCACGCGGCGAGGTCGATCTTGCTGGCCGCACCCGTGCCGGTGCGCGCGGTGGCGCCGGCGGCGTCGAGCTCGGGGTGCCGGGCGGCTTCGCCCAGGTCGTACGTGAGGGGGGCGGAGCCGTTGTTGGTCAGCGTGAGCGAGCCCGCGCCGTTCTGGTCGGTGCCCAGCAGCGCGTCGAGGCCGTCGGTCTTCAGGCCGGCGGCGCCCGTGGTCAGGCGTGCGTCGATCGTGGCCTTCGCGTAGAGCTCCTTCAGCGAGAAGGGGTACGCCGCGGTCGTGTAGTTCGTCGCCTCGACCGTCATGGTGTAGTCGCCGACCGGAAGCTGGCGGTGCACGATGCCGGTCCCGTTGGTGGTGACGGTCTCGACCAGCCCGTCCTTGGTGCTGAAGGAGACCTTCGCGCCGGCCACCGGCAGCCCGTCGTTCCGGTCGGCGACGGTCGCGTCGAGGTACCCGAAGTCGGGCAGGTCGTAGGTGACGATCATGCCGTCGTGCAGCACCGGGGCATGGTCGGAGAACCGGATGCCGTCGACGCCGGCCCAGCCCTGGATGCCCGTGATGGCTTCCGCTCCGGCGGTCACCGGGTCGTCGGTTCCGACGCCGTCGCCGTACCCGAAGATCATGGTGCCCGACCGGGTGAGCGTGGCCGAGAAGTTGACCGGCTCGGTGTACTCCGACCGGGTCGGCCAAGCCCAGAGTTTGGCGTTGCGGTACTCGACGACGAACGCGTCCTCACCGTTGACCTTGGTGGCCGCCGTGAAGACGCCGCCGCCGGGGGTGAACTCGACGGGGGTCTGCATGTAGAACGGGAAGATGCCCGCACCGCCGAAGCCGGGTCCGGTGCTGCCGTCCGGGGCGATGACGCCGCGCAGTCCGATGCCGAGGGTGTCGTGGGTGCCGTTGTAGAGCGCGATCGGGAACGGCAGCTGCACCGTGGCCCACACCCCGCTGGTGAAGGTGACCGGGTCGGTGCCGCGCAGATACTCGCCCTCGGTGACGGCGCAGCTGTAGCCGCCCTTGTCGACGACGAGCCCGACCGGGATCTCGGACGGCTCGTTCTGCGCGCCGACGGTCAGCGGGACCGTGCTGGGCGAGAAGCAGGCGTTGGGCTTGACGGCCAGGCCGTACGCGCCCTCGGGGACGGCGGTGATCGTGAACGCGCCGTCGGCATTCGTGCGGACCGCCTTCAGCGGCGTGTCCTTGATGGCGACGTCGGCGTTCGGGACCGGCCGTTTCTTGTCGTCGACGACCCGGCCGCTGATGTCGTGCTTCGCGGCAGCGGTGAGCGGCAGCGTGACCGAGGTGTCCTGGCCGAGGGTGATCGTGACCTTGGCGGTCGCGGTCAGGTAGCCGAAGACCTTGGTGCTGAGCTGGTAGTCGCCGGCCGGGAGGTTCGTCGTGAACCGGCCGTCCTTGTCGGTGCCGATCGACCGGCTGAACGGACCGCTGATCGTCACGTCGGCGGCGGGGATGGGAGAGCCGCCGGCGGTGACGACGCCGGTAAGTGTGCCACCTTTCCGGGGCGCGAGCTCCAGCAGGCGTACGAGGTCGAGCCGGCCCTCGCCGTACTTGTTGTTGACCTCGGCGGTGCCGCCGCACTCGGTGTCGTCGACGTCGACGGCCGACTCGCCGAGCAGGCGGCGGGTCTCGTCGACCTGCCCGATCAGGGTCGGGTCGTAGCTCCAGAGGTCCGCGACGGCGCCGGCGATGTGCGGCGCCGCCATCGACGTACCGGACATCTCGATATAGCTGTCGTTCGGATAGGACGAGCGGACGACGTCACCCGGGGCGGAGATCTCGGGCTTGATCTTGCCGCCTTCGCCCTCGCCCTTGCGGGAGAACGATGCGAGCGTGCCGTCCGACGAGTAGGCGCCGACGGAGTAGGCGTCCGCGGCGGCGCCGGGCGAGGAGACGGTGTCGCAGTCCGCGTACGGCGAGGTGTTCCCCGACGACCAGGTGCTGAAGATGCCCGCGGCGGTCCAGGCCTCGTCGACGGCCTGGAAGAAGTCGTCGAAGTCGTGTTCGACGTTCTGACCCCACGAGTTGTTGATGACCTGGGGGCGCCTGGACGGATCGGGGTTGTTCCCCTGGAGATCGGTCGGTGCGAGCAGCCACCAGCCGGACCGCAGCAGCGACTCGACGCCGGTGCTGTCGCAGCAGCCGTTCGTCGCGATCCACTGCGCGTCCGGTGCGACGCCGACGTGGTCGGTGCCGTCGGCGCCGACCATGGTGCCCATCGTGTGCGTGCCGTGGCCGTTGTCGTCGCACGGCGCGCTCGCGCACGAGCCCCGGGTGGCCATCCAGTTGTAGTTGTGGTCGACGGTGCCGTCGGGCTTCGTGCCGCGGTACTGGTGCACCAGGGCGGGGTGGTCGAACTGCACGCCCGAGTCCAGGTTGGACACGGTGATGCCGGCGCCGGTGGCGCCCATCGCCCACGCCTGCGGGGCGTGAATGGACTCCAGACCCCACGTGACGGTGTCGTCCGCGGCTGCGGACCGCGAGGCGGCGGGGATTTTCTCGTCCACCGGCTCGACCAGCGCGACCTGCGGCGTCGCGTGGATCTCGGCCACCTGCACCCGCGCCGCTACGTCGAGGGCGAGCTTCTCGGTGCCACCCTTGACGAGTACGGCGTTGGCGATCGGGTAGGAGGTGTACTTGACACCGGCCCGGTCGAGTTCGGTGGAGACGGATGCCACGGAGTTCTTCGCCGCCGCGGTCAGCGCGTCGTAGACAAACCGGCCACGAGCGGTCCAGTCGGTGATCTTCTTCGCCGGCGCGAGGTCGGCCCCGGTCTCGAAGGTGATCCAGAAGTCGGAGGACGGAGACGTACGGAAACGGTCCTTCAAGGTCGGCGCGATCTTGTCGGCCGGACCGGGATCCGGCTCCGCCGCGGAGGCCGGTAGTTGCTGGAGCATGCTCAGGCCGACCGCTACGGCCAGCGTTGCCGCGAGGGTTTTGAGTCTCATGGGGGTCTCTTCCGCCTACAGGGGTTGGTAGGGGTCGTGGCTCTCGTGGTCGTCGGAGTCGTCGTCGGCGCTGTCGTGCGGCTCCGGCGACAGATCGAGAGGTGGCGGGTCCTCGGTGGCGGAGTCGTCCTCAGGCATGCATCGGCCACAGGCTATGAATCATGGAGCCATGCTCGGGCGGAACGAGGGGCCTTAGCTATTAGGCGGATACGTCAAACATCACTACTCGGCGAACACGCCGGCCTCGACCGCCTTGACCGCGAGCGCGGTCCGGGAGCTCACTTTCAGCTTGCGCATCGCCGCGCGCAGCTGTTGATCCACAGTGGCCGGAGACTTGGTCAGGATCCGGCTGATCTCCCGGTTCGTCTTGCCGGCGACGACCAACTGGACCACGTCGAGCTCGCGAGGTGAGAGCTGGTCCCCGTACCCGCGCCGGCCGCCGCGCCACAATCGCGGGACCTCGGCGCCGTGCTCGCGAAGCCGCTGGGCGACCCGGTCCGCGTCGCCGCGGGCGCCCAGCCGGAACAGCTCCTCGTACTGCGCCGCCAGCAGCTCGCGGCCCGGTTCGATCCGGCCTTCTGCCAAGAGCGCCTCGGCCTGGCGCTCGCGGGCGCGCATGGCGTCGTAGGGACGGGGCAACGCGCTCCAGGCGCGCGCCGCTCGGTCGTAGGCCGTCGCCGCCCTTCCGTTTTCTCCGGACGCGGCGAGCAGCAGGGCACGGCACCCGGTGAGCGCGGCGCGCGGCGCGGGTGCCGTACGGCCACGCAGTCCTCGGGCGAACTGGTCGACCAGGCGTGTCGCCGCGGTCAGGTCGCCGGCGGCGAGGAGCGCCTCGACCCGGGCCGGCACGAGGTCCGTCGCCCAGATCCAGATGCCCTTTCGCCGCACGGTCTCCATCGGCTCGTTCGTGATCCGCAGCGCCCGGCGGCTGTTTCCGTCCGTCAGCCACAGCCGGGCCAGCGCGGCGGCGGCCTCCATCGTGTCGTCGGCCGCACCGAGCCGGGCCGACTCCTCCAGGACCTGCCGGAACTGCTCCTCTGCGGCGCGCCGCCGGCCGGCTGCGGCGGCCAGCCGGGCCGCGAGGCGAATGCTGCCGAGGTAATGGGCCGGCCGGTCCCGGTCGGCATCGGCGAGGGCCGCGCTCGTCTCCGCGAGACCGTCCCACCGGCCGGTGTTCCACGCCAGGTTGGCCTGTTCGAGCCGGACGTTGTGCTGCAACCGGGACGCCTGCTCGGCCTCGGCGAGACGCAGGGCCACGGCGAGGTGTTCCTCGGCGTCGGCGTACCGTCCCCAGATCAGCGCCCCGGTGCCGACATTGACGTGGATGCGGGCCACGTCGAGCCGCTCCGCCGCCGTCGTGCCGTCGACGGGCAGATCGGCGACGACGTCCCACGCCTCCTGTTCGCCCAGCATGAGCAACGCCGCGGCCCGGTTTCCGGCCAGGTTCAGCCGCTGCGCGGGAGAGTCGATCCGGGTGGTCAGTTCAGCGGCGCGATCCAGCCAGCGCCGATGGGTCGAGGCCGGCCACGGGCCCGCGTACGCCCAGCCGAGGTAGGTCATCGCCCGGGCCGCCTCGACCGGGTCGTGGTCGAGGTTGGCCACCGCCTGCTCCAGCTCGCTGAGCGCGGCCTGCGCCTCGCCCCCGGTGATCAGAAGCCGGCCCAGCGGGTTGCGGATCTCGGCCTGCTGGCGGGCGGAGAGGCCGGGAGTCTCCAGCACCGAGCGCAGGGTGCGGATCACGCGGTGGTAGACCTCGTCGACCGGTTCACGACGGCCCAGCGCGGCGACCCCGGCGATGCGCGCCACCCGCGCCCGGTCCACCGGCGGCAGGACGGCCCACGACAGCAGATCGACCAGCAGGTCGACCGCCTTCGTGTGGTCACCCGAGGCCATCGCCAGCTCGGCGCCCTGTTCGGCGTACCGCGCCCAGGAAAGCGTCTCGCCGGCCTCGCGGAAGTGATGGGCGAGGCGGGCCACGGGTGGCGGATGGAGGCGCTCCAAGGCCCGGCCGGCCAGCAGGTGGAAGTACCTGCGGTCGGTCAGCGGGATCGCCTCGTAGACAGCGGTGGCGGCCAGCACATGCCGGAACCGCCACCGGTCGCGGTCGTCTGCGTCCAGGACACCCGCGGCGGCCGCCTCCGCGATGGCGCTCCGGCACGCGGCCGGTGACAGGTCGGCGGTCATCGCGATCGTCGCCGAAGAGGACGGCTCGGCCAGGGTGGCCGCCGCGCGCAACACCTGCTGCGTCGTCGGCGACAGACGGCTCACCCGCTCCCGGGTCGAGTCGCGCACCGTCGGCGGAACCCGTAGCTCACGCAGCTTCAGCCGGACCCACTGCCCGTCGCGGAAGACGAGGTCGGCGCGGTCGGACATGAGGCGGACCGACTCCTCCACGGCCAGCGGAACGCCGCCGGTCCGGTCGTGCATGAACGCCGTGAACTCCGGCGAGATCGGGTTGCCGTCCAGCATCGAGGACACCAGCGCCGCCGTGTCGCCGGGTCGCATCGGTGCCAGGGCGATCCTCAACTGGGTCACGCCGGCGGGCAGCCGGGACGTCAGCCGCAGCAACAGCGACCCGTCGTCCACTTCCTCCGGCCGATAGGAGATCACCAGGCTGAGCCCGTCCGACTGCTGCCGGGAGATGACGAACAGCAGGAATTCCAGGGTCACCTCGTCGGCCCAGTGCGCGTCCTCGAGCACGAGAACGTCGACACGCAGAGCCCGCAGCAACTCGTCCAGGGCCCGGAACAGGCGATGCCGGGCCGCCTTCGCATCGTCCAAAGGCGGCAGTGCCGGCGGCAGGTCCGCGGACCATTCCGGGAACAGGGGCCGTAACGCGCCCGCGAGCTCGGTGAGCCGCGAGCCCGGCACCGGGCGCTCGATGCCGAGGAACGCGTCGACGATCGGCCCCAGCGTCAGCGATTCCCGAAGCGGTGGGCACACCGACACCAGGGCGGTGCGCTGATCCGGCGCGGCCAGCCACTCGCGCAGCAGCCGGCTCTTGCCGATCCCGGCCTCGCCCTCCACCAGAACGATCGCCGGA
Organism: Actinoplanes sp. NPDC026619; assembly: GCF_040638295.1. Taxonomy (NCBI): domain Bacteria; kingdom Bacillati; phylum Actinomycetota; class Actinomycetes; order Micromonosporales; family Micromonosporaceae; genus Actinoplanes; species Actinoplanes sp. NPDC026619. The sequence continues at coordinate 8,875 of NZ_JBEZYA010000001.1, forward strand.
GGACGGTCCAGGGCGCCCCGCAGCGCGGCCATCTCTCGATCGCGACCGACGAAACGCGGCGTGGAAACGGTCGGTGCGGTCGCGTCGTCCTCGGGCGAGGCATCGAGCATGCGTGATGGTCTCGCCTTTCGGCGCCGGGGCACAAGACCATCGCGGCGACCGGCTTCGCGATACGGATCACCTTCGACTACGGCGGCGAGATTGGCATTGCCCGGCCCGTGGTCCGCGGCAGACGAGAGGCTGCGCCGCTCTGCCGGTAGGTGGTGGGCCCGCTTGGGTGGTGTCGACGGCGCCTCCAGGTCGGCTTACAGCAACGCGTCGAGGACCTCGGTTGCTCGGTCCTCGTGCACGGCGTAGGCGTCCGGCACTGCGGAACGCTGCACCGCCTGCGCTGCCTCGCCCAGGGGCCTGGTCTCCCAGCCGGCCACCTTGAGCAGCCGCTCGTAGAAAGCATCCGCGGCATACCGCGGACTCATCAACTGCTCCACCGAGCCCCAACCCTGACTCGGACGCTGCTGGAAAACACCAAGTGAGTCGAAGTTCTCGCCGCTTCCCTCGTTCGGCTCGTCGAGGGAGTCCGGGACCGTCGTGTTGGCGAGGTTGCGCAGGCTGGACTCCTGCAGCCCGGTCATCATGGCCACCAGCATCGCCCGGCGGGGAACGCCACGTTTCTGACCGACCTGCACGATCACCGCAGCATTGTTCATCTGCGCCTGGTTGAGGCCCGTCACCGGCTTCGGTGGCCGAGGGCTGGACGACGCCTTCGGCGATCGGGTGGGAGAAGCGGACGACTTGGCCGGCGTCGGCGCAAGGCGTACCTCACTCCGCGTGGCAGCCCTGGTCTCCCGCTGAAGCGCCGCGTCGATCGCGACCGGCTCGGCGGTCGGCTTGGCGGCGCCGCCGAAGGCGATGACTCCGCCCGCGACGGCCGCGACGGCACCCATCGCCACCACGACGAATACCGTTCGGCCCGGCCGCCGGCGTCGGCCTCGGCGGTGCCGGTGGGTTGACCAGTCCGTCTCGTACATGTTCGGCCCGGACCCGGACCATCGCTGCGGTGCGGGATCATCACCGTCACCAGGCAGGATGTACGCGACGCGTTGACGAGACCGATACTGTGCAGGTTCGCCCGGATACTCTGCGTCAGGCACGTGATCGGAAAGGGCTGCTCGTTCGAACACTGCCGGTTGACCCGGGAACGCCGCCGCCACGAACGCGACCATCCTTCCGTCGATACCTGCATCTCTGCCCGGTATTACGGCGGTCCGGCGGTCTTCGGATCAATCCGGGCGGCAACTACCTGACGGCAGCGACGCCGGCCAGGAAGATGTCGACTCCGGCGAGGAACTGCTGACGGTCGTCGTGCTCCGGCAGCAGCGACGGCCAGCTGGCCCTCCGGATGGCCGGCCTGACCGAGGAGTACGCCGCGATCATCCACCGGGGCGGCGGCGCGCAGCGGGTCCTCGACCAGCAGGGCAAGGTGCTCGCCGAGCTTCCGGACGACGGCTCCCTGACCCGTCCCGAGGCGCTGCGCGGAGACATCCGGCGCATCCTGCTGCGGTCACTGCCGGCCGGCGCCGTGCAATGGGGCAAGAAACTGCTCTCCGCCACCGCGCTCGGCCAGGGCCGGCACGAACTCACCTTCGCCGACCACACCACGGCCACCACCGACATCCTCGTGGGCGCCGAGGGCACCTGGTCGAGGGTGCGAGCGCTGCTGTCGGACGAGCAACCCACGTACGCCGGAATGAGCTACATCGACACCTACCTGCACGACGTCGACGACCGCCACCCGAAGGCGGCCGCAGCGGTCGGTGACGGCGCCATGTACGCCCTCATCCCCGGCAAGGGCTTCCTCGCTCACCGGGAAGCGGGCAACGTCATCCACACGTACGTCATCCTCAACCGCCCGGTCGAATGGTTCGCCGGCGCCGGCGCGTCCACGGAGCGGATCGCCGCCGAGTTCGACGGATGGGCGCCGGAGCTCACCGCCCTGCTCACCGACGCCGATTCCGCGCCGGTCCTCCGCAGCATCTACCAACTCCCCGACCAGCACCGATGGACCCGCGTGCCCGGCGTGACACTCCTCGGCGACGCCGCCCACGTGACCGTGCCCGGCGGCGAAGGCGCCAACATCGCCATGCTCGACGGCGCCGAACTCGGCGAGGCCATCGCTGCTCATCCCGGCGACATCGAGGCCGCTTTCACCGCGTACGAACAAGTCATGTTCCGCCGTGCCCACGCCGAAGCCGTCGCCGCACACGAGACCATCGACCTGATCTTCGGCAGCGGCGCGCCCCACGGACTCGTAAGCCTGATGGATGTCCGATCCGGGCCCGCCTGATCGTGGAGGGGGTATGAAGCCGAAAAACGAATCCCTAGCCCGCCGCATGTTCGAGCTGCTGGAGCCGATCTGCCTGGTCACCTTCTTCGCCGAAGAATGCAACGAGGAGCTGGCCGCGCTCGGCCACCCCACCTACTGGGACGGCTACTTCGCCAGCCGCGCCGCCCCGCTCGGACGGGTGCCGGCCCAGGTCGTACACGCGGCCTTCTATAACTTCGCCGAAGGCGAGGCCGCCCGGCACATCCCGAGCGCATGGGAAAAGATCCCGCCCGAGGCATCGGTCGCCGCCCGGGAGCGCGGCAGCGCCGCCTCCCTGCGGCGAATCCTCGGCGACGACCTGGCCGATTCCCCAGGCCTGACCCGCGCCGCCGACCTGACCACCAAAGCCGCAACAAGCCAATCAACAGCAGGCCGGATGATGTACGCCGGAATGCGCACCCGGACGGTGCCGAGCGACCCGATAGCCCGCCTCTGGCACTCCGCGACCATGCTGCGCGAGCACCGCGGCGACGGGCACATCGCCGCCCTGGTCGGCGCGGGCATCGGCGGCACCGAGGCCCACGTGATCAGCGCCCTGGCCATGGGCATCTACCCGGCGGAGTCGTTCGGGCGGATCCACCACCTCCCGAAGAAGCGCCTGGCCGCAGTCATGGCCGGCCTGCGCGAGCGCGGGCTCATCGACACCGACGGCCGGTTCACCGACGCCGGCCGCGAGACCCAGCAACGCATCGAGGCTCTGACCGACGAACTCGCCGCCCCGCCCTACGACGCCCTCTCCCCCACCGAACTCGCCGAGCTGATCGCCGAACTCGAGCCGATCACCGCGACGCTGGTAGCCGCCGGGTCACAGTGAGGCCGGGCGAAAGACGCGGTCGAGCTGGGCGTCGACGAGCGACAGCGCCTCGGCCGGGGTGTAGAGGCCGACGAGAATCGGCCCCACCAGGCCCTGGGTGAGGAAGTAGAGCGCCGGCCCCTCCACATCGGGATCGATGCCGTCGCGCAGTTCGCCCGACCGGGACGCCTCACGGAAGCCGGCGACCGTCACCGTCAGGATGCGGCCGTAGCCGTCGCGGAGCTGCTCGGCGTACGCCGGTGTGACGGTTGCGGCCGAGAAGAACGCGATGTTCACGCACGCCTCCTCGCGGCCGGCCGGGTCGACCGGGAGCATCGTCGCGGTGGCAGCACGGATCAGGTCGCGGCGGGCGGGCTCGTGCAGCGCGGCGACGGCGGCCTGGAGCCGGGTCAGCACGCGTGCGCGCATGTGCGACAGCGCGAACAAGAGCATCTGCTGCTTGGCCGGGAAGTAGTGCTGCACCGTGCCCATCGAGACGCCGGCCTGCTCGGCGACGTCGCGCAGGCTCACCGCTTCGAACCCGCGCGTGCCGATGACGGCGAAGACCGCCTCGGCCAGGAGGCGTCGGCGCTGCTCGTGGTCCACCTGCTTCGGCACGCCCCGAACTTATCCCATGCAATCGCATTGCCACCCGCCGACGCCGACGGTTACCATGCGATCGCATTAAAAAACGGGAGGCAAGACATGACCATTGAGTACGCCGTGAACGGCGACGCCAAAATCGCGTACGAGACCTTCGGCGACTCCGGTGTGCCGCTGCTGCTGGTGCTGGGGATCGACTACCAGATGGTCTGGTGGCCCGACGAGTTCTGCGAGCGCCTGGTCAAGGCGGGCTACCAGGTGGCCCGCTACGACAACCGCGACACCGGCCTGTCCACCCACTACCCCCAGCCGGCCGGCGGCAGCCCCTGGCGGGCCCTGCTCGGCGGCGGCCGCCCGATCTACACGATGGCCGACATGATCGATGACGGGCTGGCGGTGATGGACGCGCTGGGCTGGGCCGACGCGCACGTCCTGGGCGGCGCCTCGGCGTACGCCCAGGGCCTGGCGCTGTTGCACCCCGACCGGATCCGCGGCCTCACCTTCTGCATGAGCTTCCCGGCCACCGCCCACCCGCTGCGCATCCTGCGCTACCTGAAGTTCGGCATCTACCGCGAGTTCCGCAAGCTGCCGAAGGCAACCACGCCGGAGCAGGAGATCGACAACCTGATCGCGATCTACCGCGCACAGGCCTCCCCCGGCTACCCCTTCCCCGAGGAGTGGGTCCGCGAGATGGCGACGCTGAGCCAGAGCCGCTCCCCCCGCAATCCACGCACCACCCAGCGCCACCTCGCCGCCGGCCGGGCCACGAAACTGCCACCGCTCTCCGGCATCACCGCACCCACCCTGGTCGTCTCCGGCGCCGACGACCAGCTCGTCAAGCCGAGCGGCGGCCGCGACCTGGCCGCCCAGATCCCCGGCGCGGAGTTCGTCCTCTACCCCGGCGTAGGCCACGACCTGCCCGAGGGCATCTGGGACGACGTGATCGCCCGAATGCCACGCTGACAGTCCGCCATCGCCCGCCGGCCCGGACGGGTCGCTCGAGCGAGACGACTTTATCGTGCTGTGCAACGCCTGTCCCGGGCCAGGCGTGTAGTCGCCGTGACAGCATTCGCCGGAACGAGACCGGAGGCGCTGCCAGCCGTGCCGAACGAGACATCGTCCTTCGACGAGATCTATGCCGCGCACTACGGCGACCTCACCGTGCAGCTCTACGCCTACTTCGGCGACCGGCAGGAGGCCCAGGACGTCGTCCAGGAGGCGTTCTGCCGGGCGTACGCAAGATGGCGGACCATGTCCCGATTCGATGACCCGGTCGCCTGGGTCCGCCGGGTCGCCTGGAACCTGGCCGTCAGTGGATGGCGCCGCAAGCGGACCGTTCGCACCTTCCTGCGCCGCCAGCGCCCGGTCGAACCGCGGGTCGACGGCCCCGAGCCCGAGCGGGTCGCGCTGGTCGCGGCGCTGGCCACCCTGCCCGACAACCAGCGCCGCGCGATGGTGCTGCGTTACCTCGCCGACCTGACCGTCGCCGAGATCGCCGGCCGTGAAGGCGTACCGGAGGGAACCGTGAAGTCCTGGCTGCACCGCGCCCGGCAGGCGCTGGCCGCCGAGCTCGACCTCACCGAGAAGCCGAACCCGCGCGCGGCCGTGCCGAAGGAGAATCCGCGATGACCGACGAACTCGAGAAGCTCTTCGAAGACCTGCGCGCCCGCACGCTCAGCGAGATCGTCCCGCCAGGCGCGCCGCAGGCCCGAGCCGCAGCCGTACGCCGTAAGCGCGGCGCCGCCGTCACGGTGGGCGCCGGGGTCGCGGTCGCCGCGGTGCTGGTCGGCGCGGGCGTTGCGCTGAGCCCGGGCGACAGCGGTGGCGGCGAGTTCAACGCGGCCGAGCCCGCCGGCCCGTCCAGCGCCGAGCCGTCGGTCATACCCGGGCCGACCGGGTCGGAGGACGACCCGATGCAGGCGGCCGGCGACCTGCTCGCGGACCGCAGCAAGACGCCCACCTCGATCAATGCGACCAACGGGGTGGTCACGTCGTCCTACGAGGACGATCTGAACGACATGCCGGCCGACACCTACGCGTTCAACTTCTTCTGCCTCGGCGCCGGCCGGGTCAGTGTCGTCGTCAAGCAGGGCGACTCCGGGGACACCGTGCTGGGTCACGGCACCGCGACCTGCGCGGCCCACGACCCGGTGCCGCTGCAACTGACGATCACCCAGCCGGCGTACGGCTATCTGCGGGTCTTCGCCTCCGGTGACGCCCAGGCGAACGGCCACGCGGGGTTCGCCTTCGAGTTCCTGAGCACGACCGGCCAGACCGGCTTCGGCGCATCAGGCCCGCCGTACTCCTTCACGCCCTCCGCCGGATCGCTCCCGATCGAGAGCGCTACGAACTAGAGACGAGCCGCTTCCACCAGGTTCCGATAGGCGGTCACCGCGGCCGGGACCTGGTCCAGGCTCTGGTCGCTCCCGTTGCGGTCGCGTCCCGCCGTGGTCCCAGGGTGCCCGGGACGCACTCGCCCGGTCCGACCTTTGGCCTCCTGGGGGAATCGTCCGAAAGTGGGCGAAATCGCTCTACATTGAGGCGGATCCTCCGCTTGGCCAGCGTCGGTCGGCGGTCTGAGGTGAGGACAGCAGTCATGCGTGCAGCACTTCTGAAGGGCTCGGGGGCCCTGGTTCTCGTCGCGGCCGCGCTTGTCGCTCCGGCTTCCGCGGCTTGGGCCGGGGACGGCGCCTTCGTCAGCGGCCACGACGGGCGGTGCCTGGACTCCGACGTGGCCGGGCCGACCCACGACGGCACCAAGGTGCAGGTCTGGCAGTGCAACGGGTGGAAGAACCAGTCGTGGTCGGTCGGGCCCAACGGCACGCTGCGCAGCCTGCAGGACGGGCGCTGCCTGGACGAGGACATCGCCGGGGGCACCCGCAACGGCACCAAGGTGCAGGTCTGGGTGTGCAACGGCCAGGACAACCAGCGGTGGTCGTTCGGCTCCGACGGCACGATCCGGAGCGCGCACGACGGGCGCTGCCTCGACGAGGACATCGCCGGCGGCACCCGCAACGGCAGCAAGGTGCAGGTCTGGGATTGCAACGGCCAGGACAACCAGCAGTGGCACCAGTGACACACGCCTGATTGATCCAGGCGACACCCGCGGTCCGTTACCCATGACGGACGACGGCGGGAGGGCCAGCGGTGCGCGTAGTGGTGTGTGGTGTGGTTATCGGAAGTGTGGTGGCGCTGTCGGGCTGTGCGCCGGCGGTGCCCACCGCCGCGGCGCCACCAAGAGCGACGGCGACAGCCCGCCCGACGAGTGAGAAGGGCAGCGCCGACTGCACCAAGGCGACGAAGGTCGCGATCGTCGACAAGGGCGACGGATACGCGTTCAGCCCGGTCGGGCTGACCATTCAGCGCGGGGCGTACCTGGCCGTCACCAACAAGTCGAACGCGGCGCACCCGCTGCGGTCCGCCCCGGATGCCGGGATGGTCACCAGCGTCATCGGCCTCGAGGAGCGGCAGGTCATCCAGTTCCCCGAGGCCGGCAAGTTCTCGGGGAAGACCGGTGACGCGGTGCTGCGCCTCACCGTCGCCGGGGACAGCGGATGCGGCGCCCCGGACCCCACCCTCACCATCGGCGCCGGCAAGTTCACGCCCGCGAAGGCCGAGGTCAAGGCGACCGAGAACTTCGCCGTGGTCAACTCCTCGGGTGACCCGCAGAGCGTGAGCTGCACACCGGGCAACAGCAAGGACCACACCCGGCTGGAGGCCGGCGAGACCGAGATTCTCGCTCTCGACGAGCCCGGCCGGTACGTCTGTGCCAGCCTCCAGCACCCCGCCATCAAGGTCACGATCACCGTCCTATGACATTTGTCCCGGGCGTCCCACGACGAACGGGCCGGTGAAGATTAGGCACCGGGTGCGATCGTGGGAGACGTGAACATGACGGCGGATGTCGTACGGCTGCGGCCCCCGATGAATCGGGTCAGCCCCCGCGCCCTCTGGTATTGGGCGGCCCGGGCCGCGGTGCTGTGGATCGTGCTGCTCGTGCCCCAGGTGATCTGGTGGTTCGCGGACAGCGAGGGCTGGAAACACCTTGTCGTGGGTGTGGTCTGGCTGGTGCTGGCGGCCGTGCACCTGGTCGTGATGCCGCAGTGGCGTTACCGGGTGCACCGCTGGGAGGCCACCGACACCGCGGTCTACACCCAGACCGGCTGGCTCAGCCAGGAACGGCGGATCGCGCCGATCTCCCGAGTGCAGACCGTGGACAGTGAGCGCGGGCCGATCGAGCAGCTGTTCAAGCTCGCGAACGTGACCGTGACGACCGCGTCGGCGGCCGGCCCCATCAAGATCGACGGGCTGGCCGTGGCGGACGCCGACCAGTTGGTCGCCGACCTGACCACCCGGGTCGGTCAGACCACCGGGGACGCGACGTGACCACCATGGTCCGCCCCACCGAAGAGGTGGCGTGGCGCCGGCTCAGCCCGCGGATGCTCGCCGTACACCCGGTCATGGAACTTCGGCGGTTGATCTTTCCGCTCGTCGCGGTGCTGATCGGGGTGCGCAGCGGGGACGGCGGCGAGGGCGGCTGGTGGGCGCTGGGCATCGGCGGCATCGGCATCGCGATCGGCTTCCTGCGCTATTTCACCACCTCCTTCCGGATCACCCCGACCCATGTGCAGGTACGCCGTGGCCTGCTCCGCCGGCGCACGCTGACCGTGCCGCGGGACCGGATCCGCACCGTGGACGTCACCTCGAACGTGCTGCACCGGATCTTCGGCCTGGCCCGGGTCACCGTCGGCACCGGACAGACCGACAAGAAGAACGACGGCGTGAAGCTGGACGGGCTGAGCGCCGCCGCCGCCGAGAATCTGCACCGTGAGCTGCTGCATCGCCCGGTGGCCACGGCAGCGTCGGCGTCGGCGGCTCAGCCGCAGCCGGCCACCGAGGAGTCGGTGCTGGCCGCCCTGGACCCGGCCTGGGTTCGCTACGGGCCGTTCACGCTGTCCGGCCTGATCGCGATCGGCGTGCTGTTCGGCATCGGCTCCCGCCTGGTGAACGAGAGCCACGTCGACCCGACGAAGATCGGCTTCGTGCACGACTCGATCGAGTACCTGCGGGACCAGCCGCTGCCGGTGGCGATCCTCCTGGTCGCCGCCGTGATCGTGGTGTTCACCGTGATCGCGTCGACCATCGGTTACGTCCTGACCTTCTGGAACTTCCGGCTGAGCCGGCACCGCAGCGGCACCCTGCACGTGCGCCGCGGCCTGCTCACCACCCGCAGCACCACGATCGAGGAACGACGGCTGCGCGGCGTGGAACTGAGCGAGCCGCTGCTGCTGCGGGCGGCGCACGGCGCCCGGGTCCTGGCCATCGCCACCGGCCTGCGGGTCGGCCGGGGCGCCGACCGCGGCGGTTCGATCCTGCTGCCACCCGCGCCCCGCGCCGTCGCGGTCGAGGTGGCCGGCACGGTCATCGGCGACGTCGAACCGCTGACCGTGGCGCTGACCGGGCACGGCCCGCGGGCGCGCCGGCGCCGCTTCACCCGGGCGGCGGTGGTCAGCACGATCGTGATCCTGATCGTGCTGGCGTTCGTGCTGCTGGCCGGCGCACCGTGGTGGGCGTTCTGGACGGCGCTGGCGCTGCTGCCGATCGGCGCGGCCCTGGCCGCGGACCGCGCCGCGAGCTTGGGCCACGCCCTCACCGAGAACTGGCTGGTCAGCCGGCACGGCAGCCTGGTGCGACGCCGCTACGTGCTGCACACCGACTCGGTGATCGGCTGGAACATGACAACCTCGGTGTTCCAGCGCCGGGCGGGCCTGACCACGCTGGTCGCCACCACGGCCGGCGGCCGGCAGCAGTACGCCGTCCCGGACGTCCCCGACGCCGAAGCCCTCCGGGTGGCCCGCACCGCCGTCCCCGGCCTGCTGGAACAGTTCCTCGCCGGATGAACGCCGGCCTGGCGGCCACCGCCGCGGCGGTGGCCGCCGTCTCTCACTGATACGGCAGGGTCAGCGTGGAGAGCGTGCCCAGCGCGACCGTGCTCGGGGCCGAGCCGATGGCGCTCCAGATCTCCAGCTTGACCGTGCCGTTCACCAGGGCGCCGGCGGCTCCGGTACTGGTGGCCAGCCCGGTCGCGTCGGTGTACCGCTCCCAGCCGGTCACCGGGTCGGTGGCGAAGTAGCGGAACGTCTCGACCCGGTCGAACGTGCCGTCTCCGGTCAGGTCGTAGGAGACCCGGGCCTGGGTGGCGTTGCCCACCGAGGTTCCGGCGTCCACCGCGATGTCGAACGTGGTCGCGGCGCCGGCGCGGTAGGCCAGGTTCAGGCCGGTCGCGACGAACGTCGCCGGCGAGTGCGGCTGGTTGTCGTTGGCGCCCGATGCCTTGGCCACGGTCGCGGTGCCGTCCCCGCCGGCGGCACCGGCCAGCACGCCGCCGGCCTGCAGATACCGGACCGCTCCCCCACCGGCCGGCGGGGTGGTGGTCGGCGGGGTGGTGGTCGGCGGAGTGGTAGTCGGCGGAGTGGTAGTCGGCGGAGTGGTAGTCGGCGGAGTGGTGGGAAACGAGGTCGGCGTCGGACTACCAGTCGTGCCGATGCCGCCGCCGGTCGCGTTGCCGCCGGACCAGTTCACCGCGCCCGCCGCGACCGTGCGGCCGGCCGGGACCGCCAGCACCTTGCCGTCCGAGAAGGTGACGGTGATCGCTGCGTTGGTGATGTTCGCGGCGACGTACGTCCGGGCGCCGTTCTTGCTGAACACCCGGTAGAGCGGATGGTTCGCGGTGACCGTGAGGTCGGTCGTGCCGAGGGCGGCGAGGTTGCGGATCCAGTGGAACGTGTGCGCCCTGGTCTCGCCCTCCTCCGGGGTGTAGCCGCTGCCGGCCCGGAACTTGGCCAGCGCCGCGTCGCCGTCGCCGAGCGCCAGGTACTGCCAGGCGATGTCCTGCCAGAGCGCCGGTTCGTGCCCGGCGTTGGTGACCATCTCGGCGTAGTTGCGCGTGACGTACGCCGGGTCGTTGCCCAGGTAGAAGTGACCGCCGGTGACCGGCAGCATGTTGATGCCGTGGATCTGCTCGGGCGCGGAGGCGAACCAGGTGGAATAGGCGCCACCGTCGCCCCAGACCATGCCGACCGTGTGGTGGCCGAACGCCGCCGGGAAGTTCTCGTTGCGGGTGTCGAACCAATATTCATTGATCGCGGCCGACTCGGTCGTCCAGATGTAGATGCCGGCGTCGCGGATCGCGGTGTTGCCGGTCGCCTGCCCCCACTGGATCAGGCCGTTGGCGAAATTCATCCCCTCCGACGAGGACTCCTGGTTGTTGCCGGCGAAGAACGCGCCGTGCCCGGCCGCCCAGTCATGACCGGCATAGATATCGAAGTCCCGGAGGTACGGGAACCGGTTGTCACCACGGTCGTAGTTGTTGGCGTCGCGGATCAGCAGGTCCACCATCCCGCCGTATTGCGCATTAGTGGCCCAGGACGGATCGAACTTGGCCAGCGTCGCGGCGGCGGCAATGAAATAGCCGTAGTGGAAGTGGTGGTCGTTGAGCTCGGCATCGGACCCGTAGGACGCCGGATAGCCGATCAGCGTGCCCCAGTTCTTGTCGTAGTAGAACAGCTTCTGCGCCTTGCCCGGCGCGGCGGTGAACCATTCGGTCAGCTGGCTGCGAATGGCGGCGAGCGCGGTGTCCCGCACGTCGGTGCGGCCGAGCTGATCGGCGATCTCGGCGATCCGCGCGCCGGCACCGAGGGCCTTGCCCGTCCAGTAGGTGTCGTTGCCCAGCACGTTGACCGGGTTGTCCTTCACCTGGTCGAGATAGCCATTGAGGGTGGCCAGATCGGCCGCGGCGCTGTCGGCCACCGCCGGCACTTCGGGAAGAACACCATTGAAGACCGCCGAGGTGGTGTACGCCGTAGCGCCCACCAAAACCTTCATCGCGCCCCGGGCGGTGACGTAGGTCGGCGCGATCGGCGTCGCACCGGTCAGCGCCCGCCACTGGTGCGGGTAGAGGCCGATGACGGTCCCGGTGCCGGAGCCCTCGCGCGCCGTGGTGGTGTACGTGTAGGTGGTGGCAACTCGGCTGGCGGCCTGGTTGTAGGCGTACGAGACGCGGGTGCCGGTGACGTGGTTGTGCGCGTACACACCGAAGCTGTTGGCCATTGCGATTTTGTCGGTGATCCCGGTGGGCAGGACGGCGATCGAGAAATAGCCCTTGCCGGCCAGCGTGGAGGTGATCACGTTGCCGCTGACCGTCCAGGTGGCGCCGGTCGGGGCGTAGGCCACGTAGTCCTTGCCGGCGACCGAGTAACCGATCCACGAGCCGCTGTTGGACCAGACGGCCGGGGTGCTCTTCGCGGTGATCTGGGCGTTGCCGCCGGTGATCTGGAAGTACGCGAACGGCAGGCCGTGCCCGATGGTCGCCTTCATGGTGTGGGTGCCATCGCTCCAGTACGGCGTGACGGTCCAGTCGGTCCAGTTGTCGACGAGGGTCCGCGGCGCATTCAGCCCGGCCACCCCGGCGGTGAAATCCTCCTGGTAGATGTAGTGGTACTCGCCGACCCCGGTGGCCGAGCCACTGATCTGCGGCGTGGTGTTGTAGGAGAAGCCGAGCCCGCTCGCGGTGGTGTCGTAGCTGGTCGGGTGCGCGTGCAGGTTCTCGCTGTAGGCGCAGTCGAACTTCTTGAAGACCAGCGACGACCACCAGTCGTTGGTCGGCACCGGGCCGGCCGGCGCGTTGGCGGTCATGAACTGGCGGGGGTTCGTGGCCAGGTCGCCGCAGCCGACCGGCAGGCTCGCGCCGGCCGGAAGAGTCTCGGTGTAACTGCCGGCGCCGACCGTGCCCGCGTCCGCGGCGCCGCCGAGGGCCACCGCTCCGACGCCGGCCAGGAGAGCCGTCAGCACCATCACCCGCAAGGTTCGTCCCATCACGCCTCCACTCACAGCCTCCGTGAGAGCGCTCTCTCGGTGCCGGAACTTTAAGTGGGGCAATGGATGTCGTCAATATTTCCGGCGGATTAACACCGCAGTCCGAAAGCGACGGTCAAGCCTGGATCTGTCGGGTAGCGTCGACACTGCGCGGCCTCGAATCGAGCAGTTTTCGAGAAGCCCCGGCCGCGGTGCCTTCTTTAGCCTTGGTGGGGTTACCACCCCGATGGCAGAGGAGAGCGCACCATGATCACGAAGCTGAACGTCGCCACCATCTACGTCCTGGACAAGGACGAGGCGCTGGAGTTCTACGTCGGCAAGCTCGGGCTCGAGAAGGGCAACGACGTCCAGCAGGGCGACTACCGCTGGCTGACCGTCCGCGTCCCCGGCGACGGCGGCACCGAGATCTCCCTGGAACAGCCGGGCGCGCCGCTGCACGACGAGGCCACCGCCGCGCAGCTGCGCGAGCTGATCGCGAAGGGCGCCCTGAGCGGCCCGGTCCTCAACACCGACGACATCCAGGGCCTGTACGAGGGTCTCCGGGCGAGCGGCTTCACCGACTTCACCCAGGAGCCCACCAAGCACTTCTACGGCACCGACATGGGCCTGCGGGACCCGTCCGGCAACGCGATCCGGATCCTCCAGCAGGGCTGATCGCGCTCAGCCCTCGTGGCCGGCCACCCAGTCCAGGAGCAGGGCGAGGAATCGCTCCGGCTGCTCCAGCGAGGGCAGGTGGGCGACGTCGGGCCAATCGACCCGGCGCACGCCGGGGAGACCGGCGCACAGCCGGTCGGCGGAGTCCTGGGTGGTGGCGAGGTCGTGCCCGCCGATCAGGACCAGGGCGGGCGCCTCGATCTCGGCCAGCCGCTCGAGCGCGGGCGGATCCAGCTCGGCTTCGTCGACGTCCGCCCAGGACGCGGTCACCTCGAAAGCGCGGCGCTGCATCCGGCGTACCAAATCCTGGAAGTCGGGGTTGATCTTCTCGGGGTCGCGGCCGGGACCGACCACCCAGGTGGCGATGTTGGCCTCGACCGCGGCCTCGATGTCGCCGGCGGCCAGCGCACCGCGCTCGGCGGCGAAAAAAGCCGCGAGGTCGTCGGTGAGCTCGGCGAGCAGGCTGCCACCCGGCGGGCAGAGCAGAAGCGACTGCACGAGCTGCGGCGCCGTCAGCGCCACCTCGACCGCGACACCGGCCCCGAACGACGAGCCGACCAGATGGCACCGCCCGATGCCGAGCCCGGCAAGCGTCGCGAGCACATCGTCGACATGCGACAGCACCCCGTCCGGCCGCTCGGCCGACCCGCCGAACCCACGCAGGTCGAGCCGCACCGCGTCGCGCGCCTCGCTGACGGCCGCCCACTGCGGATCCCACATCCGGCGATCGGCAACACCGGCATGAATCAGGACGATGGGTACGCCGCCGGCGCCCACGGCGTGGTCATAGGTGATGCTCACACGTCTCCTCAGGAAGGTGGACTGGCAGCATATTGGTCATGCTGGGTCGCCTTCACCACGTCGCGCTCGACTGTCCCGACCCGATGGCGCTGGCGCGCTTCTGGTCGCGGCTGCTCGGCCATCCGATCACCTACGTCAGCGACGACTGGGTGGTGGTGTCGACCAGCTCGCAGGCCTCCGGCCTGGCGTTCCAACTGGCGCCGGACCACCGGCCCCCGACCTGGCCGGACGGCGCCGTCCCCCAGCAGATCCACTTCGACGTCATGGTCGAGGACGTCGCCGCCGCGACGCCGCAGGTGCTCGAGCTGGGAGCCACCAAGCTGCCCGGCGACGGCGTCTTCGCCGACCCGGCCGGCCACCCGTTCTGCCTGGTGAAGCGCCCCGAATGGGCCGCACCGCTAAGCAGCTGACGTGCAGCCAACCGCCACCGGCACCGTGGTGGCTGCCGTTGTCACCCCACGGGCCGTGCCAGTCGTTGACCGGCCAGTTGCCGAAGCCGGCACCAGTCTCGAGCGCGGCCGGAGGGCATAGCCGCCGAAGGTCCGATCGCAGTCGTAGTAGTCCCACTCGCCGAGCGCTTCGCCCAGCTCTCCAGCACGGCGGCAGCTGCGGTGGGTGGAGTAGATATCAACGGTGTGGTGGCGGTCGCCCGGCTTCGCCGTGCTGATGCCGGTTGCGGACTTGGCCGGTGCCTCAGCCGTCCGGTCAGACAGACATCGTCGTCGAAGCCACCGTGCCGGTCATGAACATGGCGGCTGGCGGATACTGGGCGGGTGGATCAGGCTCCCGAGGTGCGGTACGCCCGGACCGGTGACGGCGTGACGATCGGCTACCAGCAGTTCGGGGCCGGGGCCTCGATGGTGTGGCTGCCCTCGCTGAGCAACATCGTCGCGCAGTGGCGGGTGCCGGCTCTGCGTTCGGCGTATGAAGCGCTGGCCCGGCGGATGACGGTCACGCTCTACGACGGGCGCGGGACCGGCAGCTCCGACCGGCGGATCGACATGCGTGATCTCGGGGTCGAGGCTCACCTCCGGGATCTGGTCGCGGTGCTGGATGACGCCGGTCTGCAGCGGGTTTCCCTGCTCGGGTACTACCACTCGGTGCCGACCGCGATCGCCTTCGCGGCCCGGCATCCGGAGCGGGTCGAGCGGCTGGTGCTGTTCGGCGGGGCGCCTCGGCTGCGGGACGCCATGCGGCCGGCTCAGACGCAGGCTCTGCTGTCGCTGGTCGATCAGGACTGGAGTCTGTTCGCCGACGCGGCCGCGACCGCCTGGCTCGGGTGGGACAAGGCGCCGTCCGGCCGGTGGACCGCCGAGTCGTTCCGCACCGCTACCACCGCGCCGTTCGCCCGGGCGTGGTTCGACGCGGCGGAGCGGGTCGATGTCACCGGCGAGCTCGGGCAGGTGCGTGCGCCCACCCTGGTCCTGCATCGGCAAGGCGCCGGGCAGATCCCGGTCGAGGTTTCCCAGCGCCTGGCCGGCGGCCTGCCCGGGGCGCGGTTCGTCGAGCTGCCCGGCTCGACGCCAACCCTGTTCATCGAGAACCAAGCCACCGACCTCGAGCTGATCACCGACTTCGTAACCGGCTCAGCCGACACCACCCCCACCGGCGGAACGCCCGCCCCCGCCCACGGAACGACCGCACCCGCCGGCGGGACGGCTGCACCCGACGTTGGAACGGCCCCATCCGCCCACGGAACGACCGCATCCGCCCACGGAACGACCGCATCCGCCCACGGAACGACCGCATCCGCCCACGGAACGACCGCATCCGCCCACGGAACGACTGCATCCGCCCACGGAACGATGGCGCCCGCCGGTGGGACAGCCGCGCGCGCCCACGGGACGACCGCATCCGGCCGCGGGACGACCGCGCCCGGCGCTACGACCGCTGGGCCGGGTGGCTCCAGATCGCTTACGCCGCGGGAGACCGAGGTTTTGCAGCTGCTCGCGACGGGTGACTCGAACATCGAGATCGCCGGACGACTCGGCATCGCGGTGCACACTGTCGAGCGGCATCTGGCCAACCTCTACCGCAAGATCGGCGCACGCGGCCGGACGGACGCGGTCGCCTATGCGTGGCGGGAGATAGCGGAAAACCGCCACACCACCTGACGGATTGCCGGGAAGCGCGGGCATCGCGCCCGGGCGGAGGATCGAGTCATGACGACCGCCCCGCACAACACTTCCTGGCGTTTCGCCCGTGCCACCGCGCCTGCCACCCGTGTCATGGCCGGGCGGCGCTGGTTTCCCGGCTGGGCCGTCGTGCAGCATCGGGGCCGCAAGACCGGCCGCAGCCTGGCGGTACCGGTCGCGGTGATCGTCACCCCGGACGACTTCGTGATCAACCTGCCCTGGGGCGCGGCCACGAACTGGGTCCGGAACGTCATGGCCGCCGACGGCTGCACCATCCGCTGGCGGGGCGCCGACCACCGGGTCGACGCCCCCCGCATCATCGACGAGGCAGCGGCCCGCCCGTATTACTCCCGCCTGACCTGGGCGATCGCCCGCAAACTCTTCCCAGCCGACGCCTGGCTCCTGCTGCACCGAGCCAAGTGATGCACGCGACCGATCCGCCCCCACACCGGTTTCCTTGAAACCGGTGTCCTGCGATGCGGACAAGGCCCCGGTTTCCCTGAAGTGGGATGGGGGCACGCCGGCGGCAGCTGGACCCGGCCGTGAACTGGCTGTCTGCTGGCAGACTGCCGGGCATGGATCTGAACGACGCGGTGGCCCGGTGGCGCGCGGGCGGCGAGAATCGGGATGCCGCCCAGGCGGTCACCGCGCTGGCGCCGGAGGTGCGGCTGATCTCGCCGATCACCGACCAGTTCGAGTTCGCCGGGCGGGAGCAGGTGCGCGTCCTGCTCGAGGTGGCGCTGCCCGCGATCGATGCGATCCGCTACACCGACGAGATCCGGCAAGGGCCTGATGTCGCGCTGTTCTACGAGGGCAGCATCGACGGGCTGCGGCTGCACGAGGCCCAGCGGCTGCGCCTGGCCGATGACGGCCTGATCGCCGAGATCACGCTTTTCATCCGGCCGCTGCCGGCGCTCACCAAGCTGATGTCCCGCCTCGGCCCCGAGCTGGCCCGGCGCTACGGCCGGCCCGCGCTGGCCCGGCTGCTTCCGCTGGCGAGCGGCATGCTGCACGGCATGGCCGCCACCGGCGAGACCCGGATCATGCCGAAAGCCGCACCCCGCTAACCGCGAGACCCGGGGCCGCACCCGTCCAACCGCGAGACCCCCGGCAATGGCGCGGGCCGCGCCCCGCTGACGGCATGGGCTGGGTTAATGCGTTGTGTCGCCGGGTGGGGTTTGTCATTCTGATCTCGGCCCCGGCGGTTTCAGAAGTAACGCGCTTCCGCACGGATGCATTGGCGATCAAACCACGCTGATCCGTAGCCCTTCTCGGCGACCGATCCTTCAAATCGGATCCGCTTCGGGGCCATTCCAAGCTATTCCCATAGAGGTAAGACATGAACAAGAACGAAATGATAATCCACAGTGGATTCCGTGGGCTCCGCTATTCCGACGGGCGCTTCGACCGGGTGCTCGAGCCGGGGCGCTATGAGCTGCCCAAGCGCCGTTTTCCCGGGCAGCGGGTGCCGCGCGTCGAGATCGTGCCGGTCGATGTGCGCGAGCGTGAGCTGAACATCAAGGGTCAGGAGATTCTCACCGCCGACAAGGTCGCGGTTCGGGTCAACATCATCACGCATTTCCGCGTGGTGGACCCGGAGGCCGCGCTCGAGCAGGTCGCCGACTACAGCGACCGGATCTACAGCGACGTGCAGCTCGCCGCCCGGCGGTCGCTCGCGTCGATGACGCTCGAGGCCATTCTGACCAACCGGAACCAGCTCTCCGAGGACATTCTGCGCGACGTCGAGGGCGTCTCCGCCGGGTACGGCGTGCGGATCATCCGGGCCGACGTGAAGGACCTGGTCTTCCCGGGCAACCTTCAGGAGATCATGAACCGCGTGCTCACCGCGCAGCGGATGGCCGAGGCCCAGATGGTCGAGGCCCGCACCCGGGCCGAGCGGGAGGCGCTGGAGGCGACGTCGAAGGCCGAGTCGACCCGGATGGCCGCCGAGGCCGACGCCGAGGCGAAGCGGATCCGGGCCGACGCCGAGGTCGACGCGCTGCGCCGGCTGGCCGCGGGCGCCGAGGCGTACGCGCAGCACCCGGCCCTGCTCCGGCTGCGCGAGCTGGAGACGCTGGGCGCGCTCGGCGCGAACGCCTCAGCCCGTCTGTACATCGGCTTCGAGAAGCACAGCGATCAACTGGGCGGCGAGTAAGGGGGCAGCAATCGCTCCAGGGCGTCGATCAATTTGGCGAGTACGCCCGGGAACGCCGGCTCGCTCATCGCCGGCAGCTCAGCGCGCACGGCGGCGAGGTGCGGGTAATCATCCGCGGGCAACGTGGCGTACGCCCGGGCCAGCGCCCGCTCCTCGTCCCGCTCCTGCTCGGGCGTCATCTCGCTGGCGTCGATGGCGGCCAGGGCCCAGGCGGCCTCGATCAGGTCCCGGTAATGCCGGACCGCGTCGGGGCCGCCGAAGCCCGCCTCCATGAGCAGCCCGACGCCGATGTCGGCGGCCCGCAACTCGTACGGCCCGGCGGTGAACCGGACCGCACGCAGCAGGGCGAGCCGCGGGTGTCGCAGCGTCGAGCGATAGATCCCTTCGGCGAGCAGCCGGAGCGAGTCGGCCCAATAGGCCGCCGGGGTGAACCCGTCGAGCGTCTCGGCGAGCAGCCGGTCGGTGATCGCGATCAGCAGCGCGTCGAGATTGCGGAAGTACCGATAGATGGCGCTCGGGTCGGCGCCGAGCTCGACCCCGAGCCGGCGCACGGTCAGCGCGTTGCCGCCGGGCGCCTCGATCAGGTGCAACGCCGCATTGATGATCATGTCGGGGTCGAGGACCACGCCGGAGCGGGTCGGCCGCCGCCGGACCCGGCCGGCGGCCGCACGGGTGGTCGCCATCTCACCAACTCCTTATGTCAACGCATTGACTTAAGCATAGCGCTCGCGTTCTTCTTGATCCATGAGCACCACGCCCGCCTACGACCTGGACATCCGGACCGACCAGAAGCGCATCGACGCCGCCCTCGCCGGGGCGGCGCGCACCCCGTTCTGGCTCGAGGACCCGGGCCGGCCGGCGGCGCAGCCGTGGTTCACCGGCACGACCGAGACCGATCTGCTGGTCATCGGCGGCGGCTACTGCGGGCTCTGGACCGCTCTGCAGGCCAAGGAGACCGACCCTGCGCGCGACGTCGTGCTGGTGGAGAGCGCCGAGATCGGCTGGGCGGCGAGCGGCCGCAACGGTGGCTTCGTCGAGGCGAGCCTCACCCACGGGCCGGAGAACGGCCGCCGCTACTTCGCCGGTGACCTCGGTGTGCTGTCCGGCCTGGCCGAGGAGAACTTCCGCCAGTTCCACGAGTCGCTGCTGCGGCACGACATCGACGCGGAATACCAGCACGGCGGCGGGCTCAACGTCGCGACCGAGGAACACCAGGTCGCGGCGCTGCGCACGGCCGAGGGCGTCTTCTACGACCGCGAGGAGCTGACCGAGCTGGTCCGCTCCCCGCTCTATCGGGCCGGCACCTTCAAGAAGGACGGCATTGCCCTGGTGCACCCGGCCAAGCTGGCCTGGGGCCTCAAGGCGGCCTGCCAGAAGCTCGGCGTGCGCATCTTCGAGCACACCCCGGTGGCGGAAATCACCGACGAGGGCACGATCGTCTGCGCGCGCACCGACAACGGCATCATCCGCGCCCGGCAGGTGGCGCTGGCCACCAACGGCTTCCCGTCGCTGCTGCGCCGCAACCGCAAGCTCACCCTGCCGGTCTACGACTACGTCCTGATGACCGAGCCGCTGACGCCCGGACAGCTCGACGAGATCGGCTGGGAGCGCCCGTTCGGCATCTCGGACACGTCGCGGCAGTTCCACTACTACCGCAAGACCGCCGACAACCGGATCCTCTGGGGCGGCTACGACGCGGTCTACCACCGCGGCGGCGCCATCCGGCCCGACTACGACCAGCGCCCGGAGACGTTCTCCCGGCTGGCCGACCACTTCCTGCGTACGTTCCCGCAGCTCGGCGACGTCCGATTCAGCCACGCCTGGGGCGGCATGATCGACATGTCCACCCAGTTGGCCGCGTTCCAGGGGGCGGCGATGGGCGGCAAGGTCGCGTACGCCAGCGGCTTCACCGGCCTCGGCGTCGCCGCCACCCGGTTCGCCGGCTCGGTGATGCTCGACCTGCTGGCCGGCGCGAACACCCCGCGGACCCGGCTGCGGATGGCCACCCGCCGCCCGCTGCCGATCCCCCCGGAGCCGCTGATCTACCCGGCGGTGCAGCTGGTCCGGCGGGCGATCGCCCGTGCCGACCGCCGCGGCCGCGACGGCCTGGTCCTCAAGGCCGCCAACATGCTGGGCTACTCCTTCGATTCATAGGTCAACGGGCCAGACAGGCAACGGCAACAAGAGCGGCAAACACCCCACACAGGTGTACGGCGTGCAGCCGCTCGCGCAGGAACGAGCGGTTGAGCAGCAGCGTGACCGCCGGATAGAGCGACGCGACGACGGCCGCGGGGGCGAGAGCCGCCGTGGCCGACGCGATGAACGCCGCGTCGGCCGCCACGTCCAGCCCGCCGACCACGATGATCGACGCGCCCATCAGCCGGCGGTCGAAGCGGTTCAGGGCCATCGCCAGGAACAGCGCGATCACGCCCTCGGTGGTGCGGGCGACGGCCAGCGCCGCGAGCTGGTCCGCCTGCCCGGCCTCGTGCAGGAGCACGAAGAAGACGCCGAGGCCGAGGGCGGCCCCGAGGGCGCACAGGTTGGCCGAATGCCGCAGCCGGTTGCGCTCGCCGCCCGGCACCGGCCAACTCGCCATCGTCGCCCCGACCAGCCCGGCCACGACGCCGAGGCCGGTGGCGAGACCGAGCCGTTCGCCATGCAGCAGCCCCCAGCCGACCGGGACCAGCGCGCCGATCGCGGCGACCGGCGCCACCACGGCCGGCGTGCCGTCCCGCATCGCCCGATAGAGCAGGCCCATCGCCGGCAGCCCGACCAGCCCGGCCACCACCGCCAGCCACAGCCGGGCGTCCCAGGCCGGCAGTTCGCCGCGCGCCGCCAGCGCGAGCAGGACCAGCGCCATGGCCGCGAGCTCTGATCCGAACAGGATCGTGAGCACCGGCAGACGGTGGCCGAGCACCCCGGCGAGAAAGTCGGAGATCCCCCACGCGGCCGCCGCCCCGAGCGCGGCCGTCATCACCCAAATCATGCCCGTCAAGGGCCAACCCCGGCTGCACCGGATACGCAGGAAGACATGCGGGTCAGAATGCCGACCGTAAAGCCGCAGGTCAGTCGCCCGCAGGTGGCCATCCGACCGGCCTAATCCTGGCGTTTCGGGCCAAGAACCGGCAGAGTGATGGGCCGTGAAGGTCATCGTGTGGGTCACCGAGGGCACCTGGCACTCCGCCGTGGACGCTGCCCGAGATCTGCCGGCCACCGACGTCACGCTGCTGCACGTGCTCGACACCAACGCCGTGCATGCGGTCAGCGGCGCTCGCGCCGGTCTTCTCGGCCGCGGGTTGCGCCCGGCCGGCGACGCCGAACAGGTGCTTCTCGACGGTCAGTCGGCGTTGCTCGACGCGGCGCAGAAACGCCTCGGCCGCCCGTCGCAGCAGCTCGCCCGGCAGGGCCGCATCGAACGCGAGGTCATCGCCGCCTGCGCGGACGCCGGCCTGCTCGTGCTGGCCCGCGACGGCGACCACACCCGGCTCGGCCCGAAGAGCCTCGGCCACCACGCCCGCTTCGTCATCGACCACGCGCCCTGCCGGGTCCTGCTGATCTGGCCGGACGAACCCCCGGACCTGTCCACCGCGCCGCCACCGCCGCCGCACTAATCTCGGCGGCATGCTGCAGAAATACGACGAGCGCAACGCCGATCTCCAGTACTGGGTCAACGGGGCGCTGCTGCACCGTGACCAGCCGGGCCTCTCCCCGTTCGACTCGGTGGTGCAGGGCGGCGACGCGGTCTGGGAAGGGCTGCGGCTCTACCGCGGCGCGATCTACGGCCTGCGCGAGCATCTTGCCCGGCTGCGCCGGTCGGCGGCCGCGCTCGACTTCGCGGACATCCCCGGCGACGACGCGATCATCGAGGCGGTCACGGCCACGCTGCGCGCGAATCGGATGTACGACGGTGTGCACGTACGGCTGACCCTGACCCGCGGGGTGAAGGTGACCAGTGGCATGGACCCCCGCCTCAACCGCTCCGGCCCGACGCTGATCGTGCTGGCCGAGCACAAGCCCCCGGTGTACGACACGACCGGCCTGCGCCTGGCCACCGCCAGCGTGCGCCGCCCGGGCCCGGATGTGCTCGACCCGAAGATCCACCACGCGAACCTGCTGAACTCGATCCTCGCCAAGATCGAGGCGAACTTCGCCGGCGCCGACGACGCGCTGATGCTCGACCAGCGCGGATTCGTCGCCGAGACGAACGCCACCCACCTGTTCGCGGTCTCCGGCGGCGGCCTGGCCACCCCGTACACCGCCGCCTGCCCGGAGGGGATCACCCGGCAGACGGTCCTCGAGCTGGCCGCCGCGGCCGGCCTCCCGGCGGTCGTGCGGGACCTCTCGCTGACCGAGATGTACAACGCCGACGAGGTGTTCTGCACCGGCACGATGGGCGAGATCGCCGGCGTCACGGTGATCGACGGCCGGACCATCGGCGCGGGCGAGACCGGCCCGCTGACGGCCCGGATGGCAAAGCTCTACCAGGGGTACGCCGCGGCCAACGGCGTGCGCCTCGACGTGCAGCCCTAGAGTCTCGCGGCCCGCGACTCCAGGTACTCCTGCTCGGGGCGGCTGAGGGTGAGCCGCGCCGCCTGCCGGTAGTGCGCCCGCGCCCCGTCGGGGTCGCCGGCCATCTCCAGCAGGTGGGCGCGGACCGCGGCGGTCCGGTGGTGACGGGCCAGCACCGGGTCGCCGGCCAGCGCGTCGAGGGCGGCGAGGCCGGCCGCCGGGCCGTCAACCATGGCGCCGGCCACGATCCGGTTCAGCGTGACCATCGGGCTGGGCGCGAGCGCGTGCAACATCCCGTACAGAAGCTGGATCTGCGGCCAGTCGGTGTCCTCGGGCCGCGCCGCCTCGTCGTGCACCGCGGCGATCGCGGCCTGCAGTTGAAGGGGCCCGATCGGGGCCGTCGACAGGGCGTGCGTGAGGATCGCCACGCCCTCGGCGATCGCGGCCGCGTCCCAACACCCGCGGACCTGCTCGGCGAGCGGGATCAGCGTCTCGCCCGGCCCGGTGCGGGCGGGCCGGCGCGCGTCGGTGAGCAGCATCAACGCCAGCAGCCCGGCCACCTCGCCGTCGGCCGGCAGCCGCCGGTGCAGCTGCCGGGTCAGCCGGATCGCCTCGCGGGTCAGCTCCACCCGGTTCAGGGCGTCGCCGGAGCTGGCCGTGTAGCCCTCGTTGAAGATCAGATAGAGCACGTGGCGGACCGCAGTCAGCCGCTCAGGCTGCGCGGGCATCTCGAACCGGGTGCCGGTGTCGCGGATCCGCTGCTTGGCCCGGCTGATCCGCTGGCCGACGGTGGCCTCCGGCAGCAGCAAGGCGCGGGCGATCTCCGCGGTGGTGAGCCCGCCGACCGCCCGGAGGGTGAGGGTGACCTGGGCCGGCTCGGTCAGCGCGGGATGACAGCAGAGCAGCAGCAGGGCGAGCTCGTCGTCGCCGCGGACCTCGGGCGCCGGCTCGTGCTGCACCGCCTCCTCGCGCCGCCGCCGGGCGGTCTCGTTGCGCAGCAACTCCACCCGGCGGCGGCCGGCGACGGTGATCAGCCAGTTCCGCGGCTGCGCGGGGACGCCGGTCTCGGGCCACTGCCGGGCGGCCGCCAGCAGCGCCTCCTGGACCGCGTCCTCGCACGCCTCGAAATCGCCGTAGCGGCGCACCACCGCGGCCAGGGCCTGCGGGGCCAGCTCGCGCAGCAGCTCCGGCAGGCCGGTCAGAGGTCCCATGCGCTCATGTCCAGGACCGGCCGCACCTCGACTCGGGTGTAGGCCGCGTCCGGCGCCTTCGCGGCCCAGCCGACCGCCTCGTCGAGATCCGCCACGTCGATCAGGTAGAACCCGGCCAGATGCTCCTTGACCTCGGCGTACGGGCCGTCCGAGGTGATCGTCTTGTCGTCGCGGACGGAGACCTGGGTGGCCAGCGCCGGATCGCCCAGCCCTTCGCCGGCCACCAGCACGCCGGCCTCGCGCATCTGGGCGCTGAGCTGCCGGTGGCCGCGGCCGAAGTCGATGCGCTGCTGGTCGGTCAGGGTCTCCCAGACGGCGAGGGACTGCGGGTTGGACTGGATCAGGATGACGTACTTCATGAGTTGTGCCCTTTCTCTCGGCAAGGATGTCGAAACCGGCCGGCCCGGCTTCGACGTTCCGGCGAACAGAAAGGTGGAACTCCCATGAACGAGATCCGGGAAGTCATCGAGGGAAAGGCCGCGCTGCTGGAGACCGGCGATGCCAAGGCCGTCCTCTCGCACTATGCCGACACGTACGTCGAATACACCCTCGCCCCGCCGCTGCGTCAGCCGGGCGACGCACGCGACCCGGCGGCGCTTGCGGCCTGGATGGCGACGTTCCAGACGCCGCCGCACCGGGAGGTGACCCAGCTGGAGATCACCACGGACGGTGACGTGGCGTTCGCGACCAGCCTCGACTCCCTGACGGCCACGCCGCGCGGCGCGACCGAGGGCTTCACGCTCTGGTTCCGGGTGACGCTGGGGCTGCGCCGCATCGACGGGCGCTGGCTGGTCACCCACGAGCACGAGTCGGTGCCGTTCGAGATGGACGGCTCGTTCCGCGCCTCGGTCACCCTGCGTCCCTGACCAGGCGGTGGGCGGCCAGCTCGTCGTAGTAGGGCTGGGCCGCCTCGACCAGCGGGCGCAACCGGGCCGGGACCTCGGCCGGTCGCGGGTCGTACGGCGCGAAGCCGGTGGACGCCTCGACCGCGGCGTACCAGTGCGGCGCCCACACGCCGTCGGTCGCCCGCGGGCCCGGCGCCCAGGTGAGCATGGCCGGGTCGAAGCCGATGCCGAGCGCTTCGCAGAGCCGGCGCAGCGTGGCGGCCGGGTCGCGGAGCACGTCGGCGGCGTCGACGACCGGGCCGCCGTACGCCCGGAAGATCTCCGCCTGTTGCGGGTAACCGAGATCTTCGAGGGTGGGTTCGCCGCGCACCCGGGCGTAGGACGCGACGACGTGCGCCGGGTCGCGGATCAGGAACGCGTGGGTGAGCGCGCCCAGCCACTCCCGGCCGATCACCGGCAGCAGGTGGTGGGTCATGTGCTTCTGGTAGTGAACGGCCGGGTCGCCGGGGAGCGGCCCGGTCAGCTCCGCCGCCACCTGCGGCCACCGGGGCGACTGCGACGCGATGATCTCGTCGCGGCCGGGGTGGTCGATGCCGGTGACGTCCAGATAGTGCGCGTAGAGCGGCTCGTCGACCACCAGCGTGTCGGCCCGGGCCCCGAAGCTGCGCATCATCGCGGTCGAGATGTTGCGCGGCCCGGACCACATCGCGATCCTCGTCGTCATCCTCCGATGATCCTCTCGATCGCGGGACACGAAAAAAGCGCCTGCCGAACCGGTCGGGGGCGACCGGTCCGGCAGGCGCCGTCAGGGGTGCGTCAGACCAGGAACCCGCGGTGGCGGCGGACCAGCTTGCGCAGCATGAAGACGGTCTGGGCGATGGTGGCGATGTAGAGGATCGGCCAGCCCAGCGACAGGATCGCCGACTGCACGCTCACGCTCTGCTGGGTCCAGGCGAAGATCCCGCCGCCCAGGATGGCGATCAGCACGATCAGGGGCATGACGTACGCCGAGCCCTTGCCCTTCTCGGCGTTCGCCTGGGCGGCCCAGTTGTCCTGGTCCGATTTGGCGAGGAACTGCGCCCACGCGGAGACGAAGTGGCCCATCCGGATGAACATGTACAGCTCGGCCGGGAGGGCGAGAACGGCGTACAGCAGGTCGGAAGCGCTCTTGTCCTTCATCGACAGGGCGAGGCGGAAGTTCAGCAGCATCGCGACGGCCGGCGGGATCAGCCAGATCGGGTTGAACACGAAGGCGTGGATCGAGATCGCCGCCATCAGCAGCAGCAGGAAGCCGAGCCGCGACGCGATGTTGAACGCCATCGAGATGTTCTCGTACCACCGCAGCCGCAGGTTGGGGTGCATCGGCTGACCCTTGTTGTCGCCGCGCTGGCCGGGCCAGAACAGGTCGATGGCGCCGAAGTTCCATTTGACCTGCTGGCCGTGCAGCGCGCGCAGGTTCGTCATCGGGCCGACGAACGCGCGGGCGCTGGCGCTGATCTTGGTGCTGTAGCCGGCGTCCTTGATCTGCAGCGACAGCTTGCTGTCCTCGACCTCGCTGTCGCGGACCCACGGCGCCTGCTGGTGGTGGCGGATCATGACGGTCTCGAGCGCCCGCATGTTGAACAGGCTGCACTGGCCGCCGAGCACCGCCATGTTGCGGCCGCGGAGCAGGTTGTCCATGTTGAACGCGGCGAACTGCGCCCGCTGGCCGGCGACCAGGAACCGGGCCATCGCGCCCTTGATGCGGCCCTTGTCGATGCTGTAGATCGCGCTCAGCCCGCCGATCCGCGGGTCGTCGGTCATCTCCAGCTCGAGGCGCTCGACGGTGTCGCGGGCGAGGGTGGTGTCGCCGTCCACGCCGAGGACGTAGTCGAAGCCGCGGGACAGGAAGTAGCCGTAGTTGAGCGCGCCGACCTTCTTGTCCGGGTTGACGCCCATGTCGTGCACGTGGACGACGGTCTCGAACACGTCGCCCTTGATGGTGCGGGTGTGCTTGCCGGCGAACGTACGGGCGATCTCGGGGGTGTCGTCGTCGGTGTTGTTGATGATGACGTGGATGACGTCGGGCATCCGGGTCTGCGCGAGGATGCTCTTGATCACGTCAGCGATCGTGTCCTGCTCGTTGTAGCAGGGAATGATGCAGCTGATGGTGGCGTGCCGGGGGCCGGTGACGGTGGCGGCGGCCGCGATCTCCCCGGCCACCGTCTCGATGGACTCCAGCTCGTGCAGCTGCGGGACGGCCGGCGGCAGTGCGAGCGGGCCGGCCTTGGAACTGCGGGGCAGCAGAATCTGACGGTCGGTAGCTCGGCGCAGGCCGGGGCTGAGGTCGGTCATCAGTTGGCACCATTCGTTAGCAACGGCAGGGTCAGGGTGTCGAGAGCGGTGGAGCGGTAATAGCTGTCCGACTTCGGGGCGGTCTCGGCGAGAAGGTCCAGCCGGATGCTCAGAGTCAGCTGAGTCGCCCCCGCCGTCGCTGCCGGGAGCGTCACCACCGTGTTGTAGGGGTACGGCGGAGTGACGTCGAACCTGCCGCTGTCGGTGCTGACCACTGCCCGCTTCGTGCCGTCGTCCTGAGTCACCTGGAAGGTGGTGACGGCCATGCGGTGGGTGCTGTCGGCGTCCTCGATGTGGGCGGCGACGTTGATGGTCTTGACCGTGCCGGCGCTGTAGAGCTTGGCGTTGTCCGTGGTCCAGTAGGTGAGCTGGACCGTGAAGTTGCCCTGCTTGAGGCGGTGCACGACGCTGCCGGTGTCCAGCGGGCCACTGGACCGGACCGGCAGTTTGGCCACGACGGTGTCAGCCGACGTGGTCGCCGTGGGGGCGGGTGACGCGCTTGGGCTGCTGCTGGGCGAGCTGCCGATCAACGGCTTGCTGCTGCTCGTCATTTCCTTGAGGCTGCCGCAGCCGGACAGGCTGCCGCAGAGCACGACTCCTGCCACGCCGAGTGCCACAATTCTGCGCATTGATGTCCCAAATTGTCGGAGGGAATGTCAGCCTAACGTCGAAAAGTTGCAGAGTTTCCTGACAAGACCGATATTTACTGACAAACCTCTTTTAAATAAAGAATCGCGATAAACCGGTCGTAACTCTGCCTTCGAGGCCGCAATGTCCGCCTCATTCGCACCCTGCGACTCAGGGGTAACAGCGCATCCGCCGTCCGGGCGAAAGTGCCGCCGGGCCGTCCGCGAAGTTCCGTCCCCGCCGGGCGGCTGTATCAACTCATCGTCATTTCGCCATTAGACGATAAGAAATGAAAACCATTACCGTCTGCGTACCTCAGAAACGGAGTGGTTCTCGTGAAGAAGACCCCCCTCGCCGCCGCTGCTCTCCTCGCCCTGCTGGGCGGATGCGGCTCGGCCGGCAACGACGCCGCGGCCAGCAGCGCCGGCGCCTGGATCACCGTGGTCGCCACCACGCCGGAGGTCGCCGACTTCGTCCGCAACATCGCCGGCGACGACGTGACCGTCACCCAGATCATCAAGCCCAATGTGGACCCGCACGAATACGAGCCGACCCCCGCCGACATCCAGGCCATCAGCCAGGCCAAGCTCGTCGTGAAGAACGGCGTCGGCCTGGAGTCGTGGCTCGACCAGACCATTCAGTCGGCCGGTTTCGGCGGCGCCGTCGTCGACTCGAGCCAGGGCGTGCAGCGGCGCAAGGGCGACCCGGACGACGCGGAGATGAAGAACGGCGATCCGCACATCTGGCACGACCCCCGCAACGCCAAGATCATGGTCAGCAACATCGAGAAGGGCCTGGCGGCCGCCGACCCCCAACACACCCAGGTGTACGCGGCCAACCTCACCAGCTACACCGCCCAGCTCGACAAGCTCGACGCCGACAACGAGGCCGCCTACGCGAAGGTCCCGGCCGATCAGCGCAAGCTCGTCACCAACCACGACGCGTTCGGCTACTACGTCGACCGCTACCGGTTGACCTTCGTCGGCTCGGTCATCCCGAGCATGGACACCTCGGCCGAGCTGTCCGCGCAGCAGCTCACCGACCTGGTCGCGAAGATCCGGGCGACCGGCACCAAGGCGATCTTCACGGAGAGCTCGCTGCCGCCGAAGACCGCGGAGGCCATCGCGAAACAGGCCGGCGTCAAGGTCGTCGGCGGCGAGGACGCGCTCTACGGCGACAGCCTCGGCGCGGCCGGCACCGAGCAGGGCACCTACCTCGGCGCCGAGCGGCACAACACCCAGGTCATCGTCGCGGCGCTGGGCGGCTGAGATGGACGCTGCCCTCAGCTACGCCGGGGTGAGCGCCGGCTACCACGGCACGCCCGTGCTCACCCACGTCGACCTCACCCTGGCGGCCGGGCAGCGGCTCGCCCTGGTCGGCCCGAACGGCGCCGGCAAATCCACCCTGATCAAGTCGATGCTCGGCCTGGTGCCGGTGCTGGGCGGCACGGCCGCCGTGCTCGGCCGGCCGCCGGCCCAGGCCCGGTCGATGACCGGTTACGTTCCGCAGACCGACTCGCTCGACGCCGACTTCCCGGTCACCGCCGCCCAGGTGGTGCTGATGGGCCGCTACCGGCGGATCGGCTGGTGGCGGCCGACCCGGGCGGCCGACCGGAGCGCCGTGCGGGCCGCCCTCGACCAGGTCGGCCTGGCCGACCGGGCCGGAAAACACTTCGGCACCCTCTCCGGCGGGCAGCGCCAGCGGGTGCTGCTCGCCCGGGCGATCGCCGCCGAGCCCCGGCTGCTGCTGCTCGACGAGCCGTTCAACGGCGTCGACACGGTCAGCCAGGAAGCCATCCTCGCCGTCTTGCGCAGTTTGTCCGCGGCCGGCGTCGCGGTGGTGCTCAGCACCCACGACCTCACCGTCGCGAGCGAGCTCGCCGACATCGTCTGCCTGCTCAACGGCCGGCAATGGGCGGCCGGGCCGCCCGGCGAGACCCTCACGGCCGAGAAACTGCGGGCGGCGTACGGCGGATCGGCCCTGGTGGAACTGTGATCGAACCCTTCGGCGTCCCTTTCCTGGCCCGGGCGCTGGCCGAGCTCGCGCTGCTCGCGGTGATCTGCGGCCCGGTCAGCGTGTTCGTCTTCGCCCGCCGGCTGTCGTTCGTCTCCGACGCGCTCACCCACACCGTCTTTCCCGGCGTCGTCGTCGGTTTCCTGGCCGGCGGCGTCGAGGGGATCTTCGCCGGGGCGCTGGTCGCGGCGGTCGTCACCGCGGTGGCGCTGACCCTGCTCACCCGGGGTGGCGCGCTCTCCGACGACGCGTCCACGGCCGTCGTGCTCACCGCGATGTTCTCGATCGGCGTTGCGCTGGTGTCGCGGCGATCGTCGTACACCTCCGATCTGACGACCTTTCTCTTCGGCCGCCTTCTGACCGTGACGCCGCGGCAGCTGGCCGAGACCGCCGTGCTCGCGGTCGTCATCCTCGGCCTGCTGCTGATCGGCGCCCGCGCGATGATCTTCCGCGCCTTCGACCCGGCCGGCGCGGCCGCGGCCGGTTACCGGATCGTCGGCCTCGACCTGTGGCTCAACCTGGTGGTCGCGCTGGTGGTCGTGGCGGCCGTCCGCGCGGTCGGCACGATCCTGGTGGTGGCGCTGCTCATCGTGCCCGCCGCGGCCGCCCGGATGATCACCTCCCGGCTGCTCGTGATGGCCGCGATCGGCACCGGCCTGATCCTGCTGGCCGGCTATGGCGGCCTGCTCGCCAGTTGGACCGCCTCGGTGGACTACGGCTTCGCGCTCACCTCGGCGTCCGCGGTCGTGTTGGTCCTCGTGTTCGCCTACCTGGCGCTTCTGCCGTTCCGCACCCGCACCCGACCAGCGTCAACCGGGAGGTCGCCGCATGAACTGGTGGGATGACGCGCTGCACCGGGCGACGGCCGAGGTGCTGCTGACTGGGGCGCTCGCCGGGCTCGTCGGGGTGCAGGTGGTGCTGCGGCGGCTGTCGTTCTTCACGATGGCGCTGACCCACGCGACCTTCCCCGGCGTGGTGGCCGCCTCGATCATCGGGGTGAACATCCTGCTCGGCGGGGCGGTCGCCGGCGGGATCATCGCGCTCGGCGTCGCCGCGCTCAGCCGCCGCCGGGGCCAGAACGCCGCCTCCGCGACCGGGGTGCTGCTCTCCGCCGGCTTCGCGATCGGCGCCGGGCTGGTGGCCACCCAGAACGGATTCAGCCGGGACCTGTCGTCGTTCCTGGTCGGCTCGATCCTCACGGTCAGCCCCACGGACCTGATGATCACGGGTGCGGTCCTGGTGGTCGTCGCGGTGGTCCTGCTCGCCTGCCACCGGCCGCTGACCTTCACCGGTTTCGACCGGGCCGGCGCGCAGTCGGCCGGCTTCGCCACCGGCGCCTGGGACATCGTGCTGCTGCTGACCATCGAGGTCGTGGTCGTGACGATCGTTCCCGCGGTCGGGACCATCCTGGCCCTCGCGCTGATCGTCGCCCCGGCCGCCGCGGCCCGCGCCTGGTCCACCCGGCTGGGCGTCATCACCGCCCTGGCCGTGGTGTTCGGGGCGGCCAGCGGCCTCGGCGGTCTCTACGCGTCGATGCGCTGGAACATCGCGGCCGGCGCCAGCATCACGCTGACCGCCACCGCGCTGCTGGCCCTGTCGCTGCTGCTGTCCCGCGCGAGGTGGCGACCGGCGGCCGGGCGGCTAGCATCGTCGGCGGTGCCGGCCCGATGAGACGAGGCTTGATTGCTGGGCGTGAAGAGGTGGGTGAGCCTCGGGGCCGCGCTGCTGGCGTCCGGGGCGATGCTGGCCGCACCGCCCGGGCCGAAGCAGAAACCGGTGCCGCCGCTCAACGCCCGCGTCGCCTGGCCGCAGGCGCAGCGCGCGGTCCTGCCGGCCACCCTGGCCGACGGCGCCGCCTACGAGCCGGCCGTCTTTCTCGACGCCACCCGGTCGATCGGCACCGCGCCGGCGCCCGACCACCGCACGCTGCGCCTGGTGCTGCGGGCCGCCGACGGTTCGGTGCGGGCCCTGCGGGCGCTGCCGAGCAGCCAGAACCCATCGTTCCAGAGCCCGACCGTCGACGGCCGGCAGGTGGTGTGGGCGGAAAGCTCGCAGAACCGCGAGCAGCTCTGGACGATCAACCTGGACGACCGGCGGCCCGCCCGGCTGCTGACCGCCGACACCGGTGACGCACGGTTCTACGAGTCGCAGTACGACCTGGTGATCGCGGAGGGACGGGTGCACTGGGTGGCGGCCGGCCCGGACGACACCACGGAGGTTCGCTCGATTGCGGTGGGGGGCGGGCGGGTCGGCGTACACACGGAATCGGGGTCTTGGTCTTTGTCGGCTTGGCCCTGGCTGGTCGACGGGGTGACCGCGGCCGGGGGAACCACCCGGCTGCGCAACATGAGCACCGGCCAGGAGCGGGCGGTCCCGGTGACCGCCCGCGGGGTGACCGCGTGCAGCCCGGTCTGGTGCCGGGTGGTGTCGTTCGACCGCAAGGGTTACCCGCAGATCGAGCTGATGCGCCCGGACGGCACCGAGCGCCGCAAGATCGCCGGCAACACCGCCGCGACGGTCGTCACCGACACCGCGGTGCTGGACCGTTTCGAGCTCTTCTCCCAGCTCACCGACAACTCCGACCTGAGCGGCCGGTTCCAGCTGCTGGCGTACGACATGGCCCGGCACACCACCGTCGAGATCAGCCCCGACGCCACCGACGTCCGTTACCGCGCCGGCGTCCTGCAGTGGTCGACCGGCAGCCAGGACGAGTTCGTCCGGCACGCCCTCGACCTACGCACCGTCTGACCCCACCATCCGGAGAACTGTGCCCAGGCCGTGCACCGGTCCGATGTTGGACAGCACCGCGATCCGGACGCCGCGCGACTTCAGCTCCCGAAGGACCGCGAGGGTGTCGTCGAAGGGGATCCACTGATCCGGCATCACCGCGTACAGCGCGGCGATTAGCTCGGCTCCGATGCCGGGACACCGAGCCACCGCCCGGTGGAAGACGTCCCGATGACGGGCCTGGCTCAGGTCGCGCTCGCTGGCCGGGTCGATCGTGTGGGCGTGCTGCCAGATCTGGTCGAGATGCTCACGCAACCGGTCGACGTCGCCCCGGTTCAGCTCCGGCCGGGGCGCGCCGGTCTCGGCCAGCCGGCGAATTGGGTGATGCCCAGGTCGGCGTAGCGGCGCATAGCCGCGGCCACCTCGTCCGGTGAGCCGACCAGCCACGTCGTGCCCGCTCCCCCGCCGCCGTGCCGGCCCGGCGCGGTGTATAGGCAGGTGTCCAGCACGTCGCCGCTCGAGTCGGACCGGCATCCACTGACGCTAACCGCCGGCCGAGGCGGCACGTCGTTCCGTTACAGGACGTTCGAGAGTCGGCAATGCCCCGCACTCCCCGGCCTACCGCCCGCTCAGGAGTGCCTCCACCAGCTGGCGGTAGATCCGCAGTTGCGCGCGCATCGCGGACGGGTCGCCGGTCGTGCGGCACAGGATGAAGCCGCCCTCGAAAGTGGTGTAGAGGTGGTCGGCCAGCGCCTCGGCGTCGATCGTGGCACCGGCCGGCAGGGCACCCCGGAACAGGCCGGCCAGCGCGTCCCGCCAGGCCTGCGCGGCGCCGGCGACCTGATCGTTGATCGCGGTGCCGGTCAGCTCCCGCTCGGCCAGCACGGTGGCATAGAGGCAGCCGGACTGCTCGGCCATCAGCTCGTCGGCCCCGTCCTCGTAGAAACGCAGGAACGCCACCACCCGCTCGGCCGGATCGGCGAGATGGGCGGTGGCGGCGAGGCCGGCATCGAGGTGGGCGAGATCGGCGGCCGCATAGCGCGCGACCACCTGGGTGGCCAGGTCGGTCTTGGACCGGAAGTGGTGGAAGAACGCGCCCTTGGAGCTGTGTGCCTCGGCGATCACCTGGTCGACCGAGGTGGAGCCGTAGCCCTGCTCGGTCATCAGCCGCTCGGCGACGAGCAGGAGCCGGTCGCGGGTGGGTTGACCATTTCGGGGCATGGACCCGTTGTATCAGACTGATTAGTCTGTAACAAACGCTAGGGGGTACGGATCATGACACCGTTACCGCAGATGGCCGGCCATCCGATGGTCACCGACGGCGGCCTGGAGACCGATCTCATCTACCACCACGACGTCGACCTGCCGGACTTCGCGGCGTTCCCGCTGGTCGACGACGAGCGTGGCCGCGAGCTGCTGCTGAGCTACTACGCGGACTATGTGGACATCGCCCGGCGCGCCGGCGTCGGCCTGCAGTTGGAGACGCCGACGTGGCGGGCCAGCAGCGACTGGGGTGACCGGCTCGGCCACACCGCCGCCGACCTCGACCGACTCAACCGCGCGTCGGTCGCCCTGCTCGTCGAGCTGCGCGAGCGGTCCGGCCTGAGCTCGCTGCTGGTCAGCGGCTGCATCGGCCCGCGCGGGGACGGTTACGTGGCCGGCGCGCTCACCCCCGAGGACGCCGCAAAATACCACGCGCCGCAGATCGACTCCTTCGCCGCGGCGGGCGCCGACCTGGTCAGCGCCCTGACCCTGACCGACCCCGGCGAGGCGATCGGCATCGTCCGCGCGGCCCGGGCGGCCGCCCTCCCGGTGGTCGTGTCGTTCACCGTGGAGCAGGACGGCCGGCTCCCCTCCGGCACGACGCTGGCGGTGGCCGTCACCGCGGTCGACGCCGTGGCCGCCCCCGACTACTTCATGGTCAACTGCGCTCACCCCCGGCACGTCGCCCCCGGCCTGGCCGAGGACGGCGCCTGGCGCTCGCGCATCGTGGGCCTGCGGGCGAACGCCTCCGAGCGCAGCCACGAGGAACTGGACGCAGCCACCGAGCTGGACGAGGGCAACCCGGCCGGGCTGGCGCGCGCCCAGGACGCGCTGCGCCCGCACCTGCCGAGCCTCACCCTGATCGGCGGCTGCTGCGGCACCGACGCCCGGCACGTGGCCGCCATGTGGGGCGTCTAAAATCCACCGTCGTGACTCTCGCTGCTCTGGAGGAAGACGGCTTCGTCGTGCTGCGCGGGCTGTTGTCCGATGTCGAGCTCGCCGAAGCTCGCGAACACGCGGACAACCTGCTGCGCGGGGCCGGCTGGGGCGACAACGACTTCGACGGCCGGCAAACCCGACGCGTGTACGGCCTGCTGAGCCGCGCCGGTTCACTCGAACCGTTGCTGCTGCACCCCGAGGTGCGCCGGCTCGTCACCGCACGCCTGGGCAAGGTCTACCAGTTCGGCATGCTGTTCCTCTCCGCCGTCGACCCGGGCCAGGGCGCCCAGCCGCTCCACTTCGACGCGGGGGTCTATCCCCTCCCCCGCGACGTGGAGGCGGAGACCAACGTGATCTGGGCGCTCGACGACTTCACTCCCACCAACGGCGCCACCCTGATCGCTCCGGGCAGCCACCGCTGGGCCGCCGGCCGCCGGCCGCAGCCGGACGAGCTCGTTCCGGCGGTCATGCCCGCCGGCAGCGCGCTGGTCTACAGCGGCCGCCTGTGGCACGCCGCCGGTCACAACGGCGCCGAGACCACCCGCCGGGCTCTGATCTGCGAGCACGTCCTGCCGTGGCTGCGCCCCGCCGACAACCACATCCTGGCCACCGGCGTCGACCAGCTCCGAAACCTGACCCCCGAACTCCGGCGCCTGGCCGGAGTGGCACCGGCCAGCGATTACCTCGGCTTCGTCGCGGGCCAGGACCCCGAGCAGTGGCTGCGGCAAAACTAGTAACGCACGCGGCCGAACTGGTGGATCGGCCCGCTCAGCGGGTATGGCTCGGGTAGAGCACCCCTGCCGAGCACGAGGGAGAACCATGAGTTCCGCAATCCCGACCATCTCGCTAAACGACGGCCGTACCATCCCGCAACTGGGCTTCGGCGTCTTCCAGGTGCCGCCGGAGGAGACTCGCGCGGCGGTCGAGACGGCCATCGAGATCGGCTATCGGCACATCGACACCGCCCAGATGTACGGCAACGAGGCCGGCGTCGGCGAGGCCGTAAACAACTCCGGCCTGGACCGCAGCGAGTTCTTCATTACCAGCAAGCTCAACAACGGCTTCCACGAGCCCGACGACGCCCGCAGCGCGTTCCACGACACCCTCAAGGCGCTCGGCACCGACTATGTCGACCTGTTCCTCATCCACTGGCCGATGCCGGCCAGCTACGGCGGTGACTTCGTGCAGACCTGGAACACCCTCGAGGAGTTCTACCGCGAGGGTCGGGCCCGCTCGATCGGCGTCTCGAACTTCACCCCGCACCACCTGGGCCGGCTGCGCGCCGAAACCCAGGTCCGCCCGGCAGTCAACCAGATCGAAGTGCACCCCTACCTGACCAACGACGCTCTGCGTGCGTACAACGCGGACAACGAGATCGCGACGGAGGCGTACTCCCCGATTGCCCAGGGGGAGGTCCTCGCCGACCCGGTGATCACCGAGATCGCCCGCCAGTCGGGCAAGAGCCCGGCCCAGGTCGTCCTGCGCTGGCACATCCAGCGCGGCGACATCATCTTCCCGAAGTCGAAGACGGCCGAGCGGGTCCGCGAGAACTTCGAGATCTTCGACTTCGAGCTCGACGGCGCTGCGATGGGCAGCATCACCGCGCTCGACCGCGGCGACAAGGGACGCACGGGAGCAGATCCGGACACCATGAACTACGGCGCCAAGAGCTGACCACCGCGTAGCCGATTGCGGCCGCGCCGCGTGGCCGGCCCACCGCGGGGTAAAGCAAGGTCATGGCCAAGTACGAAGTGAACGAGGCGGCGCTGCGACGGGCCCGGCAGCTCATCGCCTCGAAGCAGTACGTGCTGGAGAGCGACTGGGGCGGTGTGCAACCACGCGCCGACACCGAGAACGCATTCCTCGACAAACATTCCTGGGACGAGTACGCCTCCTGGTACCTCGGCCTGACCGACGGCGCCTCGGACGAGACCAAGGCCCGGTACGCCTTCGCCTACGGCGACCTGCGCCGCCTGCACCGCAGCGGCCTGATCGCCTGCGTCTACCGCGCTGCGGAGTGGCAACACAAGGCCATCGAACTGGCCGCCCACAACCTCCTCCAGGAACTGGACGCGGCGGCCGGCATCAAGTGATCCACTCGACGACCTGGCTCGGGAAACGACTATCTGCTCGCGAGCGTTGTCTGCGGCAGATCCGGATGTCGGGCGACAAGCGCACTCCTATTCCGGCTGCGCAGGCGTGTGCGTCGCGTCTAGCATCCCGGCGTGACCTTCACCGTCGGACGAGCCGCACTCGTCATCGTGGATCTGATGCCGAGACTGGTGAGCTTGGATCTCGGCCCGCACCGCGGCGCAGATGTGGTCGCCCGGGCGGTACTGCTGGCAAACGCCTGGCGGCGAGTCGGGGCGCCGGTCGTGTTGGTGCGGGTGGAACGTCCTGGCGTCACATCACAGCCGCCAGGCAGCGGTTTCGTACCGGAGATCCAGCCGCAGGAACGCGACATCGTCGTCGTCAAACGCACCATCGGGGCCTTTTACGGAACAGACCTGTCCGTTCGGCTGCAGGAACGAGGTGTCGACACCGTGGTCATGACCGGTCTGGCCACGACCATGGGCGTCGAATCCACCGCCCGCGCGGCCGCCGACCACGGCTTCGACGTGCTGTTCGTAGCCGACGCCATGAGTGGCATGACCTCCGCCGAACACCACCACGCCCTCTCTGTGGTTCTCCCGCGCTTCGGCCCTGTGGTCGAGACCGAAGAGATACTGGCTCGGCTCTGACCCGCGGGCTCCGTGTCCCGGCCCTACCGGCGGAGGGTGGGAGATCGCTGGGCAAACGATCGCCGCGAGCCGTGCGCCGGATGGCGTGTCGGGCACGGGACGCACGGATCGGGTGGGGTCGGCTCGAGGGTTATCGGGCCAGTGCCGTACGGATGTCGACCCAGGTGCCGGTGTCGTGTACGTCGGCCAGCTTGACTCCGTTGAGGACTTTCATCGACTCGGCGTTCGAGAGGCTGCCAGCGTTGCTCGCCACCGCGACGGTCACCTTGCCGCCGTCGGCCAGCCGGGTGCAGAGCCCCGAATCGCAGCCGGGTGTGGCGGGTGCGTCAGGGGTGTTCGCCGAGATCATGATCTGGAACGCGCCCCACATCATGTTGTCGTAGGGCCCCAGCAGTCCCGACTTGGGAAGCCCGTTCTTGGCGAAGATGAGACCGCTGTACTGGGTGGCGCTCGGGCCGCCGACGGCGTCGAGGCTGCCGGTCATGTGGTCGCCAACGGCGAACACGTCGTATCCCGCCGGGACGTAGGTCAACGTGAACGGCACCGTGACCGGCCGGGCCGCGGCGCCGGTCAGCGCGGCGGCCGTCGCCTCCAGCTGCTGCATCGTCGGCAGGTCGGCCCGGTCGGCGTTGCTGTCGAGCACCGCCCAGGCGTTCGGCGCGTACTGCCAGACCAGCGTCCTGAGCCAAGGACCGGGGCTCTGGTGATGCTCCGCCGCCAGCGCCCGGTGCCCGGCCACGGTGGTCGAGGCGGCGCCCGCCAGCCGCTGCACGGCGTAGGCGCCCGGCCGGTAGAGCGTGAGTGTCGCGTCCAGCCTCGGCTTCGCGTCGCGCCGGTCGGACACCTTCCCCCGGTGGCGGCTGTCGGTCGTCCCGTCGACGGTCACCGCGGCGATCTGGTAGGCGTTGCCCGCCACGATCGGGCTCTGCACATGCACCGGCCCCACCGAGTACCCGGAAAAGGTGAACTCGAGCGGGTCCGACAGCAGCGGGACGGCCGCCGCTTCGGCGACGGCGGGGCTACTCGACGCAGCCACCGGCGCCGTCTGTTTTTCCGTACGGTGTCTCGCCGGCACCAGGGCGGTCGTCGTCACCACTACCGCGGCCACTGCCGCCATCGCCAGGCCGGCTGCCAGGCCGGTCCGGCGGCGCCGCTGCACCCGCCGTCCGGAGGCCACGATGTCGTCGACACTCACCCCCAGGGGTGGCCCGTCGTCGGTCGCCATGTTCACCACCTCACGAATGCGCATTGCTCCACACCTCCACGTCGCTCAGCTCGATCTGTTCGGCGATCAGCAGGTCACGCAGCTTTCTCAGCCCGCGCGACACCTGGCTCTTGGCCGTGCCGGTGGTGCAGCCGAGGACCGTGGCCGTCTCCTCCTGCGTCAGACCGAGGTAGTACCGCAGCACCAGGGCCGCCCGTTGCCGTGGCGGCACCTCCAGCAAAGCCGCCCGAACGAGCAGCCGTTCGTCGCTGAGCAGCGTGGGGTCGCGCTGCGTCACGTCGGGCATGGCGTCGCTCGCTGACTGTTCCCGCCGCCACGGGCGCCGCCGTTCGTCGATCGCGGCTCGGTAGACCATCGTCTTGGCGTACAGATCGGGCCGGTCCAGCCGACGCCATCGCGGGTACAGCTTGGCCAGGGCGGTCGCGACCGCGTCCTCGGCCAAGTGCCAGTCCCCGCAGGTGACGTACGCCAGCTTCCGCAGCGGAAGCAGCTGCGCGGCGACGAACTTGGCGGAAGGCTTCTTCCTCGTCGGCTCTCACGGCGTTAAAACGGACCCTCACTACCGCAACGTTGCACCGGTCACCGAAATCATCGCCGAACTCCCGAGCCAGCGGCGGCGTGGTGACGTAGCCGACCACTATAGAAGCCGTAGCCGGATTCGAACCGCCGTGCGCCGCTTTGCAGGCGGCTCCCTGACCACTCGGGCATACGACCGTGCGTGCCCCCGGCTGGACTCGAACCAGCGGCCCCGGCGCCCGGAACGCCGTGCCCTTTCCGCTGAGCTACGAGGGCATGAGAGTGGTTGAAAAAGCCGCCGTTCCCAGTTTGGCAAAGCGAAGCAAGATTCCGGTGCGGGCTCGATCGGGTGACCCGTTCGGCGCGCATCCCCTGTTCTTGTCGTGGCCAGTAGCTACGGTGCCGCACTGTGGATGACGATCTCGCTGAACTGCTGACCGCTGCCGTGCATTTCTCCAATCAGCACGGCATCGCCCTCGTGCCGGCTGTTCCGGTGTGGGAGGGCGTGCCCGAGGTACGCCTGAGCCTCGACATGGAATGGGTCGAGTTTCTGGAGCTGGGCCGGCAGATGGGTGTGCGGGCGTTGTACCTGGACCCCGAAAAGTTCGACCCAGAGGAAGAGCAGGTCACCGACCCCGTGCTGCTGGCATACGAGGGTCGCGTTTGCCGGCTGGAAGCCGTGTTCGTGGCTGGCGGAGTTGTCCACGCCTGGGATTCGTACGCCGAGTGGTACGAGGAACGGGAACGGTCAGAGAAGTCGCTCAACGAGAACAGCCTGCCCACCGAGGAGGGGCTGCCATCGTTCTTCGGCGGGCGAGCGACGCCCCGCCTCAGCGACGAGGAGCGGCGGGCCAAGGTGGAGGAGCTGGTGGCTGAGTTGCTTGTGATGCCCGAGTATCGATCGGCTAGGCGCACCCAGCGTTATCGCGTGGCCGAGGCGCACATCCCTTCCGACCTGGACAACCGGACGCGGTGGGACGCCATCTACGGCGCCGCCGACAAAGCTGATGAGGTCGCACGGGAAAGGTATGCCCGGCTCAGCAAGCAATACGAGGATTTGGCGCGCCGCCTGCTCCAGGATCCAGCCTATCGGGCAGCGGCGTCGGCGGGCGCGCGTAAGCAGGCCGCCGAGCGGTTTCTGACCGACTGGG
This sequence comes from Actinoplanes sp. NPDC026619, assembly GCF_040638295.1. Lineage (NCBI taxonomy): Bacteria > Bacillati > Actinomycetota > Actinomycetes > Micromonosporales > Micromonosporaceae > Actinoplanes > Actinoplanes sp. NPDC026619. The sequence continues at coordinate 49,374 of NZ_JBEZYA010000001.1, forward strand.
CGGGCGGGTTCGTTCCGAACTCAATGGCACGGGACGAGCTGTACGCCCAGGCGCAGCGGCTGGCGAAGACCGGCCGTGGAAGCACCTTATTCGCCTCGACGAATTAAGTAGTCGCGGGGTGTTGCGACAGGTCCGACATCCGGATCTGCCGCGTTGACGGCGGCCGCGCTCGCCCGACCATGTAGCGTTTCCGCGGATCGGGAAATCGAGCGCATACTTCCGCAGGCTCGGGAACAATTGGGCGCGTGTCCGAGGATGAAACACGCCGCCCCATTCCGGGCGAGGAGATTCTGCGCGGCCAGATGGTTGCTCCCCTTCCAGGAGGCGCCGCCCTCCATTCCGCCTTCCTTCTTGTGAAGCTCGACAACGGTGAATGGTGCGCCCGCTCCATCGGAAGGGAGTACAACCGAGTCGAATTCTTGGGTCAGCTCGTGGCATACACGCGGGCCCTTGCCCAGGACGAAGCCGAGGGATGGTTCCTGGACGAGGACTAGCCGAACTGTCGATCGCCCATGCCGCCGAGCGTGCGTGCAGACTCCGTCGGCTGGCTACCTCGGTAGGCTCGCGGACATGCAGATCCGGCTCGGATGTGGTGATGACGCCACTGGTGTCATCGTGACCGAACCGACCCTGGTGCGACGGCCGACGGTCGTAACCATGGTGGAGGCCGCCGTCGACTCGGGCCAGGGCGCCCAGCCGCTCCACTTCGACGCGGGGGTCTATCCCTCCCCCGCGACGTGGATGCGGAGACCAACGTGATCTGGGCGCTCGACGACTTCACCCCCAGCAACGGCGCCACCCTGATCGCCCCGGGCAGCCACCGCTGGGACGCCGACCGCCGGCCAGAGCCGGCCGAACTCGCTGACGCTGTGCGGGGTCTGCCGCGCGGAGGCCGTAGCCGGATTCGAACCGGCGTGCGCCGCTTTGCAGGCGGCTCCCTGACCACTCGGGCATACGACCGTGCGTGCCCCCGGCTGGACTCGAACCAGCGGCCCCGGCGCTCGGAACGCCGTGCTCTTTCCGCTGAGCTACGAGGGCATGAGGGTGACTGGCCGGATTCGAACCGGCGATCTCCGGGGCCACGACCCGGCGCTCTGCCACTGAGCTACAGCCACAGTGCCCGCGCCAGGGTTCGAACCTGGGACCGCCCCGGTGTGAACGGGGTGCTCTCCCGCTGAGCTACACGGGCGGGATTTTCTGAAGTGCGCCGCCGGGGGCTCGAACCCCGAACCCGCTGAGTAAGAGTCAGCTGCTCTACCAATTGAGCTAACGGCGCATGAGTCGGGTTGGCCGGATTCGAACCGGCGTCCTCTCGCTCCCGAAGCGAGCGCGCTGACCAAGCTGCGCCACAACCCGATGCGTGTCGCCGGGTGGGTTCGAACCACCGGCCTCCGCCTTATCAGGGCGGCGCTCTGACCTGCTGAGCTACGGCGACGAAGAGCCGGAGGCGGGACTCGAACCCGCTGCCTGCCGATTACGAGTCGGCTGCACGACCAGTCGTGCTGCACCGGCATGACGATGCTGGGAGCGGAGGATTCGAACCCCCACGGACCGGTCCAGAGCCGGTCATGCTGCCGGTTACCTCAGCTCCCATCGCGGCCGGCGAGGGTGATGGCCCCGCCGGCCGGCCTCAGCGCTCGGACCACGCGGCCCATTCCGGGCAGGCGCGTCGCGTAAGTGCGCTGGCGATTTCTGGAGCGGCTGACCGGAATCGAACCGGCGACCTCCACCTTGGCAAGGTGGCGCTCTCCCTGCTGAGCTACAACCGCATGACTTGCATGCCATCCACTGTGGAGTTTTCAAGGGTGAGGAGACAGAAAAAAGCCGCCGGTCCCGGATCGGGGCGGCGGCGCGAGCCTTGCTCGGGCGTTACCGCTTCCGGGGGCCTTGCTTGGTCTGGACGGGCTTGGTCTGGACGGGCTTGATCTGGACGGCACAGGGCATGCCGGCCACGCCGCGCGGCGTGATCCGCTGCGGGGTGATCGCGATATGCCGCTTCATCTGCCTGCTCCTGACCTGGTCTCCGGTGGTGATGACTACGGTAGGCGGGAGCGGGTGCGGCGGGCAACGCGTTTATGTCGTACCCCGGTGGCATGCTCTTGCGCATGACCGATCTCGATGCCAAGGCCGGCCTGCGGCGGTACCTCGATGAGGGCCGGGACGCCCTGTTGTGGAAGCTGGACGGGGCCTCGGAATACGACGCGCGGCGGCCGCTGACGCCGACCGGCACGAATCTGCTGGGGCTGGTGAAACACGTGGCCTCGGTCGACGCCGAATATCTTGGCGTGGTCTTCGACCGGCCGTTTCCGGAGCCGTTGCCGTGGATGGATGCCGAGCCGAACGCGGACATGTGGGCCACGGCGGACGAGTCGATCAAGGACATCATCGGGCTGTACGGGCGGGTCCGGGCACACTCCGACGCGACGATCGAGGCGCTTCCGCTGGAGGCGCCCGGCTTTGTGCCCTGGTGGGGGCCGGAAGGTCAGGCGGTCACGCTGCACCGGGTCCTGGTGCACCTGATCGCGGAGACGCACCGGCACGCCGGCCATGCCGACATCGTCCGAGAGCTGGTCGACGGCTCGGCGGGGGTCAACCCGACCACCAGCAACCTTCCCTCGGACGACCGCTCGTGGTGGATCGGCTACCACGACCGCCTGGAGCAGGTGGCGCGGCAGTTCGGTCACTCGGGCAGCTGAGCCGACACCTCGTCAAGGGCGGTGCGCTCGTCGGCGGTGAGGTCCAGGGTGGCCGCGGCGACCAGGGCGGGCAGCTGCTCGGTGGTGCGGGCGCTGGCCAGTGGGGCGGCGACGCCGGGGCGGCCGCGCAGCCAGGCCAGGGCGACGGTGGCCGGGGCCACGCCGTGGGCGGAGGCGACGTCTTCCAGGACCTTGATGACCTGCAGGCCGGCTTCGGAGAGGTAGGCGTTGGCCGCCTGCCCGCGGGGCGCGCCCTTGAGGTCTTCGGTGGTCTTGTACTTTCCGGTCAGGAAGCCGCTGGCCAGCGCGTAGTAGGGCACGACCGCGAGGTGCTCGGCCGCCGCGACCGGGGCGATGTCACGCTCGTAGGCGATCCGTTTCACCAGGTTGTAGTGCGGCTGCACGGCCACCGGCAGGGTGAAGTCGTTGCGGCGGGCGATCTCGAACCACTCGCGAATCCGGTCGGCGGTGTAGTTGCTGACCGCGATCGCGCGGACCTTCCCGGCCTTGACCAGGGCGTCGAAGGCACCCGCCGTTTCCTCGAGCGGGGTGTTCGGGTCGTCGTAGTGGGCGTAGTAGAGGTCGATGCGGTCGGTCCTCAGTCGGGTGAGGGACGCGTCCGCGGCGGCGGCGACGTTGGCCGCGGCCAGGCCGCGGAACTGCGGGTGCTGGCTGACCTTGGTGCCGATGACGACCCGGTCGCGGTTGCCGCGGGCGGTCAGCCAGTTGCCGATGATGGTTTCCGACTCGCCGCCGGAGTTGCCGGGCACCCAGGCCGAATAGCCGTCGGCGGTGTCGATGAGGTTGCCGCCGGCCTCGACGAAGGCGTCCAGCACCTGATGCGAGGTCGCCTCGTCGCTGGTCCAGCCGAACGTGTTGCCGCCGAGAGCGAGCGGGAAGACCTCGATGCCGCTGTTACCGAGTGAGCTCATCACCCGAACCTATGCCGTGTTTCAGGAAACGTCCGGTGACCTGGCTTCGCGGCAGCCGCCCGGCGCGGGAATGCCCGGTGAGCCGGTCGCCGGTGACCGTCACGTCGTAGGCGAGGTTCAGCCGCAGCGGCTTGGTGATGCGCTGGGTCCAGGTGACGCGGTCGCCGTCGGCCACGACGTTCTCCAGGACGACGTCCTCGCCGGCCCCGGACGCGGTGCCGGTGAGGCCGGCGTCGGACTCGGTGAAGCGGTACTCGGCGTCGATCGTGCCGATCGGCGTCTTCATCCGCAGGTGCCAGACTCCGGCGATGCTCACGAGGTGCCCTTCGGAAGATCAGACCAGGACGGGGGTACGGCCGGCGCGCGTCCAGACGGTTCCGCGCCGTTCGTACTCGAAAAGCTGTTCGACCGCGTGCGCGATCTGTGGGCCGAAGTCGCGTTCGAGCAGGTGGAGCGCCAGGTCGAGGCCGGAGGTGACGCCGCCCGCGGAGATCAGGTCGCCGTCGTCGACCACCCGGGCGCGGACCGCGTGGACGCCGGTCGCCTCGAGCATGTCGAAGCCGAGGACGTGGGTGTTTGCGTGCCGTCCCTCGATGAGGCCGGCCATGGCCAGGGCGAGGGAGCCGCCGCAGACCGTCGCGACCGTCACCGCGGGATCCGCCAGCGCGCGGCGCAGCAAGGGTGCGGCGGCGCTTCCGGCGAAGCGGGCGAGCAGCACCGGGATCGTCTCGGCGCCCTCGTCCGGATCGCCCTCCGTCGGGCCGGTCGCGCCCGGCACGACGACGTAGCCGGGCGCGCCGGGGTCCAGTGCGGCGGTGGCGGTCAGGCTGATGCCGGGGGTGCCGGAGACGACCGTGCGGGGTCCTTCCGCGGAGACGAGTTCGACGTCGAGGCCGCCACCGAGGAACGCGGCGCCGGCGGTCAGCACCTCGAACGGGGCAACGACGTCGAGCGGATCAAAACCATCGAAGAGTACGAACTGGGCGCGCATGCCATAAATGCTCGTCGCCTGGCCGCGCGCCGAGAAGTGGAGTGGCGGCCACGTTCCGTCCGAATCTGGCCAACACGCCGTCTGTTCGGCAGGGTCTGGGTATGCACGATGACATCTCGCTGACGGTCGGGCGCGTCACTCGCGTGCTCACCGAGCGCATCCGGCCGGCCATCCACACCGACAGCGTGCCGTTCGAGGTGGCGTTTCATGCGCTGCCGGGCGAGCCGATCCCGGCGGCCGAGGGTCTCGCGCTGGACTACGAGCCGTATGCGGTCGGCACGCCGTGGGGGCCGGCCTGGAGCACCACCTGGTTCCGGCTTCGGGGGCGCGTCCCGCAGGCGTGGCGCGGACGGCGTACCGAAGCAGTCGTTGATCTTGGATTTGATGTCGGCATGCCGGGGTTCCAGTGCGAGGCGCTGGTCTATCGCGCCGACGGCAGCCCGGTGAAGTCGATCAATCCGCGGAACCAGTGGATCCCGGTCGGTGACGGCGCGGAGATCGAGTTCTTCCTGGAAGCGGCGTCGAATCCGACGCTGACCGGTTTTCAGCCGACGAACGAGGGCGATGTCCGTACGTCGTCGCCGGCGCCGCTCTACACGACGCGGCGGATGGATCTCGCGTTGTTCGACCAGCAGGCGTACGAGCTGATGCTTGATCTTGATGTCCTGCTCGAACTGCAGGCCGCGCTGCCCGGCTCGGGCCCGCGCCGGATGCGGATTCTCCAGGCGCTCGACAACGCGCTCGACGCCCTCGACCTGCAGGACATCGCCGGCACCGCGGCGGCCGCGCGGGAGCAGCTCCGCGATGTGCTGGCCGCGCCGGCCGAGCACAGCGCGCACCGGATCTCGGCGATCGGGCACGCGCACATCGACTCGGCCTGGCTCTGGCCGGTCCGGGAGACGGTTCGCAAGGTCGCGCGCACCGCGACCAACATGGCCGAACTTCTCGAACTCGACCCCGATTTCCGGTACGGCATGTCCAGCGCCCAGCAATACGCGTGGCTCAAGGAGCACCGCCCCGAGGTGTGGGAGCAGGTCGTCAAAGCGGTGAGCGACGGGCGGTTCATCCCGCTCGGCGGCATGTGGGTGGAGAGCGACACCGTGATGCCCACCGGCGAGGCGATGGTTCGCCAATTCACCTACGGGCAGCGGTTCTTCCGCGAGGAGTTCGGCGTCGAGTGCCAGGGGGTGTGGCTGCCGGACAGTTTCGGCTACTCCCCCGCGCTGCCGCAATTGATGCGCCGGGCCGGGTTCCGCTGGTTCTTCACCCAGAAGATCTCGTGGAACCAGGTCAACAAGTTCCCGCATCACACGTTTCTCTGGGAGGGCATCGACGGCTCCCGCATCCTCAGCCATTTCCCGCCGATGGACACCTACAATTCGCAGCTGTCCGGCGCCGAATTGGCCCGGGCCAGTTCGCAATTCCGGGAGAACCGGGTGGCGTCCGGGTCGATCGCGCCGGTCGGCTGGGGTGACGGTGGGGGCGGCACCACCCGGGAGATGGCCGGGCGGGCGGTTCGGCTGCGCGATCTGGAGGGCAGCGCGACCGTGCGCTGGGAGCATCCGAACGACTTCTTCGACCGGACCCGTGCCGAAGTGGAGAATCCGCCGGTCTGGGTCGGCGAGCTCTATCTGGAATTGCACCGGGCGACGCTGACCAGCCAGCACCGCACCAAGCAGGGAAATCGGCGCAGCGAACACCTGCTCATCGAGGCGGAGCTGTGGGCGGCGACGGCCGCGGTCCGGGCCGGGCTGCCCTATCCGTACGACGAGATCGACGCGCTGTGGCGGGACGTTCTGCTCCACCAGTTCCACGACATTCTGCCGGGGACGTCGATCGCGTGGGTTCATCGGGAGGCGGTCGCGGCGTACGCCCGAATCCGCGAAGCGGCCGAAGAATTGATCGGCCGGGCGCAACGCGCGCTGGTAGGCGAGGGTGACCGGGAGATCGCGTTGAATCCGGCGCCGTTCTCACAGAATGGTGTAGCGGCACTTTCGGCGGCTCGGCACGAAAAGAAGAGCGGCATGCCTCTCACCAACGGCATCGTCTCGGTGACCATCTCGGACGACGGCCTGATCACCTCGGCGATCGATATCGCCACCGGGCGCGACGCCATCGCGCCCGGGATGGAGGGCAATCTGCTGCAACTCCACCAGGATTTCCCGAACATGTGGGACGCCTGGGACGTCGACCGTTTCTATCGCAACCGGGTGACCGATCTGCGCGCGGTGGAATCACTGGAACGAGGCCCGGACCGCGTCACGATCGTGCGAGCGTTCGGCAATTCGCGGGTCAAGCAGACGCTCACCCTCGCGCCGGGCAGCCGGATGCTGCGGATCGACCAGGAGACCGACTGGCACGAGACGGAGAAGTTCCTCAAGGTGGCGTTCCCGTTCGACATCCGCGCCGAATACGTCGCCGCGGAAACCCAATTCGGCTATCAGAAACGGGTCACGCACACCAATACGAGCTGGGAGGCGGCGAAATTCGAGACCTCCATGCACCGGTACGTCGTGGTCGAGGAACCGGGTTTCGGGGCGGCGCTGGTCACCGATTCGACCTACGGCTACGACCAGACCCGCACCGCCACCACCACGACCGTACGGCTGTCGTTGTTGCGCGCGCCGCGCTTCCCCGACCCGGAGACCGACCAGGGGTTGCAGACCTGCTCCTACGGCCTGGTCATCGGGGCCGGGATCGCCGAGGCCACCGAGGCCGGCATCGCGATGAACCTGCCGCTGCGGGTCGTTTCCGGCGATCACGGGTTCGAGCCGGTGGTGTCGGTCGAGGGCGACGGCATCGTGATCTCGGCGGTGAAGCTGGCCGACGACCGCAGCGGCGACCTGATCGTCCGGGTCTACGAGTCGCTCGGCCGGCGCGCGACCGGCACGCTGCAGGTCCACACCGGGGTGGTCGACGTGCGCACCGCGTCGCTGCTCGAACAGCCCGCGGGGCCAACCGTGCGGACCGGCGAGATTCCGCTCCGGCTGACCCCGTTCGAGGTGCTGACTCAGCGAATCACGTTCGGCCGGCCGGTGCCGTAGACCCAGGCGTCGAAGATGTCGTCCAGCGGGCGGCCGCACCTGCAGGGCCATCGGGCCCCAGGTGGCCTTGTCGCTCGGGTGGTCGTTGACCGGGAACCGGATGGCGGCCCCGTGCGGCTCCCCCGCGACGGTGAAGCGTGATGATCAACTCATCACCGGCCCGGCTATCAATGCCGACGCTAAACGGACAGCCGACCCAAAAGCCTGACAAAGTACGGCCGGGAACTTTGTGGATGCTCCTGGCCACAGCGGTACCGTTGCGGGCATGAGCGAAACCGAAACCGCCATCCTGGCCGGCGGCTGCTTCTGGGGCATGCAGCAACTCATCCGCCGCCGTCCCGGCGTGCTCAGCACCCGGGTCGGCTACAGCGGCGGCGACGTTCCGAACGCCACGTACTACAACCACGGCACCCACGCCGAGGCCCTCGAGATCGTCTTCGACCCGTCGGTCACCTCGTTCCGCGACCTGCTGGAGTTCTTCTTCCAGGTGCACGACCCGACCACGCTCAACCGGCAGGGCAACGACATCGGCCTGAGCTACCGGTCGGCCATCTTCTACACCAGCGACGAGCAGAAGCGCGTCGCCGAGGACACCATCGCCGACGTGGAGGCCTCCGGCCTCTGGCCCGGCAAGGTCGTCACCGAGGTCGTCCCGGCCGGCCCGTTCTGGGAGGCCGAGCCCGAGCACCAGGACTACCTGGAGCGCCTCCCCGACGGCTACACATGCCACTTCCCGCGGCCCGGTTGGGTGCTGCCGAAGCGGAGCGCGTGAGCACCGCAACGTCCGAGCGGGAGGTGGCCGGCCCCTGGTCGCTGGCCACCAGCCGGGCGTTCTGGGAGGGCTTCTCCCCCGCCGCGCTGCGCGGCCAGCCCGGCGACGGAGCGCTGCGCACCGTCTTCCTGGTCGAGGACGACTGGACCCGGGCCGCCGCGACGGTCCGGCAGGACGGCACGACCGCGCACCTCACGGTCGACGGGATGGGTGATCTGACCGCGGCCGCGGCGCAGGTCGCCCGGTTCCTCTCGCTCGACGTCGACGGCCGCGGCTGGCCGGAGGTCGGCGAGCGCGACCCGGTGATCGGCGAGGCCCAGCGCGAGATGCCGGGCTTCCGGCCGTGCGGCTTCCACTCGCCGTACGAGGCCGCGGTCTGGGCGGTGCTGACCCAGCGGGTGCGCATGTCGCAGGCGGCCCAGACCCGTGCCGACCTGATCGCCCGACACGGCCACGACGGCGCGTTCCCCGACCCTGCCCGGCTCCGGTCGCTCGATCTCGACCTGTTCGGCCGCCAGACCGAATACCTGCACGCGGTCGCCGAGGCCGCCCTGGACGGCGTGCTGGACGGCGCCCGGCTCCGGGAAAGCAGCGCGGCCGAGGCGATCGCCGAGGTCCGGCAGGTCAAGGGGCTGGGCCCGTTCGCCGCCGAGCTGGTCGTGCTGCGCGGCGCCAACCACCCGGACGCCCTGCCCCAGCACGAGCCCCGGCTGGCCGCCGCGATCGCCGACCGCTACGGCAGCGACGCCAACCGCAACGAGCTCGCCGAGGCGTGGCGGCCTTATCGCACCTGGGCCGCCGTCCACCTGCGCGCCCAGGCCGGGTTGATGAACCGGCGCTGATCGGCCGGTCTTCCGAGTCCGACACCAGCGGCAGTCAGCCTGGAATGATGCGCCAGCGCTGACTGGCCAGGCCCAGGTCGGGCCACTGGCCGACGTCGGCGCTGTTGGCGGTGGACTGGCCCTGGACCTCCAGGAGCTTGCCGCTGTGCCGGGCCACCAGGGCGAAGACGTTCGCGGACGACCAGGCCAGGCGCCACTGCTGGTTGGTGCCGCCGACGTAGTCCCACTGCACCGCTTTCGCGCCGTCCGCCGCGGACTGGGCGGCGATGTCCACGCACTTGCCGTCCATCGTGCTGATGACGGCGAACCAGCCGCTGCCCGCGTCCTGGAACTTCCAGACGTGGTCGGCCGAGCCCACCGCCGGGTACTGCTGCAGTTGGGCGCCGTTCGTGGTGGACATGTTGTTGATGGCCAGCACCTGGCCGGTGTGGGTGACCTGGAGCTTGACGTTGCCGTCCGGGATCAGGCGCCAGTTGTGGTCGGCCGAGCCGTTGTCGGTGAACTGCGTTATCGAAGCCGAGTCGGCGGTGGACGCGCCGGAAACCGCGAGGACCTTGCCGGAATTCTTGTTCTTCACCCGGACGTAGCCGGTGCCGTTGTCGAGCACCTGCCACAGGTGATCGGCGGTGCCGTTGTCCTCGAACTGCACGACCTGCGCCGAGTCGGCGGTGGACATCAGGTCTACGCCCAGGAGCTTGCCGGAGTTGACGTTCTGGATCTTCAGCCAGCCGTCGCCGTTGTCGACCAGGCGCCAGCGATGGTCGGCCGTTCCGTTGTCGGTGAACTGCACGACGCGGGCGCTGTTCGCGGTCGACATGCCGTCGACGCCGAGGACCTTGCCGCTGTTCTGGTTCTGGATGCGGAAGGCGACGCCGGCCGTCTGCCACGGAGTGCCGGCGCCGATCACCGGGAACGACGTGATGCGCAGCCGGGCGGCGCCCATCGGGATCAGGGTGAGCTGCTCGACCGGTTCGGTCGACGGCGTCGGGCTGTCCTGCAGCGGGGTGACGATCGTGTCTGCATCGGGCTGCCAGGCCGGGATCTTCCGCACCGGGGTGGTGATCCTGATCGGCGCGGTCGACGGGGTGAACGGGTCGTTGGCGTTGCCCAGGCCGGTTGTGACCGCGAACGAGGTGGCGCCGTCGAGTCCGTAGTTCCAGGCCGAGCCCGGTCGCACCTCGCGTGTCGGCCAGGTCGAGGTGCCGCCGGTCTGCGACCAGTTCTCGGTGATGGCCGCGGAGAACGTGAGCGCGCCGAAATCCACCGACACCGACTTGTGGTTCGCCGTCCAGGTGCGGGTCCGGGCCTGCATCGGGAGCTTCAGCACGATCTTGTCGCCATTGACCCAACTGCGCGAGATCTTTGCGTACGCCGGACCGGCCGCGACCGGAGAGGACACGCCGTTCACGGTCAGCGAGGGGTTGGCGCACCACCCCGGGATGCGCAGGTAGAGCGGAAACGAGGCCGGTGTCGGGGTGCTCACGGCGTACGCAATCGTGTCGTTGAATGGGTAGTTGGTCTCGGTCTTGATCGAGATCGTGGTGCCGGCACCGACCTTGGCCGTGACGGTCGACGGGCCGTGCAAGATCGCCGCCAATCCGCTGTCGGGGGTGGCGACCCACATCTCCTCGACGTAGTAGGGCCAGCCCATGCCGTAGTTGTGCGGGCAGCAGCGATAGTTGTCGATGCCGAGCATGTACGCCTGCATCGCGAACGAGTTCTGGAACTGCCCCGAGTGGCCGGGCTGGTCCAGCAGCGCGATGCTGTTCGCGCTGGTGATGTAGTGGATGCCGCGCTGCTGCGGGTCGAGGGCGGCGGGCAGCGAGTTGAACGCGAGGTCCTCGGTGCGGTCGCCCCAGACCGGGTCGCCGGTGATCCGGGTGAGGATCTCGTGGCTGGCCATGAACTCGACGATCCCGCACGTCTCGAAGCCCTGCCGCGGGTCACCGAAGCCGGGCCGCGCGTTCTCGTCACCCGCGAACCCGCCACCGGCGAATTGGCCGTACGACGTCATGATCGTGTTGTAGTCGTGGTAGCTGGCCTGCCGGTGGGCGGTGTCGCCGGACAGGACCGAGTAGACGGCCGGCTCGCGGAAACCCTGCGCGAGGTTGACGTTGTGGAGTGACGGCAGGTTGTTGAGGTAGTTCGCCGAGTTCGCGTGGATCTTGCGGGCCAGGTCGAGCAGGAAGCTGTCGCCGGTCCGGTTGTAGGTCCAGAACACCACCTCGAGGGTGTCCGCCCACCGCTGACTGCCCCAGCTCTGGTTGAAGGCGCTCGCCCCCTGGGCGTTGACGAACTGGAAGAAGCGCGTGAAGAACGGCACGATCCGGCTGTCGCTCGTGTATTCGCCGTAGGACCGCAGCGCGTGCAGCATCGGCATGTGCGGCCAGAAGTCCGGGCCGCCGCCGAGGCTGGTGCGCAGGCCGGTAGGGCCGAAGAAGCCGTCGCCGGACTGGGTGGCGAGCACGCCGTTGACCCATTTGGTGGTCTCGGTCTGCACCCGGGCGTCGCCGGTCACGAAACCCAGACTGGCAAAGCCCTTCAGCCAGTACGGGACTTCCTCCCAGCCGGCGAGGTCCGGGTGGATCCAGCCGGTGTTGGCGTACTGCAGGAAGTGCGAGATCTCGGTCATCCGCCCGTTGATCCCGCTCAGCTGGTAGCCCAGTTGCGTGGCGAGCCAGCCGCCGGCCTTCACCGCGCCGGGCGGCAGCCGCAGGAAGGCATCGGGCTGGAGCGGCGCCCGGTTGGTCACGTATCCGGGGGCGGCGGCCGCGGCGAGCGCGGGGGCCAGCGGCACGACTGCCGCCGCCTTCAGGAGCGAACGACGATCCACCATGACCTCCCGCGTGCGCTTATGCTCGAAAATGTTCGAGCCTTTGCGTTACAGGATGTTAATACACGGATCCATTACCGTAAATATTGTTGCCCTTTTAGACACGGACCTCGTCGATCCGCACGGGGCGGTGCTCGGCCGCGGACCGGGTGCAGGCCTCGGCTATCCAGTCGGCCTCCAGGCCGTCGGCCACGGTGCACGGCGACGGCAGTTTGCCCGCGGCGACGTCGAGGAACGTCTCGAACTCGGCGCGGAAGGCGGGCTGGAAGCGGTCCATGAAGAACCGGTGCGGCTCACCGCCGGGGTGGGTGGCGCCGGGTTCGGTGGAGCGGATCGGCCACTTGTCGTCGATGCCGGCGGCGACGCTGTCCCGCGAGCCGTGCACTTCCAGGCGTACGTCGTAGCCGCGCCCGTTGTAACGGGTGTTGGAAACGACGCCGAGCGCCCCGTCGGCGAACGTGACGACGGCCGTGGCGGTGTCGACGTCGCCGTACTTCGTGAAGAACTGGTCGCCGCGGTTGCTGCCCACCGCGTACACCTCGATGGCCTCTTGTCCGGTGATCCACCGGATGGTGTCGAAATCGTGCACGCCGCAGTCGCGGAACATGCCGCCGGACGTCGCGATGTACGCCTCGGACGGCGGCTCGGGGTCGAGCGTGGTGGAGCGAACCGTGGTGATCCAGCCGAGCTCGCCCCGGTCGACGGCGGCCTTGGCGGCGGCCATCCCGGCGTCGTAGCGGCGCTGGAAGCCGATCTGCACCGGCACGTCGGAGCCGGCGAGCCGGCGCAGCAGCGCCGCGCCCTCGGCCCCGCTGCGCGCGACCGGCTTCTCGCAGAGCACCGGCAGCCCGGCCGCCACACAGGCCAGGATGAGGTCGGCGTGCATGTCGGTGCCGGCCGCGACGATGACGCCGTCGACGTCCGCGCCCAGGAGCGCGCCGACCGAGCCGGCGGCCTCGGCCCCGTAGAGGTCGACGACGTGCTTGATCCGGTCCGGCGCCACGTCGGTGACGACGAGCGAGTCGATGGCCGGGATGCCGCTGAGCGTGCCGGCGTGGAAGGCGCCGATGCGCCCGAGCCCGATGAGTCCAATACGCATGGTCTGACGTTACGAACCCGGACGGCACGCCGAGCCCGTCGAAAACCATCAATAACCCCTCGCGGCTGCTGCTAAGTCTTTCGAAGCAGCGGACGAACGGGTAGTTGGATGCTGACCCCGGTAACAGCTGAGCGCACGCAACCGCTGGCCACGCTCGGCCTGGTCGAGGCCGCGGGCCTGCGCACGCGACTCGACATGTTGGATCACATCCTCGATCAGACGTCAACCGGTTTCCAGAAATTCTCGGCGGCGATCGACACCGAGGTCGCGGACATCGACACGATGATGGCCACGATCGATCCGGCCACGCTGGACGCCGCGGCCCGCAAGCAGCTGGACACCTACAACGAACAGTGGCCGAAGTTCGTCGATGTCGTGAAGAACCAGGTCCTGCCACTGAGCGCCGCCGGGAAGTGGCGAGCGGCGTACAAGCTGAACTTCGACGTCGCCCGTCCGTTCTCGATCGCCTCCGGTGACGCGCTGCATGCGTTGTACACAGCGGAGACCGACGCGGCGGCCAAGCACGCGGCCGAGTCACGCGCGGCGGCCCGATCGGCGCGAGTGTGGATGATCGTGGCGCTGGCCGCCGGGGTGGTGCTGGCCGCCCTGCTCGGCATGCTGATCGGCAATCTCATCCGGCGTGATCTCGAGGTGGTCCGGGCCACCCTGCGGCGCCTGGCCGGCGGCGATCTCACCGCGCGGGCCGGCATCGCCTCCCGCGACGAGGTCGGCCAGATGGCGGTCGCGCTGGACGAGGCGATGGGAACCCTGCAGGCCACGGTCTCGACCATGGCCGGGGCGTCGACGTCGCTGGACGCGGCGAGCAACCGGATGGCCGGCGCGACCACCCAGATCGCGGCGTCCGCCGACGAGACCGCCGCGCAGGCGCACGCGGTGTCGGCGGCGGCCGACGAGGTGTCGCGCAGCGTCGAGACGGTCTCGGCCGGCAGCGAGGAGATGGGCGCGTCGATCCGGGAGATCTCGCAGAACGCCAGCGAGGCGGCCCGGGTCGCCGCCGAGGCGGTCACGGTCACCTCGGCGACGTCGGCCACGATGAACAAGCTCGGCGATTCGTCGGCCGAGATCGGCAACGTCATCAAGACGATCACCTCGATCGCCGAGCAGACCAACCTGCTCGCGCTCAACGCCACCATCGAGGCCGCCCGGGCCGGCGAGATGGGCAAGGGCTTCGCGGTGGTCGCCAGCGAGGTCAAGGACCTCGCTCAGGAGACCGCCCGGGCCACCGAGGACATCTCCCGCCGGGTGCAGGCCATCCAGTCCGACACCAGCGGGGCGGTCACCGCGATCGAGGAGATCTCGGTCGTCATCGAGCGGATCAGCGAGTTCCAGACGACCATCGCCTCGGCGGTGGAGGAGCAGACCGCCACCACCGCCGAGATGAACCGCAGCGTGTCGGAGGCGTCCAGCGGCACCGTGGCGATCGCCCAGAACATCACCGGCGTGGCGGCGGCGGCCCAGCGCACCAGTCATGGCGTGTCCGAGACGCAGGAGGCCACCGCCGAGCTGTCCCGCATGTCCACCGAGCTGAGCCGCCTGGTCTCCACGTTCCGTATCTAGGAGAGGGTGGGACGAAAGGGCAGGCTCGGTTAACAATCCCTACCGAAGGACTTTCACCATCATCAATATGTAGGGCATGAAGGGTGCTCGGGAAGGCGTCCATCCCCAGCACCTGGAGCGGCACCCGCACGCTGATGTACAACCTCGCCGACCCGGCCGCCCACCGCCGCGGCATGATCCGGGCCTGCGGGGACGCGGCCGGCGTGCAGTGCACCGACTGGGTTCACCTCCAGGCGTGCGACGCGGTCTGCGACGGCGGCGCCACCGGCAGCGGGGACAGCCAGCCGGTGCCGGCCACCACGCTGAGCGGCCGGACGATCGCCCTGCACACCGACAGCCGCGGGATGGCCTGGGCGACGATCACCGGCGGCGCCACCGGCGACGAGGTCTGGCTCGACCGCACCTGGGACGAGGGCGCAACCTGGTCCACCCCGACCCGGGTCACCGGCGCCCGTACCGCCCTCGCCGCCACCCGCGACACCAAGGCGCTGCTGTACGGCGGCGCGGTGCGCGCCTGCGGCCGCGCGGTGATCGGAAACAACGGCAGTTGTACGGCCGGGGCCCGCCCCGCGACCGACCGGGCCGCGGCCGCCGCCGACGCGCTCATGTGGGCCTACCGGCCGGACACCGCGTGGTGGTCGTCGAGCTGGTGGAACTCCGCCGACACCATCACCGCGGTGATGAGCTGGATGAAGCGCACCGGCCGCACCGACTACCTGTGGGCGGTCGACCGCACGTTCACCGTCAACAAGGTCGCCTTCCCGGCCGGTGCGCGCAGCAGCGACCCGATCGACGGCGACTTCATCAGCCGTGCCGTCGACGACGCCGGCTGGTGGGGGCTGGCCTGGATCCAGGCGTACGACCTGACCGGCAACGCAAAATACCTGACCGAGGCGACCACCATCGCGGCGCTGGGCGCCCTCCTGGCGGCCACCTGACGGCTCAGAGTTTGTCCAGGTCACGCTCGCAGAACCGGTGGTGCGCCCATTCCTCGTTGAGCACGGTGCCGAGGCATTGCCGCACTGTCCGCCCCTTGGCGTACGGCGGCCATCTGTCGTCGTCCGGGACCGGCGCGGTCTTCGCAAGCTGGTCCGGCGCGACCTCGGCCAGCCATGTCTCGATTGTTGAAGCCTGCCGGCCCCGCACGGCGAGCACCTCGTCGAGGCTCGCCCGGGCGTCCTGGTCCGTGACCGACGGTGGGCCCAGTCCCATGGCCGTGAACGGCTCGGTGAGCCCGAGCACGCAGCGCCGGAACCAGGAGTCGTGCACGAAGACCAGGTGGCGCAGGGTCTCGACCATCGACCACTCGCCGTCGACGCCCTGATGTTCGCTGTTCTCGGGCATGGACCGAACCCGCTCGGTGGTTGCCGCCCAGTCGTCCTGCAGTTGCCGCCAGGCCTCCCGCAGGTCGGCCGGCTCATCCGAGCGGATCAGCAGCCGAACCGGGTGACGACGGTCGAGCTCCGCCTCCACGTACGGCATCACCTCGACCCCGTTGACCACCAGATCGCTGACCAGGCCGTCGATCTCGGCGCCCTGCATGAACACGCCCACCATCCGCGCCCCGCTCAGGTCGCTCTCGCGGAATTCCGCGCCGGTGAGGTCCTCCTCGTGGAAGCGTCGCATGTGGACAGGCTAGCCGACGCCGTCCGGCCGGTGCGCGTCAGGCCAGGAGAGTCTCGCGCATCTCCCGGCCCGGGTTGATGCCGCCGACGATGCGGTGCGCGTCCGGTGCGTACACCTCGATGGTGTTGTTGTTGCGCATCAGTTCGCGGACCGGGAGCGGGAGGGGCGGCTCCTTGCTCATCGTCGTGCGGAGGTCGCGGGCAGTGGTGATCAGCAGGCTGGCCAGCGCCGCGCCGTCGGTGTCGACCCGGACCGAGGCGAACTCCCAGCCCGCGATGGTCAGGTCGAGAATCTCGAAGAGATGATCGTGCAGCCGGCTCTGGTCGGTCGTGAGCTTCGCCTGGGCGCTGATCGCCCGGACGGCCCCGGCGACGTGGATGTACGGGAACAGACCGCACGGCAGGTTGAACAGCGGCCACCGCAGATCCGGCCTGGCCTCCCGCCACATCGGCCGGTAGTTGGCGCGGTCCACGACGAACTGGTACCTGACCTGGCGGGAAAGCTCGGCGGCCAGCCGCTGGATCTCCGCATGCGCCGAATCGGCGAACTCGTGCACGATTCCGGCCGCTGCCGCGACGCCGTCCGGCCCGGTCAGCGCCTCCGCGACCGCAGCCGCCTGGTCCTGGAACAACCCCTGCTGATGAACACCGAAACGCTGCCGGACATCGTTGATCATCACCATCCGCCGGGCCGCGTCCGGTGGATCGAGCCGCTCGTCACGTGTCCGCCGGAACCATCGCATGTCGCCTCGTCTCGTCGCCACCTCAGACGCGGCCATATTAGTGGGCGGTATCCGGCCTTTCCCGGCGGCTTCCTGGCACCCAGCGGTGACGGGCCAGCTTGTCGGCGGGCGTGAGCCGGCGCCGGGCCTTAGCGTGCTTGTCATGGATGACATCACCGCGTTGATCCTCGACGACCACCACCGGTTCCGGCTCGGGTTCGCCCGGCTGGACGATGCGCAGTCGCCGCAGGAGCTGGAGGCGATCTGGACGCCGCTCGCACTGCATCTCGACATCCACGCCGACGCGGAGGAGGAGGAGATCCTCTACCCGCACCTGCTCACGGATGCGGGCGGCGATGACGCCGAGGAAGAGACGGACGACGCGATCCGCGACCACAACAAGATCCGGGACGGGATCGACGAGGCTAGTAACCACCCGGTGGGCTCGGACGCCTGGTGGAAGGGAGTGTGGAAGGCGCGCACCGAGAACAGCGAGCACCTGGCCGAGGAGGAGGACGAGGTGCTCCCCGACTTCCGTAAGCACGCAAGCAAGGAGCTGCGCCTCGAACTCGGGGCCCGCTGGCTGCGCTTCTTCGGAGAGCACCCGCAGGGCAAGGGCCTGTCGTTCGCCGACAAGGACCCGGCCAAATACATCGAGGAGAACAGCTGACCGGCGGTTCATCGGTGCGGCGGCGGCGACCACCGCCGCGACCGCGCGGTCGCGGCGGTCGAAGGCCTCGACTTCGGGTTGTCGCTCGACTATAGTCACAGAGCATGAGCAAGCCACTGCGAGCAAACGCCTCACCGCCTGGGCGGCAACTCGTTGCCGGGCGAAATCGGCGAGCACGCAACGCCGTCTCGTACGATGACCGCATGGGCGCGGAGACTGTCGGCATGCACATGCCCGCCGTGGTGACGCTCGACGACCTGGCTGCGATGAACGCCTCGGATCAGAACGGCCATCGATACGAGACCAGCCCTGAGGGAGTCTTGTCCGTCATGCCGCCCGCGGACTCGGAACATGCGCAGATCGCCAGCCGCCTCCTCGCGTGGCTGATCATGGCGGGCTGGCCGGCCCAGCAGGTGCTTCAGGTTGCCGGCATCCGCGTTCCCGGATCCCGACGGGACGGGGGCCGGATCCCCGACGTGAGCGTCTGGGGCAAAGCTCCGCCGCGCGGAGTCTGGCTGCCGGTCGCCGAACTCCTCCTGGTGATCGAGATCGTCTCACCCGGTTCGGAAGCAATGGACGAGGTCACCAAGCGCCGTGAATACGCCTCGGCCGGCATCCCCCAGTACTGGGTCGTCGACCGCGACGACGCCCAGACGGTGACCCTCTATCAGCTTTCCGGAGCAGACACCTACGCCGAACACGCGAAGATGCCGCTGGTCTGGCTACTACAAACCGACCCGGCTGATCACTTCGGCTGACCGAGACCGGGACATCTGACCGTCACGGAACTCGCGATTTTCTGAAACAGAAGCTCTGTTCACTCTTGAGAAACAGAGTTTCTTGTGAAGAATCACATCGGGAGGTCACGTGTCGCAAGCAACCGAGCTCGGCCGGCTCGCTGAGGCGGCCGGCGTGCGATTCGTTCTGGCGCTCTTTGTTGACCTGCGGGGTAAGCCCTGCGCCAAGCTCGTGCCGGTCGAAGCCATCGATGCGCTGGCCACCGAAGGGGTGGGCTTCGCGGGTTATGCCGTCGGCGCCATCGGGCAGCAGCCCAGTGACCCCGATCTGATGGCGGTGCCGGACCCGGCCTCGTTCACCCCGGTGCCGTTCCTCAAGCCGGGGCTCGCGATCGTCCACTGCGACCCGCACGTCGAGGGCAAGCCGTGGAAGTACGCGCCGCGGGTGATCCTCAAGGCGATGCTGGCCCGCGCGGCCGAGGCCGGCTTCCAGCCCTGGGTCGGCGCCGAGGTGGAGTATTTCCTGGTCGAGCGGGACGGGCGGGGTGGGCTCAAGCCCGCGGACGCGCTCGACGTCGCCGCCCAGCCTTGCTACGACGCGCGCGGCGTGACCCGGATGTACGAGCACCTGACCGCCGTGTCGACGGCGATGAACGAGCTCGGCTGGGGCAACTACGCCAACGACCACGAGGACGGCAACGGGCAGTTCGAGCAGAACTTCGCGTACGCCGAGGCGCTCACCACCGCGGACCGGGTCATCACGCTGCGGTACCTGCTGACGATGCTGGCCGAGCAGCGTGGCATGACGGCGACGTTCATGCCCAAGCCGTTCGCCGACCGCACCGGCACCGGGCTGCACCTGCACATGTCGCTGACCGCCGGCGAGGAGCGCGTCTTCCCGGCGAGCGGCGACGACCGCGGGCTCGGGCTGTCGCCCATCGCGTACGGCTTCGTCGCCGGGGTTCTGGAGCACGCCTGCGCGTTGCAGGCGCTGCTCGCGCCGACGGTCAACTCCTACAAGCGGACCGGCGCCGTCTCGACCGCGTCCGGCGCCTCCTGGTCGCCGAAATTCGCCACCTACGGCGGCAACGACCGGACTCATTACGTACGGGTACCCGACGACCAGCGGGTCGAGTTGCGAGGCGGTGACGGGTCGGCCAACCCTTATCTGGCCATCGCGGGCGCGCTCGGCGCCGGGCTCGACGGCATCGCGCGAGCGCTGGATCCGGGCCGGCCCGGCGCCGGTGAGGCGAAGGGCGATCCGCTCCCCCGCACCCTGCTCGACGCCGTAGCCGCGTTCGAGGCCGACGACCTGCTCACCGGCGTGCTCGACGCGGCCGGCGGCGGGGTGGCCTCGTACTTCGCGCAGCTCAAGCGGGATGAATTCTTCGCCTGGCACAGCGCGGTGTCGGCCTGGGAGATCGACCAGTACCTGACGGCGTTCTAGGAGGGAGACCCAGTATGTGCGGAATCGTCGGTCTGCACCTGCGCGATCCGGAGCTGTATCCGCGGCTCGGTGAGCTGCTGACCGGGATGCTCTGCGAGATGTCCGAACGCGGCGCCGACTCGGCCGGCGTGGCGGTTTACGGCGATCCACGGTGGTCGCCGCCCGGGCACGCGACCGTGACCGTGCTGGCCGCGGCGGTGCCGTCGTTCGACGAGCTCGGCGCGACCGTCATCGACCTCGGCCAGACCAAGGTCGTGCACGCCCCGGTCCCGGTCGGCCAGTTGGTCGCCGCGGTTCGAAGCGCGCTGCCGGATGCGCTGATCGCCGGCTTCGGCGCGGAACTGACCGTGCTCAAGGACGTCGGTCATCCGCGGGAGCTGGCGGCCGGCTGGAAGCTGGAACAGGCGCAGGGCTGGCAGGGCGTGGGCCACACCCGGATGGCCACCGAGTCCGCGGTCACCCCGGGCGGCGCGCATCCGTATGCGGTCGGGCCGGACCAATGCCTCGTACACAATGGGTCGTTCGCCAATCATGCGACCATCCGCCGCCACCTGAAGGCCCGCGGGGTGGTCTTCGACAGCGACAACGACACCGAGGTCGGCGCCCGTTACGTCGCGCAGGCGCTGGCCGACGGGCGCGACGTGGAGAGCGCCCTGAAGAGCCTGTGCGCCGAGTTCGACGGCTTCTACACGCTGCTGGTCTCCAACCGCGACTCGTTCGCGGTCGTGCGGGACGCGATCGCCTGCAAGCCGGCCGTCATCGCCGAGACCGGCGCGTGGGTGGCGATGGCGTCGGAATACCGCGCCCTGGTCGGGCTGCCCGGGATCGAGACGGCGCGCATCTTCGAACCCGAGCCGGAACGGATCTACGCATGGACTCGCTGACATTCGACCTTTCCGAAACACCGCTGCGCGAGGTCAACTTAACTTTGCACCGGCTCGGCAGCGGCCGGGTGCAGGTGAGCCACCCGAACGGCAAGCACAGTGTCGCCGCCGGTCTGCGAACGCCGCTTCACGTGGTCATCGCGGGCCACTGCGGCTACTACGCCGCCGGCATGAACCAGCTCGCCGACGTCGTCATCGAGGGTAACGCCGGCGTCGGCGTCGCCGAGAACATGATGAGCGGGTCGGTGCGGGTGGAGGGCAACGCCTCCCAGTCGGCCGGCGCCACCGCGCACGGCGGGCTGCTGGTGATCACCGGCGACGCCGCCGCCCGGTGCGGCATCTCGATGAAGGGCGCGGACATCGTGGTCGGCGGCGGCATCGGCCACATGAGCGCGTTCATGGCCCAGGCCGGCCGGCTGGTCGTGCGCGGCGACGCCGGCGAGGCGCTCGGCGACTCGATCTACGAGGCGCGGCTGTACGTGCGGGGCAAGGTCGCCTCGCTCGGCGCCGACTGCATCGCCAAGGACATGCGCGCCGAGCACCACGCCGAGCTGCGCTCATTGCTGGAGCGAGCCGGCTACGACGACGACACCGCCGATTACACGCGGTACGGCTCGGCCCGGCAGCTCTACCACTTCCACGCAGGGAACGAGTACTGATGAGCTACGCAGCACGCGGTCTCCGCGAATCGGCCACGTTCGACCGGGCGACCATCCACGCGATCCAGCGCGCAGCCGCCACCGGTGTCTACGACATCCGGGGCTGGGGCGCCAAGCGGGCGCTCCCGCACTTCGACGACCTGCTGTTCCTCGGCGCGAGCATGTCGCGCTACCCGCTCGAGGGTTACCGGGAGGCGTGCGGCACCGACGTCGTGCTCGGCGGCCGCAACGCGGCGTTCCCGCTGCACCTCGACATCCCGGTGACGATCGCCGGGATGAGCTTCGGCGCCCTCTCCGCACACGCCAAGGAAGCCCTCGGCCGGGGCGCCTCGGCGGTCGGCACCTCCACCACCACCGGCGACGGCGGCATGACGCCGGAGGAGCGCGGCCAGTCCAAGCACCTGGTCTACCAATATCTGCCGTCGCGCTACGGGATGAACCCGGACGACCTGCGCCGCGCCGACGCCATCGAGGTGGTGCTCGGCCAGGGCGCGAAGCCGGGCGGCGGCGGCATGCTGCTCGGCCAGAAGATCAACGAGCGGGTGGCCGCGATGCGAACCCTGCCGCAGGGCATCGACCAGCGCAGCGCCTCGCGGCATCCGGACTGGACCGGCCCCGACGATCTCACCATCAAGATCCAGGAGCTACGCGAGATCACCGACTGGGAGAAGCCGATCTACGTCAAGATCGGCGCCTCGCGCACCTACTACGACGTCAAGCTGGCCGTGCACGCCGGCGCCGACGTGGTCGTGGTCGACGGCATGCAGGGCGGCACCGCCGCCACCCAGGACGTCTTCATCGAGCACGTCGGCATCCCCACCCTCGCCGCGCTCCCCCAGGCCGTTCAGGCGTTGCAGGAGTTGGGCGTGCACCGGCAGGGCGCGAAGGGCGTGCAGCTGATCGTCTCCGGCGGCATCCGCACCGGCGCCGACGTCGCGAAGGCTCTCGCCCTCGGCGCGGACGCGGTCGCGATCGGCACCGCCGCGCTGATCGCCCTCGGCGACAACGACCCGCGCTGGGCCGCCGGCTACGAGGCGCTCGGCTCGGCCGCCGGCTTCTACGACGACTTCCAGGACGGCCGCGACCCGGCCGGCATCACCACCCAGGACCCGGCCCTGGCCGACCGGCTCGATCCGGTCGAGGGCGGCCGCCGCCTCGCCAACTACCTGCGCGTGCTCACCATGGAGGCGCAAACCATCGCCCGCGCCTGCGGCAAGGCCCACGTCACCCACCTCGAGCCGGAAGACCTGGTCGCGGTCACCATCGAGGCCGCCGCCATGGCCCGAGTCCCCCTCGCCGGCACCGACTGGATCCCCGGAAGCCCTCGATGACACGGTCGGTTGCTGTCGTCGGGGCCGGGCTGGCCGGGTCGGCGACGGCCTGGCGGCTGGCTCAGCTGGGCGTGGAGGTCACGCTCCTCGAGCGGGCGGTGCCCGCCAATCCGCGGGGCAGCTCGCACGGCTCGGCCCGCATTTTCCGGTACGCCTACCCCGACCCCTTCTACGCGCGGCTCGTCGCGCGGGCCCGCGACCACTGGGCCGAGTTGGAGGATGCGTCCGGGCAGACCCTGTTCCGGCCGACCGGCTCGCTCGACTTCGGCGCCATGCGCCGCCCGGAGAAGATGGCCGCGGTCCTGGCCGAGGTCGGCGTCGAGCACGAGATCCTGTCCCCCGCCGCGGTTTCCGCGCGCTGGCCCGGCATCCGCACGTCGGGGCCGGCCGTGTGGCACCCGGCAGCCGGCGTGGTCGACGCCGAAGCCGCCGTGCACGCCATGACCGCCCTGGCCCGCGAGGCGGGCGCGACCGTCCACGAGGACTGGACGGTCGCCGAAGCCGATGAGCACGCGGGACAGATGACGCTGCGGTCGGTGCGGGGCGAGGAGGTGACCGCTGATCACGTTGTCGTTGCGGCTGGGGGCTGGCTGCCTGAGCTGCTGGCTGGGCTGCCGGAACTGCGGGCCGTGCTGCCGCCGCTGCGGGTCCGTAAGGAGCAGGCGTTCCACTTTCCCTACGCGGACCCGGGCCTCGACTGGCCGAGCTTCATTCACAAGGAGCCGGACATGCAGACCTACGGGCTGCCGGGTGGCCGGGACGCCGGGCATCGCGGGCAGAAGGTCGCGGAGTACTTCGGCGGGTCGGAGATCACCTCCGCCGCCGGCAACGACGGCGTGGTCGATCCGGGCAATCGGCGGCGGCTCATCGCGTACGTCGAAAGGGTCTTGCCGGGGTTGATCCCTGAGCCCTATGCCGAGACCACCTGCGTGTTCACGATGACGCCGGCCGAGGACTTCATCATCGACACGCGGGGCCCGATCACGGTGGCGTCGCCCTGTTCCGGGCACGGCGCCAAGTTCGCCCCGCTGCTCGGCGCGATCATCGCCGGCGCCGCCCTGGGCCTGGCCCGTCCGGCCGAGCGATTCCGGTTCTCTAGGGTGGCGGGGTGACCGACAGCCCTCTGCTCCGCAACGACGCCGGCACCGCGCGCGAACGGGCGGCCGACGAGCCGGTCGGCGGGCTCGACCTCGAGGTGGCGATCGGGCGCAACGTGCGCGAGCTGCGCAATCAGTACGGCCTGACGGTGGCCGAGCTGGCCACCCGGATCGGCATCTCCAAGGCGATGCTCTCCAAGATCGAGAACGCTCAGACGTCGTGCAGCCTCGGCACCCTCGCCGCCCTGGCCGGCGGCCTCGACGTGCCGGTCACCAGCCTGTTCCGGGGCGCCGACAAGGAACGGCCGTCGTCGTTCGTGCCGGCCGGCGGCGGCACCGCGATCGTCCGGGACGGCTCCCAGGCCGGGCACGAATATCAGCTGCTCGGGTCGCTGCGCGGCGAGCACCGCCGGCTCGAGTGCCTGCAGGTCACGCTGACCGTGAAGAGCGAGACCTATCCGTTGTTCCAGCACCCGGGCACCGAGTTCATCTACATGCTCGAGGGCCAGATGGACTACGCCCACGGCCGATCCGTCCACCGCCTCACGCCGGGCGACTCGCTGCAGATGGACGGCGAGGGCGCGCACGGCCCCGCCGACCTCATCGAGCTGCCCATCCGCTTCCTGTCGGTGATCGCCTTCCCGGACACGGTGGCACCGCACCGCTGACGCCGCCTCAGATCGTGCGGTCGCGCTGGGCGACCCCCTGCGGACCGTACGGATATTCACCGACCACCGGGGTGCTGGCCTCGGTGAGCAGCGTGGTTTCCTTGTCGGACAGGTGCACGCCGGCGGCGCCGAGGTTGTCGTCGAGTTGCTCGAGCGTGCGAGCGCCGAGGATCACCGAGGTGACGGCCGGCCGGCCGGCGAGCCAGGCGAGCGACACCTGCGACATCGACACGCCGCGGTCCTCGGCGACGCGGCGGACGGTGTCGAGGATGTGCCAGGTGCGGGTGTCGGAGTTGCGCGGACCGTACGCCTCCATGCCACGCTCCGGGTCCTCGCCGAGGCGGGTGGCGCCGGTGGGCGTGCTGTCGCGCCGGTATTTGCCGGTGAGCCAGCCGCCGCCCAGCGGTGACCAGGGCAGGATGCCGATGTTCTCGTTGCGGCACACGTCGGTGAGCTCGAACTCGATGTCCCGCACGAGCAGGTTGTACTGCGGCTGGAGGGTGACGATCGGGGCGAGCCCGCGGAACTGGGTGATCAGCACCGCCTTCTGCAGCTGCCAGCCGAGGAAGTTGCTGACGCCCACGTACCGGATCTTGCCGGCCCGCACGGCCTCGTCGAAGAACGCGAGCGCCTCCTCGATCGGGGTCAGCGGGTCCCAGGCGTGCGCCTGGTAGAGGTCGATCGTGTCCACGCCGAGGCGGCGCAGGCTCGCGTCGAGCGCGCGGGACAGGCTCACCCGGGACAGGCCGGCCGAGTTCGGGTCGTCACCCATCGGGAAGCGGCCCTTGGTGGCGATGACCAGCCGGTCGCGGACGCCGGACCGGGCCGCGAGCCAGCGGCCGATGACCTCCTCGGACCGGCCGCGGGAGTAGACGTTGGCGGTGTCGATGAAGTTGCCGCCGGCCTCGACGAAGCGGTCGAGCTGGGCGTTCGACACCTCCTCGCTGCTCTCCTTGCCGAACGTCATCGTGCCCAGACACAGCGTCGAGACGACTGTGCCGGTGCCACCCAGGGTGCGGTATTCCATCAGTCAACTCCTCGATCGGGGCGCACCGTCAGCAACGCCGGAATGGTGCGGTGGTCGGTGGGGCCAGACCCACTGGGCCTGAACCTACCCGGCCGGTGGCCGCCGTCTCGCAGGTCCGCGGCGACCGTGGCCAGCGATGGGCTCGGGTGGGCGGCCAGCCGGGCGGCCAGGATCGCCAGGGTCTGCGGCAGCCGGCCGCACAACTCGACGACCTCCTCGATCAGCTTCCCACTCGCGCTTTCGCCCAGCCGGTCGGTTTCGCCCAGCCGGTCGGTTTCGCCCACACGGTCGGTTTCGCCCAGCCGGTCGGTTTCGCCCAGCCGGTCGGCGAGGCGGCGTTCGAGCAATTCCCGCGCGGCCCGCAGGTCGGGCACGTCGACGCGCAACAGATGTGCGCCGTCGCGGGCGACCAGATCGAGGAGCGGTCGCCGGCTGGTCAGCAGCACGAGGCTTCCGGTGGAGCTCGGCAGCAACGGGCGAACCTGCGCGGCGTCGCGCACGTTGTCGAGCAGGACCAGGATCCGCTTGCCCGCGGTCAGGCTGCGATAGGTCCCCACCTGGGCGTCCAGCGTGTCGGGCAGGTCCGGCGCGCGCACGCCCAGCCCGTGCAACACCGACCGCAGCGCCTGGCCGGCCGGGGTGCCCTCCTCGTCCGGCCGGTCGCTACGCAGGTCGAGGTAGAACTGCCCATCGTCGAAGTCGCCGGCGACACGGTGCGCGAATCGGACGGCGAGCGTCGATTTTCCCGCGCCGCCCGGGCCGTCCATCGCGATCACCAGCGGACCGGCCCGCCCGGGGTGGCGCAACCGGGCGGCCAGCCGGTCGAGCGTGGCCAGCTCGGCCCGGCGTCCGGTGAACAGATGCAGATCCGGCGGCAGCTGCGCCGGGCGAAGGAACAAGCCGCACGGCTCCGCCGGGGCCGGCGGCCGAGCGGTCCCGCTCTGCACCCGCCGATACGCTGCCTGCAGGTCCGGGCCCGGAGTGATGCCCAGCTCGTCGGCCAGGCGGTCCCGGACCGACCGGTACGCCGCCAGCGCCTCCGCCTGGCAGCCGGCGGCGGCGAGCGTCGTCACCAGGCAGGCCTGGACGATTTCGTTGAACGGATCCATCTCCGCCGCCCGCCGCAGCGGCGCCAGCAGTCGCGAAGGGCGGCCCAGGCGACCCGCGATCTCCGCGGCGGTGAGGACCGTCCCGACGAACTCGCCGTCCAGGCTCGAGAAGGTGGCCTGAGCCGCCGGTGTGTCAGCGAGGCCGGCGGCGGCCGGGCCGTGGACGAGCCGCAGCGCCTCGTCGTACCGGTCGAGCGCCTCGTCGAGCTCGTCCCGGCCCGCGCCGGCCTTGGCCTCGGCGACGAGCCGCCGGAACAGGACCAGGTCGAGGGTCTCCGGACCGGCCGTGAAGCGGTACCCGTCCCCGTGTCGCCTCAGATACACACCACCGGACCGCGGCGGCAGACCGGGCTCGAGCAGACGGCGCAGCATGCCGACGTATTTGTGGATGACGTTCACCGCGCTCGACGGCGGGTCGTGGCCCCAGAGCAACTCGACCAGGACGCTCATCGAGACCGGGTGCCCGACCCGGGCGAGCAGGAGCGCGAGCAGGCACCGCTGCTGGCGCGGCCCGGCGTCCAATTCGGCATCTCCCGAGCGGACGCGTACCGGGCCGAGGATCTGCAGGTGCACCGGATCGCGGTTCGACAGGCCAGCCATGTGCACGACGGTAGGAGGCGCGGCCGATGGTCAACTTGCGTCGGATGACGTAATCACCCGAGCCAGGTCCGCACGCGACCGGACCTGGACCTTTGGATAGATCCGGTAGAGGTGGGTGCTGATTGTCCGCGGCGACAGGAAGAGCCGCTCGCCGATTTCCCGATTGCTCAGACCCTGCGCGACCAGCCGGGCGATCTGCTGCTCCTGCGGCGTGAGGGCGGCCAGCGCGTCCATCGGTTTGCGGCGCGTCTCCCCGGTCGCGCGCAGCTCGGCCCGGGCCCGGTCGGCCCACGGCGTGGCCCCGAGCGCGTCGAAGGTGGCCGCGGCGGACCGCAGCGGCGGCCGGCTCTCGGCGACCCGGTACGAGCGGCGCAGCGATGCCCCGTAGGTCAGCTGCAGCCGGGCCCGGTCGAACGGATGCTCGGTCAGGTCGTCGGCCAGCGCGGGAGCGTAATCCCCGGTCAGTACCGCGCGGGCATAGCCGAGACCGACCAGCAGCGCGGGTGACCGGCTCTGCGCGGCGACCGGTTCCAGAGCGGCCACCACCGGGCGCAGCTCCTCCTGGAAGCCGCCGAGCACGGCCGCCTCGGTCAGGTCGCCGAGCAGGAACAGCTGGTAATTCGGGAAGTGGGCGCTGTCCCCCGGGTCGAAGACCCGCATCAGCTGCCGGAACGCGTCGTCCGCGTGGCCCTCGGCGAGCGCTGCGACCCCCCGCGCGCGCTGCACGAGTGCCAGCATCGGCAACCGGCGGGCGGCGTGGAGCACCTGCTCGGCGGCATCGCACCGGCGGCGGGCGGCAGCGACGTCGCCGCGCAGCGCCTCGGCCAGCGCAGCGACCAGGTTGCCGCCCAGCACCCACGTCGGCTGTCCGGTCTCCTCCGCCAGCGCTATCCCTTCCACGGCCAGCGGCAATGCGGCCCGGGTGTCGCCGAGCGCCGCCGTGGCCGACGCCGCCGAGTTGAGGGAATGGACCAGCGTGCCGATCCGGCCCTGCACGCGCAGCTCGGCCGCGCTGGACAGCGCGAACGTCACGGCGATCCGAAACGCGCCGATGGCATAGGCGCCCGCGGCGAGCTCGGCCCGCAACGTCGGATTCAGATCCATCCGGTGCACGAACCGCCGCAACCGCTCAAGCCCTTCGGCGCCGAACTCGATCGGCGCGATGTGCAGTAGAGCCGTGGTCAGGCGCGGGTCGTTCTCGGTGGGCCCGAGCGCGCGGGCGACCTCTGCGTACCGGGCGCGGACGGGCGCGGGCGGGCTGGAGTAGTAGATGCGCAGAGCGAGTTCGCTCAACGCTTTCGCGGCGAGGCCGGTCTCGCCTTCCCGGCGCATGGTGTCGATCAGGTCGGCGTAGGTCAGCAGCCGCTCCGGCCCGGACCAGGCGTTCTCGAAGTACGTCTCGCGCATCCAGGTCAGCCGGGCCCGATCGGCCGGCCGCAGCGTGCTTTCGTCGATCTCGCCGATGAGCTTGCGTACGGCCTGCGAGTCGCCCTGCTCGTGTGCCTGGTCACTGGCCCAGAGCTGCCGCGTCCCGCGGGCGGCCGGGTCCTGGCTGAGCTGGACCGCCCGGCTGATCGTGGCCCGCGCGAGCGCGACCGCCTGCCTCTCGGCGGCGCCGACGGCAACATCGGTGAGCTCCCGGGCGAGCGCCTCGTCCGGTCCCGGCGCGGCCGACGCCCGGTGCCAGAGCCGGCGATGCGGGTGGTCCGAGAGCGTTTCGGCGAGTGCAGCGTGCACCCGGCGGCGGTCACCCGGTGAGGCTTGCTGCCGCAGTGCCGACCGGAGCAGTGGGTGCCGGAAGCGCAGCTCGTACTGCTCGTCGACGATCACCAGTCGGACCGTCACCGCGGGCTGCACCGCTTCCGCCGGCACCGGGGCACCGGTGAGGACCGCGGCGGCCGCCAGGATCTCGTCGAGGTTGCCCTCGTCGTCCAGTGCCGCGATCAGCAGCAGGTCCCGGGTGAGCGGCGGAAGTTCGGCGACGAGGCCGCCGAAGGTCTGTTCCACCCGCGTGCTCAGCGGGAGCGCGGACGGCAACAACGCGGCGCCGCCGGAACGGGCGACCGCGGCCCCGAGCTCGACGACGCCCAGCGGGTTTCCGGCCGCCTCGGTCAGCACCCGGGCGCGCAGCGCGGCCACCAGTCCGGGCGCGGTCCGGTCCAGCAGCGTTTCGGCGTCCGCCGGGGACAGCGGTTCCAGCCGCAGTTCGGGCAGCCCGGCCGCGGCCAGCCGCCGGTCGATGTCCGCGCCCTCGCGGATCGCCATCAGCACGGCGATCCGGTCGGATTCGATCCGCCGGGCGAGGAACGTCAGCGTCTCCCAGCTCGCCGCGTCCAGCCAGTGTGCGTCCTCGATGGCGAGCAGGGCCGGCTCGTCGGGGTCGCCGAGAATCTCCAGGACCTCGACGGCGAGACGGTACGGCGACTCGGTGGACCGGGGCGCGGGATGCAGCGGACGGAGCAGGTGGTCGAGCCCGGCGAACGGGATCTGCACCTCCGCCTGCACACCGGTCACGCTCAGCACGCGCATGCCGCGCTCACGTCCGGCCCGGACGGCATGCTCCAGCAGCACCGATTTGCCGATCCCGGCCTCGCCCCGCAGCGCCAGTGCCGCGCCCCGCCGCTCGACGGCATGGTCGATCAGCTCCTCGAGCGCACCGATCGATGCGTCCCGCCCGACAATCTTGACCATGACCCCATACTGGCAACGCCCGGTTACGTAAGAAAGTCGCCGTCCACAAGCGCTCCTTACCCTTCCTCCGGTGGCTTTCAGTGCGGACGACTTCATCGGCCGGGCGATAGTGCTCAACTGCGAATTGCATGACCGGGCGTTCCGCGAGCTTCGCCTCGGCCACCTGGACCTGGCCCGCGAACTGTTCGCCCGTGGCCGGCAACAGGTGTTCAGCAACGGCTGGGACGGGTTTGTGCCATTCGTCTGCGTGGCCGGCGCCGCGCTGGCCGCCGCTGAGGCCGACCACCGGCGTGCGGCCCGGCTGATCGGTGTCGCCGACGCCGCCTTCACCGCGCTCGGCCAGATGCCCGACCCGAACGACGACGCCGAGCTGGCCGCCGCGCGACGTGGCGCGATCGGCGCCCTGGGTCCGGCCGGGTTCGCGGCGGAGTACGCCCACGGGCGGGCGCTCGATCCACGTACCGCGTTCGGCGCCTAGCGGCGCCCCGCCCAGTGATCGTTCACCAATGCTCCAGTCCGGCGGTGTTGGATCCCGTTCGTGAAGACCAGTCACTGCACCCCGCTGCACGTTCCGATTCAGGCAGTCGACCTCGAGGAATGGATATTTTCGCTCAGCGACGAGGACTATCGGGCGGCGTCCCCCCAGCATCGCGCCGCGGGCGTGACGCGATCGAACGGCATCCGCGGCACGATCAATGTCGAGTCGATCGGCGGCATGCTCATCATTCAGCACTACCGGGAGGTCACGTCCGGCGCGCAGGGCTTCGAGCTGCTGTCGGAGCGCAGCCGGGTCTACCTGTTCCACGTCGTCCCGGTTCCCGCGCGGGTGCGGTGGACGATGGCCGTCGAGCCGGGCCGCAATGGTGATTCGCAGCTGCGCTGCACGGTGGAACTCACCCTGTCGTTCTTCCTGCGGCTCCTGGCGGCAACGGCCGCGACGCCGTTCTTCATTCGCCGGCACGTGCGGAACGAGACCCCCGGTTTCGCCCGCGACATCGAACGCAAGCACGCCGCCCGCCAGTTCGCGAAGGACTGACCGGTGTCCTCAATCAATCAGCGCGACGTCCGGTGAGATGTCGAAGCGATTGAAGATCGACCATGCCACGCGCGCCTGCGCACGCAGGCACGGTTCGTCGGACGGCCCGCGGGGGTGGTGACCCTTCCGGTGGCATTTCCCGCCGCACCGTCCGTGTCGACCGTGACGTCGACCAGGTCCTTCATGCCGAAGTTGCCCACGCCCTCGAAATGGGATCAGATGCCCTGCGCAGACGACAACCTCGTAGATGGCATATCGGCGCCCCCCGTGGGTGCCGCGCTGACCGAATCGCGTCCAAAGATCGACAACAATTGTCTAAGAGCAATAGATCTTCAGCAATTTCATGGACTCGCCGGCGCCCCTCTCAGCTGGGCCGGAGCGGGCCGGCTCCGCCGCCGAGACCGCCGGTCGCAGGGCCGAGATGATCAGGTCACGGTCGGGAAAGCTGTCCGGCACGGACAGGGCTGCCGCCATCGACACCGCGCCCCGGAAGCCGGCGGAGGCCATCACGGCGCGGGGCCGGGCGCCGAGCCGCGCCCAGCGCGTGCGCGGTGACCGCCGCGCCGGCCGCCGTCAGCACCACCAGCACCGTGCTCATCAGCACGATCACCCGCAGGTCGCGGCGGATCTGCCGCATCGAGGAGGTGAAGCCCTCCCAGAAGAGCAGCACCGGCAGGAACAGCAGCAGAATTGCCTCGGGCGGCAGGTGGACGGCGCGCAGCGCGGGCAGGAAGCCGAGCAGGAGCCCGGCCAGCAGCAGCGGCACCGGCGGCGCCGCCCTCAATCGGCGCGCGGCACCGTTGCACACAAGGATGGTGATACCGACGGCAACGACCAACTCCAGACTGGATCGCATCGTCAGTGCATAGCATTGAATGGTGCAGCCAGCGAAAGCGGACAACCAGGGCCGGCCGACGATCAAGCGGTACTTGCACGGCGAACTCGCGAAGGTCGACGAGGGCTACCTTCTCGACGTGATCGTCGAGTTGAAGGACGGCGTCGTGCACCACCACCTAGGCGGATCCGAGCCACGCGTGCGCGAGGTCGCCAACCGGTACGAGGTGGGGCCGTCGGGCGAGCTGACGGTGTGGTCGATCCGGCTGGACCGGTCCGCCCAGGAGCCGCCGAAGATCCGGCGGGTGATCACCTACGGCCCGCACGCGTGGTCCACGGTCGAGGGGCCGGCGCTGCCGCTGGGAGTGCGCAAGCCGGAGGCGGCCGCGATGGTCGACCCGGGCGGCTGGCAGGACCCTTACTGAGCTATTGCCCGGCGGATCTCGTCGATCACCAGGCCGGGATCGTCGAACATGACGTTGTGCCCGGACCCGGCCGCGATGACGTGCCGGTCCACCTCGGTGTGCGCCGCGCCGTTCCCGGCGGAGATGATCGTGTGGGGCACACCGCCGCGGTCCGGTGGGGTGGCGCGCAGCCCGGCCAGGCCGGGCCGGAAATGGCGCACCTCGTCGTGCAGGGCCCGCGCGGCCCGGCGGCCGAAGTTCTCGTCGCGGAACTGTGCGAACAGCTCGGGCGGCAGCGCGCTGCCGATCCGGGCCGCCGCCCGGTAGATCCCGGCGGCGGCGAGCGTGCGGGTGAGCGGTCCGGCGATCGCCATCTGCCACGCGGCCGGCCGGGTGGCGAACTCGTCGGACGGGTCGACGAGAACGACGGCCCGGGCGCGAGCGGCCCGCAGGCGCACGATCGGGCCGCCCCAGCTGTGCCCGACCAGCACGAACGGGCCGGGGAGGGCATCGAGCAGCGCGCCGAGGTCGGCCGCGAGCCGGGTGAGCGTGCGCGGCTTCGGGCCGTCGTCGCTGGACCCGATGCCGGCCCGGTCGTAGACCACCGTGCGGGCCTGGGTGGCGATCTCCGGGGCGACCAGGCCCCAGCACACGCCGGACATGCCGAGTCCCGCCTCGAAGACCACCGTGACGTCGCCGTCGCCGGCCATCCGGTAGTGCAGGCGGCGACCCCCGTCGAGGGTCAGGAAGCGGGACTCGGATTCGCTCATCAGGAGAGCTTCTTGGCCGTCTTCAGCTGGCCGGCGAGCTCGTTGTAGATCTTCGCGTACGCCTGGTACGAGTACGGCGCGGCCGCGTACCACGGGTAGATCTGACCGGCCTTGACCGCCGGGAGGTTGGCCCACGTGGCGATCTTGGCGAGGTCGGCCTTCGACGCGTCGTAGGTGCGGGCGTCGACCAGGATGACGTCGACATCCTTGTAGTCGGTGGCCTTCTCCCAGCTGAGCTGCGCGAAGACCTCCTTCTTCGGGTTCGGCGGGCTCACCATGTCGAGGCCCTGGTTCTTCAGCGTGTTGCCCTCGGGCAGCTGCACCGGGTCCGCGACGTAGAGGCTGTCCTTGCCGGGCGACATGATGGCGACCTTGAGACCGGACGCCTTCGCGGCCTCGCCGACCGCGGTGAGGCCGGCCGCGTAGTCGGTCTTGGCCGTGGTCAGCGCGGCGCTCTTGGTGTCTGCGCCGAGCTTGCCGGCCAGACCGACCATGGTCTCGATGGCCTCGTCGGTGGTCTGGTAGTTGCCGGGCACGGCCAGACCGGGAGCCAGGCTGAGGATCTTCGCGGACTGGGCCTCCGGCACGTACCAGAGATTCTTGTTGTCGAACGTGTAGTCGACGATCAGCTGCGGGTTCATCAGGGCGTACTTCTCGGTGTCGAACTCACCGTAGGTGCTGCCGATGACCGTGACCTTGCTCAGGTCCAGCGAGCCCGCCTGGTAGCTGAGCTTGCCGGCAGCGTCCGGCTTGAGCTCGCCGTAGGCGCCCTTGACCTGGAAGCCGGCGTCCCACAGGGCGGCGGCGACGCTGCTCTGCGCGACCACCGTGGCCGGCGTCTTGTCGAGCTTGATGTCTTTGCCGAGAGCGTCCTTGTACTCGAACGGACCGGACGCCGTCGCGCTCGCGGCGGGCTCGGCGGAGTCGTCGCTGCCGCCACAGGCGGTCAGGGCGAACGACACGGTCAAAACCATGGCGGCGCCGGCTAGGCGGGTCAATCGGCTATTCACGGTACGGGGGTCCTCTCAGGGTTGTGCCGCGGGATTACCAGGGGGGTGTTCGACTCGGGGTCGGTGATGATGCGGCAGGGCAGTCCGAAGACGAGCTCGATCAGCTCGGCGGTGATGATCACGCCCGGTTCGCCCTCGGCGACGATCGCGCCGTCCTTCATCGCCACCAGGTGGGTGGCGTAGCGGGCGGCCAGGTTGAGGTCGTGCAGGACGGCGACCAGGGTGGATCCGCGATCGGCACGCAGCCGCGCGCACAGGTCGAGCACCTCGATCTGGTGCGCGATGTCGAGATAGGTGGTCGGCTCGTCGAGCAGCAGGATGTCGGTCTCCTGGGCGAGAGCCATCGCCAGCCAGACCCGCTGCCGCTGACCGCCGGACAGCTCGTCGAACGGGCGGCCGGCCAGGTCGTCGGTGCCGGTCAGCTCGAGCGCCGTGGTCACCGCTTCCTGGTCGGCGGGCGACCACTGGCGCAGCAGCGACTGGTGCGGGTAACGCCCGCGGGCCACCAGGTCGGCGACGCTGATCGCCTCCGGCGCGGTCTGCGACTGCGGCAGCAGGCCCAGACGCCGGGCGACCTCCTTCGCCGGGTAGTCGTGGATCGCCTTGCCGTCCAGCAGGACGGTGCCGCCCACCGGCTTGAGCAGCCGCGCCAGCCCGCGCAGCAGCGTCGACTTGCCGCTGCCGTTGGCGCCGACGATGGCGGTGAACGAGCCGTCCGGGATGGCCAGGCTGAGGTCGTGCACGATCCGCCGGCCGTCGTAGCCGAGCGCGACGTTCGCGGTCTCCAGACGGTGTGTCACGCCTGAGCCCCCTCGCCTGCGGCCGGAGTGGGCAACCTGCGGCGGTGCCGCTCGGTGCAGGCGGTCATGTCCTTCCCCTTCGCCATTCGCGGCCGAGAAGCCACGCGAGATAGGCACCGCCGACGATGCCGGTGAGTACGCCGACCGGCAGTTGCCGCGGCTGGAACGCCTCCCGGGCGGCCAGGTCGGCGACCAGCAGCAGCAGGGCGCCGGTCAGCCCGGAGGCGGTGAGGTTGGCCCCCTGCGCGCCGGTCAGCCGCCGGGCCACCTGCGGCGCGGTGAGCGCGATGAACTGGATCGGGCCGGCCACCGCGACCGCGCCCGAGGCGAGCAGGACGCCGACAACCACCGCGACCAGGCGGGTACGGCCGACGGCCAGGCCCAGGCTCATCGACCGCTCGTCGGAGAACTCGCTCAGCGACAGCGGCCGCCACAACGCCAAGCACGCCACCAGTCCGATCACCAGGATCCCGCCGATCAGCCGTACGTCCGTCCAGTCCCGCCCGACCACGTTGCCGACCAGCCACACCGAGGCGCTCTGCGCGTCGTAGACCTGCGCCCGCACGATGAGCAGCGAGTTCAGCGCGTTGAGCATGGCGGCGGCGCCGATCCCGACGAGCACCAGCCGCAGCGGGGCCACGCCGTGCCGAGAGGAGAGCACCAGCACCGCGCCGGCCGTGATCGCGCCGCCGGCCACCGCGCCGATCGAGGTGGCGGCCA
Organism: Actinoplanes sp. NPDC026619; assembly: GCF_040638295.1. Taxonomy (NCBI): domain Bacteria; kingdom Bacillati; phylum Actinomycetota; class Actinomycetes; order Micromonosporales; family Micromonosporaceae; genus Actinoplanes; species Actinoplanes sp. NPDC026619. The sequence continues at coordinate 85,002 of NZ_JBEZYA010000001.1, forward strand.
GGCCACCGTGCAGGATCAGCAGCACGACCAGCGCGCCGGTCGAGGCGCCGGTGGTGAAACCGACGACGTCCGGGCTGCCGAGCGGGTTGCGGGTCAGCGACTGGAAGATCGCCCCGGAGATGCCCAGCGCCATGCCGACCAGCGCCGCGGTGACCGCCCGGGGCAGCCGCAGCTCGGCGACGATGAGCTTCTCGGCCGGGCTGCCGTTGCCCATGATCGCGTCGATCACCCGCGGGATCGGGAACGAGTTCACCCCGGCGGACAACGACACGACGATCATCACAACAACGGCAAGCAGCAGGAGTACGGAGACCAGCACCGCCCGCCGCCGGACCCGCACCGTCCACGGACCCGCCTTGACCACCGGCACGCTGATCATGCCGCCGGGCTTGCTCATGCGGCCACCAAGGTCCGGCGGCGAACAAGAGCGATGAAGACCGGAGCGCCGAGTACGGCGGTCACGATGCCGACCTCCACTTCGGCGCCACCCGAGACGACGCGTCCGAGGGTGTCGCACAGCACCAGGAACGCGGCCGCGAGCAGCATCGACATCGGGATGACCCGGCGCTGGTCGGCGCCGCACAGCATCTTGGCGACGTGCGGCACGGTGAGTCCGACGAAGACGATCGGCCCGGCCACCGCGGTCGCGGCGCCACACAGCAGGGTGATCGACACCGCGATGGCCACCCGCGCCCGGCCGACGCTGAGCCCGAGCGCGTGGGCGCTCTCGTCACCGAGCGCGAGGGCGTTGAGCGCCGGGGTCATCAGCAGCGCGACCACGATGCCGATGACGATGAGCGGCAGGGCGATCAGGAGCCGGTCGTAGCCGCGGTTGACGACCGATCCGACCACCCAGAACCGCAACTGGTCGAAGCTGGCCTGGTCGCGCATGGCAAGGGCGTTGATGTAGGAGAACAGCACCGCGGTCAGCGCGGTGCCGGCCAGCGCGAGGCGGGCCGGCGTGGCGGCCGCACGGGCGCCGCTGCCGAGCAGGTAGACCACGACCGACGCGGCGGCCGCCCCGGCCAGGCCGAGACCGGTCTGGGCGAAGCCGTTGGAGATGCCGAAGAACGAGAACCCGGTGACCACCGCGGCGGCCGCGCCCGCGTTGACGCCGAGCAGGCCGGGGTCGGCGAGCGGGTTGCGGGTGAGCGCCTGCATGAGCGCGCCGGCGCCGCCCAGCGCGAGACCGGCGACCAGCCCGATGATCGTGCGCTCGAGCCGCAGCCCGCGCACGATGTCAGCGGCGTCGCCGTGGGCGCTGGGCAGCAGCGCACGGATGACCTCGCCGGGCGAGATCGCCTGCCGGCCCACCATGAGGCTGAGGACGACAACAACGCCGAGCACGGCCACCGCCACGACGAAGACGCCGAGTCTTCCGATGGTCTTGGGTCGCACGTCGGTAAGGTAAGGCTAACTTTCCTTCCTGTCCAATTTCGCCGCCGACCTGGGCCTGTGCCGTGCGCCACCGCATCGAACGATGTCAGCGCCCGGCATCATGCACGAGCAACGCGAGCTGCACCCGGTTGTCCAGGTCGAGCTTGGTCAGCAGGCGCGAGACATGCGCCTTGACGGTCGGCACACCCATGCCGAGCTCGGCGCCGATCTGCGCGTTCGACAGCCCACGAGCGACGGCCGCCGCCACCTCCCGCTCCCGGCCGGTCGCCCGGCCGAGCAATTCCACGGCCGCCGCCCGGCGATCGTGGCTGACCGGATCGGCCACCTGCTCGATGAGGCGGCGGGTCACGGCCGGACTGAGAATCGGCTCGCCCGCGGCGGCACGGCGAACGGCGTCGATCAGTTCCCGCGGCGGGGCGTCCTTGAGAAGGTAGCCACAGGCGCCGGCCCGCAACGCCCGCAGCACGAACGCGTCGGCGTGGAAGGTAGTCAGCATCACGACGTAGGGGAACCGGGGCCGCGCGGCAAGGCGTTCGACCGCGGTCAGCCCGTCGACGCGCGGCATCCGGACGTCGAGCAGAACCACGTCCGGATGATGAGCGTCCACCAGCCCGGGAACGTCCGCACCGTCCGCACCCTCGCCGACGATCTCCAGGTCGGGCGCGCCGGCGAACAGCAGTCGCAGCCCACTGCGCACAAGCGGATCGTCATCGACTACCACAACCCGAACCGGCCGCCCCGGCCCGCCGCCGGTCACGTCGGTCATGGCTGTCTCACCCGAGCCACGGCAGTCGCACCTCCAGCCGGAACCGGCCGGCTGCCAGGCCGTGTGTCAACCGGCCGCCTGCCAGCTCGACCCGTTCGGCGGCGCCGACCAGCCCGAGTCCGCTTCCCGGCACCGGCGCGACGACCGCGGCGCCGGCCGCGACCGGGTTGCTCACCTCGATGCGCAGACCGTCCCCGGGGCCACCGTCCAGCACGAGCCGCACCGGGCTGCCCGGCGCGTGTTTGCGGGCGTTGGTCAGCGCCTCCTGCACCACCCGGTAGGCGATCCGGCCGGTGACGCCGGGCGGCTGCCGGGCGCCGAGGCCGGAGTCGAAGCGGACGTCACTGCCGCAACGCCGGGCGTCGGCCACCAGTTCGCGGACCTCCGCCAGCCCCGGCTGCGGCGGCTCGGGCCGATCGCCGGCGTCGTGCCGCAGGACACCGATGACTGCCCGCAGCTCGTCGAGCGCTTCGTGCGCGCCGCTCTGGATGACACCGGCCGCGGTGTGCAGTTCGGGGGCCATGGCCGGGTGCAGTTCCAGCGCACCGGCCTGCAGGCTGATCATCGAGAGCCGATGGGCCAGCACGTCGTGCATCTCGCGGGCGATCCGGTCCCGCTCGTCGCGCCGGGCCCGCTCGACCCGCGCAACCTGCTCCGTCTCGGCCCGGGTCGCCCGCTCGTCGAGGTGCCGGATCAGCGCCTGCCGCTCCCGGGCGTAGAGCCCCCAGCCCACCGCCGCCGTCACCAGCACGCCGCGGACGACCAGATCGGTCCACAGCGGAAGGTGCGGATCCCGCTGCAAGAGAAGGTAAACCGGGATGGTGGCGAGATAGAGCGCCGCGAACCCCATCGCGACCCGCAGCGCCCGGCGCAGGGCCAGCCCGAAGATCGCACCCAGGACCGCACCGCCGGCCATCACCGAGACCGCGCTCAACGGCACCACCACCAGCGCCAGGCCGAGCGGCCATCGTCGCCGCAGCAGCAACGCGAAGCAGGCCGGCACGCCGATCGCGACATCCACCGGCCACGGCACCAGACCCGACACCGGCCCGGTGGGATCCCCCACCGCGACCAGAAGCGCGCCGCCGGCCAGCGCGGCCACGACGGCGACGACATCCCGGACCCCGTCACCGATCACCCCGCCAGGCTAATCGGATAGACCCGCGCACGCCCCCTACCGAAGTAGGGGGCAGACACTACCGACAGACGACGACACCGCCCCGACGGCAACGCACCCTCACCACATGACCTGGACCGACATCACGCCCCGGCGCGGCGTCCTGCTCACCGCCGCCACCCTCCCGCTGGCCGCCGCGACGGCATGGCTGTCCGCCCGTTCGCACCCCGCCTTCCGCGACGTGCTCGAGCCCGTGCAACTGGCGACGTCAGTCCTGGTGCCGTTCTTCGGCGTCCTCGCCGTAACCACCCTGCACCGCCCACCGACAAACCCCCGGCCCGCACCGCAGCCACCCACAGCCCAGCCACCACCAGCCCAACCACCCGCAGCCCAACCACCCGCGGCCCATCTGCTCGTGCCACGGCTGCTCGTGCCGCTGGGCCTTGCGGCCGGCTTCGCGGTGGCCGGCACCCTATTGGCCGCGATGGCGACCGGGTGGCCGCCGGTCTCGCGAGCGGCGACGCTGCTTCTGGCCTCCGTCCTGGTCCAGATGATCGCGCAGTTGGTCGGAACCGGCTGCGGGCTGTTGCTATGGCGTCCCGCCCTGGCCATGGCCGCGACGATCGTCGTGCCGATGGGCGTAACCGTCCTGCTGGGAACGATCGATCCCAGCGGTGGCCTGGTGCGGTGGCTCACGCCATACGGAAATGCCCATGCTCTGCTCATGGGCAGACCGTCGGTGCCGGCCTTCGCCGTGGTCGTCCTCCTGTGGTGTGTAGTTCCGAACCTGCTCGGCACGTGGCGGCTCAACCGCGCAGCCAGACGGCAGCTCCCGGCAGAGCGGTTCTAGGCACTTTTCGCCGTCAAGGTCGGGTTCCCCTCTCCCATGCGCGCCGCACGCCGGCTCTGCTCCGCCCGGAGGCTCACGAAGGCCCGATTCAAGAAAGGTGGCGTCTCCCGAGCTCGGGCTGAAGGCCTGCCGCGGCGTCGCGCGTTCCACTCACGCTCTCTTTTCGCGTACGTGGTGCCCTGCTCCCGTGACAGTCGGTCCCGGCAGGTTGCAGCTCACCCTCCGCGCGCCCGCTACGGGCGGGCCCGGCCCCGACGCCCTCCCCGGCCGCCGACAACGGGTCCAGGCCCCGCGATCCTGGATTCCTGGAAATCGGGACGTAGGGCTCGGGGAGGGGCGGGACGGGGCCTGGCTTCGGGAGGAGTTCAGCCGGCGGCGGCCGGGAGGGCGCCGCCGGTGCGTGCGTGCGGGGTCGGCCGGGTGTGTAGCCAGGCGGCGGTGTCTGGGGGGAGCAGGTTTTCGGGCAGGGGGGCGCTGGAGAGCAACAGGGTGCCGGTGGGCAGGGGGATCGGGTGGTCGGAGAGGTTGGCCACAAAGGTGAAGCCGCCGGGGCGGGTGAAGGACAGCAGCTCCGGGTCGGTGGGTAGCCAGTCGAGGGTGGGTGCGACCGGGGTGAGATGTGTCCGGCGCAGGCGGATGGCGGTGCGGTAGAGCTCCAGCATCGACCCCGGGTCGCCGGCCTGGATCTCGGCGGTGCGGGCCGACCAGCCGGCCGGTTGGGGCAGCCACGGCGGGGCGGCGGCGGCCTCGGGGCTGAAGCCGAACGGGGCGGCCGATCCGGACCACGGCAGCGGGACCCGGCAGCCGTCGCGGCCGACGTCGCGGCCGCCGGTGCGGTGGAAGATCGGGTCCTGGCGCAACGCGTCGGGGATGTCCTCGGCCTCCTCGAGGCCGAGTTCCTCGCCCTGGTAGAGGTAGACCGAGCCGGGCAGCGCCAGGTTCAGCAGCAGGGCGGCGCGGGCCCGGCGGGTGCCGGCGGTCAGGTCGGCGGGGGCGCGGTGCTGGCGCATGCTGTGGCCGAACGAGCTGTCCGCCCGGCCGTAACGCGTGACGTGCCGGGTGACGTCGTGGTTGGACAGCACCCAGGTGGCGGGGGCGCCGACCGGGGCGTGCGCGGCCAGGGTGGCGTCGATGACGTGCCGCAGCGCCTTCGGTTCCCAGGCGCAGTTGAGGTAGTCGAAGTTGAACGCGGTGTGCATCTCGTCCGGTCGCAAGTAGAGCGCCAGCCGGTCCGGCTTGTCGAGCCAGATCTCGCCGATCAGGGCGCGCGGCGGGTCATACGCATCGACGACCGCTCGCCAGGCACGGTAGATGTCGTGCACGTCGTCGCGGTCGATGAACGGGTGCGGCAGCGGCGGGTCGGCCGGGTCGAAGTCGGCGAGGGCCGGGTCCTTCGCGGGCATGGTGGCGGAGTCGATGCGCACGCCGTCGGCGCCCCGGTCGAACCAGAAGCGCAGCACGTCCTCGTGCTCGGCGGCCACCTCCGGGCTGTTCCAGTTGAGGTCGGGCTGCTCCGGCGCGAACAGGTGCAGGTACCACTCGCCGTCGGCGACCCGGGTCCAGGCCGGCCCGCCGAACACCGACTGCCAGTCGTTGGGTGGCTGGTCGCCGCGGCCGGGGCGGAACCAGAACCGGTCCCGCTGCGGCGAGCCGGGGCCGGCCGCGACCGCCTCGGTGAACCAGGCGTGCCGGTCGGAGACGTGGTTGGGGACGACGTCGATGATCACTTTCAGGCCGAGGTCGTGTGCTTCGGTGATCAGCGCCTCGGCCTCGGCCAGGTCGCCGAAGATCGGGTCGATCGCGCGGTAGTCGGCCACGTCGTAGCCGGCGTCCACCTGCGGGGACGCGTACCAGGGGTTGAACCACAGCGCGTCCACGCCGAGCGCCGCCAGGTAGGGCAGGCGCTGCCGGACCCCGGCGAGGTCACCCACGCCGTCCCCGTCAGCGTCGGCGAACGACCGGACGTACACCTGGTAGATGACGGCATCACGCCACCACATGGGAGCTCCTTGGGAAGAAAAGGGGGGTTCAGCCTTTGACGGCGCCGGCGGCCAGGCCACCGAGGATGTGGCGCTGGAAGATCACGAAGACGACGACCATCGGGACGGCCGCGAGGGTCATGCCGGCGATCATCTCGGTCGGCGGGACCTGACTGGTGGCCGACAGCCGCTGCAGCGCGACGGAGAGGGTCTGCTTCTCCGGGTCCTGCATGATCAGCATCGGCCAGAGGAAGTCCTTCCACATGCCGATGACCGAGAAGATCGAGATGACGGCGAGGACCGGCCGGGAGAGCGGCAGCACGATCCGGGTGAGGGTGCGCAGCGGCGACGCGCCGTCCACCGCGGCGGCCTCGAGGATCTCGTGCGGGATGTTGTCGAAGAAGCGTTTCAGAACGTAGATGTTGAAGCCGTTGGCGGCGGCCGGCAGCCACAGCCCCCACGGGTTGTTCAGCAGGCCGAGGTCGCTGACGGTCAGATAGGCCGGCACCAGCAGGGCGGCGACCGGCAGCATGAGCGTCGCCAGCATCCCGGCGAAGATCACCTTGCCGAACGCGGGTCGCAGCCGGGACAGCGCGTAGGCGGTGCTGACGTCCACCGCGAGCTGCACGAGCCAGCCGCCGGCGGCGTAGTAGACGGTGTTGAGGAAGAAGTGGGGGATGCGCAGGTGGTGCCAGGCGTCGGCGTACGCCGTACCGCTGGGGTCGTGGGGTAAGAGGGTGACCGAATTCGCCGCGAAAGCCGCCGGGGTTTTCAGGCCTGAGGTGGCCATCCAGTAGACCGGGTAGAGGAACACCGCGGCGACCACCACCGTGGTGAGGGCCAGGACGCTGAAATAGACGACCCGGGTGCGGGGGCGCTTGAGCGCGAGGTCGGAGATCAGGGTGCGCATCAGACCGCCCGTTCCCGGGTGATCCGCAGGTAGAGCGCGGCGAACCCGGACAGCACCACGAACAGCAGCACGCTCAGTGCCGCGGCGAGCCCGAAGTCCTGGTTGACCGCGAACGCGTACCGGTAGATCAGGGTCAGCACGGTGATCGTGTCGGGGTTGGTGAAGCCGGTCAGCTGGAACGGCTCGATGAACACCTGCATGGTCGCGGTGATCTGCAGCAGGAGCATCACCAGCATGACGAAGCGCAACTGCGGCAGCGTGACGTGCCAGATCCGCCGCCACAGGCCGGCGCCGTCCAGCTCGGACGACTCGTACAACTCAGGCGGTGTTGATTGCAAAGCGGCGAGGTACATGAGCGTCGAGCCGCCCATGTTCGACCAGGTGGAGACGAGCACCAGGGACAGCATCGCGGTGCGCGGCGACTGCACCCACTGCGAGGTGGGCAGATGCGCGCCGTGCAGCAGGGTGTTGAACAGGCCCTGGCCGGGGTCGTAGAAGAACTGCCAGAGCATGGCGCAGACGATCGGCGGCAGCATCACCGGCAGGTAGACGGCGAGCCGGAAGTACGTCCGGAAGTGGCGCAGCTCGTTGAGCAGGATCGCGATCGCGACCGGCACCGCGTACCCGAAGATCAGCGCCAGCCCGGTGAACTCGAGGGTGTTGCGGATCGCGGTGCCGAGCAGCGGGTCGGCGAACAGGGCCCGGTAGTTGTCCAGGCCCACCCACTCCGGATCGGTGACCAGGTTGTCCTGCTGGAAGCTCAGCGTGATGCTGCGGACCAGCGGGTACCAGGAGAACAGACCGAAACAGACCAGACCGGAGGCGAGGAAGGTGTACGCCGTGAGGTTGTCCCCGAGCCGGCGCCGGCCGCGAGCCAAGTGCAGCCGGGCCGGCGCGACCGCGGTAGCCGCACTCATCTAACGGTCGCCAGGATGGCGTTGACCTGCTTCGCCGCGTCAGAAAGCAAAGCGTTCACATCGGCGTCCGGCTTGGTCAGCACGCTCGCCATCACCGGGTCGAGAATCGCGTAGATCTTCTGGGCCTCCGGCGGCTCCAGCTTCAGCGGGATATTCGGCTGGGCGGTGACGAACGGGGCGAAGTTCTGGGTCGGCACGTTGGCGAACTTCTTGCCGGCCTCGACGTACGACTGCTCGGCCGCGCCGGTGAAGATGTCCGGCTCGGGCAGCCCGACCGGCTGCTTGTTCTGCGCGTCGCGTTCCTTGCCGAAGGCGATGCGGGCCGGGTTCGCGTGCCGGAACAGCACCCACGCCATGGCCGCCTTGATCTGCGCCGGGCTGCTCTTGGGGCTGAACATGTAGCCGCCGCCACCGCCCAGCGTGCCCTGCCCGCCGGGGACCGGGCCGAAGCCGTAGTCCTCGGCCTTGCCCTTGTACTGGGCGACGATCGTCGGGATGTTGTCGGCGGTCGCCAGATACATGCCGAGCTTGCCCGCGCCCATCTGCTGCAGCAGGTCGGCCCATTCGAGCAGCTGCCGCTCCCCCATCGACTTGTCGGTGAAGCGCATGTCGTGCAGCTGCTGCAGGACGGCCCGGCCGGTGTCGTTGTCGAACGCCGCGCTCCACTTGCCGTCGCTGCCTTGATTCGCCACGGCGCCGCCACGGGTGTACATCTCGGCGGTGAAGTGCCAGCCGCCGGTGTTGTTCTTGCTGTAGTCGCCGTAGCCGTTGATCCCGCCGCCGAGCGCGGCGATCTTCTTGGCGTACGCCCGGACGTCGTCCCAGGTGGCGGGCGGCTTGTCGGGGTCGAGGCCGGCCTTGGTGAACAGCGCCCGGTTGTAGACCAGGCCCATCGTGTAGTTGCCCTCGGGCAGGCCGTACGTCTTGCCCTTGCCGTCGCCGAACACCTGCAGCAGGTTGGGCTTGATCTGCTGGATGTCGGGGAAGCCGGCGACGTAGGGCGTGATGTCGGCGGCCTGCTTGCGGGCGATCAGCCCGGCCGGGTCGGTGAAGTAGACGTAGAACGCGTTTTCCAGCTGGCCGCCGGCGAGCTTGGCGGAGAACGTCGCCGGATCCATCTTCCCCTCTTTGGGGTCGATCTTGATGGTCGGGTGGGTCTTCTCGAACTCGGCCACGTCGTCGAGGAAGTTCTTGCGCTGCAACGCCTCGGTGTCGGGCGGCATGTTGTTGACGGTGATCGTCACCTGACCGGACGCGTCGGTGTCGGTGTCGGTGCCGGAGCCGCAGGCGGCGAGCGTGAGGGCGAGGCTCGCCGTCGCCGCGACGGATATGAGGGATTTCATCGCTGCTCCTGGGAGTGGGAGGACGGTGGCGCCAAGTTACGGTCACTTGCTCGAAATGCGCAACGGAACGACAAGGACGTGTAATTACCGTTGAATTTCGCGCAAGAAGTCTCGAAATCTGTCGTCACAAAGGCGACGGTGAATACGCTGCGGGCATGACAAGGAAGATCGCCGAGGTCGCGTCGAAGGTCGGGGTCAGCGAGGCCACGGTCAGCCGGGTGCTCAACAGCAAGCCCGGCGTCTCGGCCGCCACCCGCCAGTCGGTGCTGACCGCCCTCGATGTGCTCGGCTACGAGCGGCCGACCAAGCTGCGCGGGGTCCGGGCCCGCCTGGTCGGCATGGTGCTGCCCGAACTCCAGAACCCGATCTTCCCGGCCCTGGCCGAGGCGGTCGGCGGCGCGCTGGTGCAGCTCGGCCTCACCCCGGTGATGTGCACCCGCACGGTCGGCGGCCTGACCGAGGCCGAGTACGCGACGATGCTGCTCGACCAGCAGGTCTCCGGCGTCGTCTTCTGCGGCGGCCTGACCGAGAAGGAACACGAGCAGCTGCTGAGCCGGGGCGTGCCGGTGGTGATGCTCAACGCCGCCAACGCCTATCCCGGCTTCCCGCGGGTGTCCACCGACGACGTCGCGGCCGTGCAGATGGCCTACCGGCACCTGACCTCGCTGGGCCACCGCCGGATCGGGCTGCTGGTCGGGCCGGAGGGGCACGAGCCGTCGCACCGCAAGGTGGCGGCGATGCGCGACCTGACCGCCCGCTCGGACGGGGCGGTCTCCGGCCTGATCTCGCACGCCATGTTCTCGTTCGAGGGCGGCCACGCCGCCGCGACCGACCTGATCGAGGCCGGTGCCACCGGCGTGATCTGCGGCAGCGACGTGCTCGCCCTCGGCGCGACCCGGGCCGCCCGCCGGTTCGGCAAGCGGGTCCCGGAGGACGTGTCGATCGTCGGCTTCGACGACTCGGCGTTCATGAACTTCGCCGACCCGCCGCTGACCACGCTGCGCCAGCCGATCGAGTCGATGGCCCGGGCGGCGGTCACCCTGCTGGTCAACCAGATCGGCAGCCGGACCACCACGACCGCACCCAAGGAATTGCTGCACGAGCCCGAGCTGGTCGTTCGTGGATCGACCGGCCCGGCACCGGAAACAACGTAATTTCGTCTGCGTTGCCGTGCGATTACGTGACGCCGAAAGCAGCTCAGGCCCAGTGTTTCCCGAGGTCAGCGTGGTAGTCAAAAACTTGCTGCTTTTCTGACTGCCATTTTCGCAAGGTCATCTCTTTTCTTGCGGCCAGGAACTGACGGTGATTAATGTCCGGCCCAATCCCCGTTCTTTCTTGGAGTCCTCATGAGGAAGATCTTCACCGTCTCGGCCGCCGTCCTCACCGTCCTCACCGCCGTCGTCCTGATCAAACCCGCCTCCGCCGCCACCGTCGTCTACGAGGCCGAGAACGCCACCCTCGCCGGCGGGGCCGTGGTCGCCACCGACCACACCGGCTATGCCGGAAGCGGCTTCGTCGGGGGCTACGTCGACGGCAACAAAGGCAAAGCCCGGACCGGCTTCACCGTCACCGCCACCGCGGCCGGCCCGCACATCCTCGCCCTGCGCTACGCCAACGGCACCGGCTCGGCGCAAACCCTTTCGGTGTACGTCAACGGCGCTCGCACCCAGCAGATCTCCCTCGCCGCTACCGCGAACTGGGACAGCTGGGCCACCACCGGCGCGACCGCAAATCTGATCAACGGCAACAACGCCATCGCGTACGCCTTCGACAGCACCGACTCCGGCAACGTCAACCTCGACGACCTGACCGTCACGCCGGTCGCCGCGGCCCCGGCCGGGCAGTTCGAGGCCGAATCGGCGGCGCTCAGCGGCGGCGCCCGAGTGGAGACCGACCACCCAGGCTACACCGGAACCGGCTTCGTCGGCGGCTTCATCGACGGCAACAAAGGCAACGCGGCCACCACGTTCGCGGCGAACGCGACGGTCGCCGGCAGCGCCCCGCTGACCCTGCGCTACGCCAACGGCACCGGCGCCACCCAGACGCTCTCGCTGTACGTCAACGGCGCGAAGGTCTCGCAGCTCGCGCTGCCGGCCACGGCCACCTGGGACACCTGGGCGACGACCGGCGCGACCGCGACGCTCGCCACCGGGGCCAACTCGATCGCGATCCGGTTCGACAGCACCGACTCGGGCAACGTCAACCTCGACAACCTGACCGTCGGCACCGCCACCGCGACCACCACTCCCCCACCGACCGGCTCCGACGGGCCGAACCTCGAGGCGGAAGCCAGCTTCTTCGCCGGCGGCCCGACGGCCGGGGCCGACAGCGTCACCGGGTTCGGCGCGACCGGCGCCCGGGTCGTCTTCACCGCTAACCTGCCCGCGGCCGGCGCCCGGACGGCAACCCTGCGCTACGGCAACACCAGCGGCGCGACCAGGACGCTGTCGGTCTACGCCAACGGCGTGAAGGCGGGTCAGGTGCAGTTGCCGGCCGGCAGCGGATGGCTGACCGCCGGCACCGCCGTCACCCTGCGGGCCGGGCTCAACACCATCACCTACCAGCGCGACGCGGCCGACAGCGGCGACGTCGCGATCGACCGGCTCAACGTCACCGGGGCGCTGGCCCTGGCCACGCGCGGCGCGACCCTGCCCTATGTGGAGTACGAGGCGGAGAGCGGCGCCACCAACGGCACCATCCTCGCTGCCGACCGCACCTACCAGACGATCGCCTCGGAGTCGTCGGGGCGGCGGGCCGTGCAGTTGAGCGCGACCGGCTCGTACGTGCAGATCGTTCTGACCAAGCCGGCCAACGCGCTCACCGTCCGCTACTCCATTCCGGACGGCAGCAATGCCACCCTTTCGCTGTACGCCAACGGCGCGCACGTCCGGGACCTGGCGCTGACCTCGCGTTACGCGTGGGTCTACGGCGATTACCCGTACAACAACGACCCGGCGAACGGGAACGCGCACCGCTTCTACGACGAGAGCCGCACCCTGATCGGGGACTGGCCGGCCGGGACCGTGCTGAAGTTGCAGAAGGACGCCGGCGACACTGCCTCGGCGTACACCATCGATCTTCTTGATGCCGAGCAAGCGGTGGCCGAAACCGTGCCGGCCGGGTTCGCCGTTGCCGCCGCGCCCGGCGGTGGCGACGACACCGCGGCCCTGACCAGCGCGATCAATGCCGCGAAGTCGGCCGGCAAGGGGCTGTGGATCCCGGCCGGGACCTACCCGATCTCCGGCCGGATCTCCGTGCAGGGCGTCACGATCCGCGGCGCCGGCCCCTGGAACACGATCCTCAAGGGAGTCAACGGCAAGGGCGGCTTCTTCGCCACCGGCGGCAACGTGCAGATCTCCGACCTGGCGGTCTCCGGCGACTCCACCGTCCGCAACGACAGCGGCGACGACGCCGCGTTCGAGGGCAATTTCGGGACCGGGTCAATGCTGCAGAACGTCCTGGTCTTCCACTCGAAGGTCGCGCTGTGGGCCGACAACGGCACCGACGGCCTGTACGTAGTCGGCGCCCGCATCCGCGACACCTACGCCGACGGCGTCAACCTGCACGGCAACGTGCGCAACACCCGCATCGACCAGTCCTCGGTGCGCAACACCGGCGACGACGCGCTGGCCATGTGGTCGGACGGATCGGCGGTGACCAACTCGGCGTTCACCTTCAACACCCTGCAACTGCCGATGCTGGCCAACACCGCCGGGATCTACGGCGGCAACGGCAACCGGATCACCGACAACCTGATGTCCGACACGGTGACCGCCTCGGCCGGGATCGCGGTCGGCACCCGCTTCAACCCGGTGCCGCTGTCCGGCACCACCGTCGTCGCCCGCAACACGCTGACCCGCACCGGCGGCTTCGAGCCCAACTGGGGCAGCCAGCTCGGCGCGCTCTGGATCTATGCCGACACCGCCGACATCACCACCCCGATCCAGGTCACCGACGTCAGCATCCAGGACAGCACCTACCAGGGCGTGCTGCTCAGCTGGGGCCGCACCATCACCGGGACGACGTTCACCAACGTGACGATCGCCAACACCGGCACCTACGGCATCGTGATCGACAACGTCTCCGGCAGCGCGACCTTCAGCAACACCAAGGTCTCCGGCACTCCGTCGGGCGGCCTCAGCAACACCAGCAGCACGTTCACCGTGATCCGCGGCGCCGGCAACTCCGGCTTCTGATCGCCCGGCCGGTGGGCACGGCTATTCAGCCGTGCCTACCGGTCCTCGGTCAGGAGATCACTTCGTGTTCCCGCTGCGGCCGGCCGCCCGGGATCGGGTGGATGGCGGTGAACCCGGCCGGTTCCGCCTGCGCGGTGTCGAGCTGCGCGGTGTCGAGCTGCGCGGTGTCGAGCTGCGCGGTGTCGAGCTGCGCGGTGTCGAGCGCCACCAGGAACGCCGGCCGGCCCTGGGTGGCGGCGTAGATCCGGCCGACGTACTCGCCGAGCAGGCCGACGCAGATCAGCTGGATGCCGCCGAACAGCAGAACCGCGATGTAGAGCGAGGTCCAGCCGGACACGGTGGCCCCGACCGCCCAGGCCACCAGGGCGGCGATGATCAGCACCAGGCACAGCAGGAAGCTGAGCAGCCCGGCCCAGGTCGCGATCTTCAGCGGCGAGGCGGAGAAGCCGGTGACGCTGTCGACGGTGAGCCGGATCATCCGGCTCAGCGGGTACTTCGTCTGGCCGGCGACGCGGTCCTCGCGGACGTAGCCGACCTCAGCACTGGCGAAGCCGAGCGACGGCACCACCAGGCGGTAGACCGGCCGGGGCTCGGGCAGGTCGTTGAGCACGTCGACCACCGCGCGGCTCATCAGCCGGAAGTCGCCGGCCTGGTCGCTGACCCACGGCCCGACCAGGCGCCGCATCATCCAGTAGTAGAGGCCGGCGGTCCGGCGCTTGAACACGGTGTCGGTGCTGCGGTCGCTGCGCACGCCGTACACCACATCGATCTTCTCGGTCTGGGCCTTGCTCAGCATCTCGCCGATCAGCTCGGGCGGATCCTGCAGGTCGGCGTCGATGCTCACGACGTAGTCACCCCGCGCGGCCCGCAGGCCCGCGCGCAGTGCCGTCTGGTGCCCGACGTTGCGCCGCAGAGCCACCACCCGCAGCTGGGGCCAGTCGGCCCGCAGTTGCAGCAACCGCGAGACGGTGGCGTCGGTGCTGCCGTCGTCGACGGCGACGACCTCATACGTCGCGCCGAGCCCGTCGAGCACCGGCCGGAGCCGGGCCACGAAGTGATCCACCGCCTCGCGCTCGTTGAACATCGGTGTGACCACCGACAACGTCATCGGCGACGCCAGCATGGGGACGACCTTTCTGGTGACTTAGGGGTACGGCGGTCAGGCGGCCGGGCGGATCTCGTAGATCCGGGCGGTGCCGCTGACGAGCCGGAGGTCGGCGGACTCCGTCAGTGCGTCCGCCACCGGGCCGGCCCGGGTGTCGGCGAAGAGCCATCGCACGCCGTACTCGTCGCGGAGCCGCTCGACGTCCGTCACGTCGCCGGTCGCGAACGCCCGCTGGTTGAGGTCGAAGACCGCGCGGTCGGGGGCGGGCTGCTGGGTGTAACGCAGCCCGTTCACGCCGTTGGCGGCGACCGAGGCGTCCGAATATCCCCAGCTCTCGATGAGGGCGCGACGCCCGCCGAACCCGGTCACCCAGAACCCCCGGGCATCGCAGACCTTCTTGGCGTCGATCGGCATGCAGTGCACGTTCGTGGCGACCAGATCGTCCCGCCCGGCGTGCGTGTCCAGCCAGAACGCGGCGCGCATCTCGGCCTTGCTGATCGCCACCCGGGTGTTCACCGGCGGCTGCGGCCGGGTCAGCGACTCGGCCGTGGTGCCGGCCCCGGTCGCGATGGTGGCGCCGACGATCGCCGCGATCAGCATCGCGGGCAGCGCCCGAGTGGCCCGGCCTTTCCCTATAGCGATGACGATGACGCAGGCCACGGCCGTGACCGCCGCGGTTATCAGCAGCGGACGAGCCAGCGCCCAGGCCCAGCCGGAGAGTGTGTTCACGATGGGCCGGTCGGTTGCCGGCCCGACGAACACCCATACGGCGCCGGCCACCCCGGCGGCGATCACCGCGCGGCGGCTCGCCGTGCGTTCGGCCAGCGCGCAGACGGTCAGCACCGCGCCGATCGGGATGATTCCGGCGAAGAAGTAGCCCTGGCTGGCCGACGGGTGCCAGAAGACCCACGTCGCGCCCACGCCGGCCACGACCATCCCGGCCAGCACCCAGAACCCGGCATCGCGCTCCGGCCGGGGGCCGGTCCGGCGCGCGGGCAGGACGACGCCGAGCAGCCGGGGCGCCTCCATCAGCACCCACCACAGCACGATCCCGGCCACGAACCAGCGCCCGGCCGGGCCGGCCTCGGCGACGCCCGGCGGCAGCAGCCCGCCCCGGGTCATCCCGTCCTCGCCGCCGAGCGTCAGCTGGTAGGGCGCCATGATGCGCAGCAGGCCCAGCGGCTGCACCTCCAGCGTTCCGGCGCCGCCGCCGGCGAACAGGCGCAGGCCGACGACCATGCCGAAGCCGATCGTGGCGAGCAGCCCGGCCGCGGTCCACGGCATCCGGCGGCGCGTCACGAGCAGGGCCAGCCCGGCCAGCGCGACGCCGGCGAGCAGCGGCGGCAGCGCGCTGGACTTCGATCCGGCGCAGGCCACCGCCAGCAGCGGGAGCACCGCCCAGGCCCAGCCCAGCCGTCTGCCCCGCAACGCCTCGATGGCGACCAGCGCGAACAGGCCGAGCAGCGGCACCACGTAGGTCTGCGAGGGGCTGAGCAGCGAGACCGGCGCGCTCGCGCCGAACGGGGCGATCGGGCCGCCGAGCGACAGCGCCTCGCCGGCGAAGGCGGCCAGCGCGGCCACCGGGCCGGCCCACCAGCGCCGGCTCACCGTGCGGGCCAGCGCCGCGAAGACCACGATCGCGGTGGCGACCACCGGCAGCAGCCACAGCCGGAAGTAGACCGTCTCCGGCGAAATGTGGGTGATCATGCTGGCGGCGGCCATGTCCGCGTCGGACAGGTAGTGGTAGCGCAGCGTGTCCCCGGCCACCTGCGGCGCCTGGAACGGCATCGAGCGCATCATCTCGTGGACCAGGCCGAGGTGATACAGGATGTCCTGGTAGTACGTGAAGGTCACCGGGGGCAGCGGAACGGATTGGAAGATGCTCACCGCCCGCAGCCCGGCCAGCACGAGCGCGGCGGCGACGCCCCACGACCACGCCACCGGCAGCGGTTGCGGCGAGGCGATCCGCCAATGCCGGCGCAGCTTGCCGACCAGCAGGAACGGCAGCACCACCAGGACCGGCCAGACCGGCAGCAGGGACTGGAGCCCGGTCGCGGCGGCCAGCGCCCAGCCCGTCAGTTGCACCACCATGCCCGCGGCCGCGCCCAGGCCCAGGTCCTCGGGCCAGTTACCCCGGCTGCCGAAGAGCCCGCGCATCACCAGCGTGCCCGGCAGCATGACGGCGGCGGCGAAGTAGGCGGCGTACAGCGCGGTCTGCCGATCGGGCGTTCCCGACCGGTGCAGGACCACGACGGCCACCAGGGCCGGCACGACCCACGGCAGAATCCGCCACACCGGGTCACGGCGGGCCGGCGGCGACGTCTCGGCCGGGACGACCCGGTCGAGCGTGATCACCTGGGTCGGGCTGTCACTGCCCTCGGGGTGGGTCGCAAAGGTGGTGCTCACGATTCGCGCGATCCAAGTAATGGTTCTCGATGGAATGGCGACATGCTGCTTCTCCCCCATGCAAAAGCGACGGGCAAGCGCCCTGGCGCGAATCTCAGAGGAAGATAATAGGAACCTGTGCACTTACTTAATCGTCTGTGATCTTGACGACACGAACTGAGGACCAAAGTCCTTTTCGCTGGGCGTTTTCGCCGGTCGAAGGCATCTTTCAACAATTCCGACATAGGTCATCCGGACGGCTGATCATGCACTGGACGATTGGCGGAAAAGCAATATCCGGACGGTGCCATCGCATTCCTCTATTCGCGGTCTCGGAGCGCCGACAACGCGATCAGGGCGGGGGCGGTCCCGAACAGCGCGGCTACCGCGATCCCGAGGACGACGGCCGGAACCGCGGGCCCCGGGATGACAACGACGGAGTCCAGGCAATAGGTGAGTAGGCCCCCCGGTTCGGCGAACAGGACCTGACGATAGGAGCCGGCCAGCGTCTCCACCGCGCCCACCGCGGGGAGCAGCATCAGGACGACGCCGGTGATGAGCTGCGCGTTCTCCGTGCGGCGGCCGCTGATCCGGGTCACGGTCAGGGCGGCAAGGGCGAGCGCCGCCGCCAGCGTCAGCACGCCGGGCGCGGCCGCGCGCAGCAGGCCCGGAATCTCGGATGCCTGGTACCCCGAGGAGAACGGGGAGAGACCGATCAGCGCCGGCGGAGTCAGCAGCAGCGCGGTGACGATCAGCCAGAGGCGCCGTCGCGGCGACCGGGGCAGCATGCGGATCGCCTGGAACGCGCACGCCAGGGCGACGAAGCGCAGAATCTCGGCCAGTTGCCCGTAACGCAGCCGGCTGCGCCAGTAGCCGGAGTCGACACGGCAGCCGTTCGAGCCGCTGGCCGGCAGAGCGGGACGGTGCAGCTGATGGGCGATCACGTCGACCAGGGCCGAGGCCGCCAGCAGCAGACAGAAGATCAGCAGCGCCCGGCGCAACGGCCGCGGCACCACCGCCCCGGCCAGAGCGACGCAGACGGCCAGCGCCAGCATCGCCGCCACCTCGGCACCGTGCTGCACTTGCGCCACATCGAGCCCGGCACCGACAGCGCTGATGCCGGTGGCAACAGCGAAGACAACGGCCGCCACGGTCAGGGGGCGCACGCCTACGGATTCTTCCCGCCGAACGGCCGGGGGTCCGCCGAATGCAGATCCGGCGGACCTCTGCGGTCAGCTCATCTCGCTCGGGGCGCCGACGGTGTAGAGGAGGAGGGCCAGGGTGGCGACGGTGAAGGCGGCCAGGACGACGGTTCGCCAGGAGATCGCGTGGGTCATGACATCTGGCTCGGGGCGCCGACGGTGTAGAGCAGCAGGGCCAGGGTGGCCAGGGTGGCGGCGGCCAGCACGAGGCGCTGCCAGGTGAGTTGAGCGGTCATGGAGCTCTCTCCCATTCAGGCGGTTATCGGGACGACGGCGGGGGCCGGCTTCTCGTCGTCGCGGCGTGCTCTGCGCATCGCCAGGACGACCAGCGCGACCGTGCCGCCGCTGATCAGGACGTCGCCGGGGCTCGCCACTTTGCGGAGCACCGGCACTTCAATGACATCGCCGAGCGACGCCAGCCGGGTGCGGTCGCCGGCCGGAGCGTTCTTCGGGCCCTCGGCGTCGGGCGCGCTGCCGACCGCCACGGCCGCCGCCGGGTCGTACGGCATGCGGCCGTTCAAACCGATGACCAGGGCGTTCATGGCCGCGCCGAGCACGATCGCGACGCCGGCCACGCGGATCGCACCCGGCCAGTTGCGCAGGTTGACGGCCAGCCAGGCGAAGACGATCGCGAAGACCGGCGCGAGCATCGGGAGGCCGGCCCGGTCCTCGACGAGGTGCCGCACGCCAGGCACGTAGTACTGCGCGAACTGCACCGCGGCCGCGAGCCAGACCAGCCAGAGCGCGCGCACCCGCACCGTGCGGAACCCGGACAGCCGCCCGCCGCTCAGATAGCCCAGCAGCACCCCGGCCACCGGCGGCGCGATGATGAGGACGAAGAAGCTGAACGACATGCCTTGTTTCTAGACCACGCGGCGGCCGGCCACTGTCACCAGATCGACAACCCCGGACTCCGGTCACAGTGGACGGACGGCAACCTGCGGCGGCTACCCTGCCGGTCGTGCTACGACACGGCCGATACTGAGCGGCGGCGGGCGGTCTCGGCCCAGCGCAGCGGCGTGTCCGCGTCGCGCAGCAGGGCGGCGATCACGTCGCCCGGCTCCGGGTGGTGGAAGAGGAAGCCCTGGCCGTAGCGGCAGCCCATCTCGAGCAGCCGCCGAGACTGCGCGACCGTCTCGATGCCCTCGGCGATCACCCGCATCTCGAAGGCGTGGCCCAGCCGCACCACGGCCTCGGCCACCGCGTACGCCTGCGGATCGGTGTCGATCCCGGTGACGAACGATTTGTCGATCTTCAGGATGCTCACCGGCAGCCGGCGCAGGTAGCTCAGCGCCGCGTAGCCGGTGCCGAAGTCGTCGACGGCAATCCGGATGCCCATCTCGCGCAGCGCCTCGAGCCGCTCGACGGTCGCCTCGTCGGGTTGCAGCACGACACCCTCGGTCAGCTCCAGCACCAGGCGGCCGGCCGGGAAGCCGGTCTCGTTCAGGATGCCGCGGACGATCTCGACCAGTCCGCTCTGGGCGGCCTGCTGCGGCGACAGGTTGACGCTGAGCGAGACCTCCGCGGGCCAGTCCGCCGCCTGCCGGCAGGCCTCGCGCAGCACCCACTCGCCGACCCCGACGATCGCGCCGGTCTCCTCGGCCAGCCCGATGAAGGTGTCCGGCATGAGGAGACCGTGCTCCGGGTGGTTCCAGCGCACCAGCGCCTCGACCGAGACCACCCGGTCCTGGGCGAAGTCGGCGATCGGCTGGAAGTGCACGACCAGCTCGCCATGCTCGACCGCCCGGCGCAGCTCGGCGTCCCGGGCACGGGTGTCCAGCTCCGCGGTGAACACGTGGTAGCGGCCCCGGCCGGACCGTTTGGCCGCGTACATCGCGGTGTCGGCGTGGGCGAGGAGCGCGTCGGCGTCGCTGCCGTCGTGGAACGCCACCCCGATGCTGGCCTCCACGCCCAGCACGAGGTCGCCGAAGATCACCGGGGTGCGCAGGGCCTCGACCACCCGCTGGGCGATCCGCTCGGCGGTGTCCCGGTCGGGCAGGTTCGGCAGCACGACGGCGAACTCGTCGCCGCCGAGCCGGCCCGCGGTGTCGCCGGAGCGGACGGCCGCCCGCAGCGCGGTGGCGACCGCGGTCAGCACGGCGTCGCCGGCCTCGTGGCCGTACGCGTCGTTGATCGGCTTGAACCGGTCCAGGTCGATCAGCAGGACCGCGCCCAGCCGACCCTCGCGCGACGGCTGGGTGACCAGTTCGGCCAGGCGCTCGTTGATCAGCGCGCGGTTGGCCAGCCCGGTCAGCGGGTCGGTGACGGCGAGCATCCGGTTCTCGCGCAGCGCGTACATCTGCCGGGCGATCATCAGGAAGGTGAGCACGATCGCCCCGATGATCACGCCGCCCAGCGGGAACAGCGGGACGTCGTGCGCGAGGAAGGCGAGCAGGGCGTAGGCGAGCACGCCGGCGGCGTACGGAAGCAAATTTGTCCGGGTTTTGCTGGGTCGTTCGCGGCGGGGCAGGTCGCGCTCCTGCCAGGCGCGGTGGGTGGCCATGACGAACAGGGAGTTTCCGGTCATCCAGAACAGGTCCGGCCAGGTGCCGCCGGTGAACTGGGCGTGCAGGCAGAGGTAGGCGTAGCCGAGGTCGCCGACCACGTACATCGCGACGCCGGCCACCAGGAGCAGCGGCGACCGCGAGCCGGGCGGACGGCGCAGCAGCACCGCGGCCAGGGCCAGCACCAGCAGCAGGTCGCCGATCGGGAGCATCGCGGAGAACACCATCGGGTACGTGACCTGGCCGCCGGCCGGCATGATCGGGCCGATCACCAGGTACCAGAGCACCATGAACGTGCCGGCGCCGACGATGAGCGAGTCGAGGATCAGCTTGTGCCGCTCGAACCGGGTGCGCCGGGCGCCCGGCAGGAGCAGCAGCCCGGCGAACATGAACGGCGTGAACGCCAGGAACCAGTAGTCGGCGAAGGCCGGGAACGGCGGGGTGCCGAGGACGATCTCCTCGAAGAACCAGGAGATCTCGGCGACGACCTGGCAGGCGTACGCCGCGGTCATGAACATCCAGGCGCGGCGGCTGCGTCCCGCCTGGCTGCGCGCGAGCCGCAGGCCGTAGAGGGTGGCGACCACCATGATCGGGATATGGGTCGCGTCGGTGATCAGTCGCCGGGTGTGCTCGTCGCCCCAGCCGCCGAACCAGAACACGACAAAGACCGCCAGGAGCGCCCCGACCAGCTTCGCCATCATGTCGAAGGCTTCGGCGATCCCGCATCCGGTGTGAGCTTCCGCACCGTTGCGGCGTGGTTGCAGATCATCGGGGCCTCTCACCGGGCCCCTCTCACCGGGGGCTTTCGAATCCGGCCAGCCAGGTCGTCAGGATCGCCTCGAGGCGGGCCGCGTCGGCCGGCGGGAGCGCGTCGAGCAGCGCGCGCTCGTTGCGCATGTGGTCGGTGAACGCCCGGTCGATCAGCTCCCGGCCGGCCGGGGTGAGCGCCACCACCCGGCCCCGGCCGTCGGTCGTGCTGGGCCGCCGGGTCACCAGGCCGTCGCGTTCGAGCCGGTCGATCCGCTTGGTCATCGCCCCGGTGGTGACCATGGTGAACGCGGCCAGCTCGCCGGGCGCGCGCTCGAACGGCTCGCCGGCCCGCCGCAGCGCGGCCAGCACGTCGAACTCGCCCTCGCCGAGCCCGTAGCGCCGGTAGACGACGAGCAGCTGCTCGGTGAGATGCCCGGCCAGGCGATGCAGGCGGCCGATCACCCCCTGGGGCGTGACGTCGAGGTCGGGCCGCTCCCGCGCCCATTCCGCCTGGATCCGGGCCACGTGGTCAGAACTCATGCTTCCAAGATACCTTCCCGGGAAGCTACAGTAGCTTCCATGGAAGCTAAATACCGGTGGACGCTGATCACCGCGCTCGCCCCGGTCTCCTGGGGCACGACCTACTACGTCACCCACCACTACCTGCCGGCCGACTTCCCGCTGTGGGGCGCGGCGATCCGGGCCCTGCCGGCCGGCCTGCTGCTCCTGCTCGTCCACCGCCGGCTGCCGACCGGCTCGTGGTGGTGGAAGTCGCTGGTGCTCGGCTTCCTCAACATGGGCGCGTTCTTCGCCCTGATCTACCTGGCCGCGCAGCTGCTCCCGACCAGCATCGCCTCGACGATCATGGCGAGCTCCTCGGTCGTGCTCATGCTGTTCGCCTGGCTCGCGCTGGCCGAGCGACCGCAGCCGCTGCACCTGGCCGGCGCCGGCATCGGCGTCGCCGGCGTCTGCCTGATGCTGTTGAGCGGCCCGGTCGCGGTCGACATGCGCGGTGTGCTCGCCTCGGTCACCGCCATGGTGATGTCGTCGCTGGGTTACGTGCTCGCCAAGAAGTGGAGCGCCGACGTCGACGTGTTCTCGCTGACCTCGTGGCAGCTCATCGCGGGCGGCCTGATCCTGGCCGTCGCCGCGGTCGCGGTGGAGGGAGCGCCGCCCGCGCTCGGCGCTCCGGCCCTGGCGGCGTTCGGTTACGTCACGGTGATCGCGACCGCCCTCGCCTTCGCGGCCTGGTTCACCGGGCTTCGCCACCTCAGCGCCGGGACGGTCGGCCTGGTCGGGCTGCTCAACCCGGTCACCGGCGTCCTGCTCGGCACCCTGGTCGCCGGGGAGGCGCTCTCCGCCCGGCAGGCCGGCGGCCTCGTCCTGGTGCTCGCCGGAATCCTCCTCGGCCAGCGCCGCCCCGCTCCCCCACGCCCCCGGAAGATCGACGAGCAGCTATGTACACAGTTGTAACAGCGGCGTAACTTCACGCTCATGAACGGCCGACTTCTCATCGCCGTCGTCATGACCGCCGGTGCCGCGCTCCACCACCCGCACGACGTGCGCCAGCCGGTTCTCGGCTCACGCAGCGCGCCCATCCTCAAAATCGGCAAACTGAAGTTCCGCGACCTCGACCGCAACGGCCGGCTCACCCCGTACGAGGACTGGCGTCTGCCCGCCGCGAAGCGCGCCGCCGACCTGCTCCCCCGGATGACCCTCGCGCAGAAGGCCGGCCTCATGGTGCACGGCACGCTGCCGGTGGCCGGCACCGGTTACGACCCGGCCGGTGTCGGCCAGCTGGTCGCCGACCGCAGCATCACCACGTTCATCACCCGGCTCGCCGCCGCCCCCGACCTGCTCGCCACCGCGAACAATTCCGTGCAGGAACTGGCCGAGCGACAACCGCTCGGCATTCCGGTGGTCGTCTCCACCGATCCGCGCAACGGTTTCTCGGTCACCGCCGGGCAGACCGTGCCGCGGGTCGGCACCACCGCCATGCCCGACGCGATCGGCTTCGGCGCGGCCGGGGACCCGCGGCTGACCCGCCGGCTGGCCGACATCGTCCGGCAGGAGTACCGCGCGGTCGGCATCACCGAGGGCCTGTCACCGCAGGCCGATCTGGCCACCGAACCGCGCTGGACGAGAATCAACGGCACCTTCGGCGCCGACCCTATCGCGGTGAAAAAGCAGGTGGAGGCGTACGTCGAGGGCCTGCAAGGCGGCGCGGGAAGCGTTGCCGCCGTGACCAAGCACTGGGTCGGCTACGGCGCCCAGGCCAACGGCTACGACAGCCACTACTACTACGGCCGGTTCGCGATCTTCCCCGGCGACCGGTTCCGCACGCACATCATCCCGTTCACCGGCGCCTTCGCCGCGGACACGGCCGGCGTCATGCCGACGTACTCGATACTTCAGGGCATCACGCAGACCGGCGCGGGTTTCAGCCCGTACCTGCTGAAAGATCTTCTCCGGGGTCGATACGGGTTCGACGGCGTGATCGTCTCCGACTGGGGCATCACCGGCGACTGCCCGCAGGCGTGCCGCGACAACCGGCCGCCCGCGTCATTCATCGGCCCGTGGGGCGTAGGCATGCCGTGGGGTGTCGAGGACCGCACCGTGCTGCAGCGATTCGCCCTGTCGATCAACGCCGGGGTCGATCAGATCGGCGGATCCGACGAGCCGTCCTACGTGATTCAGGCGGTCGGCAGCGGGTTGCTGTCGCGCGGCCGCGTCGACCAGGCGGCCCGGCGGATCCTCGAACAGAAGTTCGAGCTCGGCCTGTTCGAGAACCCTTACGCCGACCCGCATTCTCTCTCGGGCAATGCACACTTCAAGGCTCTCGGCGACCAGGCCCAGGCGGCTTCGCTCACGCTGCTGACCAACAAGGGCAAATTGCTCCCGGTACGCCGCACAAAGGTCTACGCCTACGGGATATCGGCAACCGCGCTGGCCGAATCCGGATTCACTTCGGTCGCCCGCCCGGAGGATGCTGACCTGGCGATCGTCCGGCTGACGGACCCGCGTGGCGGCACCGATCTGACCGATCTCAACTTCACCGGCGCGGAGGCCGACTACCGCGCGATGCAGGCCGCGATCGACGCCGGCGTGCCGACCGTGGCCGTGCCCAAGCTCGACCGCCCGCTCATTCTCACCAATGTGGCCGACCGTGCGACAGCGGTGCTGGCCAATTATGGCGTCTCCGACGAGGTGCTGCTGGAGACGATCCTCGGCGAGCGCCGGCCGGGTGGCCGGCTGCCGTTCGAGCTGCCGTCGTCGATGGCGGCGGTGGCGGCCCAGCAGGCCGACGTCCCGGACGACTCCGCCCACCCGCTCTTCCCCCGCGGTTTCGGTCTCTCCTACCGATAGGACTCCCCTATGACCTCGCCTCTCAGCCGTCGTTCCGTCCTGGCCGGCGGCGCCGGCTTGCTCTTGCCTGCCGCCGCCGGCTTGACGTTGCCGGCCGCCGCCCAGGCAGCCGGCGCCACGCCCGCCGCCGGCCGCTCGTCCGCCGCCGTGCATTTCGTCCTCAACGCCGTGACTCTCGACGGCGGTGAACAGGTCACGGCGGTCACGCTCGACCTGGGCCGGCTCGGGCCGATCGACCCGGCGAGCCTGACCACCGGCACCTTCCGCGTGCACGCCAAAGCCACCAGCCCGATCCCGATCGCCCCGGGCGACCAGATCTTCAGCGAGTACGACCTCGACCGCCCGGTGACCGCCGCCCGGCTCGACCACCACGGCAACATCGTCCTCGAGCTCAGTTACGCCGAGGGCCAGGCCGGCGGCGGAACCCTCGGCTACATCGCGAGCAAGGGCCGCAACGTGCGGCTCGACCTCGTCTACACGATCACGCAGAACACGCCGCTCGCCCGGCGGCACGGTGGCCCGGTCACGATCTCCCGCTTCGCGCAGGGCCGGCTGGTCAACCCGGAGGTGGACGCGTTCGGCTACCACACCTCGGGTTCGGGCATGAAGTACCGGCTCTACTCCCCTGCGCATGCCGCCAGGAAGCCGCTGATCGTCTGGCTGCACGGCGGCGGCGAGGGCGCGTCCCTGCCGGACAACTACTACGACAACGAGACCACGCTGCGGGCCAACCGCGGCGCCCTCGGGTTCGCCACCCGCGAGGCCCAGCGGATCTTCGGCGGCGCCCACGTCGTCGCCCCGCAGAGCACCTCGTACTGGCTGGAGGACGGCCCGCGCTTCGCCCCGCTGATCCGCGAGATCATCCGCGACGTCAGCCGCCGGCACGACGTCGACCGGCAGCGCATCTACGTCGTGGGGTGCAGCAACGGCGGCTACATGAGCCTGGAGATGACCACGGTCTACCGCGACCTGTTCGCCGCGTCGGTGCCGATCTGCGGCGTGGTCGCACCCGCCGTGATTCCCGACGCCGAACTGGCCCGGATCACGACCCCGACGTGGCTGGTCGCCTCCCGCGACGACGACACGGTCGACCCGATCGCGAACTCGGTCCACGCCCACGACCTGATCCCCCGCTCCAAGATCACGCTCTACGACCACGTGATCCGGAACGGCTACCAGTTCCCCGGCCACTGGTCGTGGATCTACGTGGCCCGCAACGACGCGCACTACTGGGAGTGGATGGCGCGCCAACGAAATTGACGTTTTTCGTTATCTCCCGCCGGGCGGTCGCACTACTAGGTGCTCCTACCCGTCCTCCAGGGAGATCCCCATGAAACGAAAAGCAGTCACCATCACTGCCGTCGCGGCGACCGTCCTCGCCGCCGGCACCGTGTTCGCCCTCGGGCAGCTCGACGCGTCCGCCGCCGAGTCCAGCCCGGTCGGTTTCGCCAGCATGAACGGCGGCACCACCGGCGGCTCGAGCGGCACCGTCGTGACCGTGAGCACCGCGGCCGCGCTCAAGACCGCGCTGGCCGCCAGCACCTCGCAGACCGTCAAGATCTCCGGGATGATCACGATCTCCGGGATGTATTCGGTCGCCTCCAACAAGACGATCCTCGGCTCCGGCGCGAGCTCCGGCGTCACCGGCGGCGGCTTCAACCTCTCCGGCGTCAAGAACGTGATCATCCGGAACCTGGTGTTCAAGAACGCCGGCGACGACTCGATCAACGTGCAGTCCAGCACCACCAACGTGTGGATCGACCACAACGACCTGTCCAACGGTTACGACGGACTGATCGACATCAAGCGCGGCTCGGACTTCGTCACCGTCTCCTGGAACCACCTGCACGACCACGACAAGTCGATGCTGCTCGGGCACTCCGACGACAACGGCGCCGAGGACCTCGGGCACCTGCGCGTCACCTACGTGCACAACTGGTTCGACGGCACCAACCAGCGCCACCCCCGGGTGCGTTTCGCCAACCCGGTCCACGTGCTCAACAACTACTACAGCAACGTCGGCTCGTACGGCGTCGGCTCGGCCATGAACGCGGGCGTCTACGTCGAACGCAACTACTTCGAGAACGTGGCCAAGCCGACCATCACCACCGTCGCCGAGTCCGACCCCGGCAACATCAAGATCCTCAACAACTACAAGGTCAATTCGGGTACGGAGCAGGTACGCAACCCCGGCAGCGTGGCCGCGATCCCCTACTCCTACACCCCGGAGGCCAACAGCACCGTGAAGGCCACCGTGATGGCCGGGGCGGGCACCGGCAAGATCTGACCCGTGGGGCCGGCGGTTCGCCGCCGGCCCACCGTCACAGCCCCTGCTTGCGCAGCCACTCCAGGGAGGTCTCGGCGACCTCGCGCCAGCCGCCGTCGATGGTCAGCGAGTGGCCACGGTCCGGGAACTCGATCAGGTCGGTGACCGCGCTCGAGTGCCGGTACTGCTTCTGGGTGGCCTTGGTGATCACCTCGGGGACGGTGTGGTCCTTGCCGCCGGCGATCAGCAGCAGCGGGCCGCGATCCTCGTTGTCCGTCGCGACCTTGGCCGGCGAGTGCAGCGCGAAGTTGGCCGCCGCCGCCTCGAACAGCGGCTTGCCCGGCGACGGGATCGTCCACTGCTCCCAGAGCGCGTCCGACTCCTCGGGGGCGAGGGTGTTGCCGAAGCTGTAGCGGAACTCCTCGGCGGTCAGCGACACCGCCCGGTGGATGTTGGCCGGGTTCTTGAAGACCGGCAGCGTCGAGTGCAGCGCCGACAGTGGCAGCGGCAGCACGCCCTTGATCTGCGCGGCGTCGATCGCGACCGCCGCCGCGGCCTTCCCGAGCCCGAGGATCTTCTCGGCGAACATGCCGCCGAACGAGTGCCCGATCAGGATCGGCGGCTCGTCGAGGTCCTCGAGGTTGGCGAGGAGGTGGTTGGTCACGTCGTCGATGCCGTGGTTGGCGGCCGATTCCGGGGTGGCCCGGGCCTCCGCGACGGTGCCGGGCGTGCCGGGCCATTCCGGCGCGATCGTGGCGTAGCCGGCCTCGGCGAAGAACTCCTGCCACGGCTGCCATGAGGTCGAGTGCAGCCAGAGGCCATGGATGAAGACGATGGTCGGCATGTCGGTGCTCCGTCTCTGTGTTTCGTCGTACCGATCCTCCGCGCGGCGGCCGCCGCCGTTCTACGGTCAGATGACTTAACCCGGCCCGGGCGCACCACGCGCAGTCGTCTGACTGAAGCCATCACATCGTCCCCGCTCCTAGCGTTCGGTGTCATGAGACCCATGCGCAGAAGAATCCTGGCCGCCCTGTCGGTGGCCGCCCTGACTCTGGCCGGAGGCACCGCCGCGCACGCCGCCACGCACGGCGTCGCCAAGCCCACCGTCGTCCTGGTGCACGGCGCCTGGGCGGACAGCTCCAGCTGGGACGGTGTCGTCGAGCGGCTGCTGCACGACGGCTACCCGGTCGGCGTCTTCGCCACCCCGCTGCGCAGCCTCAGCGGAGACAGCGCCGCCCTGCGCGACTACCTCGCCGCGGTCAGCGGGCCGATCGTGCTGGTCGGCCACTCGTACGGCGGTGCGGTCATCACCAACGCGGCCACCGGCAACACCGCGGTCCAGGCGCTCGTCTACGTCGACGCGTTCGCCCCGGCCGCCGGCGTGCCGGTCATCGCGCTGCCCGGCCCCGACTCGGCGCTCACCGACCCGGCCATCCTCCAGTTCGTGCCGGCCGGCGCGCCGACCCCGACGACCGACCTCTACATCGACAAGGCCCTGTTCCCGGCCGTGTTCGCCAACGACCTGCCGGCTTCGAAAGGCCGCATCCTGGCCGTCACCCAGCGGCCGGTCACCTACGGCGCGCTGACCGAGCCCTCCGGCCCGCCCGCCTGGCAGAGCATCCCGTCCTGGTACGAGGTCGGCACCAAGGACAAGGTCATCCCGGCGGCGGTGCAGAAGCAGATGGCCACCGCGATCGGCGCGCACGTACGCTCGGCGGCAACCGGTCACCTGCCGATGGTGTCGCACCCGGCCGACGTGACCGCGACCATCGAGTCCGCGGCGAAGGGAACGACCAAGTGAATCTCGGACTGGCGGGCAAACGGGTCCTGGTGACCGGCGCGGGCCGCGGCATCGGCATGGCGATCGTGCAAGGCTTCGTGGCCGAGGGCGCGTCGGTGGTGGCCGGCTCCCGCACCATCACCCCCGAGCTGGAGAAGCTGGACGGGGTGACCGCCGTCGCGGTCGACCTGTCCGACCCGGAGGGCCCGGCCCAACTGGTGGCCGCGGCCGGCGACCGCATCGACGTGCTGGTCAACAACGTCGGCATCGCGCCGCCCCGGCCGCAGGGTTTCCTCGAGGTCACCGACGAGATGTGGGCCACCACCTGGAACCTCAACCTGATGTCCGCGGTCCGCACCACCCGGGCCGTGCTGCCGGTCATGCTGGCCGCCGGCGGTGGCGCGATCGTCAACACCGGTTCGGTCAACTCCCACCTGCCCGACCCGCTGGTCGTCGACTACTCGGCGGCGAAGGCGGCCCTGGCCAGCCTGGCCAAGTCACTGTCGAAAGAGTTCGGCCCGCGCGGCATCCGGGTCAACTCGGTCGCCCCCGGCCCGGTCGCGACCGACCTCTGGCTCGGTGACAAGGGCGTCGCCGCCACGGTGAGCGCGGCCACCGGCCTCGCCGCCGCCGACGTCGAGGCGGGCGCGAAGGCGGCCATGGTGACCGGCCGGTTCACCCGGCCCGACGAGGTCGCCGACCTGATCCTGCTGCTGGCCAGCGACCGCATCGGCAACGTCACCGGCGCCGACTACACGATCGACGGAGGCATGACCACGACCCTGTGAGGCCCCTAGACTCGGGCGTATGCGCAAAGGCCGGTCGATCCTGTCGTACAAGTCCGAGGACTCGGTGCTCAGCATCTATTCGAAGGGGTCGGTGCTGTCGATCGGCTCCACCGGGTCGGCCCTGTCGATCGGGTCGGTCGGCTCCTACGGGTCGATCGCCTCGATCGGCTCGTTCCTGAGCATCGGCTCGATCCTGTCGGGCGTCTCCATCCTCTCGGTCATGGCCTGGCGTTCCCGCCGCGGCATCCTCGCCGCCGGCGCCAACGTCGACCGGTGCGACTGAGCGGTGCGCCATTACTCCGTACAACTGAAGGCGCCGAACGGCGCGGAAGCGAACCTCACCGCCTTCGGGCACTGGGGTCGCCCGGTCCTGGTCTTCCCGACCGAGAAGGGCGGGGCGTGGGAGTGGGCCGACAACGGCATGATCACCGAGGCGGCGCCGCTGATCGACGCCGGCCGGGTCAAGCTCTACTGCGTCGACTCGTTCGACGCGGGCACCTGGTCCGACCAGGGCCTGCCACTCGAGGAACGGGCCCGGCGGCACGGCGATTACGAGCGGTGGGTGCTCGACGCGGTGGTGCCGCACATCCGCGCGGACAGCGGCGGCGACACCGAGATCGTGACCGCCGGGTGCTCGCTGGGGGCGTTCCACGCGCTGAACTTCGCGTTCCGGCGGGCCGACCTGTTCCCGCTCGCGCTGTGCTTCTCCGGCAACTACGACCCGGGCACCTGGCGGGCCTGGGGTGAGCGCGGCGACGCGGTCTATTTCAACAGCCCGGTGGACTACGTCGCCAACCTGCACGGCGACCACCTCGAGTGGCTGCGCAAACAGCTGAGCCTGCTGCTGGTCTGCGGCCAGGGCCAGTGGGAGGACACCACCGGCGCCCTGGAGGGGACGAAGCGGATGGCGGAGGTCCTGGCCGCCAAGGACATCCGCCACGAGCTGGACCTGTGGGGCCACGACGTGCCACACGACTGGCCGTCCTGGCGCGCCCAACTCGCCCACCACCTCCACCGGTTCAGCTAGCTGATTACTCACGCACTTCGAACGTGCCGCCGAGTGAAGCCGCCGAGCTGCCGCCCACCCAGACGTCGAAGGTCGAGGCGTCGAGCACCCAGTCGCGCACGCCCGCGTTCCAGTAGGTGCGGTGCTCCGGACCGACAGTGAACGTGACCTTCTGGGTTGCGCGCGGCGGCACGGTCACCCGTTCAAAACCCTTCAGCTCCCGTACGGGCCGGGACGCGGTGCCGTGGCGCTGGTGCAGGTAGAGCTGCACGACCTCGTCGGCCTCGCGGTCGGAGTCGTTGGTGACCTCCACACTCACGGTCACGCCGCCACCCTGCTCGGCGATGATCAGGTCGCGGTAGACGAACCGGCCGTAGCTCAGCCCGTGTCCGAAGGGGAACAGCGGCGTGCTCTCCTCGTCCCAGTAACGGCGGCCCTGGTTGTCCGGCTCGTGCGAGATGGTGTGCGAATAGATCATCGGGACCTGCCCGACGGTGCGGGGCCAGGTGAAGGGCAGTTTGCCGCCCGGTGAGACGACCCCGAAGAGCAGGTCGGCGACGGCGTGGCCGCCCTGGGTGCCCGGGTACCAGATGTCCAGGATCGCCGGCACGTGCTCGGCGGCCCAGCGCAGGTCGAGCGGCCGCCCGTTCATCACGAGCAGGACGGTCGGGGTGCCGGTCGCCACCACGGCCTTGATCAGCTCGAGTTGGCGGCCGGGCAGTTCCAGCGACGACCGGGACGCGGCCTCGCCGATCATGTTCTGCCACTCACCGACGACGACCACCGCAACGTCGGCTGTCTCTGCTTTGTGGATGGCGTCGGCGAACGAGGCGTCGGCGTCGAAGCCCTCGGGGTCGGCCGGCGCGTTGCCGCCGAACATGTCGAACATCGACGGGAAGGCCCGCTGCCCGACCGGGATGCCCGGGGCGTAGCTGACCCGGTCGCCGGCCACCGCGCGGATGCCGTCGAGCACCGTCACGGTCTCGGCCAGGTCGAAGTCGAACACCCAGGGTCCGAGGGTGTCGCGCGGTGAATCGGCGAGCGGTCCGATCACCGCGATCGAGCTGTGCGGGCTCAGCGGAAGCAGGTCGCCCTCGTTGCGCAGCAGCACGGCCGAGCGCCGACCCCGGCGGTCACGGCCCGTGCGCCGGCTTCCGGCAGATCACGAGCAAAACCATGGGTCACCAGATTGCGTACGGCGTTGGCGTCGCTCACCACGAAGCCGTCGAAGCCCCACGTGTCCCGCAGCACCTCGGTGAACAGCCAGTGGCTGGCCGAGGCGGGGGTGCCGTTGAGGTCCATGTAGGCGGTCATGATGTTGCCGGCGCCGGCCTCGACGGCCGCCTTGAACGGTGGGAAGTAGACGTTCCGCAACTCGTAGTCGGAGAGGTTGGCCTCGTCGTAGTCACGGCCGCCGAGGGCCGCGCCGTACCCCCCGAAGTGCTTGGGCCCGGCGATGACGCCGCCCTCACCCTGGAATCCGCGCACCTGCGCGGCCGCGACGGCGGCGCCCAGGAACGGGTCCTCCCCCGCCCCCTCGACGATGCGGCCCCACCGCGGGTCGCGGGCGATGTCGACCATCGGCGCGAACGCCCAGTGGATGCCGACCGCGCGGGCCTCACGGGCGGCGACGGCCTGGCCCCGCTCGATCGTCGCCGGGTCCCACGACGCGGCCATCGCGATCGGCACCGGGAAGATCGTGCGCAGCCCGTGGATGACGTCGAACCCGAACAGCAGCGGGATGTCACCACCCTCGAGCGCCAGCCGCTGCAGCCGGTTGATCTCGGCCGGATCGGTCACGAACAGCAGCGACCCGGCTTCCCCGGCGGCCAGCGCCGCCTCCACCGCCCGGGGCTGCTGCGCCACGTCGAGCCCGAGGGCCGGCTCGGCTTCCGCCCCGGCCGGCAGCCGAAAGTAGAAGTACTGCGTCAGTTGGCCGGCCTTTTCCGCCGGCGACATGCCCTTGAGCAGTTCCTCGACCCGCGCGTCCATCCGACGCCTCCTCCACTTAAACGTGTAAGCTCACGTTACACGCCGGCACCCGGTTTTGTCGGATCAGCTGAAATCGGTGGCCCCCGGTCGCCCGCTGACCGACAGTTGAAAGGCGATGTCCGACGACCGGGGAAGAGCGCCGTTGAAGCCGCTGCTCGCGGCCCTACTGGCGTGCGTCGCGATCGCCGTGCTGTTCGTGACCGGCATCGCGGCCCAGCGCTTCGGCAACCGCGAGCCGGCCGCCGCCGCGGTGACCGCTCCCGTCAAGGCCAGCCCGACCCATTCGCGCAGCCCCGGCATCGGCGACGCGGTGCGCGACGGCAAGTTCGAGTTCGTCGTCTCCGGCGTGGACTGCTCTCGCACCACAGTCGGCCTGGAACACCTGAAGCGCACCGCCAAAGGCAAGTACTGCATCGTCAGCCTGTCGGTTCGCAACATCGCCGACGGCTCGCAGTACTTCCTGGGCCACGCCCAGAAGGCCTACGACGCAGCCGGCACCGCTTACGGCAACGACGAGCTGGCCGGCGTCTACGCCAACCGCGACACCCAGACGTTCCTGCAGAAGCTGACCCGCGGCGAACGAACCAGCGGCAAGCTCGTCTTCGACGTCCCGGCGCAGGTCAAGCTGGTCCGCCTGAAACTGCACGACTCCCTGCTGTCCGGCGGCGTCGACGTCACCCTCTAAACACGTTCCACCGTCAAGGTCAGGTTCCCTTCTCCCCCGCGCACCGCGCGTAGGCCGTCCTCCGCTCGGAGGCTGGCGCGCCCGCTACGGGCGGGCCCGACCCCATTGCCCTCCCGGCCGCCGACAGGCTCGGGATCATCCACGCTGACCTCGGCGAACACCAGTCAGTTCCACAGTTTGCTCTGCGTACGTATACGCGCAGATCCGCACGTATACGTACGCAGAGCAAAGGAGACACGTGGGGGTTGCGCGAGAGTCGCGGCGCGTGCCCTCTAGTCGAGGAGCCAGCCCGCCACCGACTGGGCCGCCGGCGTCAGGGACACGCCCAGCAGGAGGGCGGTCACGGCCGTGCTGGTGAGCAGGGCGACCGTCAGGCGGCGGTTGCCCTGCGTGTAGCCGAGCAGGAAGAGCATCGCCGAGAGGAACAGGCCCAGGCCGGCCAGGACCGGGCCGAGCATCAGGATGCCGCCGACCGGCAGGAACCAGGCCGGAGCCGCGGCAGTCGAGTCGTCGACGACCGGCACTTGCCAGCCGGCGTGCGCGAGGGCGACGAAGCCGCACACGAGATAGAGCGCCGCGTAGCCGCCCTGGACGACCACCACCGTCCACCCCGGTGTGCGCGTCTGAGCAGGGGCACTGCTGCGCGTGATCGTCGTCATCGTTGGATGGTAGACCGCTCAGGGGAGGTAGTCCTGCAGCCGGGCGGGCGTCAGGCCGGCGTCGTGGACGGCCTTGAGCACGGCCAGGAAGTCGTCGACGAAGCGCGGGCGGAAGTGCATCAGGATGAGGTCGCCCGGCTGCACCGTGTGCCCTTCCTGGAAGAAGACCTTGCCGTGGTCGGTCGTCTCCTTCCAGAAGAACGCCGCCTTCATGCCGCAGTCGTGCACCACCCGCAGCGTGGTGGCGTCATGCGTGCCGCCCGGCGGGCGGAAGAGCACCGGGCGACGGCCGTAGTACGCGGCGAGCTGGTCGGCGCCGCCGCAGATCTCGTGCCGCTGGAAGGCGTACGACCGGCCCTTGAGGTTGGGGTGGCTGATCGTGTGGTCCTCGATCACGGCGCCGGCCTGCTGCAGCGGCGTGAAGTAGCCCGGGTCCGACTTGATCGCGTTGATCTCCAGGAACAGGGTGATCGGCACGTGCGCGGCCTGGAAGAGCTTCAGCGCGAGCGGGTCCTTCGACCACCCGTCGTCGATCGTGATGAACGCGATCTTCTGGGTGGTGGGAATCCGGCTGAACCACCCGGCCGTCCCGTCCGCCGGCAGTGTCACCGGCTCCGGCGCGGGCGGCGGCGGAAACCGCGGAACGCGCGGCCGGAGCGCCGCCGGCAAATCATCGCGCGCATCCGGCCCGGTAGAGGGCGACTGCGCCGGAGCGGACTCCCCGCGGCCGGCGGCAGCGCCCTGGCCACCTCCCGGCACGCGGTGGCTCCCGGCGCATCCGGCAACCACTGCCAGCACCGCCACCATGACCGCTGCTGTCCGGCTTGCTCTCATCGCGTACGTCCTCGCCGTCGGTGGATCTTGTTGCTTCAGACGGTTGAGGCGGAACGGATAGTTGCGCTTGCACAAGAACCTGACAGGAACCCTACAATTCGCCGCGGCATCGGCCGGCGATCAGGAGTTTTGCGGTGGTCTGGGTGGCTGCGGTGACCGGCACCTCGGGACGCGTCGGTGACGCCATCGCCCGTGCACTCCACGCCGCCGGCGAGGCTCTCCGGCAACTGCTGCACGGTCAGTGGCCGTAGGCCTCCAGCAGGCGCAGCCAGACCTCGCTGACGGTCGGGTACGCGGGAACGGCGTGCCACAGCCGGTCCAGCGGAACCTCGCCGGCAACCGCGATCGTGGCCGCGTGCAGCAGCTCCGCGACATCCGGGCCGGCGAACGTGACGCCGGCGACGGCGGCCAGGTCGTAGTCGACGACCCGGGTCCGCAGTCCGGCGGCGGCCGCGGCGGCCGCGGTCAGCCCGACCGAGGCGATCTCCGGGTCGGTGAAGACGACCTGCGGCACGGCCCGCTCGTCGGCGGTGGCCCCGACCGGCCCGGCACCGATGACGACCACGTCGTACGTGACGTTCCGCATGTCAGTTGCCCTCGGCCGAGGAGAGACGGGCCGCGCGGCCGAGCCGGATCGCCGAGATGAGGAAGAAGATGGCGCCGGGGATGGCGTAACCGATCGCGCTGGTCAGCATCGGGTCGTCCGCGGAGGCGGCGGCGATGAACGAGCCGCCGGCGAGCACCGAGATGCCGCCACTGATGATCATCGGCCACTGCCCGCCCATCTTGCGGCGGGTGACTGCCACGATCAGCTGGATCAGGCCGGCGACGACCGCCCAGGCGCCCCAGACGCGCAGGACCGCCGGGATGCCGGACGCGTCGGCGACGGCCAGGCCGGCCGCGGCGATCAGGCTGACCGCGATGTTCGCGTAGAGCAGGGCGGGCGTGCCGGTGCGGCGCGAGGCGCGGGCGTCGACGACGGCGGCGGCCACGTCGAACAGCGGGTAGACCACGAGCAGGACGGCGGCGAGCGGGCCGAGGTGGTCCGCGGTCGTGAACATCACGAGGGCCCAGACGATGGCGAACGCGAAGCGGACGAAATACAGCCGGCGCAGGGCGGAGGCCGTCGTCGAGATGCCGGGTGCGGCAACGGTGGTCATGGTGGCCCTCACTTCAGGAAGAACGAACGTTCTGTCTCGGCCAACGATGACGGTCCGGCCGCCGCCTGTCAAGACAGAACGTTCTATCTGCTATATTGGGCTCATGGCACGCGGCGAAACGTCCGAGGCGCGAATCCGGCTGCTCACCACGGCAGCCCAGATCTTCTACGCGGAGGGCATCCATGCCGTCGGCGTCGACCGCATCATCGCCGAGGCGAAGGTGACCCGAGCCACCTTCTACCGGCACTTCCCCGGCAAAGAGGATCTCGTCCTCGCCTATCTGCAGGCTGCCGACCAGGCGATTCGCGGCCAGGTCGACGCGGCGCTCGGGACCGGCATGCCGGCCCCCGACGCCCTGCGAGCCGTGGCGGCGTCGATCGCCCAGGGCATCCAGTCCCCCGGTTTCCGTGGATGCGCCTTCCTGAACGCCGTGGCGGAATACCCGGATCCGGCCCACCCCGTACACCAGGCTGTTCTTGCGCATCGGCAGTGGTTTCTCGAGACGGTCAACACGTTGCTGGCCGGCATTCAGGAGTCCGCGGCCGAGCCCGCCGCACGGCACTTCGTCATGCTCCGCGACGGCGCCATGGCGGCCGGCTGCCTCTTCGACCCGGCACTGATCTGCGAGACCTTCCTGCGCGGCGTCGACGGCCTCGTCGACAATCTCGCCGCCCGTCCGCTGCCCTGATTCAGGCGCCGGCGTGCCGCTGAGGGTCGATGCGTTGTGGCATCATCGCGGCGATGAGCGACTGGGAGCAGTTCTGCGCCGAGGTCACGTGGTTCCTCGAGGACGGGCAGACCGCCGTGACGGGTGCGCCGGCGCCCTGGACGCGGGCGCCGATCGCGGCCCTTCCCGAGCTGTCCGAGCTGCTCCGGTCGGCCACGCTGACCCCGGTCTCGGTCGCCGGCGAGGATTACGAGCTGCTGGCCTGGGGCCCGGCGGACGACCGGCGCGGCTGGCTCTGCCGCCCGCCCCGGGAGGCCGGCGACGACGCGGTCACCGACGCCCACCAGGCCTTCTGGCAGGTCTGCGGTGGCCTCATCGAGACGTTCGGCGCGCCGACGACCTGGTGGGAAAATCAGGATCAAGTGCTGACGATCGATGCCGTACGGCTGGAAGTCGCGAATTTCCTCATCGACTACGGGTGGATCTGGGCCAACGACGGCCTGGAGGTCCCGATCGACGCCGGCGACTACTACGCCGCGGCCGTGGAGGCCAACGGCAACCTGACCCTGGCCCACCGCAAGGACGGCCGGCTCCTGCTGTTCGCGCCGGACCACGCGTTCGACGGCGTGACGCCGCTGCCCGGCTGCCCGCCGTACTCGCTTCTCACCATCGACGCCGTCCCCGACCTCATAACGTGGATAGAGGTCTGCGCCGCAGCCTGGCGCGAGGCGTAGACGACCGCGATGCCGTCCACCGCGGAACGACAAGACTGGGCCGACCGGGTGGCCCGCCATTCAGCCGTGTCGGAGAGGCTGGCGGCACTCGACGACTCCGCCGTCATCGCGCTGCTCGATGAGACCGCGTCGCCCACCGTCGGCTTCGGCGGGACCACGTCGAGCATCGACGTCGGGGGCGTGCCGGTCTTCGTGAAGCGGGTGCCGCTGACCGACCGGGAACGGCAGCCGGACAACGTCGGATCCACCGCGAACCTGTTCGGACTTCCGCTGTTCTATCAGTACGGCATCGGGTCGGCCGGGTTCGGCGCCTGGCGCGAGGTCGCCGTGCACACCATGACCACCCGATGGGTGCTGGAGCAGCGCTTCGACGGCTTCCCCCTGCTCTACCACCGGCGCGTGCTGCCGCAGGCACCGCAACCGGCGGACCCGGACGAGCGGGAACGCTGGGTGGCGCACTGGGAGGGGAACGACGCGGTCCGGGCCCGGCTGGAGGCGATCAGCAGCGCGTCGGCCGCCGTGGTGCTGTTCATGGAGCACATTCCGCAGACGGTGGACGCCTGGCTGCGGGCGCAACCCGACGGGGAGGCGTACGAAATCGTGGATCGCGCCCTGCAGGAGGGGGTCGAGTTCATGCGCACGCAGGGTCTGCTGCATTTCGACGCGCACTTCCTCAACCTGCTGACCGATGGGCGCCGCCTCTACTTCGCGGACTTCGGCCTGGCCGTCCACACCGGCTTCGACCTCACCGCGGCCGAGTCCGCCTTCGTGCGCCGGCATCGCGACTACGACCGCGGTTACACGGCCACCCACCTGACCCAATGGCTGCTGAGCAACCTGCTCGACATCCCGTGGGCGGACAGCCTCGGGCACATCCGGGACCGCGGGCTCCCGCGGTCGGCGGCGCGCATCGTCGCCCGGCACCGGCCCGTCGCCACCGTCATCGGCGGCTTCTACCGCGAGCTGTTGACCGGCAGCAAACGCACGCCGTTCCCCGCCGACGACCTCGACCGGGCGCTCCGGGTCACCCGACGAGTGTGAGGCTGGCCGCTCGCAGGCGGGCCTGGGCGGACGGGTCGGCGGCCTGCGGGTTCGGCCGGGTCTCGCGCTGACGGTCGAAGAAGCGGCCGGTCACGCCGGTCAGGGCCGGGTCGAGCGCCAGCCGGCGGACCGCCTCCACGCCGGTGGACAGGTCGTCGACCTGGTGGCCGATCTCCTGGAGCACCATTTTGGTCGGCATGTAGGTGGCCGGGTGCAGGCTGTTCACCGTCACCTCGGCGGCGGGCAGGCGGGCGGCCAGCTCGAATCCCGACATGATCTGGGCGAGCTTGCTCTGCCCGTACGCCCTCGTGCCGTTGTAGTTTTTCGTCAGTTGCAGGTCGTCGAAGTCGAGCGGGGCCTGGCCGAGCGACGCCACGTAGACGATCCGGGCCGGCGCCGAGCCGCGCAGCAGTGGCAGCAGTTCCTCGGTGAGCAGGAAGCCGGCCAGGTAGTTCACCGCGAAGCGCAGCTCGTAACCGTCGGCGCTGGTGCGGCGCTCGCGCCCGTCCGGCTCGCCGGAACCGACCCCGGCGTTGCTCACGAACACGTCCAGGCGGCCGGTGGCCGCGCGCACGTCGGCGGCGAGCTTGCGCACCTGGGCGAGGTCGGCCAGATCGGCCAGCACGGTGGCCGGCTTGCCACCCAGCCCGCCCGTTCCGCCCAGCTCGGCCGCGAGCTCGTCGAGGCGCTGCTGGGAGCGGCCGTGCAGGATCAGATCGGCGCCGTCCGCGGCGAGGCGGTGCGCCAGCGCGCGGCCGAGGCCGTCGGTCGCGCCGGTGAGGAAGACAGTCGGCATACCTTCATTCCTAGCGCGCGGTGAGGTGGGCGACGACCAGGTCGCCGATCATCCGGCGCAGGTGGTCGCGCAGCCGCGGGTCGAGCAGGTCGCGGTCGAAGATGGCGCGGAACGTGTAGCGGTTGGCGCCGCGGAAGACACAAAAAGCCGAAATGACCATGTGTACGTCGAGAGCGTCCAGGTCATCACGGAAGACACCCGCCGCCCGGCCTCGCTCCATGATGCAGGTGAGCACCTCCAGCGCGGGGGCCGCGAAGGCCTCGCGCGACGCCGAGCGTTGCAGGTGCTCGGCGTAGTGGATGTTCTCGATCGAGACCAGCCGGACGAAGTCCTGGTGGGACTCGTGGTGGTCGAACGTCAGCTCGGCCAGTTTGCGGAGCGCGTCGACCGGTTCCAGGTGGTCGACGTCGAGCTGCTGCTCCAGCGAGCGGATGTGCCGGTACGCCTGCTCCAGCACGGCCAGGTAAAGGCCCTCCTTGCCGCCGAAGTAGTAGTAGATCATCCGCTTGGTGGTGCGGGTCTTGGCCGCGATGTCGTCGACCCGGGCGCCGGCGTACCCCTGATCGGCGAATTCGTGGGTGGCGACCGCCATGATCTCCGCCCGGGTCCGCTCGGGGTCCCGTACCCGTGGTGTATCCATGTGCAGCACCTTAAAGTGAACGAACCAGTTCGTACAAAAGGGGTGGCGACATGCCATTGCGACCGTCCGTCTCTCCGGCTCGCCGGCGGACAAGCTCGAGGCAGCCGCGGTAACGGCTTCGCCGACGACCCGGTCCGGATGGCCGCCCACCGCGCGCAGCGCCTCAAGGACTGACCGCCGCGCCCTGCCGGATCGCCTCGGCGGCCGACGTGGCGAATCCGGCCTCCCCCACCACGATCGCCGGCCGATCGCCGCCCGGATCGAACGGCCGCGGCTCGGTGCCCTGCGAGACGATCACCGGCCCGGTCACCGGGGTCCACTCCCGCAGACCCACATGGCCGATCAGCAGCCGGTCGTCCTCGATGGCCTCGAGCGTGACGCCGAGCCGGATCTCGACCGCCGGATTCTCGGTCAGCCGCCGCAGCATCAGACCCTTCTCCCGTGGTCCGGCCTCGGGCGCCGGCGACCGCTCCGCGCCGAGGAGCAGCACCCGCCGCCCGGCCGAGGCGGCCGCGTCGGCCACCGCCAGCCCGGCCCGGTCGGCGCCCCAGACGATGATCGTGTCCGCGTCACCGGACCTCGCCGGCCGGCCCAGCCAGGCACGCAGATCCACGACACGCGGCCGGTCGATGCCCGGAACCGGCGGGCGCCGCCCCGAACCGCCGACGGCCACGACGAGCAGATCCGGATCGTGCCGCGCCACCATTCCGGCGTCCGCCGGGGTGGACAGGCGCAGGTCGACGCCGAGGCGGGACATCTCGAGGCCGTACCAGTCGAGGAGGCGGCCGAACTCCGGCTTGCTCGCCAGCCCCGCGGCCAGCCGGAACTGACCGCCGATCGCGGCGGATCCCTCCAGCACGGTCACCGCATGGCCGGCGAGAGCGGCAGTGCGGGCCGCCTCCAGCCCGGCCACCCCGGCGCCCACGACAAGCACCCGCCGGGGCACCGACCGTTCGTCGCCCGAGTCTTCGTGACCGGTGCCCGGGTTGGTCACGCACCAGATCGGGAGCTGGGTGTGCAGCACGTCGATGCAGCCCTGGTTGCAGGCGATGCACGGGCGCGGCGCGCCTCCGGCCAGGACGGTGTTCGTCCAGGCCGGGTCGGCGTGCTGGGCCCGGCCGACGGCCACGAGATCAGCGGCGCCGGACCGCAGAATCTCCTCCGCGACCGAGGCGGTCGAGATCCGCCCGGCCACGCAGACCGGCTTGCCGAACTCGCGATAGCGGGCCGCGTACGGCGCGAGCACGCCGCGCTCCATCTCGCCCGGCTGGACGATCCACTCCCCGGCCTCGTAGCAGCCGGCCGAGATGTCCAGCGCGTCGACGAGGTCGAGCGGCATGCGTTTGGTCAGGTCGAGTGTCTCGCCGGCGCCGAGGCCGCCGGCCACTGCCTCGAACGCGGACAGCCGCAGGAACAGCGTCGTGGACGGAGCGGCCCGGCGGATCTCGCGAAGGACCTCGCCCAGGAACGCCACCGGGTCGGCGTAGCGGTCCCGGCGGTGGTTGGTGCGCGGCGACAGGAACTGATGGATCAGGTAGCCGTGGGCAGCGTGCAGTTCCAGCACGTCGACGCCGGACGCCGCGCACCGCCCGGCCGCCGCCCCGAACGCCCGGGCGAGCGACGCCACCTCGGCCGTCTCCAAGGGAATCGGCCGGTGGCCGCGGAACGGCACCGGCGAGGGCGCCACCGGCTGGAAGCCGGAGACGGCCGGGTCGGCGACCCGGCCGGCGTGGTTGAGCTCGACGCCGAGCAGCGCGCCGGCCCGATGCACCTCGCCGGCGAGGCGGCGCAGGCCGGGCACCACGTGGTCGGCGTGCGCGCCGAGCTGCCGCGCCCGCCCGCGCCCGTCGGCGCGCACATAGGTCGCCTCGGTGAAGACGAGCGCGGCCCCGCCGGCGGCGCGGGCCCGCAGGTAGGCGACGTACCGCTCGGTGACCCGCCCGTCGGGCGTGCCGTAGTTGCGCTCCATCGGCGGGCTGACCACCCGGTTGCGCAGTTCGTGCCGCCCGACCCGCAGCGGGGTGCCGAGCTGCGTAACGGGTCGGGGCAGCATCACAGGCCGAGGTAGATGCGCCGGACCTGCGGGTCGTGCCGCAGCTTCGCCGACGTGTCGCGCATCGCCACCGAGCCGTTCTCGACGACCAGGCAGCTGCTGGTCGCCTCGAACGTCAGCTTCGCGTTCTGCTCGACCAGCAGCAGGCTGAGCCCCTCGCCGCGGAGCCGCAGCAGCACCGCGAGGATGTCCTCGACCAGCTTCGGCGACAGGCCCATCGACGGCTCGTCGAGCAGCAACAGGCGGGGCTTGGACATCAGCGCGCGACCGATGGCGAGCATCTGCTGCTGCCCGCCGGAGAGCGCCCCGGCCAGCCGTTGCCGCATCTCGCCGAGCACCGGGAACAGCTCGTAGACCTCGGCGAGCGTCGCCCTGGTTTCCGCGTTCCACTTCCGCGCGTAGGCGCCGAGCAGCAGGTTCTTCTCCACCGGGAGCCCGGCGAAGACATGCCGGCCCTCGGGCACGTAGCCGATGCCGTGCCGCACCATGTCCCGCGCGCCGACCCGGCTCAGGTCGATGTCGCCGAAACGCAGCGTCGTGATCCGGCGCGGGATCAGCCCCATCACCGCCTTGAGGGTCGATGTCTTGCCGGCGCCGTTGGCCCCGATCACGCCGATCGCCTCACCGGCCGGCACGACGAAGCTGAGATCCCGGACGGCGCAGACGCCTCCGTAGTGGACGGTCAGCCCTTCGACCACGAGCTCCGCAGCCACCGCGGAGCCGCCGGCGCCTCCTTGAGCGGTCACCTCGGGGCCTCCTTGAACGGTCACCTCAGGGCCTCCTTGATCGGTGGCATGTCGTCGGTGTTCATCGAGTCGCCGAGGTAGGCCTCGATGACGGCCGGGTTCCGGGCCACCTCGGCCGGCCGGCCCTCGGCGATGACCTTGCCGCCGGCCAGCACCGTGATGCGTTCGCACAACGACATGACCAGGCCCATGTTGTGCTCGATGACGACAACCGTGATGCCGCTGTCGCGAATGGACCGGACGATCTGGCTGAGCTGCCGGACCTCCTCGCCGTTGAGGCCGGCGGCCGGTTCGTCGAGCAGCAGCAGGGACGGGCCGGCCGCGACCGCGCGCGCGATCTCGACCCGCCGCTGGATGCCGTAGGGCAACGAGCGCGGCGCCACCCCGGCGAAGCCGGTCAGGCCGTAACGATCGAGCACCTCGTCGGCGCGGCGGCGCAGGTCGCGGTCGCGGTGCAGCACCGACAGCGGGGCGGCGAGGTAGCGCCAGATCGAGCGGGTCCGCGAGCGGTCGAGCGCGACCAGCACGTTCTCCCGGACGGTCAGGTCGCCGAAGAGCCGCAGGTTCTGGAAGGTGCGGGACATGCCGGCCGCGGACAACCGGTACGGCCGCCGGTTCGTGACGTCCGCGCCGGCGAACCGGACCCGGCCGGCGGTCGGCCGGTAGAGGCCGCTGATCA
Organism: Actinoplanes sp. NPDC026619; assembly: GCF_040638295.1. Classification (NCBI taxonomy): domain Bacteria; kingdom Bacillati; phylum Actinomycetota; class Actinomycetes; order Micromonosporales; family Micromonosporaceae; genus Actinoplanes; species Actinoplanes sp. NPDC026619. The sequence continues at coordinate 128,316 of NZ_JBEZYA010000001.1, forward strand.
CGTTGAACAGCGTCGTCTTGCCCGATCCGTTGGGGCCGACGATGCCCCGGATCTCGCCCGCGTCGACGCCGAGGGAGACATCGTCGAGGGCCCGCAGCCCGCGGAACTGCATGGTGATGCCGCTGATCTCGAGGAGGGCGCCGGGGGTGGGGGCGCTGCCCGGCTCGTACGGCCGGAAGGGTTGCAGTTGCCCGGCACTTCCCGGTCCGCGCCGGACGAGCCGGCGCACCCGCTGGGGCAGACCGGCCAGGCCGGTCGGGGCGAAGACCACGACAAGAACGACCACGGCGCCGTACGCGATCTGGGCCACCGTCGGGTGATCGGACAGCAGTTCGCGGACGAGATAGAGGCCGATCGCGCCGGCGACGCAGCCGATCAGGCTCTGCCGGCCACCGATGATCACCATGGCCAGCAGCAGGAACATGTTGGCGATCGAGAACGACTCCGGCGCCACGTAGCGGATCAGGCCGGCGTAGAGCACGCCGGCGACCCCGCCGTACACGCTGGCCAGCAGGAACGCCGTCATCCGCAGCATCGGCACCTCGACGCCGAGCGCCCCGGCGGCGAGTGCATCGTCGCGCATGGCCCGCATCCGGCGGCCGAGGGCGGTGCGCACCACGAACAGTCCGAATGCGAGGCCGGCCGCGACGACGATCAGTTCGAGGTAGTAGAAGAGGTACTCGTTGGACAGGTCGACGCCGGGGAACGACGGGACCGGGATGGCGGAGATGCCCTCAGCGCCGCCGGCGACCTGGGCGTTGGTGACCCAGTTGGTGAAGGCCAGGGCCAGGCCGAGGGTGACGATGCCGAGGTAGTGCGACTGCACCCGCAGCGCCGGAGTGCCGACGAGCAGGCCGATCGCGGCGGTGGCGCCGATTGCCAGCAGGGCCGAGATCCAGAAACCCCAGCCCGCCTTGGTGGTGAGGATCGCGGTCGCGTAGGCGCCGACCCCGAAGAACGCCACCTGCGCCAGGTTGACCTGACCGCCCACCCCCATGCACAGGCCGAGTCCGATGGCGAGAACAGCGAAGATCAGAATCACATTCACCACATGGATGGCGTACGAATCCAGGCCGTACGGCAGAAGCCAGGCCGCGACCGCAAGCAAACCGATCATCACAACCTTGAGCCTCATGCGCGGTTCACCGTCCTCTCGCCGAAGACTCCGGTCGGCCGGATCATGATGATCACCGTGAACACCAGGAACGTGACCAGCTCCGAGTAGCCCTGGAAATGCCCGGCGGTGAACGAGTCGAGCACGCCGATGGCGAGGCCGCCGACGATCGCGCCGGGGATGCTGCCGAAGCCGCCGAGGATCGCCGCCGCGAACCCCTTGATGCCGAGCGCCCCGCCCAGCGCGGGATTGACGTAGAGCAGCGGCCCGACCAGGCCACCCGCGAGGGCGGCCAGGCCGGCGCCGATCATGAAAGCGATCGCGTTGCTGCGCCCGACGTGGATGCCGACGGCGGTGGCTGCCTCGTGGTCCATCGCCACCGCCTGCATCGCGGCGCCCCGCTTGGTGCGCGACAGGAACAGCACCAGCAGGACCGTCGCGACCGCCGCGATGGCCAGCACGACCAGGTCGTACGTCCGGATGCGCACGCCGAACAGATCGATCGGCGCGGACGGCACGGGTGAGGGAACCGCCCGGCCGGTGGCGCCCCAGATCATGATGACGAGGGCGTCCAGGACGATGCCGAACCCGATCGTGCCGATCAGCATGAGGTCGAAGTCGCGGTTCTCGAGCGGCCGCAGGACCCGCTCGATGACCAGGCCGATCGCCGCGGTCACCCCGATCGCCACCAGCATGGCCAGGGCGAACGGCAGCTTGGAGCTCAGGTAGAAGGTCGACGCCAGGTAGGCGCCGACGGTGACCACGTTGCCGTGCGCGAAGTTGACCAGGCCCATGGTGCGGTAGACCAGCGAGAACCCCAGCGCCACCAGGGCATAGATGGCGCCGAGGCTGATCCCGCCGATGACGGTCTGGAAGAAGACCTGCATCAGCCTGCTGCCGCCACGAGCTTGCCGTCCTTGATCGTGCCGATCGAGGTGGCGAAGATCCCGACGCCGGTCTGGTCGAAGGCGAAGCTGCCGAGCAGTCCCTCGTACTTGGTGCCGCGGATGGCGTCGGCGAGGGCCTTGCCGGTGGCGACGTTGCTGCTCTTGAGCGCGGTGAGCAGGATCTGCGCCCCGTCGTACGCCTTGGCGCCGTGCAGTTCGGCGTCCTCGTTGTATTTCGCCTTGTAGGCCGCCGCGAACTTCTTCGAGGCCTCGCTGACGTCGTTGCTCAGGTAGGGCGAGCTGACGATGGTGCCCTCGGCGTTCGTCGCGCCGGCCGTGTTCAGGAAGACCGGCGTGCCCTGCGGGGCGGCGCCGGCGAACGGGACCGTGATGCCGAGGTCACGTGCCTGCTTGACGATCAGGCCGGACTCGACCTCCTCCGCGCCCAGGAAGATCAGTTGCGGGTTCTTCTGCCGGATCGTGGTGAGCGCCGCGCTGAAGTCCTTCTGGTCGGTGGTGACGACCTGGTCGGCGACCGGGGTGACGCTGCGGCTCTTGAGGGCCTTGGTGAACGCGTCGTGCTCACCCTTGCCGTACGAGCCGTTGTTGGTGATCGTCGCGATGTTCTTGATGCCCTGCTGGTCGACGATGTATTTGGCCAGCGTCTCGTCGTAGGTGGTGCTGGTCGGCCCGTTGAGGAACAGGAACTCGCTGCCCGCCGCGACCAGGCCCGGTGACTGGCCGGACGTGATGTTCGGGATCTCCGCGGTCTTCAGGGTGGGCGCCATCGCGATGGTCACCGCGCTCTCGGCGGTGCCGAGCATCGCGAGGTAGCCCGCACTGTCGATCTTGCGGGCCAGGTTGGTGCCGGTGGTCGGGTCGCCCTGGTCGTCGAACACGTCGAGCTGGACCTGCCGGCCGTTGATGCCGCCGGCCGCGTTCCACTCGTCGACAGCGAGCTTGGCGCCCTTGAGCTCCCACGCGCCGAGCGAGCTGAGCTGCCCGCTCTGGGCGTCGACCAGGGCGATCTTGATGGGTCCGGAGTCGGTCTCCTTTTTGTCGTCGCCGGAGCCCGGGGCACTGCACCCGGCTGCGGCAAGTGCGGCGGCGAGGACGATGACGGTGGCGCGTCGGAGCATGAGCGGGTCACCTCTAATCCAGGAATATGCCTTGGTAAATGTCCTTGATGTTCCAATGGCCGGGGGTCGGGACCGGTTCGTTGACCATCGGAACGTCGATCACCGCGGGTCGGCGGCGGTCGACGGCCGTCTTGAGGGCGGTGGTGAGCTCGCCCGGTTCGGCGATCAGATATCCGTCGGCGCCACAGGCTCGGCCCAGGGCGGCGAAGTCCGGGCTGTACGGCTGCCCGTCCGGATCGGTGAAGTCGCAGCCGTAACTGCGGCCGAAGAAACTCGACTGCAGGTCGGAGATGGTGCCGTGGGCCCGGTTGTTCATCACCAGGAAGATCACCGGCAGGCCCTGCTCGACCGCCATCGGCAACGCCGGCAGCTGCGCGCTCATCCCGCCGTCGCCGATCAGTGCGACCACCACCCGGCCGGGCTGGGCGATCTGCACGCCGAGTGCGGCGGCCGGGCCGAAGCCCATCGTGGACGCGCCGCCCGGGGTGATGAAGCGGCCCTCGGCCGGCAGCGGATAGCACTGGGCCACGCCGTTCTTGTTCCAGCCCACGTCGGTGACCAGCACGGCGTCCGGCGGCAGCGCGGCCCGGACGTCGGCGAGGATCCGCTCGGGGCGCAGCGGGAAGTTGTCGCTGCGCCCGCGTTCGGCGCTGTCCGCGAACAGCTTCCGCCGGACCTTGCCGATCTGTTCCCGGAGTTGCGGGCGGCCGATGCCGTCCGGCCGGCGCTCCTGCACCGCCGCCAGGATCTTCCGGACCGCCAGGCCGGCGTCGGCGACCACCCCGATCTCCACCGGATAGTTGCGGCCGATCTCGGCCGGGTCGATGTCGATCTGGATCAGCCGGCTGGGCGGGAAGCGCCAGGTGTAGTCCGGGTTCCACGAGCTCGCGTCGGTCTCCGCGAAGCGGGTGCCGATCGCCAGCACGAGGTCGGCGTCGCGGGCGTAGGCGTTGGTGAACTCCAGTCCCCAGAAGCCGGTCATGCCCAGCACGAGGGGGTGGTCGTCGGGAAGCGCGCCCTTGGCCATGAGGGAGTGGGCCACCGGGATGTCGAGGTGCTCGGCCAGCGCCCGCAGAGCGGCCCGGTCGCCGAGGCCGCCGCCCAGGTAGATCAGCGGCCGCTCCGCGGCCAGCAGCGCCGCGGCGATCCGCCCGGCGTCCACGTCGGACAGATCCGGTGCGGTGGCGGATTCCGGAAGCGGATATGCCGCTGCGTCGGCCGCGGGCCGGGAGAACAGGTCCATCGGCACGTTGAGCAGCACCGCACCCGGGCGCCCCGACGTCGCGGTCCAGAACGCGCGCTCGGTGAACCGGGCCAGGTCCTCCGCCCGGTGCACGTGCCACGCGCGCTTGACGAACGGGCGGTAGATCGCCGTCTGATCGGCGTCGGCGTGCAGATTGACTTCCTGGTGCGGGTGCCGCCCGTACATGTAGGACGGAATGTCGCCGGAGATCGCGATCAGCGGCACCGAGTCGAGCGCGGCCGTGGCCACGCCGGTCACCGCGTTCATCATTCCCGGCCCGACATGCAGCAGGACGACGCCGGGTTTGCCGGTCGCCCGGGCATAGCCGTCGGCGGCGTGCGCGGCGGTCTGCTCGTGCCGGGCGATCACGAACTCGATGGGGCTGCGGCCGATCGCGTCGAGCAGCGCGATGTTGGTGTGCCCGCAGGTCCCGAAGATGTGTTCGACGCCGTAGGAAACGAGCTGCGCGACGAGCGCGTCGGCGGCGGTGGCCATCAGTTCTCTCCCCAGATCGACATGCCTCGCAGGATCAGCGTCTTGACGACCGTGTAGTCCTCGACCATCGGGCCGGGCGACTCGCGGCCGAAGCCGGAGTCCTTCACCCCGCCGAACGGAACGTGGTCGAGCCGGAAGTTCGACGAGCCGTTGACGATCAGGCCGCCCACCTCCAGCTCCCGCCAGGCCTGGAAGATGCGGCCGGCGTCGCGGGTGAACAGCCCGGCCTGCAGCCCGAACCGGCTGCCGTTGCAGGTCTCCAGGACCGCGTCGAAGTCGTCGAACGGCAGCACCGTGACCAGCGCGCCGAAGACCTCCCGGGTGACCACGTCGGCGTCGGCCGGCGGATCGGCGACCACGGTCGGGGCCAGGGTGGCGCCGTCCCGGGTGCCACCGACGGTGATCCGGGCGCCCCCGCCGACCGCCGCGACGGCCCAGTCCAGCACGCGTGCGGCGGCCTGCTCGTCGACCATCGAGCCGACGTCGGTGGCCGGATCGAGCGGATCACCGACCTTCAACGCACCGACCTCGGCCGTGAGCAGGTCGACGAAGTCCGCGAAGCGATCCCGCGCGACGTAGATGCGCTGGACCGAGATGCAACTCTGCCCCGAGTTCGTGTAGCCGGTGCGGGCACAGACCCTCGCCGCGAGTGCGATGTCCGCATCGGAGCAGACGATCGTCGCCGCGTTGCCGCCCAGCTCGAGCACGAGCCGCTTGGCCCCGGCCGCCCGCGCGACCGCTTCGCCGGTTGACGCGCTGCCGGTGAAGCTGATCACCGCGACCTCGGGCGCGGCACACAGCGCGGCGCCGACCTCTCCGCCGCCGTGCAGCAGCTGCACCGCTTCGACCGGCGCGCCCGCGTCGAGCAGCAACGCGACGACGGCGGCCGAGACGGCGGGCGCCTGCGGCGGCGCCTTGACGATGGTGGTGTTGCCGGCCGCGAACGACGCGCCGAGCTTGTGGGCGAGCAGGTTGGCCGGGGCGTTGAACGGGGTGATCGCGAGGGCGACGCCGGCCGGCGCGCGGTAGGTGAGCGCGGTGTTGCCGATGCCGCGCTCCCAGCCGGCGACCGGGAGCACGTCGCCGCCGATCCGCCGCGCCTCGGCCGCGCACACCGCGAACGTGTCGGCCACCCGGTCGAGCTCACCGCGGCCGTCCTTGACCGGCTTGCCGAGCTCGAGGGCGATCAGCCGGGCGATGTCGTCGCGGCGCTCGGCGGCCAGGACGGCGGCGCGGTCGAGAATCGCGGCCCGGGTGGCCGGGGCGAGGCGGGCGATCGTGCGGGCGAACGCTTTGGCGTGCTCGGCGGCAAGACGTGCGTCGTCCGGCCCGGCGACACGGGCGCGGCTGACGACCGTACGGGTAAATGGTCCGATTCGGTCTTCCGCCGGTCCATCGCTGATCCATTTGCCACCGAGCAGGGCGGGGATCGTGTCGAGCATCTTCACCTCCAAGGTCCGCTAGATGGACTGAATTTCGTCTTCTGGACCACTGTGTGGACTCGGGTGTAACGTACGGTTGGCCGCCGGGCGAAGGCAATAGGCGAAGGTCGAAAAGTTACGAGCCGATGAAGCCGCCGCCGGGGCGGCAGAATCTGGGTGTCCCAGACACCGAGGAGAGTGAGCCGCCGTGCCATCGACGGAGACGCCCGACACCCAAGGCGTGCGCAGCATCCAGCGCGCCCTGGACATCCTGTCGCTGCTGAGCGAGGAGCAGCCGCTGATCGCGGTGCGCGACATCGTCAACGCGACCGGGCTGGCCAAGACCACCGTCATCCGCATCGTGCAGACCCTCGAACAGAGCGGCCTGCTGTGGGCGACCCCCTCCGGTTACATGGCCGGGCCCGGTCTGTGGCGCTGGGCCCACCTGGCCCGGCGCAGCTGGGAACTGCCGCCCGAGACCCAGCGGCTGATGCGCGAGCTCGCGTCGCGGGAGCGGGAGACGGTCAACGTCTACGTGGCCCGCGACATCGTCCGGGTCTGCATCGCTCAGCAGGAGAGCCCGCAGCCGCTGCGGCACGTCGTCCAGGTCGGCGACGAGTTGCCGCTGTGGGCCGGCGCCTCGGCGAAGGTGCTGCTGCGCAACGCGCCGCCGCCTCTGCTGGAGCGCATCGCGCGCTCGTCGCCCTTCGGCGACGAGCACCTCGAGCGCATGCAGGAATGGATCGAAGAGGCAACCCAGCAGGGGTACGCGGTGAGCCACGGCGAACGCGAGACGGGTCTGTCCGCGGTGGCCGTCCCGCTGCTGGGCCGCTCCGGCACCGTGGTGGCGGCGCTGACCCTGAGCGGCCCCACCGTCCGCTTCACCGACGACCGGGTCGCGTCCTTCGCCGATGCTCTGCTCAGCGCCGCCAAGCAGATGAACGAGCGGGGGTTCGACCATCCGCTGGGGTTCTGAGCAGAAGGAGATCGCATGCCCGACCGCCCGCTCGACGGCGTCCGCGTCCTCGACCTGACCAACGTTCTCGCCGGGCCCTACTGCACCTATCACCTGATGCTGCTCGGCGCCGAGGTCGTCAAGATCGAGGTGCCCGGCCGGGGCGACCTGGCCCGGCAGCTCGGCCCGGACGTCGCGCTGAACCGGGCCCGGCTCGGCGCCTCCTTCCTGGCGCAGAACTCCGGCAAGAAGAGCATCGAGCTGGACCTGAAGGCGGATCCGGGCACGTTCGCCGAGCTCGTCACGCACGCCGACGTGCTGGTCGAGAACTACCGGGCGGGCGTGCTGGAGCGGATCGGCTTCGGCTGGGAGCGGCTGCGCACGCTCAACCCCGGGCTCATCTACTGCGCGATCAGCGGGTTCGGCCAGCGTGGCCCGATGAGTCAGGCACCTGCCTACGACCAGATCATCCAGGGTCTCTCCGGGATGATGAGCGTCACCGGCACACCGGACACCGCCCCGCAGCGGGTCGGTTTCCCGGTCGCCGACACGGTGGGCGGCCTCAGCGCCGCCCTGGCCGTCACCGCCGCCCTGGCCGGCCGCCGGCACGACGGCCGCGGCCGGTTCCTCGACGTGTCCATGCTGGAGGCGTCGCTGTCGGCGATGGGCTGGACCGTCTCCAACTACCTGGTCAGCGGGGTCGAGCCGGAACCGATGGGGGACCAGAACGCGACCGCCGCCCCGTCCGGCACGTTCGAGACCGCGGACGGGCCGCTGAACATCGCGGCCAACCGTCAGGAACAGTTCGAGACGCTGTGCCGGCTCGTCGAGCGCCCCGATCTCATCACCCACCCGGACTTCGCCGACCGGGAGGCGCGGAAGCTGCACCGCCGCGAGATCAACAAGGAGCTCAACGATGCCCTGCGCCGGCGCACGGCCGCGGAGTGGGAGCACATCCTGTCGGCGGCCGGCGTTCCGGCGGCACGCATCCTCACCGTCGCCCAGGCCGTTGCCGCCGAACAGGTGACCGGGCGTGGTTTCGTCACCGAGCTGCCCTTCCCGGCCGGCGACGGCACGCTGCAGGTCACCGGCGCCGGCGTGCTCTTCGACGGGGAGCCGCTGCCGCCGCCCACCCCGCCGCCCGGCCTCGGCGAGCACAACGCCGAGCTGCCCGAGCTGATCGACCGCTGGCGGGCTAGCCATGCCGGCCGTCCCCGGCCAGTTCCCGGAAGTCGCTGAACATCCGGTCCTCGTCGGCCTGCCGCCCGGTGAACAGCCGGAACGACGCGGCCGCCTGATAGACCACCATCCCGCCGCCGTCGGCCACCCGGCAGCCTTTCTGCCGCGCCGCCCGCAGCAGCTCGGTCTCCAGCGGGCGGTAGATGACGTCGGCCACCCACAGGTCGGGCCGCAGATATCCGGCCGGGATCGGCGAGCCCGGATGACCCTCCATCCCGATCGGGGTGGCATTGACCAGGCCGTCGGCCTCGGCCAGCCGCTCGCGCGCCTCCTCCGGCGGAACGGTCTCGACGATCACGCCCTGGTGCCCGGCCATCGCCTCGGCCAGCCGCCGCGCCCGCCCGGCGTCGAGGTCGGCCACGGTCAGCCGTCTCGTGCCCGCCGCGACCAGAGCGGAGGCCACGGCCAGACCGGCGCCGCCGGCCCCGAGCTGCACGACGTGACGCGGGACCAGGCCGGGAAGCGCGCGGGCCAGCCCGGCGAAGAACCCGTACCGGTCGGTGTTGTGCCCGATCGCCCGGCCACCGTCGAAGACGACCGTGTTGACCGCGCCCAGCTCGGCGGCCTCGGGTGCGAGCTCGTCGAGGTATTCGACCACCTCCTGTTTGCAGGGATGGGTGATGTTCAGCCCACGGAATCCCAGCCGGCGGGCGGCGGCCAGCAGCTCGCCGACGTCGCCGGCGGCCAGGCCCCGGGTGTCCAGGTCGATGATCTGGTAGAGGTAGCGGACCTGCTGCCGGTCGGCCTCGCGCTCGTGCAGGGCCGGGCTCATCGACGTCCCGATGCCGGCCCCGATCAGGCCCACCAGACAGCGCTCGCCGGTCACGGCTGCCTCCCGATTCTTTGTACGAACCAGTACGTTAGTTATTGAGTCAGAAACAGGGAAAGTCAAGAGGGTCGTTTTCTCAGCCGTGCAAGATCTCCTGGCCGTCCGCCACGATGTCGTCCCCGGTGGACGGATTGGTGTTGTTGAGATGGCCGAACCGAAACCGGGTGTGGGGGTGGCGGGCCAGGTGCGGCCGGGACTCGGTCATCGGCAGGTGCCCCATCCGGCGCGCGCCGGGGAATTCGTCCCCGGTCGCGAACGTGCCGTCGAGCAGCACCTCGTCCGCTCCGTCGACGAAGGCGTCGAACGCGTCGGTCCAGGCCGGCAGACAGGTGGCATGAACGAACGACGAACCGCTGCGCGCGTCCGTCAGACGCAGCGCCGACACCCACTCCTGCCCGGAATCGGCAGGCAGCCGAGCGGTCCCGGCATACCGGGGCCGCTTCGAGCCCACCGTGAGCCGGCGGACCCGCAGGCCGCCGTCCAGCTCGAGTTCGGCAGGCAGCTCGAGCCACTCCAGGTCGGTGTACTGCGCGAGCATCGGGCGCAACGGGAAGGCGGCCGCCAGCGCCGCGCCGACCGCGGGCGTGGCATAGACGCTGAGCCGGACGGCCTCGCGCAGGCAGAGCAGGCCGAGCGTGTGGTCGAGCTCGGCGGTGGTCAGCAGAACGCCGCGAAGCGGCGTCTGCCTCAACCCGGGTCCGGCTCTCAGCTCCGGCGTCCGCAGGATCTGCGTACGGATGTCCGGCCCCGCGTTGATCAGATACCAGGCGATGCCGTCCCCGCTGACCGCCACGGTGTCCTGGGTGCGATCGCTGGTCGCGCTCGCGCAGACGGCACAGGCGCAGTTCCACTGGGGAGCGCCGCCGCCGGCCGCGCTGCCGAGAACCCGGACCCTCACCGGTAGCGCCGCGGGACGATCGCCGGCCGCGCGGCGCCCGCGCCGGCGAGCATGCCGTGGTGCGGGGACAGGGCGCAGGCCGGGTCGGTGGCGGCAGCGTCGCCGGTGAGCTGGAAGGCCTGGCAGCGGCAGCCGCCGAAATCCACCTCACGCAGGTCACAGGTTCGGCACGGCGACGGCATCCAGGCGGTGCCACGGAAGCGGTTGAACAGTTCGGATCGGTGCCAGATCTCGGCCAGATCCTGCTGCCGGACGTTCGGCGGCGGTGGGCCGGGCAGCTGCTGGGCGGCCAGGCAGGGCAGGACCACGCCGGTCGGCGACACCGCGAGCTGGCGGCTGCCCCAGCCGTTCATGCACGGCTTCGGGCGGCCGGTGTGATGGTCCGGTTCCACGTAGACGATCTCCATGACGTCGCCGTAGCGGTCGTACACCTCGGCCGCGGCCGTCGCCGCCCGTAGCACCTGGCCGGTGGTGGGCATCAGGGCGGCGCGGTTGCGCAGCCCCCAGCCGTAGTACTGGGTGTGTGCCAGCTCCAGGCGGTCGGCGCCGAGATCGGCCGCGAATGCGGCGATGTCGGCGAGCCGGTCGACGTTGGCCGCGTGCAGCACCACGTTGATGGTCAGTGGCAGGTCCGCCCGGCGGATCAGGCCGGCCGCCGCGATCTTCCGCTCGTGGGCGCGCAGCCCGGCGATTGCGTCCGCGGCCGGGGTGTCGGCGTGCTGCACCGACAGCTGCACGTGGTCGATGCCGGCCGTGCCGAGCCGGTTCAGGCGGCCGGCCGAGAGCCCGACCCCGCTGGTGATCAGGTTCGTGTACATGCCCAGCTCGCGGGCGTGCCCGACCAGATCGGCCAGGTCCGGGCGCAGGACCGGCTCGCCGCCGCTGAAGTGCACCTGCAGCACGCCGAGCGCCCGCGCCTGGTCGAGGACGTCCGTCCACTCCCCCGTGGCCAGCTCGTCGCGAACCGGGTCGATCTGCACCGGGTTGGAGCAGTAACCACAGCGCAGCGGGCAGCGATAGGTCAGCTCGGCAACCATGCCGATCGGCAGCCCGGTCCCGGTCTCGGTCTCGGTCCCGGTCTCGGTCTCGGCGAGCGATCCGGCGCAGGTGTGACCGGTCGCGGGCCGGCCGCCGTCGGTCAGCAGGCGCTGAGCGGTCAACTCCTCGAGAAGATCCACGACGTCGCCGGCGGGCACGTCGTCGTAACTCTGCTCGAGCGCGGCGACGATGCCCGCGACGTCGAGACGGCCGTCGCAGGCGCGCACCACGTCCGGCGCCGGGCCGGTGAGGATCAGCGTGCCCTCCGGGTAGAGCAGGGCGTCGGCCGCGCGGACCGGGTCGTGCACCAGCCGCACCCCCTTGGCCAGGCCCGGCCTCACGCGACACCACCCTGATAGTCGATCGCATCAAGCATTGCGCCCAGCACGTCACATTTGAACGCGAGGGCCCGGACCGCCGCCTGCTGCTCATCGGCGGTCCGGCACAGGGTCAAAACCAGATCGAGGGTGTACGCCGCGTCGCCGCGCACCACCGGGATCCGGTTCTCGAAGTACGCGTACCCCTCGGGCTTGATCCAGTCGTAGTGGCGGCGCCACGCGAGGACCCGGGCTGCCATCAACTCCGGCGAGAACAGTTCGGTCAGCGCGGCCGCGACCGCCTCGAGCCACGGCCGGTGCAGGCAGAAGTGCAGGTAGCCGTCGACGGCGAAGCGGGTGCCGCGGGCGACGTGCCGTTCGTCCAGCAACTCCTCGCGGGCCAGGCCGACCGCGTCGGCGAGGACGAGCCAGTCGGCCCGGCCGCCCTCGCCGTCGCGGGCGCCGTCGTGGAAGGTGACCCGCTCCAGCCACCGTCGCCGGACATCCGGCAGCGGGCAGTTCGCGATGACCGCCGCGTTCTTGCGCGCCAGGATCTGCTGGTAGTACCACCGGTTCGCGACCCACGACCGCACCTCTCCGGGCGTGCAATCGCCGGCGTGCAGTCGCCGGTGGAACGGGTGGCGGTCCCAGTAGCGCGGCGCCAGTGCGCGCAGCGCGGCCTCGAACTCGGCCCGGCTCAGCGAGGCTTGCGCCATGGCTGGCCGACCCCGGCGTACGCGGAGACCTCTGCTCTTGATTCGAGGCATTCGGTCTTCGGCTTGGTCCAGGTCTTCTTCATCGATCTCCCTCTCATGAAACGACGATCTTGCCGGTGTTCTGGGGGTAGATGGCGTCGTTGTAGAAGTACGTGCCGGGCGTGCTGAAGGTGTGCGTGTACGACGTGCCCGGCATGAGCACGCCGGTGTCGAACTCGTCGTCGAAAAACGACACGGCGGCGTGCGCGGAGGCGTTGCCGGCCGGGTTCACGAAGGTCACGGTCGCGCCCACCGGGATCGCGAGGTGCTGCGGCGACATCGCGTTCTGCGCGACCAGGTTCTCGGTGGCGCCGGGCGAGCCGGTGGTGGCATTCCAGACCCGGCCGATGGTCACGGTGGTGCCGGTGACCGGTGCGGCCCGGACGTCGTTGCGTTTCGACGGCGGCACCGGCGTGGCGGCCGGCGCGACAGTGCCGCCGAGCTTGAACGCCCACAGATGGTCGCCGCGCGGGATGTCCGGGTAGGGCAGCCCGTTTCCGCCGGCGAGAACCGCGATGTACTGCTCGCCCGCTACCTCGTACGAAATCGGGCTGGTATGCACCCCGGCGCCGGTCTGGAAACTCCAGAGCACGTCGCCGTCGGTGTCGTCCATCGCGTGCAGCAGGCCATCCGGGCCGCCCTGGAACATGACCCGCCCGGCCGTGGTGAGAATGCCGTTGCCGTGGGCGAGCGACCATTCCCCGTCCCTGGTCCAGACCGGCTTGTTGGTGACCGGATCGACCGCCGCGATGCCACCGGCGAAATACTCGCCCAGCGGCCGGGACGTGTTGACCCGGCCGTCCCGGGCGTTCGAATAACCCGAGTTGATCAACCCATAACCAACATAGATCCAGCCGGTGTACGGGTTGAAGGAGAGGTGCGCCCAGTCCGCGCCGCCGCCCGCGCCCGGGAAGATGATCACCGGCCGGTCCCAGTGCGGGGTGTAGAGGCCGCCGGTCTCGTAGAACGGCACCGGCCGGGTCGCCTTGTCGATCCGCGGTTCCTGCGGCACGAACGGCTCGCCGCCGGGGAACGGCTGGGTGGGCGCGGTCTTCTGGCGTACGTCCTGGGGAACTTCCCGTTCCTGCATGCCGTGGATCGCCTCGCCGGTGCGCCGGTCGAGGATGTAGTACATGCCGACCTTGCTGCCGTAGACGACCGCCTTGCGGTGCCTGCGGTCGACGACCAGGTCGATCAGGACCGGGGCCATCACGTTGTCCATGTCCCAGATGTCGTGGTGCACGGACTGGAAGTGCCAGCGCCGCCGGCCGGTCTTCGCGTCCAGCGCGACGATCGAGTTCGCGAACAGGTTGTCGCCGGCCCGCGACGAGCCGTCGGTGCGCGGGTAGGGGCCGCTGAACGTCCAGTAGACGAGGCCGAGCTCCGGGTCGATCGCCGGGTGGATCCACGGCACCGCGCCGCCGGTCTTCCACGAGTCGCCGGCCCAGGTGTCGTGGCCGAACTCGCCCGGGCCGGGCGCCGACCAGAACGTCCAGGCGATCTCGCCGGTGGCGGCGGTCAGCGCGTACGCCCGGCCGCGGGCGCCGCCGGTGCTGCCCTGCATGCCGACGTAGACGAGGCCGTCGTGGTAGACGACGGCGCCGGCCAGGGTTCCGGTCAGGCCGCCGCACTGGCCGTTGCCCGGGTCGCAACCGCTGTCCGAGCCACCCTCGTCCGCGGTGATCAGGGCTTTCTGCCAGACGACCGCGCCGGTGCGCTGATCCAGCCCGTACACAATATTTGATCCTGAGGTGGAAAAGACCTTGCCCTCACCCAGGGCGACGCCGCGCATGTTGGTGGTCTTGCTGCCGAGGTTGGTCTTCCACTTGATCGCGCCGGTGCGGCCGTCGACCGCGAACACGTTCTGCTGCGTGGTCTGCACGTAGAGGACGCCGTCCTGGACCACGGCGGTGCTCTGCTGCGGCTGGCTGGTGCTGCCGCCCTCGAGGTTGACGTGCCACGCCCCGCCGAGCTTCTGCACCGTCCGCTTGTTGATCCGGCTCAGGTCGGAGTGGTTGGTGTTGCCGAGATCGCCACAGACCTTGGGAAAGTCCTTACCGGGCTTGCCGAACGGTTGCTTCGTTGTTGCGTTCGCGGGCGCCCCGACCGCTGTCGCCCCGACTACTCCGGCCGCGCCGGCCAGGAATTTCCGTCGTTCCACATTGCCGCCTCAGCTGGGGAACGGGAGCTTGCCCATGGCGGACAGGATCCCGTTGACGATGTGCTTCTTGAAGAAGGCCTGCCCGACGTAGCCGGAGCCGTCGGTCCAGGCGGCCGAGTCATGGCCGAGCGCGGTGACCCAGGACCGGCCGCCGTCGTAGTACTGGCACCAGGACAGCGGGTGGAACTTGCCGTGGCCGGGGTGCGTGGCCGACTTGGTGGCGAGGGTCGACTCGTCGACGCCCAGCAGCCACTTCACCCGGCCCGGGAAGGGCATCCAGTTGTACCACTCGTCCTTGAACTCCCAGCGTGGCGGAAGTCCCTGGTCCTTGGTGTAGGTGACGACGGTGCCGTTCTGCAGCGCGCCGTGGTCGTAGTACTGCGTACCGCCGCAGAGCCCTTCGTAGTAGGGCCAGTTGTATTCGGTGCCGCCGATGGCGTTGTGGATGCCGGCGAAGCCGCCGCCCGCCCGCATGTACTGCCGCAGCGCCGTCTTGGCCGCGTCGAGGTGCGCGCCGGTGGTGGTGTTGACCGCGGACGCCGGCTGGACCGCCGTGCCGTGTTTCCACAGCGAGTCCCGGCTGGTGCTGCCGAAGACGACCGCCTTGTAGGTGCTGCCGATGCCGGGCATCTGGGTGACGTCCTCGGTCCAGTCCACGCCCACGCCGACCTCGGCCATCCACGTGATGATCGCGTTCTGCAGGACGTGCGCGGCGGTCAGCACCGGGTTCAGCCCGGCCGGCAGGGCGGGGCCGAGGTGCGCGTGCCGCGGGCCGGCGGTGCGCGTGTAGAGCAGGATCCGGTCCTGCCGGTTGCTGACCCACGGGTGGTACGACGCGGGCACCGGACCGCGGATGACGTTGTAGTACGGGTCGAAGTAGTCCTCCAGACCCCGCGGGATGTTCGTGGTGACCGGCTGTTTCGTGGTCGGCTCGGTGCCTTGATGTGCCGTGCCTTTTTGCGCCGCCTCGGCCGCCTCACCGCCGATGCCCGCGGTCGCGGCGGTGGCCGCCGCCGTGGCGGCCGCGCCGAGAATGGCGCGCCGGGGAAGTTTCGCCATGAAGGCCGCCCTTCAGGTCCACCAGGCGGACCGAGCGGTCCGCTGTAAGGTCCGGCTCAATATAAGGACCACGCTCATCGATGCGCAACCATCCGCTGTGTGGCACCTATGGACCACAGTGCGGACCGGGGTTATGGTCTCGCCATGACTGACTCGGCGGTCGCGGACTGGTGGGGCACGGCCGTGTCCCGCGTCGAACCCAATCGCATCGAGCTGCGCGGCACCCCCGTGCAGGAGCTCATCGGCGCCCTCGGATTCGGCCCGATGATCTGGTTCATGCTCCGCGGCTCCCGCCCCACCGACGCGCAGGCGGCGCTGCTCGAGGCGGCGCTCGTCGCCGGTGTCGACCACGGGCCGCACGCGCCGTCGATCGCAGTCGCCCGGATGACCGCGACCTGCGGCGTCGGGCTCAACAACGCCATGGCCAGCGCGATCAACACGCTCGGCGACTCGCACGGCGGGGCCGGCCAGGAGTGCGTCCAGCTGCTCGACGAGGTGGTGGCCTCCGGGTCGGCCGCCGCGACCGTCGCCGCCTGGCGGGCCCGCGGAATCCGCTACCTGCCCGGGTTCGGGCACCGCTTCCACACCCGGGATCCGCGCCGCGATCCGCTGCTGGGCCTGGTCGGGAAAGCCGTGTCCGAAGGGGTGGTGCCGGGCGCCCACCTGCGGGCGGCGCTGGCGGTCGAGGCGGCGCTCGCCCCGGTGCCGATGAACATCGACGGCGCCACCGCGGTGATCTACGCCGAGCTCGGTTTCCCGGCGCCGCTAGCCCGGGGTCTGTTCGTGCTCAGCCGCAGCGTCGGGATCCTCGCGCACGCCTGGGAGGAGACCGGCCAGGGGCGGCGCAACAAGGGTCCGATCCCGCCGTCCATCCGCCCGTCCTACCTGGGCTGATCCATGCACGAGACGATTGCCACCTCGAGCCTCTCCGGAACCCTGGAGGACAAGCTGGCGGCCGCGGCCGCGGCCCGGTTCCGGGGCGTCGAACTGGCCGAGAGCGACCTGGTCGTGTCGTCGTGGTCGCCCGGCCGGATCCGCGACGAATGCGCCCGCCGGGGCCTGACGGTCGACGCCTATGCCGCCGTTGCCGGCATCGAGGCGGTGCCGCCGGCCATTTTCGCCACCGGCCTCCGCCGCGCCGAGCGCACCTTCGACATCGTGTCCCGGCTCGGCGCGACGACGGTCGTGGTCTGCTCCTCGATGTCGGCTGATGCGGTGGACGACGACGACCTGGCCGCCGAGCACCTACGGGTCCTGGCGGACCGGGCTGCCGATCGCGGGCTGCGCATCGCCTATGAGGCACTGGCCTGGGGGCGTTTCGTCAACACGTACGCGCATGCCTGGCGGATCGTCCGCCGCGCCGCGCACCCCGCGCTGGGTCTGTGCCTGGACAGCTTTCATGTCCTGTCCCGTGGGGAAGACCCGGCGGGCATCCGCGTCATCCCCGGCGACAAGGTGTTCCACCTGCAGCTGGCCGACGCCCCACGACTGAGCATGGACGTCGTCGAACGCAGCCGGCACCACCGGCTGTTCCCCGGCCTCGGCTCCTTCGACCTGCCCACCTTCGTCCGGCACGTGCTGAGCACCGGCTACGACGGCCCGCTGACGCTGGACGTCTCCGACGACGTCTACCGGCAGGCCGACCCGCGGCACGCCGCCATCAACGGCATGCGCGCGATGCTGGCCTTGGAGGAACAGGCCGGCTTCCCCGGTCTGCCGGCGGCCCCGGACCTGAGCGGCATCGCCTTCATCGAGCTGGCCGTGGACACCGTCTCCGGCCCGGCGGTGGCCCGCGCGCTGACCACGCTCGGCTTCGCCCACGCCGCCCAGCATCGTTCCAAACAGGTGCAGCTGTGGCAGCAGGGCCGGGCACGCATCCTGCTGAACTTCGCCGCCCAGCGGACCGTCACCCCCGGCACCGCCACCATCTGCGCCCTGGCCGTCGAGACCGCCGACCCGGCCCGTTCGACCGGCCGGGCCGAGAGCCTGCTCTCGCCGGTCCTCCCCCGCCTGCGCCAGCCCGGCGAAGCCGACCTGGCTTCGTTCGCCGCCCCCGACGGCACCTCGATCTTCCTGGTCGGCAACGACGCCTGGCTCCAGGACTTCCGGCCCGGCACGTCGCCTGCCGAGGCCGGCCTGCTCGACGTCGTCGACCACGTCTCGCTCACCGATCCGGTCGACGACTTCGACGAGGCCGCCCTCTTCTATCGCTCGGTGCTCGGCCTGCGTTCCGGCGACACCACGGAGATAGCCGCACCGTTCGGGCTGATCCGCAGCCGGGCCGCCGCCGACCCCACCGGCCAGGTCCGGATCACCCTGAACACCGCGCCGATGCGCCGCGGCGACTGGGCGCCGGCCATCCCGAACCCGCAACAGGTCGCGTTCCGCACCGGCGACGCGATCGCGGCCGCCACCGCGATGCGCTCGCTCGGCGCGCCGCTGCTGACGATCCCGGAGAACTACTACGCCGACCTGGACGCCCGGCTCGCGCTGCCCCCGGACCTGCTCGCCGCGCTGCGCGAGCACTCGATCCTGTACGACCGCGACGAACACGGCGCGTACCTGCACTTCTACACCGAGATGCTCGGCTCCCGGATCTTCTTCGCGGTCGTGCAGCGCATCGGCGACTACCGTGGCTACGGCGGCCCGGTGAGCGCCCCCGTCCGGATGGCCGCCCACCGCGAACACCGCCTGCTCACGCTGCGCCGCCCACCGGCGCCCGACCAGCGCCACGACTTCTCGCTGGCGCACCTGACCGCGCTGAGCCTCTCCCCACCGGAACTGGTGGACGCGGCCGCCGAGGCCGGCTATCGCTACGTGGGCCTGCGGCTGACCCGGGTGACCCCGCAGGAGCCGCACTATCCGCTGGCCACCGACCCGGCCCTGATGCGGACCACCAAGGTCCGCCTGGCCGCCACCGGCATCGAGGTCCTGGACATCGAACTGGCCCGGATCGGCCCCGACGAGGACCCCCGCGACTTCCAGCGTTTCCTGGAGGCCGGCGCCGAACTGGGCGCACGCCACGTCATCACCCAGCTGCCCGACCCCGACCGGGCCCGCAAGACCGCCCGCTTCGCACAGCTGTGCGAGATGGCCCACCCACTCGGGCTGACGGTCGACCTGGAGTTCCCCTCCTGGACCGAGACCCCCGACCTGAACGCGGCGGTCCGCGTGCTCCGCGGCGCCGACCAGCCCAACGCCGGCATCCTGATCGACCTGCTGCATTTCGCCCGCTCCGGCTCGAGCGTCGCCGACCTGCGGCAGCTGCCGGCATCCTGGTTCCACTTCGCGCACGTCTGCGACGCCCCACCGGCGGTCCCGCCGACCAACGAGGGCCTGATCCACACCGCCCGGTTCGAGCGCCTGTTCCCGGGCGAGGGCGGCATCGACATCCACGGCATCCTGGCCGCCCTGCCGCCGGGCCTGCCGTACGCCCTGGAGATCCCCAAGGCCACGCTGGTAGCCCAGGTCGGCGGAAAGGAGCACGCCCGCCTGGCCCTGGCCGCCGCCCGCGCCCACCTGGACCGTCGCACCACGGATCCGCCGCCCTCCAGTCAGTGGCGAGCGTAGAGCCTGCCCTGCGCCGCCAGATCCGCGAACCACCCGGCCTTGGCCGTCGGCACCCAGCCGGTCTTCGCCCAGAACTGCTGGACCTCGGGGGTGGCGGCGCCGATCATCCACACCGCCACGTGGTGGAGGCTGGGCGCATCGTCGGTGCCGACGGTGAGGTCGGCATCGCGGACGCACGGCTGGCCTCCGCACGGATCCGCACCGGGGATGCCGGTGAAGTTCACCGCGACCTTGAAGGCGCCGTATTCATAGATGTCCGTCACGCCGTCGTCGGCCAGAGCGCCGGACGGCCACATCCGGACGATGCCCGGCGGCATGCTCGGCGGCACGAGGGAGAAGTGCACCACGAACCCGTCCCGCCGGGTCGAATCGATCGACGCCGCCGCCACCTCGAGCGGGTGCGCGGCCATGACCCGTTCCCGGTCCGCCCGGTGGGCGGCAATCCGCTGCGCCCGGCGCACTTGACCGAAGACACCCACCGCCACCAGCGCAAGAACACCGACAGCGAGAACGATCAATGCACGCTTCACGATCCGCGACTGTAATCCATGCGCTCAGGCGTCGCCGTCCCTCGTATTGGGGTCAACCTGCGGCTCGTCGACGACTCCGACGACCGGTTGCGCAGTACCGCGCGAGCGGACATCAACACGTGGCTCGGCGGGCCGGCGGCAACGACCTACAGCCAGCCGTCCGGCGAGCGCGCCGCCGACCTGGACCAGCTGATCGAGCACGCCCGCCCGATCCTGGGTGAGCGCGCGGCCCGGCATCTGCGCTTCCACGCCGGCCTGCCGAATCCCCCGCTCCCCTGACCGGCAACAGGCGGACTCAGTGGTCACCGGGCAGGTCACGCAGGATCTGAGGGGCTTCGAAGTTGCGGTTGTCGATGACGATGTCGGCTCGCTCGGCCGGCTTGATCTCGGCCAGGTAGAGCTGCTCGCCCGGGATGTAATACGTGCGGTAGCGCTCGGCTGCCGCCTCCGCCGAGTCCATCCACGCCTGGTCCCGGATCGTGCCGCGCCGCAGCACCTCCGCCACGTCGATGTGCAGATAGACGCACAGATCCCAGTGCGGCGACAGGGCCGGCTTCTGGAGGAATCCGCCGTCGGCCACCAGGATCGCGTCGTCCGGTGCCTCTTGAACGGCGGAATCCATCGGCGTACGGCCGCTGAAGTCCATGATCTCCATGCGGTACCGGCGATTGCCGCCCGGGCCGAGCGGTATCAACAATTCGTCGCGGATCGCGTCGACGTCGAACATCTCGAAGTAATAGCTTTCCGGCGAGCCGGTCGGATATCGCGTACGCAGATCGACATGCCGTTTGAATTGGTCGATCATGACTCGGATGACCGGGCGTTCGGTCCGGGCGCGCAGTACCCCGGCGAGGTCGTCGGCCAGAGTCGTCTTGCCGGCCGCGGAATGCCCGTCGATCCCCACCCGGATCGGGTGGCCCACTCGCTGCCCGAGGATCCGGTCGGCCAGCAGATCGAGCAGCTGATGCCGCGTCGCGGTCATCGAGCTCAGGACTGGGCGTCGGCCAGAATCTGCCGCGCCTGGGCCTCGTCGGCCGGTGCGACCAGCACGCTCACGCCCTCCAGCTGGAGGGAGCCGATCACGCCGCCGGCGTCGTCGGCGGTGACCCACGCGTCGATGCCGGCGCTCTGCAGCAGGCCGGCCACGATGTCGCCCTCGGCCCGGCTCGACACACTGGCCACGGGCACCGTCTGATTGGTCACCGGCCAACCGTACCGGCCCCGCCGGGCAACCGCGTCGCGGGCCGGTGAAGCGGACCGGTGAATGTGGAACGTTCGGGGGAGATCAGGCGCAGATCAAGGCCGATAGTGTCGGGCCCGTGACGCGGACGGTAGATCGGTGGCGAGCTGGGCCCTTCGTGCGGGCCACCGTCGCGGTCGCCGCGCTCGGCACCATCTGGTGCGCGGCGTACCTGACCGTCGGCGCCGGGAGCGAGGTGTTCGCGTACTTCTTCCTTCCGGTCGGCGGGCTGCTCGCGACCGCGTCCGTCCATCACCTGCTCCGAAGTGGACTCGACCTCGACCCGGCCGCCCGGCGGTTCTGGCGCACGGTCCGGCTCGCCGTCGGCGTCGTCACCATCGGTTACACCTGGCTGGCGGTGGACATGCTCGCCCACGCCGCCCAGTCCCGCACCCGCACCATGCCGGTGCCGGCGGCGGCCTGGGTGGCCGCCGGCTTCCTGATCGCGGCGTGGGCGCTGGCCCGGGTGCCGGTGGCGGTGACCGGCAGTGGCGAGCGGTGGCGCATGGCGCTGGACCGGATGATCGCCTTCCTCGGCTGTGCGGCCGCGTTGTGGTACGTCGGGCTCGCCCCGATGCTGTCCGCCCGCGAACCGTGGAGCCGACAGGCGATGGCGCTGGTCGGCCTCGGTCTGCTGGTCGCGGTCGGGGCCGCGACGAAGGTGTCGTACGTGGTGGGCGGTCCGGTCGACCGCGCGGCGGTGCGGCTCGTCGCGGCCAGCGGCGGTTTCCCGGCCGGGGTCGTCGCCGTGCTCGCGGTCCAGTTCGGGTACATCGCGGTGGTGCCGGCCCAGGCGATCGTGATGCCGCTGGGCCCGGTGCTGATCACGCTCGGTGTCGCGGTGCAGGCCCGCGCCGCCCGTGGGCTGCGCCGCGAGTCGCCCCGCGTCGGGGTGCTGCTGCCCTACCTGGCCATGCTGGCGGTGGACGTGCCGCTGATCGCGGTCGCGTTCGGTGCGCCCCTGCACTGGCCGGTCCGGGTGGTCCTGGTCGCGGCGGTCGCGGTGACCGCGCTGGTCACGGTCCGGCAGTACATCGCGTACCGGGAGAACGCCCACCTGCTGCGGAACACCCGGGTCCAGGAGATGCGGCTGCAGTACGAGGTGAGTCACGACAGCCTGACCGGCCTGGGCAACCGGGCGCTGTTCCGGGACCGGCTCGCGACCGCCCTGGCCACCACCGGCACGGCCACGGTGCTGCTCGTCGACCTGGACGACTTCAAGGCCGTCAACGACCTGCTCGGCCACGGCGTCGGCGACCGGCTGCTGGTCTCGGTCGCCGGGCTTCTGCAAGCCGAGGCCGGGGAGAACGGCTTGCCGGTACGCGTCGGCGGTGACGAGTTCGCGGTTCTGCTCACCGGCCCCGGCCCGGACCCGGAGGAGCTGGCCGGGCGCCTGCTGGCGGCGTTCACCCACCCGATCAGTGAGCACCGCCTGCTCGTGCAGGCCAGCATCGGGATCGCCACCGCGACGCCGGGCGCCACCGTCGACTCGGTGCTGCGCAACGCCGACGTCGCGATGTACACGGCGAAGCAGGGCGGCAAGGCCGGCTTCGTGCGGTACGAGGACGGCCTGCGGGAGCCGGTTCTGGCGCACATGCAGCTCGGCGGCGAGTTGCGGCGGGCGCTGGAGAACGACGAGTTCCGCGTGGTCTACCAGCCGATCATCGGGCTGACGGACAACCGCCTGATCGGCGTGGAGGCGCTGATCAGGTGGCACCACCCGGTCCGCGGCGTGGTCAGCCCGGCCGAGTTCATCCCGGCCGCCGAGCGGACCGGGCTGATCGTGCCGCTGGGCCGGTTCGTGCTGCGCGAGACCTGCCGGCAGGCGGCGGCGTGGCTGGCCGAGTTCGGGCCGGACGCGTTGCGCGAGGCCGGCCTGAACGTGTCCGCCCGGCAGCTGCACGACCCCGACTTCGTGGCCGACGTGACCAGCGCGCTCGCCGACTCCGGGCTGCCGTGTGAGCGGCTGGTGCTCGAGGTGACCGAGTCGGCGGTGCTGCGCGGCCAGCAGGTGTCCCGGGCGCTGTACGCACTCGACCGGATGGGCATCCGGCTCGCCCTGGACGACTTCGGCACCGGCGAATCGTCGCTGAGCCTGCTGCGGGCGTTCCCCGCCGCGATCATCAAGCTGGACAAGTCGTTCGTGGACGGCATCGAGATCGACGACGGCCGGCCGGCTGCGGCCGACGCCCGGCAGGCGGTGGCGCGCGCGGTCATCCAGCTCGCCCGCGCACTCGGCCTGGACACCGTCGCCGAGGGGGTGGAGAACGCCGAGCAGGTGGCCGTGCTCCGCGAGCTCGGTTACACCGTCGGGCAGGGCTTCCACCTGGCCGAGCCGATGACCGCGGACGGCGTTGCACGTCTGCTGAGACGTCAGCGACCGGCGATCGAACGGGTCCCGGAAGAGGTCGGCGTCCGGGTTCGCCCGGACGGTCTACATGTGCGCAATACCGCCCCGGCCCGTGGCCCCGCCGCCTTGAATGGAGGGAAATTCGGCCTCGAAGGTGGGAAATGAATCGGTCACGTCATACCGCGCCGGCACTCGTCGCGCTGGCCACACTTCTGGTGTTCCCGCTGCTCGGCGCGCGTCCGGCGGCCGCCTCCACGATGGATCCCGGCGCGGACGACAAGGTGCTGGTCACCGGCAAGGGTGAGATGTCCGCCGAGCCGGACACGCTCACCGCCGACCTTGCGGTGGAGACCGTTGCGGCCACCGTCGGCGAAGCCCTGGACCGCGCCGGCACGGCGGCCACCCGGATGCGCAACGCGCTCGTACGCGCCGGGATCGCCCGGGCCGACCTGCAGACGTCGAACGTCAGCGTCAACTCGCGCACCGACGACGATCAGCAGATCACCGGCTACACCGTCAACCAGGGCCTCACCGCGAAGATCCGGGACCTGCCGCGGGCCGGGGCGCTGATGTCCACGGCCGTCGCCGCGGGCGGTGACGCGGCCCGGCTGAACGGCGTGTCCTTCGCGATCGAGAACGAGGCCCCGCTGCTCGCGGAGGCGCGCAAGAAGGCGTTCGCCGACGCCCGAGCAAAGGCCGAGCTGTATGCCCGCGAGGCCGGCCGCCCGCTCGGCCGGGTCATCTCGGTGAGCGAGGTGGCGCCCGGCTTCGCGGTGCCGGGCCCGCAGTACAGCATGGCCGGGGCGGCGGACGCCCGCTTCTCGATCGAGCCGGGCCGGCAGCGGCTGTCGGTGACCGTCACGGTGGAGTGGGCCCTGGGGCGCATCTGACGGATCACCCAGGGCTGCGGCGTGGTCCAGAGCGCGCCTGACGGCACCCGCGACGCGCCCACATACAACCCCGGTATGAGGGCGCGTCGCGGGCGACGCCAGCCACACTCTGGACCTCGCCTCGCACTTGGGTGATCCGTCAGATGCGCCCCGGCGCCGGCGAAATAGCCGACCGCAGGGCCGGCTGCCGCCTCGCGCCGGCGCCGTCGAGGCGGGTGGCGACGATCGCGGCGATCGGGGTCATCAGCAGGGCGGCGCCGGGCAGGGCCGAGATGCCGTCGGCCGGGTAGCCGAGACCCTCGATCGCGAACAGCAGGTCGGGGGCGATGTGGGCGGGGAAGACGCTGGTTATCCAGAGCACGATGGTGCCGGGCAGCGCGGCCAGGGCGAGCAGGGCCCACAGCGCGGCCGTGCGCCCGCGGCGCCGGGGGCGGTGCCGGCGCAGCAACGCGATCACGACGACGGCCAGCGGCAGGCCGACGAAGGCGCCGAAGATGGCGTAACCGGTGTCCTCGGTGCCGGTCGGGACCGGCAGCGAGCCGGCCACCGCGACCACCGCCGCCGGCAGCGCGATCAGCAGGACGGCCACCCACCGGGCGAGGTGGTGGCGGCTGACCGCGACGGCCGGGATCGCGGCGAGCAGCACGCCGAGGACGGACAGCCCGGTCGTGGTCACGAGCAGACCGACCGGCAGGTACGGGTGGTTGACGCCGGGTGTCCCCTGGGCCAGCAGCAGCGGCACGCAGACCGCCGCGATCACCGCGCCCGCGGCCACCCGCCGTCGCACCGACGTGGTGAGCCGGGCGGCGTCGAGCGGCCCGCGGGCGGCGAACCACCCGGCCGCGACCGCGCCACCGCCGATGAGCAGGGTGAGCCGCAGGCCGCCGGCGCCGGTCACCCCGGTGCGCACGAGCACGCCGTCCGCGACGACCAGCGCGGCCGCGAGCACCAGCGCGGCGGGCACGGCACGGCGCCGGTCGGCGGTGGCGATCAGCAGGGCGAGCGTGGCGAGCAGGATCGCGCCCCAGCGCAGCTCCGCCACCCACAGGTAGATCTCGCCGTCGCCGCCGGGCATGGGCGCTGCGGCCGACACCTCCGACATCGCAGGGCTGAGGATCGTCAGCGTGTACGCCCAGGCGATCACGGCCAGCGCGACGCACGCCGCGCCGGTCGCGACGACCACCGGCGACAGCGACCGCGGTTCCTCGTCGGCCGTCTCCACCACGGGTGACCACGCCGGCAGCGGCCGCCGCGCGGCGAGCCCGTAGACCAGGGCGAGGACGGCGAACACGGTCAGCGTGACCGCCCACGGGCCGAGGTAGTAGAAGGCGCGGCTGCTGAGGGCGCCGTCCTCGATCACCGTGAATTCGTACGGCGGTGAGCCGTTGGTCAGCGACGCGGCGGCCGCGGCCCAACCGTCCCGGCTGGTCACCACCATCGGCAGGGTGGCGGCCGCCGCCGCGAGCGCGCTGACCAGCGGGGTGCCGAGCAACCAGAAACGCCCGGTGACGCCGAGCACGGCCATGCCGGGAACCCACACCAGCACTCCGGTCAGCAGCGCCAAGGCGTACCCCGGATCCTGATCGGTCAGCGCCGGCAGCAGCAGCGCGGGCGCCATCAGCAGCGGCGCGAACGCGGCCGAGGTGGCCGGGCCGAAGCGGGCGGAAGCCGGCAGCGGCATCCGGCGGCCGAGCCACCGGCCGGCCAGCAGACACCACACCGCGGTCAGTACGCCATTGGCCGCCGCCGAGATCCACGGATGGCCGTAGAGGTCGACCTGGACCAACGAGATCATCGAGTCGGCGAGCTGGGACACCCCGAGCGTGAGCAGCCCGGCGAGGATCAGCGCACCGGCCGGGGCGAGCGCGCCGGTGGTCTCGGCCCAGCCGCGCGGCGCCCCGGTGGAGTCGCGCAGCGGGGGCGACGTGAGCAGGCTCAACGCGTACCGCAGGCGCTGAGGTCCGGACGGAATCGCGGCCAGCTCGGCATGCCACTCGCGGGCCATCTCGTCGCGGATCTCGGCCGGCCAGCGACGCGCGGCCGCATCGATGCACCGGTGGGCGAAGCGGCTCATGCGGGCCTCGGCTTCGTGACGGCGCCGGTCGCCCGGTCGAGCTGCCGGCGCAGGGCGGCGATCTCGGTGCGGGCCGCGACCAGGCCGTCCGGGGTGAGCCGGTAGTAGCGGCGGGCGGGCCGGCCGGCGGCGACCGGGTCGATCTCCTCCCAGACCGCGTCGACCCAGCCGGCGCGCTGCAGGCGCAGCAGGATCGGGTAGAGCGTGCCGCTGGGGTGGCCGCTGGCGCGCATCAGATCGAGGCCGTACCGGTCGGCCTCCGGGTCCTCGAGGAAGGCGGCCAGGACCTTGGACACGGCCGCGGTCACCCGCACTGGGCTCGTCATGGCGGACACCGTAGCCGACCCTTGCTCGGTTTTCTACATAGGGTCAGAGCCGTGGCACGCTTTAGCGATGAGCGCTGACGAGATCGTTTGGCCCCGGCTCCGCGTGGCGGACTGGACCGAGACCCGGGACACGCTGCACATGTGGACGCAGATCGTCGGCAAGATCCGGATGGCGCTGACCCCGGCGATCAACCACTGGTGGCACGTCGCGCTCTACCCGACCGCTCGCGGACTGAGCACGTCGGCCATGCCGTACGGCCTCGATATCGAATTTGATTTCGTCGATCAGGTGTTGCGGCTGCGCCGGAGCGACGGCCGGTCGCGCACCGTGGCCCTGGAGCCGAAAACGGTCGCGACGTTCTACCAGGAAACGATGGACGCGATGGCGGCCCTCGAAGTGCCGGTGCAGATTCACGCCGTGCCGAACGAGGTCGAAAATGCCATTCCTTTCGCCGAGGACAAGACCCATCAGGTGTACGACGGGGAAGCCGCGCGCCTGTTCTGGCAGCAGTTGTTGCAGGTCGAGCGGGTGTTCGGACAATTCCGTGACTCGTTCGTCGGCAAGGCGAGCCCGGTGCACTTCTTCTGGGGCGCGATGGATCTCGCGCACACCCGCTTCTCCGGCCGCAACGCGCCGGCGCATCCGGGTGGCGCCCCCAATTGCCCGCCGTCGGTAATGCACGAGGGCTATTCGCACGAGTTGGCGAGCTTCGGTTTCTGGCCCGGCGGCGGCGATGAAGGAGCCTTTTACTCGTACGCCTATCCCGAGCCGACCGGATACGCCGAAGCGCCGATCCGTCCCGACGCCGCCTATTACGACGACGATCTCCGCGAGTTCCTGCTCCCCTACGAGGCGGTGGCCGGCGCCCCCGACCCCGACCAGGCCCTGCTCGCCTTCCTCGAGTCCGCCTACGTCGCCGCCGCCGACCTGGCGCACTGGGACCGGCAGTCCATTGAGCGAGGCCCGTCCGGAGGGTAGCGTCGATACGCATCGACGATTCGCCGGGGAGGTGTCATGACGTCGTTCACCAGCAAAGACGTCGCTCGCATCGCCGGCGTCTCACAGAGCACGGTGTCGTATGTGATGACCGGCAAGCGGTCGATCTCGGAGAAGACGAGGCAGAAGGTCCTCGCCGCGATGGAGCAGCTGACCTACCAGCCGCACGCCGGCGCCCGGGCCCTCGCCGGCCGCCGCACCCAGGTGATCGGCCTGGTCGTGCCGTTCGACACCGACGGCAAGGCCGCCGCGCTGCTGCCGTTCATCGAGACGATCGCGCACTGCGCCCGCGAGCGCGACCACGAGGTCCTGCTGGTCACCGCGGACCAGGGGTCGGCCGGGCTGCGCCGCCTCGCAGGCCGGGCGCTGTGCGACGCGATCGTGCTGATGGACATCCTCGAACACGACGAGCGGGTGCCGGTGGCCGCCGAGCTGGGCGTGCCGGTCGTGCTGGTCGGCGTGCCCGACGACCCGGCCGGCCTGCACTGCGTCGACCTCGATTTCGAGGAGGCGGCCCGCCTCGCCGTCGACGAGCTGGCCGCCACCGGCCACGACGAGATCGTGCTGGTCGGCTGGGGCGCCGCGGTGACGTCCCGCCGCACGAACTACGCGGTCCGCTTCCTCCGCTCGGCCCAGCGTCAGGCCGGCCTCCACGGCATCCCGCTGACCGTGCTCGAACCGGTCGAACGCGGCCGCGAAGCAGCCCGCCAGGCCGCCGACCGCATCCTGACCCACGACTTCACCAGCCGCCCCGGCCACCCGATAGCCCCGCCCGCCCTCCCCGAAGGCGGCGGCCGGCTGGCGCCGCTCGGCGAACAGCCCGTCCCCGCCCACGCGGCGCTCGGCGAGCAGAGCGGTCGGGCCTCCGGGCGGGGCACCGGTGGCCGGATCGGCGTGGTGGTGGCGCAGGGGACGGTGGTGGCGCCGCTGATTCATGCGCTGCGGCTTCGCGGGGTCGTGCCCGGGCGCGATCTCTCGCTCATCGGGGTCAGCCCGGACCAGGAGGCGGAAGGGTCCTTCACGAACGTCTCCGAGGAACCCCGCGACGTCTCCCGGCGCGCGATGGACACCCTCTTCCAACTGCTCGATCCCGCGCCCGGGCCGGCGATCCGGGCGATCCAGCTGGTCGCGCCGCGGCTCACGCGACGTAACACCGTCATGCCCTAGCTGTCTTTTTTGTCTGGGTCGTCGATACGCATCGAAAGGATCGCCATGACACTGCGAGTGACCGTCTGGGGCGAGAACCGCCATGAGCAGATCGAGGAGGACGTCGCCCGGCGCTACCCGAACGGCATGCACGGCGCCATCGCCGACGGCATCACCGAGAACCTCGGCGACAGCTGCGTGGTGCGCACCGCGACGCTCGACGAGCCGGAACACGGCCTCACCGAGGAGGTCCTGGCCGGCACCGACGTGCTGACGTGGTGGGGGCACGCGGCCCACGGCGAGGTGGCCGACGAGGTGGTCGACCGGGTGCACCGGCACGTGCTGGCCGGGATGGGCCTGGTCGTGCTGCATTCCGGGCACTGGTCGAAGATCTTCATGAAGCTGATGGGTACGAGCTGCACGCTGCGCTGGCGCGACGAGCACGACCGTGAGCTGATCTGGACGGTCGACCCGACCCACCCGATCGCGCAGGGCGTGCCGCACCCGATCGTCATCGACGAGGACGAGATGTACGGCGAGTTCTTCGACATCCCGGCCCCGGACGAGCTCGTCTTCGTCAGCTCGTTCAGCGGCGGCGAGGTCTTCCGCAGCGGCTGCACGTTCCGCCGTGGCCACGGCAAGATCTTCTACTTCCGCCCCGGCGACCAGGCCTATCCGACCTACCACCACAAGGACGTACGCCGGGTGATCGCGAACGGGGTCGCCTGGGCTCGCAGTGATCGGCCGGAGCGCCGTCTGCCGGAACTGCTGCGCTACGAGACCGGCGAGTTCTTCGACGGCCGCGGCTACCAGGGCGCGCTGAAGTGACCCCGCTCAAGGTCGTGCTGGTCGGCGCCGGCGGCTTCGGCCGCCGCTGGCTGACCGCCATCACCGCCTCCCCCGAGGTCGAACTCGTCGGCATCGCCGACCTGAACGAGACCACCGCCCGCGAAGCCGCCCGCATAGCCACCGCCAGCGAGCCCGCCGCGCGCGAAGCCGCCCGCGAGGCAGCCACCCGCGGAGGCGCAGATGAAGCCGAGGCCGCTGCCGGCGGCAACAATGCCCGCGAGGAGAGCGGGGGCGGCGGCCGGGCGGAACTGCCGGTCGGCACCGACGCGGTGGAGCTCGCCCGCCGGACCGGCGCGCAGGCGGTGATCAACGTGACCGTTCCGGCGGCGCACCACTCGGTGACCGCCGCTGCGCTTCTGGCCGGCCTGCCGGTGCTGGGCGAGAAGCCGCTGGCCGAGAACGTCAGCCAGGCGCTCTCGCTGGCCGCCACCGCCGAGCTGACCGGGCAGCTGTTCATGGTGAGCCAGTCGCGTCGCCGCAACCCGCAGCTGGCCAAGCTGCGCACGATGACCGACGCGCTGGGCCGGATCGGGTCGGTGACCACGACGTTCGCCCGCAGCGAGCACTTCGGTGGATTCCGCGACGTGATGGCGCAGCCGCTGCTGGTCGACATGGCGATCCACCCGTTCGACGCGGCCCGCTACCTGCTGCGCGCCGAGCCGGTCTCGGTCCACTGCCAGTCCTACAACCCGTCGTGGAGCTGGTTCGCCGGCGACGCCAACGCGATCGCGGTGTTCGAGATGGCCGGCGGCGCCCGCTACGTCTACAACGGCACCTGGTGCAGCCCCGGCGCGACCACGTCGTGGAACGGCGAGTGGCGGGTGAGCGGTGAGCACGGCACCGCGCTGTGGGACGGCGACCACGATCCCGCGCCGGACCTGAAAACGGACGACACCTACGCGGACGTCGAGGCCTCGCTGCACGCGTTCGTCGAGGCGCTGCGCACCGGCGTGACACCGTCGGGCGAGGTGCACGAGAACCTGATGAGCCTGGCCATGGTCGAGGCGGCCGTCCGATCCGCGGAGACCGGCGACCAGGTGCGGCTGGACGACGTGCTGGACCAGGCGCTCGACCGGGCGGTCGAGCAGGAGAGTCACCCCGGCGTCCGGGAGGTGCTGGCCGACTGGCCGAAACCGGTCCGGGACCGGCTCAGCCGAACCAGCTGAGGTCGACCGCGTCGGCGATCGCCCTCATGCCGGCGTTGTTGGGGTGCAGGTGGTCCCCTGAGTCGAAGGACGGCCGCAACCTCGTCGGCGAGGCCGGGTCCTGGGTCGCGGTGGCCAGGTCGAGCACGGCGTCGCAGCCGCTCGTGCCGCCGCGGACGAACGTGTTGTAGGCGGCCCGCCCGGTCTCGGCCGCCGAGCTCCAATACGAAGCGCCCGAGGCCTGGGTCAGCGTCGAGCAGATCACCTTGACGTCGGCGTCGTGGGCGCGCTCGACGAGTTCCGCCAGGCCGCCGGTGAGCGCGTCGGCCCGGGTCGAGCTGTCGTTGCCCAGGTCGTTGGCCGGTTCGTCGGAGATGATCACCCAGCGCACGCCGGGCCGGTCGAGCACGTCGCGGTCGAAGCGTTTGAGGGCGCTCTCGCCGCCGGGGCCGTCGGTCAGCAGCCGGTTGCTGCTGATCCCGGTGTTGAGCACGCCGATCGTGCGGCCGGCCGCGCGCAGGCGGTCGGCGAGCAGGTCGGGCCAGCGCTGGTTGGTGCCGGACTTCGACCCGAGCCCGTCGGTGACCGATGCGCCGAAGGCGACGACCGCGCCGGTCGCCGCAGTGTTGTGCACATCCAACCCGGAGAGGAAGTGGTAGGCGCTGGTGGTCTTCGAGTCGCGCAGGCCGGCGTCGGCGATCTGCTCGCCGGTGGCGGCGTAGTTGGTCCGGTTCGCGAGCACGTGATCGGTCGGCGCGCCGGTGGCGTCCGGCAGGTACATGCTGATCGTCAGGTCGCTGTCGGCCGCAACCGTGAAGGTCAGCGCGTCGGAGACGGCTTCCTCGCCGGCCGGGACGGTGACCGAGTTGTTGCCGCTGAACGTCACCGCGCGGGCGGTGGCCACCTGGATGCCGGCGCCGCCGGTGGGCCGGGCGACGCCGATGCCGGTGACGGTCAGCGGGGCGGCGCCGAACTGGTTCGACAGCCGCACCCGGACCTGGTCGCCGCCGATGCTGGTGTGCACGACCTGGCGCAGGGTCTGCTGCTCGAAGCCGGTGCTGCCGGACTGCACGCCGACGGCCCACGTGCCCACCCAGCCGGGCTCGGCCGAGGGTGAGTGGCTCGGCGTGGGCGAGACCGACCGGCTGGCGGGCGGAGCGGCGGGTCGCTCCGCCGTCCCGCACGCGGACAGACCCACCACCATCACCAGGGCAGCCCTGGTCCAACGCATCTGGTCCCCCGCCCGATTCGAAGCTCTACAAGATCCTCTCACGGGGGCCAAAACCCGATAATTTCAGCTAGAAACCCGAAAACTAGCGGTGCTTTCCCGTACGACGAGCTCAGTCGCCAGGATAAGGCGGTTGCTCGCCGACGGTTCGCCGTTCGCGGCCGCGATCACCATCGTCGCGGCCGCCGCCGCCATCTCGCCGAGCGGCTGCCGCACCGTGGTCAGGCCCGGAATCGCCCACTGGATCGACGGCAGGTCGTCGAAGCCGACGACGCTGAGGTCGTCGGGGATGCGCCGACCGGAGGCGACCGCGGCCTGATAGACGCCGAGCGCCTGGGCGTCGTTGAACGCGAAGATCGCGGTCGGCGGGTCCGGCAGCGCGAACAGCTTCTTCGCATGCACCAGCCCGTCGGTGACGTTGAAGTCGCCCTCCCGGATCAGTGCCGGGTCAATCTTGAGGCCGGCCCCGTCGAGCGCGGCCCGGTAACCGTCGAGGCGCGCCCGGCTGGACAGTATGCGGGCCGGTCCGGTGATCGCGGCGATGCGCCGGTGGCCGAGATCGATCAGGTGCCGGGTCGCCGACAGCCCGCCGCTCCAGTTGCTGGCCCCGACCGACGGCAGGTCGTGCCCGGGTTCGCCGGTCGGGTCCATCAGGACCAGCGGGATCCCCCGATGGTGGAGCTGCCGCTGCTGCGACTCGTCCAGGCCCTCGAAGACCCCGATCACGCCCACCGGGCGGCGCGCGAGGACGCCCTCGATCCAGCCGCGGCCGGGTGACTGCCGGCTCTGCGCCTGTGACAGCACGACGGCCAGGTCGTGCTGGGACGCGATCTGCTCGACGCCCTTGATGATCTCCATGGCGTACGCCCCCTCGAGCTCGTGGAAGACGAGCTCGATCAGCGACGTGGTCTGGGTCCGCTTCTTCTGCCGGCGGTAGCCGTGCTGCGAGATGACGCCCTCGACCAGCGCACGGGTGTCCGGCGACACCTCGGACTTGCCGTTGACCACCTTCGAGACGGTCGCGATCGACACGCCGGCCTGCTGCGCGATCTCGGCGATGGTCAGCGGGCCGGCGGCCGGCTTCTCCTTCGTGGTCATGTCGCGCAGTGTAGCGCCCGATCTTTTCGGCGCTAGGGCCGAAACAATCCTTGACGCGACGAAGCACACACTCCTAACCTTCGCCGGTAACGATCGGAAACTTCTTCGAAATTTTCAGGAGGAGCCAGCCATGAGATCCCGGACAGCAATAGCGGCCGTCGCCGCCCTCACCCTCGCCCTGGCGGCCGGATGCTCCGGCAGCGATGGCACGAGCAGCAGCAACGACACCGCCACCGGCGACGGCAAGTCGTTCGAGTTCTGGTCGTTCACCGGCATCAACCAGAAGGCGTCCGTCGACGACTACAAGAAGACCCACGCCGACGTCGACATCAAGCTCACCGAGGTCGGCACGTCGGTCGAGACCGCCCAGGCGCTGACCACCGCGCTGGCCGGCGGCAAGGTGCCCGACCTGGTGCTGATCCAGGGTGACGACCTGCCCAAGTTCGTCCAGCAGTCGCAGAACTTCTACGACCTGACGAAGCTGGGCGCCGACCAGATCAAGGGCAACTACCTGGACTGGGTCATCGCGCAGAGCACCGCCAGGAACGGCTCGATCGTCGGCATCCCGACCGACGTCGGTGGCATGGCCGTGGCGTACCGGACGGATCTCTTCAAGGCCGCCGGCCTGCCCACCGACCGGGCCGAGGCCGCCAAGCTCTGGCCGACCTGGGACGCGTTCATCTCGACCGGCAAGCAGTACACCGCGAAGACCGGCAAGCCGTTCGTCGACAACGCCGCCACCAGCGTCTTCTACCAGGCCGTCAACCAGGGCCCGCAGAAGTACTACGACAACGACGGCAACCCGGTCTACGCGACCAGCGCGCAGGTGAAGTCGGCGTTCGACTACGCGATCCAGGCCGCGCAGGCCGGCATCACCGCGAAGCAGAGCTCCTTCTCCAACGGATGGAGCGCCGCGATGGCCGACGGCGGGTTCGCCACGATCGCCGCGCCGTCCTGGATGTTGAACACGATTCGCTCGAACGCGCCGAAGACCGAGGGCAAGTGGGACCTCGCCACGATCCCCGGCAACTCCGGCAACTGGGGTGGCAGCTACCTGGCGATCCCCAAGGGCGCGAAGAACGCCAAGGCGGCGTGGGACTACATCACCGCGACGCAGTCGCCGGCGGGGCAGCTCGACCACTTCGTGTCGTCCGGCGCGCTGCCGACCACCCCGGGCGTCTACACCGACGCGAAGCTGACCGGCCTGAAGGACTCGTTCTTCTCCGGCGCGCCCACCGGCGAGATTTACACGAAGTCGGTGCAGGGGCTGCAGCCGTTCGTGATCGGCCCGCAGAGCAGCGAGATCGGCCAGGAGTTCCAGAACGCGATCACCAACGTCGAGCAGGGCAAGGGCCAAGCCGACCAGGCGTGGGACGCGGCGCTGAAGAACATCAAGACGGCCATCGGTAAATAGCCGTGACCGTGACGTCGATCCCGGCGCCGACCAAGGCGGCGCCGGGAACCAAAGAGCCGATCAGAGAACGACTGGCGCCGTACGCCTACATCGCCCCGTTCTTTCTGATCTTCGGGGTGTTCGGGCTGGTCCCGCTGCTGTTCACGTTCTACGTCTCGCTGTTCGACTGGAATCCGATCGGCGAGCACGTGTTCATCGGGCTGGACAACTTCCGGCGACTGCTCGACGACCCGCGCTTCTACAACGCGGTGCGCAACACCTTCAGCATCTGGCTGCTGTCGACCGTCCCGGAACTGCTCATCGCGCTCGGCCTGGCGCACCTGCTCAACCATCTCCGCCTGCGGTGGGCGGTGTTCTTCCGGATGTCGATGCTGATCCCCTACATCACCTCGGTCGCCGCCACCACGATCGTCTTTCTGCAGCTGTTCGACCGCGACTACGGCCTGTTGAACTGGCTGCTCGGGCGGGTCGGCATCGGGCCGATCGACTTCGTGCAGTCGACCTGGGGCAGCCACATCCTGATCGCGGCGATGGTCGCGTGGCGCTGGACCGGCTACAACACGCTGCTCTATCTCGCGTCGCTGCAGGCGGTGCCGCGGGAGATCTACGAGGCGGCCTCGGTCGACGGGGCCGGCGCGTGGGCGCAGTTCCGCCGGATCACCATCCCGTCGCTGCGCCCGGTCATCGTCTTCACCGTCGTCACCTCGACGATCGGCGGCCTGCAGATCTTCACCGAGCCGCTGCTGCTCAGCCAGTCCGCCCCGCTGACCTGCGGCCCGGTGCGGCAGTGCCAGACGCTCACGCTGTTCCTCTACGAGCAGGGCTTCGGGCAGTTCCAGTTCGGCTACGGCGCGGCGATCGGCGTGGCGCTGTTCGTCCTGGTCGTGGCGTTCGCCGGCCTCAACTTCTTCCTATCCACTCGTCGCCGGACGGAGAAGTGAATGAAGGTTCGCAAAATCGAGCGGGTCCGCTGGTGGACCTACGCTGGTCTCGGCCTTGCCGCGCTGATCAGCCTCTTCCCGCTCTACTGGATGTTCGTGGTCTCCACGTCGGACACCGCCACGGCGCGCAAGCAGCCCCCGGCGGTCGTCCCGGGCGGCAACTTCTTCCACCTCGCGGCGACGGTGTTCGAGACCGTCCCGTTCCTGCGGGCCCTGATGAACAGCCTGATCGTGGCCCTCTCGATCGGCGCCGGTCAGGCCCTGCTGTGCTCGCTGGCCGGTTTCGCGTTCGCGAAGCTGCGCTTCCGCGGCCGCAACGTGCTGTTCCTCCTCGTGGTCCTGACGATGACCGTGCCGACCCAGCTGTCGATCATCCCGCAATACATGATCATCTCGAAGCTGAGCTGGGTCGACACCCTGCAGGCGCTGATCGTGCCGGGCCTGGCGAGCGCGTTCGGCATCTTCTGGATGCGCCAGCACCTGGCCACCACGATCAGCGACGAACTGCTCCAGGCGGCCCGGATCGACGGCGCGACCACCTGGCAGGTCTTCTGGCGGATCGCGTTCCCACTCGTACGGCCGGCGGCCTTTGTTCTTGGTCTGCTCGGTTTCGTGACCGCCTGGAACGACTTCCTCTGGCCGTTCGTGGTGCTGAAATCGCCGGAGATGTACACCGCGCAGATCGCCATCAAGGCGTTGCAGAACAACTACGACGTCGACCTCGGGCTCGCCATGTCCGGCTCGTTCCTGGCCACCATCCCGATGCTGATTCTGTTCGTCTTCGTTGGACGGCGGATGGTGGCTGGGATCATGGACGGCGCATTCAAGGGATGACGACCGAAGGACTCCGATGCTGACCGACCTCTCCCCCGACGACCTGGCGACCTACCGCAGCGCCCAGGTCGACCCCGCCGACTTCGACTCGTTCTGGGCGCAGACCCTGGCCGAGGCGGCCGGGCACGACATCGACGTGCGGCTGGCGGAGGTGGCGACCGGCCTGGCCACCATCAAGGTCTACGACGTCACCTTCAAGGGCTTCGCCGGCCAGGACGTACGCGCCTGGCTGCGCCTCCCGGCCGGGATCGAGCAACCGCTGCCGGCGGTCGTGCAGTACGTCGGGTACGGCGGCGGCCGCGGCCACGCCCTGGAAAACCTGTTCTGGGCCTCGGCCGGCTACGCCCACCTGCAGATGGACACGCGCGGCCAGGGCGCATCGTGGAGTCTCGGCGCCACCCCCGACGACGCGCCCGCCTCGTCGCAGGTGCCGGGCGTGATGACCCGCGGCATCCTCGATCCGGCCACCTATTACTACCGGCGCCTGTTCACCGACGCGGTCCGGGCCGTCGACGCCGCCCGCTCCCTCGAGGCCGTCGATGCGCATCGAGTCGCGGTCGTCGGCGGCAGCCAGGGCGGCGGCATGGCGCTCGCCGTCTCCGGCCTGCGCTCCGACCTGGCGGCGTCGGCGGCGTTCGTGCCGTTCCTGTGCGATTTCCCGCGCGCCGTCCGGGTCACCGATTCGTATCCGTACCGCGAGATCCTCGATTATCTGAAGGTGCACCGCGGCGAGCAGGAACAGGTGCACCGCACCCTCGCCTACTTCGACGGGGTTAATTTCGCTTCGCGCGCCACCGCGCCCATCTACCTGTCCGCCGCCCTGCGTGACCCGGTCTGCCCGCCGTCCACGGTTTACGGCGCCTATCACGTCTACGGCGGCCCCAAGGAGATCGCGGTCTGGGAGTACAACGCGCACGAGGGCGGCGGGATCCTCGACGAGGCGGGCGCGCTCCATCACTTCCGTAAGCGATTCGGTGAGGCTGAGGTTTGATGCGCAACCCGATCCTGCCCGGCTTCCATCCGGACCCGAGCGTCTGCCGGGTCGGCGAGGACTATTACCTGGTCTGCTCCAGCTTCGAGTACTTCCCCGGCGTCCCGGTGTTCCACAGCCGTGACCTGGAGAGCTGGCGGCAGATCGGCAACGCCCTCGACCGCCCGTCGCAGCTGCCGTTGCCGCCGGAGACGCCGGCGTCGGGCGGCATCTACGCCCCGACCATCCGGCACCACGGCGGGCGCTTCTGGATCATCACGACCAACACGTCCGGTGGCGGCAACTTCATCGTCTCGGCGACGAACCCGGCCGGGCCATGGAGCGAGCCGGTCTGGATCGACCTGCCCGGCATCGACCCCGACCTGGCCTGGGACGACGACGGCACCTGCTGGTGCACGGTGTCCGGCACGCAGGTCGCCCGGATCGACCCGGTCGCCGGGAAGATCCTCGACGGACCGTTCCCGGCGTGGGCGGGCACCGGCCTGCAGTACCCGGAGGCGCCGCACCTCTACCGCATCGGCGACTGGTGGTACCTGATGATCGCCGAGGGCGGCACCGAGCGCGGCCACACCGTGGCGATCGCCCGGGCCCGCACCCCGCTCGGCCCGTACGAGCCGGCGCCGGGCAATCCCGTCCTGACCCACCGCAGCACGAACCGGCCGGTCCAGAGCACCGGCCACGCCGACCTGGTCAGCACGCCCGGCGGCGACTGGTGGATGGTCCTGCTGGCGACCCGGCCGAAGGGCAACACGCCGGGCTTTCACGTGCTCGGCCGCGAGACGTTCCTGACCCGGGTCCATTGGCTCGACGGCTGGCCTTCGGTGGATCCCGTCGTCGAATCCGGCTTTTTTGAAGGCGAAACGAGGGACGACTTCGACGCCACCACCCTCGCCCCGCAGTGGATCTCTCCGCGGTGGCGGCCGGACGACTCCTGGTCGCTGACCGCCCGGCCCGGTTGGCTGACCCTGCACGCCACCGGATCGACGCTGGACGAGCCGGGCTGCACCTTCATCGGCCGCCGCCAGGAGCAGCACACCATGCGGGTGACCGCCCGCCTCGACCCCGGTGACGGGTGCGCCGGGCTCACCGTGCGCCTGGACGAGGCGCACCACTACGACCTGGAGGTCGACGGCGGCCAGGCCCGGGTGATCGCCCGGATCGGCCCGCTGCGCCAGGTCGTCGCGAGCCGGCCGGTCCCACCCGGCCCGGTCGATCTGGTCGTCGCGAGCCGTCCCAGCGAATCCACCGGCCCCGACACCCTCTCGTTCTCGGCCGGCGACGGACCGGTCCTGGCCGAGCTGGACGGTCGCTACCTCTCCACCGAGGTAGCGACCGGCTTCACCGGCCGGGTGATCGGGATGTACGTCACCCGGGGCTCAGCGGCGTTCGACTCCTACGACCAGACCGGCATCGAGCTCTCGGTGTAGCGCGCGCCCGCGGCGCCCTCGGGCAGAATCTCCCGCACCCGGGCCAGTTCATCGGCGGTCAGCACGAGATCGGCGGCGGCCACGTTCTGCTCGACGCGCCGCGGGCTCCGCGTCCCCGGGATGGCGACGATGTCGTCGCCCTGAGCGAGGAGCCAGGCCAGGGCGAGCTGGGTCACGGCCACCTCCTTGCTCTCGGCGAGCGCGGTCAGTTCTCGTACGGCGGCCAGGTTCTTCTCGAAGTTTCCGGGCTGCCACCGCTCGTCCCAGCTGCGCATGTCGCCGGCCGGGTAGTCGGCCGCGGGCCGCACCTCGGAGGTGAGGAAGCCGCGCCCGAGCGGCGAGTACGCCACGAACCCGATGCCCAGCTCGCGCACCACCGGCAGCACCTGCGCCTCGACCGCCCGCTCGAACACCGAGTACTCGGTCTGCAGCACCGAGACCGGCTGCACGGCGTGCGCCCGGCGGATGATCTGCGGGCCGGCCTCGCTGAGCCCGAAGAAGCGGACCTTGCCCTCGGCGATCAGCTCGCCGACGGTTCCGGCCACGTCCTCGATCGGCACCGCGGGGTCGACCCGGTGCTGGTAGAACACGTCGAGCCGGTCGGTGCCGAGGTGCCGCAGGCTGTTCTCGGCCACCTCCCGGATGTGTGAGGGGCGGCTGTCGAGCGGCCCGAGCTTGCCCGGATCGCTCAGGTCGAACCCGAACTTGGTGGCGATCACGATCTCGTCCCGGAAACCTTTGACGGCCCGCCCGACGAGCTGCTCATTGCTGCCGGTGCCGAGACCGTAGAGCTCGGCGGTGTCGAACATGGTGACCCCGAGCTCGTGTGCCCGGCGGATCGCCGCGACGCCACCTTCCTCGTCCGGCGCCCCGTACGCCATCGTCATGCCCATCGTGCCGAGGCCGATGCCGCCGACCGTGAGCCCTTGGCGGCCGAGCGTTCGCTGCGTCATTGTCATGACCCCAACGCTAGGAATCGCCGGCCCCGACGGCATGGGCCCGGGCTCGCGTATGATTGCCCGATCCTCTCACCTGCTCGCGTCGGGCCACTGGCCGAC
This sequence comes from Actinoplanes sp. NPDC026619, assembly GCF_040638295.1. Taxonomy (NCBI): domain Bacteria; kingdom Bacillati; phylum Actinomycetota; class Actinomycetes; order Micromonosporales; family Micromonosporaceae; genus Actinoplanes; species Actinoplanes sp. NPDC026619. The sequence goes on from NZ_JBEZYA010000001.1 coordinate 167,974, forward strand.
GCCATCGATCGGCACCGGAACGGCGTCTCCACCGAGACCGCCGTCCCGCGCTTGATGCTGACCGCCGTCGACCAGCTCTTCACCCCGGCCGACATGCTCTACGAGCCGATGATCTGCTTCGTCGCGGCGGGCGCCAAGCGCACCGTCTCGGGCGACCGCTCGTGGCTGGCCGGCGCCGGCGACATGTACCTGAACAGCCTGCACGTCCCGGTCACCGCCGTCTTCGAGGCCCTGCCCTACCGCGCCGCGATCATGCGCCTGGACACCCAGGTCCTGACCGGCCTGCTGCTCGAGCTGGACGCCCCGCCGTCCGACGAGTCGGCCCCCGGCCAGGGCACGGCGCCGATGCCCGCCGCTCTGGTCGACGCGGTCACCCGCTGGGTCGGCCTGCTCGACACCCCGTCCGACATCCGCCCGCTGGCCGCCCGCATCGAGTCGGAGATCCTCTACCGCCTGCTGCAGACCCCGCTCGGCCCGGTCCTGCGCCGCTGGTCGGTGGCCGGCACCGCGGCCACCCGCATCCGGCACGCCGCGGCCTGGCTCCTGGAGCACTACGCCACCTCGATCACGGTGGCCGGGCTGGCCGCCGTCGCCCACATGAGCCCGGCCACGCTGCACCGGCACTTCCGGGCGGCGACCGGCATGAGCCCCCTGCAGTTCCAGAAGCACCTGCGGCTCCAGCAGGCCCGCCGGCTGCTGGTCGCCGGGGACACGACGGCCGCCCAGGTGGCGCTGGCCGTCGGTTACGCCAGCGCCACCCAGTTCAACCGGGAGTACCGCCGCGTCTACGGCCTGCCACCCGCCCAGGACGCGGTCCGCCTCCGGGTTTCGATGGGAGCGGCCCGATGACCGCCGAGCTGATCGCCGAGGCGTTCGGCGTCGGCCCGCCGACCGCGCCGCTCACGCGGGTCGACGGGGGCCTCTCGCACGCCCTGTTCCGCCTGGAGACCACCACCGGCCGGTACGCCGCCAAACGCCTCAACCTCGTCGACGAACCCTGGTGGTGGGACGCCTACCACGCCTCGGCCCGGATCGAGCGGGCCGCGGCGGCGGCCGGGGTGCGCATGCCCGAGCGGATGCCGCCGGTGGTCGCGGCCCTCGACGGGCGTTACTGGCAGCTGCACCGCTGGTGCGACGGCCGCAACCCGACCGAGCCCGCGGACGACCTCGCCGACTGGACCGGCGTCACCCTGGCCCGGTTGCACAGCCTGCGCACCGGCGAGGACCCGACCGCGCGCTACCCGCTGCACCCGCTCGACTCCTGGCCCGGATGGCTGGCGGAGCAGGACACCGGCTTCACCCGCGAGGTCCGCGAGCATCTGCCGACGGTCGCGGCCGTGCTGGAGCACCTCCGCCGGCCGAGCCCGCCGCTGACACCGGTGGTCACCCACGGCGACATCAAGCCCGACAACGTCCTGCTCACCCCGGCCGGGCCGGTGCTGCTCGACTGGGACAGCGCCGGCCCCGACATCGCCGAGTACGAGGTGCTGCGCTCGGCCCTGGCCATGGGCTTCGAGCAGCAGCGCCCGTTCGTCCGCACCGTCACCGCCTACCACCGGGCCGGCGGCCGCCCGCTGGTCGCGGACCCGGCTCTCTTCCACGGCATAGTCGAAGCGCAGTTGGGCGGCGCCCAGTGGCTCCTGTGGCGCGCCCTCGGCCACCGCGGCGACGACGCGGCCACCCGGGCGCAGTCGGCCACCGAGTGCGTGGCCCGCCTGCGCGGCGCCGCCAAATCCATGCGCCTCATCCCCGAGTGGACCGGCTGGCTCAGCCTTTCTTGCGGATGAGCGTCACGCCGTCGCGCACGGCGAGCATCACCGACTCAACCCGGTCATCGCCCAGCACGGCCTCGTTGAGCTGCTTGATCGTCAGATGCGCGGGCCGCTCCGGGTCGAGCACCCGGCCCCCTTGCAGGACGTTGTCGAGAACCAGGAGGCCGCCGGGGCGCAGCCGGGGCACGAGCTCCTCGTAGTAATCCGGGTAACCGGTCTTGTCGGCGTCGACGAACGCGAAGTCGACGACCGGATCGGCGGGCAGCGCCCGCAGGGTCTCGATGGCCGGGGCGATCCGCAGGTCGATGCGGTCCTCGACGCCGGCCCGCGCCCAATACTTGCGGGCGAGCCCGGTCCACTCCTCGGACACGTCGCACGCGAGCAGCCGGCCGCCGGCGGGCAGCCCGCGGGCGATGCAGAGGGCCGAATAACCGGTGAAGACCCCGACCTCGACCGCGAACGCCGCCCCGGTGAGCTGCACCAGCATCGTCAGCAGCCGCCCCTCGTCGGCGGACACCTGCATACCGGCCGCATCCGGGAACAGGGCGGTCGTCTCGGCCGCGAGGTCACTGAGAACGTCGTCGGCGGGGGTGCAGTGCGCCTGCACGTAGTTGCTGATGTCAATATCGGTCATGGCCCAAGCGTCTACCATCCTCGACGCTTGAGCAACCCCGTGAGACAGTTCCCCGGTGCAGGAAGATCTGGTAATCCGCGATCCCGGCCAGTTCAAGGCGCTCGGCCACCCGCTGCGGCATCGGCTGCTCGTCGCGCTGCGGCAACGGCCGGCGACCCTGGGGCAGCTCGCGGCGGCGCTCGACGCCACCAAGGGCACCATCGGCTACCACATCAAAACCTTGGAACGGGCCGGTTTGGTGCGGGTGGCAAGCACCCGCCGGGTGCGCGGCGGCACCGAGCAGTACTACGAGCCCACCAGTGAACGGCTGCGCATCGCCGCGGACGCCCCGGTCGGCGGTGATTTCCTGGTGCGGGCCGCGCTGAACGAGATGCTCCCGCCCGACGAGTCGGCGCCGGACATCACCCACCTGCGGCACGTCCGTCTCAGCACCGAGCAGGCCCGCGCCCTCGCGGCGAGCCTCGCCGAGTTCAGCGACCAGGTCCCGACCGGCCAGGAAACCGGCGTGGCCTACGGCGTACTGCTCAGCCTCTATCGCGCGGACATTCCCACGCTTCCCCTTTGATAATAGGTATTATCGTCTTGACCAGCATCATCGGCGCCGACGAGACTTCGATGCGTCCCCGCCGGCGCCGGCCGTCCACTTCGGCGCCGGGACCGCCTCAGTCCCGGAGGCCGCTCCCATGGAACGACGTACGCTAATTGCTGGATTTGCCGGCTTTGCGGGTTTGGCCGGTGTGGGTGTGCCCGCCGCCGCGCAGGCCGCCGGACCGGCCGGCATGCCCACCTACACCTATCTGCGTGACGCGCTCAAGCTGCCGCTGCGCTACAACCCGACCGGGGAGTTCATCTTCCCGTGCATCCGCGGCGTCTACGACAAGGTCAGCGGCGCGCGCAGCCGCTATTACCTCTATTACGCGCCGCACGAGAAGCCCGGCGGCATCTGCGTCGCCGGCGCCGACTCGCTCGACGGGCCGTTCTCCGAGTACTCGAACAACCCGATCATCGACAACGTGCTGCCCAGCACCACCGTCTCGCACGTGTCGTCACCGCACGTGACCTGGGACGCGGCGACGAAACAGTTCTTCCTCTATTTCCACGGCGAGAACACCACGACCCGGGTGGCGCGATCTTCCGACGGACTCACCTTCCGCGACGAGACCCCCATCCTGAGTACGCGTCTGGTGCCCGGCCTCACCGAGACCTCGTACGCGCGGGTGTTCGAACAGGCGATCCCGGGGCGGGGCAACAAATACACGATGGTCTACATGGGAGTGCTAGCCGGCAAACGGCGCATCTACCACGGCTGGTCGCCGAACGGCTGGGATCAGTGGCAGTTCGCCCAGACGCCGCTGGTCAACCCGGAGCCGGACGGGCTGACCGACATCTCGGGGCCGTCGCTGGTGGTCCGCAACAGCACGGTCTACGTGGCCTACCACGGCAACGACGGCAAGATGCGGCTCACCGAGGTGGGCCCGAGCTTCGACCGGGAGAACCACCTCGGGGTCTTCTACTCCCCCGTGGCCTCGGACAACGGCCGCGCGGCGGCGCCGTCGTTCGGCACCGACGGCGGCGTGCAGTACATGTTCTACGAGGCCGGCCCGCGGCTGGGCGCCCGCATCTGCATCGCCCGGGCCGCCTGAGCCGGTTGCCGGTCAGCGCAGCCGGCGGCTGACCAGCCCGGCCGGCGGGTCGGCGATCATGTCCTGCGCCGCGATCAACGCGAGTTCCCGGGAGCCCGCCGCGAGCGTCGCCTCCAAGATTGCAAAGACCGATGCGACGGTACGTTCCAACGCCGTCGCCGGCGATCTGGTCGTCAGGAGATGCGCCAGGTAGAGGGCCGCGGTCACGTCGCCGCCGCCGTTGGGGGTGATCGGCAGCAGCGGCGTGGTCACCGCCCAGGCCCCCTCGTCGGAGACGGCCACCACATCCACCGTCCCGGTCGGCGCGTCACCGTGCACCACGCTGGTGACCAGCACGTGCCGCGGCCCCGTCGCGCGGACCACGTCGACCGCGGCCAGCACCTCGGCGAGCGTCGTCGTCACCCGGCCGGCGAGGAAGTCCAGCTCGAAGTGGTTGGGGGTGATGATGTCCGCGCGCGGGACGACGACGTCCCGCATGTACTGCGGGATGCCCGCGCGGACGAACAGTCCACGGCCGACGTCGCCCATCACCGGATCGCAGCAGTAGACCGCGGCCGGGTTGGCCGCCTTGACCTGCTCCACGGCGTCGAGGATCACCGCGCCCACCGCCGGGTCGCCCTGGTATCCGGACAGCACCGCGTCGGCGGTGCCGAGAACGCCGCGATCCGCGATGCCGGCGATCACCTCGGCCACGTCGGCAGGCGCCAGCAGCGGGCCGCGCCAGGCGCCGTACCCCGTGTGGTTGGAGAAGTGGACGGTGAGCACCGGCCACACCTCGTGCCCGAGGCGCTGCAGGGCGAAGGCCGCGGCGGAGTTGCCGACGTAGCCGTAGGCCACCGAGGACTGGATGGAAAGGATCTTCACGCGCTCATCATTCCCGTTCGGGCCCCGGTCAGACCGCGAACAACAGGGCAGCGCTGATCAGGACGACCACAGCGGTAGCGAAATGGATGCCGAAGGCGGTGGCCTTGCTGCCGCCGTGGCGCAGGACGTTCAGCGTGTCGCCCAGCGGCAGCAGGCCGGCGACAAGCATGAACCACGCCTCCGCCTGCGCACCGGAGAACGCGAGGAGGGCCAGGCCGACCAGGCCGTACCCGAGGTCGCGAAGGCCCTTGACCGTCAGATAGGCGCCGGCCTGGTCGAACCGGGCCGGCACGCCGTAACCGGCCGCGGCGGCCTCGGGCGCCAGGAGGAACCGGGCCCCGATGAAGGCGATGAAGAGGTTGAGCACGATGGCGAGCCCGTAGGCGACCGTGGTGAGCATGACGACTCCTTTGCTAGCGCCGCTAGAATATAGAGCGACACTAACACTCAACCGATAGCACTTCTAGTGCCGCTAGGATCCCTGTCATGTCGATTCGAGAGCGCCGTGAGCGCGAACGCGCGGAGCGCGAGCGGCTGATCATCGGCACCGCCCGCGAGCTCGCCGAGGCCGAGGGCTGGGACGCGGTCACCACCCGCCGGCTCGCCGAGCAGATCGAGTACAGCCAGCCGGTGCTCTACAGCCACTTCAAGGGCAAGGACGCCATCATGGCCGCGGTGGCGGTGGAGGGCTTCGCCGAGCTGGCCACCGAGCTGCGGGCGGCCCGGACCGGCGCACCCACCCCGCAGGCGTCGCTGGCCGCGGTCGCCGCGGCGTACGCGCTGTTCGCCGAGACCCGCCCGGTTCTGTACGAGGCGATGTTCACCAACACCGTCGCGCTGACCTTTGCGAGCCCGGAGACGCCGGCCGCGCTGCAGGAGGGGTTCGGCGAGCTCCGCGAGGCACTGCGCCCGCTGGCCGGCAACGACGACCTCGAAGCCCGCACCGAGGTCTTCTGGGCCGGCCTGCACGGCCTGATGACGCTGACCCGCAGCGGCCGGCTACGCCCCGAGGACCACGAACGGCGGCTGGCCCTGCTGCTGCACAGCTTCAACGGCTAGGGCTGTCCCAGGACTCTTCCAAGGCCGCCGCGACGAGCCCCGACGCCTTCGGACCCATGCCGTGCAGCCGCGCCGGCTCCACCCGGGAAACACCGGCCAGCTGGCTCAACTTGCGCGCTTCGCGGTCAAGGTCAGGTTCCCTTCTCCCTTGCGCGCCGCGCGCTGGCCGCGCTCCGCCCGGAGGCGCGCGAAGGCCCGATTTCAAGAAAAGCGTCCTCTCCCGCACAACGAAGGCCCTACATGCAGGAAAAACGGCCTCACCTACCGCCGCGCGTGTCGCTCACGCTCCCTTTTGCGTACGCGCTGCCCCACTCCCGTGCCAGCCGGTCCCGGCAGGCGCAACTCACCCTCCGCGCGCCCGCTACGGCCGGGCCCGACCCCGACGCCCTCCCGACCGCCGACAGGCCCCGGGATCAACGGCCCTGACCCGGGCGAACACCAGCCTGACCGGCGACGTGCGCAAGGCCCTCGGCCTGCCGGAGGGCGCGGTGGTCACTGGCGCAACTCCGCGCTAGCCGCGATCAGCGCGCGGGTGGGTCATTCCCGCAGGGGCGTGCGCCGGGGGCGGACGATGCGGTGGGTGACGCGCCAGCCGGCCGCCGTCCGTTCGACGGTGTCCTCGTAGGTGACGCTGCCGACCGATCCGTCCGCCATGATTCCGAGTCCTTTGGACAGCGCGTGGACCTGCCCGTCCGCCGTCTCGCGCAGGACGATGTTGGTCACGTGATGGGCGACCGGGTTGCGGTCGGCGAGGGTGAGCGCGGCTTCGCGGATCGCCGCGAGACCGGCCAGCACACCACCGCCGAGGGCGGAGACGTCGTAGGTGACGTCCGCCGCGAACAGAGCCGCCAGGCCGTCGAAGTCACCGCGGTCGGTCAGGTGCCCGTGCAGGTTGATCAGGTCGGTGATCGCGATCCGGTCATCAATAGTCAGTGCCACGGTGAATCTCCTGTCTAACTCGCTCAGACCGGTCGGACCTCGGCGAGGCGCTTGACCGAGTAGTCGTCGTCCCAGCAGACGGCGGCCTCCCAGGCGGCGGACGCCTGCGCGGCGATGTCGTGTGCGGCGTCGTCGAGGGCGGCCGCGTTGCCGGGCAGCACGAGGTCGAGGTCGGGGACGTCGACGTGCGACTCGTCCCAGTCGATCAGGGCGACCCGGTCCGCGGTCATCCGGACGTTGCGCGGGTTGGGGTCGCCGTGCACGACGCAGGTCGGGCGGCCGGCGAGCCGCGCCCACGCCGCCCGGCATCGCGCCACCCCTTCCGCGGGCATCGCGCCGAGGTCGACCTTCGTCCCGGTCTCGGTGTGCAGCAGGTCGGTCGACGAACGCCAGCCCGGGCGCTGCGGCCGGCCCTGGGTCAGCCGATGCACCTCGCGGAGCGTGCCGGCCACCCGGCGCCAGTCGGCCGGCGACTCGGGCGGCCCGCCCTCCAGGTAGGTCATCACCACCAGACCGCCCGCGAACAACCGGCCGCCGGTGGCCGGGATCGGCAGCGGCACGGTCAGGCCTTCCCGGTCGAGGTGTTGCATCAGCCCGGTCTCCCAGGCGAGATCGGCGTCGCTCCGGGCGCCGAGACGAGCGACCGCGAGACGCCCGCCGACGCGCACACTCCACACGTCGTTGGCGACTCCGCCGGTGAGCGGTTCGATGCGGGCGACGTCGTCACCCCACTGGCGGAGCGCCTCCCACCCCATCAGTTGAGGGAGCTGAACTGGATGCCCGCCAGCCGCCAGCCGCCGGGCAGCTCGACCCAGGTCTGGCTGACCCGGGTGGTCAGCGCCATCTGCTGGCCGCGCCACACGGACTCACTCCGCTGGACACAGCGGACGATGGCCGCGTGACCGTAGTGGCACACCTCGACGTCGCTGCTCTCCATGCTGGTGTAGGCGAAGTCGGCGAACTTGCCGAGCCACTGCGCCTTGTCCAGCACGTAGCCCTGCTCGCCGATCGACCGGAAGTCGTCCGCCAGCAACGTGTCCAGCGCGTCGGTGTCGGCGTGCAGCTCGGCCTCCTCGAAGGCTCGCTGAAGCCGGCGGATGTCGGAGTTCATGAGCCGATCCTGCCCGCCACCACCGCGGCGCCTCGCTTCGGGGCCAGCGCACCGGACAGCAGCGGGAAGATCAGCGCCAGCGTCGCCGCCGCGCCCAGGCCGGAGATGACGAACAGCCAGCGGCCACCGACCGCGCCCAGCAGCGCGGCGCCGGCGAGACGGGCGAGGGCCTGACCGGCCACTGCGACCACGACCGCCCAGCTCAGGCCGGTCAGCACGGCGCCGGCGGAGCCGTGCCGTCCAGTACCGATGAAATGCCGCATTTATGAATAGCCCCCGCGGCTTTGCACATTTATGCAATGCCATCGTCCCCCGCGATTGCCTGCTATTCGGTGTCCGGTTCACTACAGCGAACAGCTATTTCGGCCGACGACAAGGTCGGTCTATCGTCGACCCAATCGCCATTCCGAATCGATCGAAACCGGGGGAACAAAATGATCAAGCAAAGCATGCGCACCTGGGCCGGACCGACCCGCTAGGCCTCTTCTCAATGATCTGGCCGCGCCATTCACCGGTGCGGCTGGACCAGCACCCTGCCACCATTCCGAGAGGAGACCCGATGACCGCAACCGTGACCTGGCGCCGCATGACGCTGGCGCTTATGACGCTGGCCAGCCTGGCCCTGCTGCTCTACACCGTCGGCGCACCCTACGAACACGGAGGCTGATCCCCATGACACTCGCCCGGCGCCGCATCGCCCGAGCGCTCCTCACCCTGGCCACCCTGGGCCTGCTGCTCTACACCATCGGCGCGCCACACACCCACGGCGGCTGACGGGGCAACGTCGTCAGGTGAGCAGCTCGTCGCGCACCTGACGACGCAGCACCTTGCCGATCTGGCTGCGCGGCAGTTCCGTGGCGATCTCGATCCGGCGCGGCGCCTTGTAGCCGGACAGCCGCTCCCGCGCCCATCGCAGCAACGCCTCCGGGTCCACCGACGCCCCCTCGGCCGCAACGACAACGGCGACAACCTCTTCGCCCGTACGCTCGGAAGGCAGCCCGACCACGGCGGCGTCCTCGACGTCGGGGTGACCCCGCAGGACGTCCTCGACCTCGGACGGATAGACGTTGAAGCCGCCGGTGATGATCAGCTCCTTGACCCGGTCGACGATGGACAGGAAACCGTCGTCGCTCATCACCGCGATGTCACCGGTCCGGATCCAGCCGCCCGGCAGCAGCACCGCCTCGGTCTCGGCCGGCAGATTCCAGTAGCCCGCGAACACCTGCGGCCCCTGCAACAGCAGCTCCCCCGGCTCCCCGGCCGGCACGTCGCGGGCCACGTCGTCCCGATCGGCGATGCGGACCCGGGTGGACGGGTAGGGCACACCGATCGAGCCGGCCCGGCGCCGTTCCGACATCGGGTTGCCAACCGTGATCGGCGAGGTCTCGGTCATGCCGTACCCCTCGATGAGCAGCCCTCCGGTCAGCGCCTCCCAGGTCTCGACGGTCTTCGGCGGCAGCGGCATCGCACCGCTGATCGCATACCGGATCGAGCTCAGGTCGGCGCCTCGGGACCGGGCGGCCGCGGCCAGCCGGTCGTACATCGGTGGCACGCCCGGAAAGAACGTCGGCGGCCGCCGCTTGGCCGCGTCGAGCACCATGCCCACGTCGAAGCGCGGCAGCAGGACGATGGTCGCCGCGATCTGCACCGCCGTGGTCAGGCACAACGTCAGCCCGTACGCATGGAACAGCGGAAGCACCGCGTAGAAGGTCTCGCCCCCATCGCGTAGGCCGGGCACCCAGACACGGCTCTGTTCGGCGTTAGCCGCCAGGTTCTTATGGGTGAGAATGGCGCCCTTGGGCGTGCCGCTGGTGCCACCGGTGTATTGCAGCAGGGCGGTGTCGCCGACGCCCGGCCCGGCCACGGACTCGGCGATCGGTGACGCCGCGGCGACGATCGTCTCCCAGCGCAGCGCGCCGGCTGGCAGCGCCCCGTGCATCTCGGCCCGCGTCTTGCGCGCGGCCGGCAGCGGCAGCCGCAGCGCGAGCCGCTTCACCAGCGGCAGCGCGGCGGTCAGGTCGACCCCGACGACGGTGCGGACCGAGGAGCCGGCGATGGTCGCGGCCACCTTGTCCCAGCAGATCGCGACGGCCGCGCCGTGATCGGCGAGCTGATGGGCCAGCTCGTCCGCGGTGTAGAGCGGATTGTGCTCGACCACGATCGCACCCAGGCGCAGCACCGCGTAGAAGGCGACCACGTGCTGCGGGCAGTTCGGCAGGATCAGCGCCACCCGGTCCCCCGGCTTGACCCCGATCCCCCGCAATGCTTCCGCGGCCCGCGCGACCTGGTCACCGAGCTGCGCGTAGGTGGTGGTGGCCCCGAGGAAGTCGAGCGCGACCCGGCCGGGGAAGCGGGCGACGGCAGCGTCCAGGTTCGCGGTCAGCGCCCGGGTGGGCTCGGCGATGTCGGCCGGGACGCCCTCCGGATAGGCCGCCAGCCAGGGCCGGTCGTCCACCATGATGCCTCCGGAGAAACCTACGGTTGCGTAACTTGCCGCGAAGCCTACCGACTCATCCGAGCGGGAACATGCCGATCCGGCCGTGATACTCGTGACCCAGCTCGTCGGTGTCCGAACCGACCAGCAACCCCTGCGGAACCGGCAGGAGGACGCGCACGCCGGTGCCGCGGCTGCGGGTCGGATTCCAGGTGAGCGCACGTCCGGTGGCGGAGTCGACGGCGCCGATGCCGGGCCGGGAGACGGCACCGGGCCCGGGCCGGAAGTCGGGCGGCTCGCCGACGTTCTTGGTCTTGTGTCCGTCCGGGTTGTCGAGGTATTCCTGGTGACCGCCGAGATAGACGGCGGCCCCGGTGACGGCGACGGCGAACAGCGAGTTGCCGCCGGTGTGCTGCACCCAGAACGGGTCGTGCTGCCCCGTCCCGGCGGCCTGGAAGCGGACGGCGGAATCGCACAGATTCTGCGACGTGCCGCCGGTGGTGACGACCACGAACCAGGACCCGTCCGGCGCGAACTTGACCTGCCGCAGGTACGCGTCGTAGCCCTTCTGGCACGGCTTCTGGAAGGCGTCGGTGTACCACCCGGTCACGGCTGCCGCCGGACCGGAGATGTCGAGCAGGGCGATCTGGTTGCGTTGCAGCGACCGGACACCGAGAAATCCGCCGATCACCACGAGCGACCGCCCGTCCGGCGAGACGTCGAGGTTCTCCACGTGGGTCCGGTGCGGGTTCGCCGAGGTCAGCCCGGCGTCGAAGTCGGGGTCGACCCGCCCGCCGACCGCATCCACCCGGGCCAGGCCGACCCGTCGCACACCGTTGACCGAGCCGAACGTGCCACCCACGTAGAGCTGCCGCCCCCGCCGGGCCAGCGTCTGCACGAAGCCGCGATCGATCGAGGCGCGGAACGAGCTCAGCCGCCCACCGTCCAGTCCGACCCGGGCCACCCCGCGCTGCGCGCTGCCGTTCACCCGCCCGAACGCCCCACCCGCGTAGACGGTGCCGTCGTCCCCGGCCGCCAAGGCGTAGACCGGCCCGTCCACCACCGGCGCGAACGCCCGGATCGCCCCGCTGCGCAGATCAAAGGCGAAAAGATTCCGGCGGGCGTACGTGTACCGCCGGGAACTGTCGGCAACGGCGGTGAACGCTCCCCCGACGACCACGGTGTCCCCGACGACGGCCAGCGCCCAGACCGTGCCGTCCAGAACATGCGGGGTGTAGTCGACCGGGTTCTCGGACACCACGGAGGGTTGCGCGAGATCAGCGGCGGCCGACGACGCCCCGCAGGCGATGACCGCGAGAACCACGAGGGCACCGGCGAGTAGACGGCGTCGCATCACAGCTCCCGATAGGAGAAAATGGGATGAACCATCGTCAAAACTATCTTAATGGCATCGCGTAACGGGAAGTGACCAACCTGCTCGGCCCGACGCATGGATGACGGCGCGTCGAGCCGAGCAGGGGCGTCGAAGGTCAGGCGACCGGGCGGGCGTAACCCGAGATCACCTTCGGGCCGAACTTGGCGCTCCGGGTGACGGTGCTCCGGACGATCTTTCCGCCGGTGAAGTTGCCGTCGATCGTGGTCACCGAGCTGGTGCCGACCGCCACGACGAGGTCCACATGGCTGGCGTAGGTGCTTCCGCTGTTCACGTCGTAGACGATCGCGTCGCCGGGCTGGACACCGGCCAGGCCGCTGCCGGGCACCCACGTGCGGTGGCTGTCCCCGTACTTCTTGAAGGAGATCGCGCCCGGCGTGAGGCCGGAGGTGTTCGCTCCGGACTGTCCCCAGACCCAGCGGGCGAAGTCGGCGCACCAGTCCTCGCTGCGCCATCCGGGCCCGCCGGAGCACGGGGTGCCGGTCTGGCCGGCGCCGGAGTAGAAGTTGCAGAGACTGGGCTTCGCGACGTTGTTGCGGCCGCTGTTGTTCAATTCCGCGGTGGCGGTCGTGGCGATCCGGGAACGCAGATCGCTCGGCGACGACGTGCCCGGGTCACCGTTTCCGCGGAAGAGGACACTGCCGAAGGCGTACATCTGACCGGCGCCCGACATGGCGGCCATGCCCCGCCCGTCGGGGGTGATCGCCACGGTTGCCATGCCACCGGAGAACCCGGTCGGGTTCGTGCGGGCGGGCGCGGTGCCGTAGGCGTAGAACTGCCCGGCCGACGACACGGCAACCAGGCCCTGACCGTCGCCGGTAAGGGTCGCGCTCGTCATCGTGCCGGTGAACCCGGCCGGATTGCGCTGGGCCCGGGCGGTGCCATAGGCGTAGAACTGGCCGGCCGACGACATGGCCAGCGCGCCCTGCCCGTCCGCGGTGAGGGAAACGCTGACCATGCTGCCGCCGAAACCGACGACATTCGGCTGCGGGTGTGCGGTTCCGTAGGCGTAGAACTGCCCGGCCGACGACATGGCCAGGACGCCGTGCCCGTCAGCGGTGACAGCCACACTGACCATCCGGCCGGAAAAGCCGACCACGTTCGGCTGCGGGCGCGCGGTTCCGTAGGCATAGAACTGACCGGCCGACGTCATGGCCAGCGCGCCCTGCCCGTCGGCGGTCATCGCAAGCCCGGTGAATTGGCCGGAGAATCCGCTCGGATTCGGCCAGGGGTGGGCCGTTCCGTAGGCGTAGAACTCGCCCGTCGCGGAAATCAGCAGATAACCCTGGCCGTCCCCGGTGACGTCCATGCCGGCGAATGTTCGGGTCGCGGCCTGCGCCGGTGCGCCGATGAGCATCAGGGCGCCGGTAATGAAGAGTGCTGCCCAGCACCACGCTCGTGTTCTGCGAAACAAGGGGACTCCCAATGGTCGAGGTTTCGTGTCCAAAGGCTGGTCCGCAGCGGCAGATTGCAGGACCGGCCGCGAGTGCTGAATCAAATCAACCGTTCGGCAGCGCGACACCCGCGTCGATGCATTCGGCGTCGAGTCGCAAGTCATCCGGCATTGGTGAATAGAATTCGGCTACGACCGAGGAATCGAGCCACTCGTTCGAATGACCACCGCCACGGCAGGGCCGCCGACAGAATGGCCGTCAGGTCTGGACGCATGGGCTGGGTGATCGGATCGGACGGCAATCGTCGGGCGCCGGCGGGGTGTTCCCGGCCAGGGTTGATGTCGAAGGGAGGCCTCGTGATCTCGGCACTCAACGGGCTCGTCGACCTGGTCGAGGAGCAGCTCACGGCGGAGCTGGACGTCAGCGGCCTGGCCGCGAAGCTCGGCACCACCGAGTACCACCTGCGCCGGATGTTCTCGTCGCTGGCCGGCATGCCGCTGTCGGAGTACGTTCGCCGCCGCCGGATGACCGTGGCCGCCGCCGACGTCATCCGGAGCACGGACGATCTGCTGGCCATCGCGGTCCGCTACGGATACGGCTCGACCGAGGCGTTCGGGCGGGCGTTCCGGGCGGTCCACGGCGCCGGCGCCGGTGAGGTACGCCGCGACGGCGGCCCCCTTCGCACACAACCGCAGCTCAGGTTCCGCCTGACCGTCGAAGGGAGCATCCCCATGGACACCCGCATCGCCGACCGTCCCGCGTTCCGGCTCATCGGGCACGCCGCTCGCGTGCCGCTGATCCACCAGGGCATCAATCCACACATCCAGCAGCACGTCGCCGCGTTGCCGGTGGAGGAGTCACTGCGGCTGAAAGAGCTGAGCGACACCGAGCCGGCCGGGCTGCTCGCCGTCAGCGATGACCTCGATCCCGACCGGGCCGAGGGCAGCGAGCTGACCTACCTGCACGGCGTCGCCCTCTCCGGCGCCGTGCCCGTGCCCGGCGACCTCGACGTCATCGAGGTGCCGGCCGGCCGGTGGGCGGTCTTCCGCAGCAGCGGGCCCTATCCGCAGGCCCTGCAGCAGACCTGGGCGGCCACCGCGACCGAGTGGTTCCCGGCCAACCCCTGGCGGCTGCGGCCCGGTCCGGAGATCGTCGCGGTGCTCGAGCGGGCGGCCGACTTCAGCACCGCCACCTGTGAGCTGTGGCTGCCGGTCGAGCCGGCTTCTACAGCGCCCGGTCCAACAGGGTGACCAGGACGGTTGCGTACCGGCCGTCGGGGTCGAGGTCCGGGCGGAAGTCGGCGATGCTGGCGTCGCCTGCCCGAGGCCGACCAGGGCGGCCGGGCCGGGCCCGGTGAGCACGGCCAGTTCCGAGTCGGCGGTCTCGCCGGTGTCCGATTCCCGGGCGTCGAGGCAGTCCGGGTGGCCGTCGACGAGCCACAGGGCGACCTCGCGAACGGCCGGCCGCAGATGGGCGAAGACACCGAGGAGGAGGCTGCAGTCACCGCCGATCACGGCCGGCCCTTCTCGACCAGCTGCCGGATGAACGGGCCGAGCACCCGCATCACGTCGCCGGTGGTGGTCTGCGGGTCGGCGGCCGGGGCGGTGGCGTGGCTGATCGCCAGGCGGACGACCGTTTCCGCGAAGAGCAGCACGTCGGCGGAGTCGAGGTCGGGCCAGTGCTCGCCGATCGCGCTGACCACCCGCTCGACGGCGACCTGGCGCACCGGCAACCCGGCCGTGGTGACCAGCGGGAGCAGGCCGTCGTCACCGGCGAGGATGCCCTTGACCATGAGGTTGTCGGTGGCGACGGTGAGGAAGGCTTCGAAGGCAGCGGTCGCGGCGGCCAGCGGGTCGGCGCGGTTGGCGGCCAGGGCGGAGTCGACCGCTGCGAGCAGGCGGTCGGCCTCGCGTAAGACGTACTGCTGGCCCAGCTCTTCGCGGTTTCCGAACTGCTGATAGACGGTCTGGCGACTCACCCCGGCGGCGTCGGCCACGTCGGCCATCCGGGTGCGGCGCCAGCCCCGATCGATCACGAGGCGCTCGACGGCGTCGAGGATCGCGTCGCGCATGCCGGCCCGCGCCCGCTCCGCATAGCTCTGCTTCACCGTGCCATTTTCACCCGTGCGGTCAGCCGCGCGCGGGCCGGCTCGTGCACGTTGGCCAGATCGACGTCGCCGTCGTAGTGCGCGATCACCATGGGGTCCATGATGCGCCGCCAGATCGGCGGGAACAGCGCCAGGACGATCATCGTGGCGTAGCCGGCCGGAAGCTGCGGCGAGGTGTCGAACGTCCGCAGGATCTGGTAACGCCGGATCGGATTGGCGTGATGGTCGCTGTGCCGCTGCAACTGGTACAGGAAGATGTTGGTGATCAGGCGATTGCTGTTCCAGCTGTGCTGCTCGTCGACGCGCTCGTAACGGCCGGTGTCGCCGCCGGACCGCTGCCGGCGCAGGCCGTAATGCTCCAGGTAGTTGACGACCTCAAGGAACGAGAACCCGATCACCGCCTGAACAATCAAGAACGGCAGCACGATCATCCCGTACGCGCTGGTCAGCACCGCGAACAGCACGACCGTCATGGCCCACGCGTTGAGCACGTCGTTACGCACCGTCCACGGGTTGCGGTGACGCAACCGGAAGCGGGACGTCTCGAGATGCCACGCCGAGCGCAGACTGCCGAGCACCGTGCGTGGCCAGAACCGCCAGAAGCTCTCCCCCAGCCGCGAGCTCGCCGGATCTTCAGGCGTGGCGACCCGGCTGTGGTGACCCCGGTTGTGCTCCACATAGAAGTGGCCGTACCCGGTCGGGGCCAGCGCGATCTTGGAGAGCCACCGCTCGGCGTCCTCCCGTTTGTGGCCCAGCTCGTGGGCCGCGTTGATGGCGATCCCGTTGACCGCCCCGACCGTCACCAGCACACCGAGCCGGCCGGCCCAGCCGAGCCCGCCGCCGGCCCACTGCCAGGCGCCGAGCACCAGGCCGGCCAGCTGCAGCGGCAGGTAGAGGTAGGTGAGCCAGCGGTAGTAGCGGTCGGACTGCAGTGCCTTGGCGACGTCCTCCGGCGGATTGCCGACATCGTCGCCGCCGAAGATGTCGATGACCGGGATGAGCACGAAGACCACCCCGGGGGTGAGCCACCACCAGCCCTGCAGGCCGGTCCGGTCGACGATGCCGTAACTGACGAACGGAAGCAGCGGCACGACGATCGCGGACGGCCAGAGATAGCGCCGCGCGTCTCGCCAGACGGATCGATTCTCAGGCATGGCCCGACTGTGACACCGCTCACCATGATTTACAAGAGAGCAGATTTTGTAAGCCTTGCTGTCACGGTTCCCATTTCTGTCAAGCAGGGCTAGCGTGCGAACATGGCGCACTCGTCCGCACAGCCGTCCGGCCCCTGGCTCGGCGCGTTGATCACCGCTTGCCCACTGCTGGCCGCGGCCTGGCTGCTCGCCTACACACTGCTGCGGCTGCCGTTCCTCGAGCCGCTCGGCGGCTGGAACTACGCCGGCCCGCTGGCCCTGATCATCGCGGTCGGCCTCCTCGGCCGCGTCTGGCACGGCGACAATTACGTACGCCCGACCAGCACGTCCCGCCTCTGAACTCAGCGCCCCGGCAACAAACCGCTCCCGCGCGACAACGAGGAACGGCCCGTCCTGCGTGATGTCCATCGTGATCCTGATCCGAGTGCAGGTATGTCGCGAACACTCTGGCGACGCACTCAGCTTTCCACGCTCAGACGTCCGCTTCCCAGCAGCTCGGGCCGCTCCACCGCATCAGCTGACGGCGACCGCCCGGTCAGCAGATGTCGAGGATGGCGGGATTGTCGTAGCTGTAGGTGCCGCCCCAGACGGTGGCGTTGTCGCCGTAGACGTAGGCGATCATGCCGACCGGGTAGTAGATGTCGTAGTGGTACGCGCCGTCCTCGGCGCCGCCCTTGTCGGGGTAGTCGATGTAGGAGCACGGCGACGCGATCGGCGACGGCCAGATGCGAATCTTGGCGCTGACCCCGTCGGCCTTCTTGTCCGCCACGATCAGGTGCTTCTGACCGTTGCCGTACGGGTCCGCATAGAAGGTGATCTTGTAATCGGCTTGCCGGCTGCCCAGCAACGTGTCGTGGTGCCGGCGCTCGGTCACCGCGGCGTACGCGCCGGATCCGGTGGCGGCCAGCAGGCCGATGGTCACGACCACGGCGGCCAGGATCGCCCGGCCGGCGCCACCTGCGCGGTTCGTCGTCATCTACGCGTCTCCTCTGTGTTCAACGATGTGCGTGCGTATTGATGACGGTGATACCGGCCCGCACGGTTACAACAATTTCTCCTTCGATGCGAGAGGATGCGCCGATGGCAGACGGGTCGTGGTGGATTCCGCTCGCGTCGAGCGCGCTCGGCGTCGCAGGCGCCCTCGGCGGGACCTGGCTGACGCAGGCCCGGACGAACGCCCGCGAGGACCGGCAGTGGCAGCGGCAGCGCATCGACAAGCTCCGCGACACCAGCCGTGCTGCGGGCCACCAAATGGGACCCGGCCGACCCGGGCAGGCCGGAGCCGCGATCGTCGCGACGCAGGATCTGCTCCGGGCGCTCTCCCACGCGGTGGACGTCTAGGCGCGCGTCTCCGCGGTCAGCAGGTAGTCGTCGTTGTCGGCGCTCCATTCCAGGCCGACCGCGCCGCTGGTGGCCGCCGCCTTGCAGAACTGGAGGAAGCTGCGGTAGCCGAGCTTCTTCTCACTGAAGTCCGGAACGATCTTGCGCACCTTGTTTTTCAGACCGGACAGCGCCACCGCCCCGTCGTGCCCGGCCAGGTCGAAGACCACGCTGCGGAGCAGGCTGAACGCGCGTTCCCGATCGCCGTGCTCCGGCAGCCCGACCTCGGGGTCGCCCTTCACCGAGCCGGCGATCAGCTCGACGACGTTGCGCCCGGCGAGGAAGCGGAGCAGCTCCCCGAAGGCACGGAAGCCGTAGTCCGCCTCGTTGAAGGTGGGGTCCTTCCGCAGCAGCGTGCGCTTGAGCGTCGACGCGGTGACCGCCCCGCTGGAGCTGCTCTGCAGGCCGGCCACGGTCTGCGCGACCAGGGCGGCGAGCGTGTCGACGTCGCGGACCGGCGCCTCCTCCGCGACCGGCTCCGGCTCCCGCTGCGTCGGCTGCTCGGCGACCGGAGGTTCGGCCGGGCGGCCGCGCCGGGGCCGGGCCGGCTGGATCTCGACGCCCTCCAGCCGGTCGTAATAGAGGAACTCGTCGCAGGCCGGCGGCAGCAGCGCGGACGTCGACTTCTCCACGCCGACCCCGATGACCCGCTTGTTCAGCTCGCGAAGCTTGTGGACCAGCGGGGTGAAGTCGCTGTCGCCGGTGCACAGTACGAAGGTCGAGATGTAGGACCGTTCGAACGCGACCTCGAGGGCGTCCACCACCATCTTGATGTCGGCGGCGTTCTTCCGCGACGCCCCCAGCCGCTGCGGCATGTCGATCAGCTCGACGTGCGACCGGGTGAGCATCCGGCGGTCCTCGTCGAAGTACGACCAGTCCGCGTACGCCCGGCGAACCACCACCCGGCCCCGCTCGGCGAGCGCGTCGGCAACCGGCCGCAGCTGAAATGACATGCCGCCGAGGTGTTCACGGGCGCTGATCGCCAGGTTCTCGTAGTCGATGAACAGCGCGATGCGTTCCTCATGATCCACGAGGTCACCCTACGCCCCACCGCCCGGGCGGGTTTGCATAGGTTTGCATAACTAACGCGTTTACGCTTGTCAATAGGCTGTTGCAGTATTCCTAGCCTTGAACAAAGCACCGATTAAATATCTGTTAAGACATTCCCTGGTATCGATCTGTTTTCGGACCTGTTGCGGCGGCATATGTTCCTCCGGTACGTCCCACCTTGACCGGAAGAAGGCAATTGATGAAAAGATCACGCTTGCTCATCGGGGCGGCGGTGCTGGCCACGGCCCTGGCCGGCTCGATCGCGGTGGTCGGTGCGGCATCCGCCGCGACCGACGTGAAGGTCACCGCCTCGATCAAGGTGACCGGCACGTTCGACGGTGACGGTAACCGCTACATCGGCTCCGGCGACCTCGGCAGCGGCGGTCAGGCCGAGGGCCAGGACCCGATCTTCGACCTGGCCGCCGGCGCGACCCTGAAGAACGTCATCCTGGGTTCCCCGGCCGCCGACGGCGTGCACTGCGCGGGCAGCTGCAACCTGACCAACGTCGTCTGGCAGGACGTCGGCGAGGACGCCGCCACCTTCCGCGGCACCAACGCGACCGTCGTGGTCAGCGGCGGCAGCGCGGCGAGCGCGTCGGACAAGGTGTTCCAGGACAACCGCGGCGCCGGCGGTTCGGTGACCATCAAGAACTTCAAGGTCAGCAACTTCGGCAAGCTCTACCGCTCCTGCGGCAACTGCTCCACCCAGGCCGCCCGCAAGGTCACCATCACCGGCGTCACCGCGACCGGCGGCAAGGTGATCGCCGGCGTCAACACCAACTACGGCGACGTCGCGACGCTGAAGAGCAACAGCATCGGCAGCATCCCCACGTGCTGGCTCTACACCGGCAACAGCACCGGCGCCGAGCCGGTGAAGACCGGCTCCGGCGCGAACGGCAAGAACTGCATCGTCTCCTGACGGCAGACCACCCCCCAGGTGTACGGCGAAACGCTCGGCTGGCGTGTCCAGCCGAGCGTTTCGCGTCAACCCACGGCCGGATGACTCCCGTGCGATAGTGCCGATCGTGAACTTCCCTCTGGACGCGCTGGAACCGGCGGTGCTGGCACGAGCCGCGACCTGGGAGCGCCTGGGTCTCGAATGGCGAATCCGCCCGGTCGACCCGAACCACGACAAGCCGGTGGTGGCCAGCGAGTTCGAGTCGGCGACCTGGCTGGGCAGCGTGCTGGTCTGGATCAGCGGAGAAGCCGAGCTCGACGCCGTCCGCCTCGCCGACGACCAGGCGATCAGCAAGCACTACGACCCGACCGCCCCGGCCGGCCTGGAGGCGCTGCTCGACGAGCTGGAAGCCCTGCTGACCACCGGCCGCGTTCCCGACGCCGCCATGGTGGGTCGCCTAGCGTAGGCGTATGGCCATCATCGGTACCGCCGCCGGCGTCCCCTTCACCGCGCTGCCACCCGCCGCCGGCGGGCCCGCCCCGCTCGTCGTCACCTGGCACATGATGGACGCACCGTGCACCGACGAGGCGTTCGCCGCCGCGTTGCCGCTGTCCGGCGTCGAGGCATGGCGCATCCATCTGGGCATGCCCTGGTGCGGCCCCCGGTCGTACCCCGAAGGCTACGAGCTGTCCCGCCGCGACCCGATGATGCTCTACGTGGACCCGGTGGTGCGCCAGGCCGCCGACGAGTTCCCCGCCGCCCTGGCCGACCTGCGGAAACGCTTCCCGATCACCGACGCCCCGATCGGAGTCGTCGGCGGCTCGCTGGGCGGCGCGGTCGCCCTCACGGTGACCGCGAGCAAAGTGGTGCCGGTGGCCGCGCTGGCCGTGGTCAACGCCGCCATCCGCGCCTCATCGGTCGTCGAGCTCGTCTCGGGACTCTCCGAGCAGCCCTACCCGTGGAACGACTCCGCCCGCGCCGCCGCCGACCGGCTCGACTTCGTCGCCCGCGCCACCGACCTGCACAGCACAGCACTGCTGGTCGTCAGCGGCGACGAGGACTACCCGGCCTTCCGAGCCGACGCCGCAGCCCTGGCCGCAGCCGTGCCGAACGCGCAGCTGACGACGGTGCCCGGCCTGGCGCACCCGCTGGCCGAACGCCCCGGCGACCAACCCGCGCCCCAGACCCCAGAGGCCGCAACGGTCGACGCGGCGATCACCGCCTGGTTCACCACGCACCTCACCACCTGAAGACACCCCACCGGTACGAATGTCATGGGCGCAGACGTAGATTTCGGCCCCGCCACCGGCGCTCGCGGTCCACGAAGGTCGAACCATGCACACCGCCCGCGTGGTCGTCCCCTACCTCTGCGCCGCCATGGTCATCTGGTCCGGAGTCCGCCTCATCCAGGAACGACTCGGCACCGAGAACCGCCCACCCACCGCGGCCAGCTGGCCGCCTGCGCGGCCCTCTACATCTTCCGAGGCCCGAACCCGACGTTGCGCCTCCAACTGCTGATGATCCCCGCGGCAACCGCATTCCTCTGCGCCCTGACCAACAACCACGGCATCGGCCTGCTGACCGGCTGCGCACTCGGCGCGGCTTTAGCCGCCCTGCACTTCCCGGTGCCCGGCCACGCTCAGGTCGAGCCCGCGTGATCGTTGCCCGCCGGCGGTGCAGCGAGGACGGGAGCAAGCCGAGCCGAAAGAGCGGGATCCACCAGTGAGATCTCTGTCGTCAGTGCGCTCGTGGCCGCGTCGAGAGCACGGACCAGTTCAGCTTCATCGAGAACGCGGACCAGAGTGCCGGCCAGCGAGGCCGTCACCTCGGCGGGCAGCAGGTGGGCGCCCTTCGCGTAACTGGTGGGATGGCCCAGGCGCAGACACGCCAGAGCGAGGATCTGGCCGCGCAAGGCACTGATCCACTGCTCGGCCTGCCACCACCGGCGCCGCCGGATGCAAACGCCCGCGTGGAGGGCATGGTGCCAGGCCAGCCCGGTCAGATTCCGGCGACTCGGCGCCAGCACATCCTTCTCCGGAGCCGGGTGCCCGAAGACGGTCCGCCAGCTCGGACCTTGCGGACCGAATTCCGCAGCGGGCACGAACCCCACGTCGAGCTCGAGCCGATCCGACATGAGGAATACCCGGTACACCGCGGGACCGGCCGGCAGGTCCCAATGGTGCACCGCATCGAAATCACGGTAGATCAGTTCGGTCCACCGGCGCATGCTCGTCTCGAGCGAGCCCTCGACCCCGAACACCAGGTCGATGTCCGACCACCGATCACCGCCGTCGACAGCATGAGATCCCGTCACCGCGGCACCGACGATCGCGGCATCACCGCCGGCCAGGCTCAGCAGCCGATCGCGTACGGCGTCGCGCTGCTCGACCGTGAACATGGCTGTCGTTCACTGTCCGAGAAGGCGGTAGCGGAGTTGCACGACGCCGTTGCGGAATCGGCGCTCATCGAGGAGCTCGAGGTCGGCGCGCACGCCGGTCGGGAGCCCCGGTTTGCCTCCGCCGAGGACAACGGGCAGGACGACCAACAGGCACTCGTCGACCAGCCCGGCCTGGAAAGCCTGCGCCGCGAGGTTGGCCCCGCCCACCATGAGATCGCGGCCGGACGTGGCCTTCAATTCGCGCACCGCGGCGGGATCGAAACGGCGTTCGAGCCGGGTGCCGGCGGTCGACACCGCGGCGAGCGTCGTGGAATAGACGACCTTGCCAGCCGCCTGCCAGGCGCTCGCGAAGTCAGCCGTGAGGTCGGACCGCGCGGCCAGAGCGGCGTCGGTCTCCCAGACCGCCATCGCCTCGTACAGCCGGCGCCCGTAAAGAAACATGCCTACCGACCGCAGGAGCTCGGTGTGGAACGCGAACACCTCGTCGCCGGTCGGGAACCAGTTGATCCCGCCGCCTTCGTCCTCGATGAACCCGTCAAGCGACACGTTCGTCACGTAGATGAGCTTGGCCATGCCGTTACCTCTCGTCGGTCGGTCGAAGCTACCTGTCCTACGAACGACCGGTGTCAGATCCGACACCCCGCCAGAAAAGTCCCCACTAGTGACAGCCCGGCTGAGCGACGACACCTCACCGCCGGCCCTGGCCAGGTGGCTTACCTCGCGGTGTCAGCCTTCGGCGGCATCACGATCGTTGTATTCACGGGCGATGAGCCCGGGCGGCCGTCGTCGCGGATGTCGACGGCGGTCAGCCGGCCTCGCCCTCGATCGCTCCGGCCGGCGCACGTGATGCCGATCGGTCAGCGGCGGCATCGCCGGTATGCACGCGGACCCGCCGCGGGCCGAACAGATCGTCTTCGCCGGGGAGGGACCGTTCCACGGAGCGGCGGATCAGCAGGCGGCTCGGCGGGAGCAGCAGCACCAGCCCCAGCATCGCGGTGAAGAAGCCGGGGAATGTCAGCAGCACCGCACCGAAGATGCCGACCATCGAGTCGGTGACCGCCGGGCCCGCGGGATGGCCGTCGTCGGTGTACGCCCGGACCCGGCTTCGCGCACGAGCGCGTTCGTGACGCAGCACGAGGGCACCGGCCAGGCTGCCGGTGACGAGAAGGACGGTCGCCCAGACGGCACCGATGGTGCGGGTGACTTCCACAAACGTCGCGATCTCGAGGACGGTCACCACGACCAGCGTCACCGCCGCCGGGAGCACCCACATGTTCGCAACCGCGGGACGCAGCTCGAGGCTACGACCTTGCATCTCGGCCTCCGGCGGCTCGCTGCTTTCGCACACGCTAGCAGCGGCTGCCGATCGGCAACGGCGGCCCGGCACCGGGAGCCCCCGGGCAAGCGCTCAGCGCGACGCGGCCAGGCGGACGGCCTCGACCTGTCCATCAAGGACAAGAGCTCCGGCGGCGTACGGGATCAGCAGGGTGTCCCCGCTTCGGACCGGAAGGTCGTCGCTTGCGCCGCTCAACCGCCCGGAGCCACCGACCACGACCAGGATGCTGAAGCCCCGTTCGACGCGATCGCCGCCGTAGAGCCGGCGGGCGTCGAAGAACTCGTCGGCCGCCGGTGGGAGCAGCCGGGCGGCCGTACCGCGGAGGCCGTCGAGAAGCGCCGGATTCCAGGCCCCGCGGTCGACACAACCCAGGGCCAGGTCGTACCCCAGACCGAGGTGGCCGTCGGCCAGGCCGAACCCTTCGTATTCGAGCAAC
Organism: Actinoplanes sp. NPDC026619; assembly: GCF_040638295.1. Lineage (NCBI taxonomy): Bacteria > Bacillati > Actinomycetota > Actinomycetes > Micromonosporales > Micromonosporaceae > Actinoplanes > Actinoplanes sp. NPDC026619. The sequence goes on from NZ_JBEZYA010000001.1 coordinate 191,976, forward strand.
ACCGAGAAGTCGGTCGGCTCCTGGATCTCGACCAGCAGGATGCCGTCGCCGATCGCGTGCGGCAGCCCGGCCGGGCAGAGGATCGCGTCGCCGGCCGCGACCGGGATCCGGTTGGTCGCCTCGAGCATCTCGCCGGTCTTCTGCCCCTCGACCCAGCCGGCCAGCTCCTCGGAAGAAACATCACGGGCAAAACCGAGATGGACGTACGCGTCGGGCCGTGCCGAGACGATCACCCACGCTTCGGTCTTCCCGTACGGCGAGGCCAGGTGCGCGTTGGCGAAGCGCCGGTCCGGGTGCACGTGGAGAGGCAGCCGCTGACCGGCGTCGAGCAGTTTGACCAGCACCCCGGTGTCGGTGCGACCCGGCCCCAGCCACCAGGCCGGGTCGGCGGCGATCGCCTCGGCCAGCGTGCGCCCGTCGGCCAGCGTGGACAGCCCCGACGGCGCCAGGTCGAACCGGCTGGTCACCGAGCCCACCCAGTCTTCCGGGCGGTCGGCCAACGCCGGCACGTTGCGGAACTCGGCGATCCGGCCGGCGCCGCGGTAGAACGTCTCGGGTTGGTTGGCGGGCAGCGCCTCGACGGTCATTGTTTCTCCTTGGTGCGAGCGGCGAGTGCGGCGAGGAAGCCGCCGACGAACGTGTCGCCGAGTCCGACCGTAGTGGGGTTCTCGACGTCGAGCGCGAACCCGGGAACGCACCGGACGACGTCGCCCAGGTAGGAGCGCAGCGCCGCCGCGAAGGCGACCGACTCGGGCCGGCGCGGCCCGGAGCGCAGCCGCTCGACATCGGCGGAGGTGAAGTCGTCGCCGTGGACGTAGCGGGTGGCGGCCATGACGGTGCCGGTGTCGAGCGCGTCGGTGTAGTCGCCCGCGCCGAGGGCGAGCGCCCAGTACTTGGTGTGCAGCACCAGCGTCGGCACCGGGATGAGCGCGTGCACGGCGGTGAGCGCGTCGGCGACGTCGGCCGGGTCGAGCAGGTCGACGGCACGACCGAGGTAGGACTGTAATTCGTCCTCGTTCATGCCGTACACATCGATGGTGGAGAGCAAGGCCTCGCGGACCCGGCGGCTGAAGGCCGGCTCGTGGTAGGCAGCGTCCTCGAAGTAGGTTGTCGCCTCCGGCGGCAGTTGCCGCATGTGGTCACGCAGCAGGGCGAGGCGCGCGTCGAGCTCGTCCGCCGAGCGCATCGCGTTGAACCCGGAGATCAGGAAGACCTCGGCGGACCGCAGCCGGTCGCCGAGGTCGGCGGTGAGCAGCATGTCGGCGTTGGCCGGGTCGTTGACGTAGATCAGCCGGTTCGGGAACGGGGCGTGGATGTCGATGTCGTTCGCCCGGATCCACAGGCCCTGGTCGTACTGGACGATCAGGTGCGGATAGAAGGTGTCCGCGCTGCCGCTGTTGATGTAATCGGAGTCGGCCGGCAGGAGCCGCCGGAACGTGTCGTTGACGCTGACCAGGTGCAGTGTCGACGAAACCCCCAGTTTGCTCATCAGAATGCCGGCCCGCACCGAGGTGCCGCCGAGGGTTTCCCGGTTCGGGAAGCGGTTGGCGAAGGTCGCCAGCGCCGGGGCGGAGGCGACGAAGTGTTCGCCCCCTCCGCCCCGGGCCACGTAGCCGAGGATCGACACCACGAGGTCCCGCTCGCCGGCCACCACCGGGGCCGGCGACGTCAGGTCCGCGGCGACGATGCCGTAGTCGACGATCAGCTGCTGCAAAGGAACCGCGGTCAGCTTCAGTTCGTAGTCGACACAGCCGCCGAGGCCCAGGACTACGCGAGACGCATCGGCCATGTCAGAACAGGGATCCCTTGCCGTCGGCGCCGAAGAGCTCGATCTTCTGGGCGGCGACGATCTTCATGGCGTCGATGCACGCGGGCTGGATGGCGTTGGGCTCGCGGACCTTCTCGTCGGTGCCCAGCACCTCGCGCATCTTGTTGTGGTACGCGACCTTGATGTCGGTCGAAATGTTGATCTTGTTGATGCCGATGCGCGCGGCCTCGCGGATCTCGTCGTCCGGGTTGTTCGAGCCACCGTGCAGCACCAGTGGGATCTGGACCCGGCTCTTGATCTCCTTGAGCAGGTCGAGCTTCAGCTCCGGCTTCAGGTTCTTCGGGAAGAAGCCGTGGTAGGTGCCGATCGCCACGGCGAGCGAGTCCACCCCGGTCTGCTCGACGAAGGTGACCGCGTCGTCCGGGTCGGTGTAGATGATTGTCGTGGTGCCCTCGGACTCGCCGTAGCTGTCGTTCGCGCCGATCGTGCCGAGCTCGGCCTCGACCGAGATGCCGAGCACGTGCGCGGAGTCGACGACCCTCTTCGAGATCGCGACGTTCTCGTCGAACGGCTTGGTCGAGGCGTCGAGCATCACCGAGGTGAAGCCGTACTGGAAGGCCTCGAGCATCTGCGCGTAGGTGGCGCCGTGGTCCCAGTGGATCGCGATCGGGATGCTCGACTTGTGCGCCCGCTCAACGATTCCCTTGATCATCTCGGGGCCGATGTGCTTCACCTCGTCCGGGTGGATCGCGACCATCAGCGGTGCGTTCGTCTCCTCGCTGATCTCCACGATTCCCTTGAACATCGCCCAGTCGCTGATGTTGAAGGCGGGTACCGCGAAGCCGTGCTCGTTGGCGACGTCGAGGATCGCTTTGCCGGTCGTCAGCATTACTGTGTTTCTCCTTTTGCTTTGCCTGAAAAGCTCAGGCCTTGACAGCGCCGGCGGTCAGTCCGCCGATGAACCGCTTCTGGAAGAGCAGGAAGAGGATGAGGACCGGAATGGAGCCGAGGATGCTCATCGCCATCATCTGGTTCCACTCGTACGAGTGCTGGCCCATGAGCATCTGGATGCCGATCGGCACCGTGCGCATGTCATCGGTGCGGGTCAGCGTGAGCGCGAAGAGGTACTCGTTCCACGAGATCATGAACGTGTAGACCCCGACCGCGATCAGACCGGGCACCGAGATCGGCACGAGGATCCGCCACAGTGCGGTCCAGCCGGTGCCACCGTCGACCTTGACGGACTCGTCGAGCTCTTTCGGGAGCGTGTTCAGGTACGCGGTGATCATGATGATCGCGTACGGGAGCGTGAACACCATGTGCGTGAGAATCAGGCCGGGATAGGTGTTGTACAGGCCGAGCGCGACGACGAGCCCGAAGTACGGAATGACGAGGGTGATCGGCGGCACGGCCTGCACACTGACGATCACCGCGTTGATGGTCTTCTGGAACGGGAAGTTGAAGCGGCTGAACGCGTAGCCGGCCAGCAGGGCCACCAGCAGCGTCAACACGGTCACCGCGATCGCGACGATGTAGCTGTTGAGGAAGTAGCGCAGCTGCGTGCCGTTGCCGAGGATTTCCTTGTACGCGTCGAACGAGAAGGTCGACGTGATCAGCTTCGGCGGGTTCTGGAAGACGTCCCCGTTGCCCTTGAACGAGGTGGAGAGCATCCACAGAACGGGCAGGCCGGCGAACAGGCCGCCGATGATCAGCCCGGTGATCACGCCGGTCTTCGCGAGGGTGCGCTTCGTCTTGATGGCGACGGCCATTCCGATCACCGCTCCCTTTGCGAACGCACGTAGAAGAAGGACAGGATCATCGTCAGCAGCAGGACGATCACGGCTGCGGCGGACGCGGTCGAGAACTCGTACTCGCTGAAGGCCTGTTTGTAGGTGTAGGTGCTGAGCATTTCGGTGGTATTGAGTGGCCCGCCGCCGGTCGTCATCCAGATCAGCGCGAATTGCTGGGACGTCCAGATCAGGTCGAGCACCGCCATGCTGATGATCACTGGCCGGAGCTGGGGCAGTGTCACGTGGCGGAAGCGCTGGAACCAGTTGGTGCCGTCGACCGCGGCCGCCTCGTAGAGGTCCTTGGGGATGCCCTGGAGGCCGGCGAGCAGGCTGATCATGAAGAACGGGTAGCCCGACCAGATGTTGATGAAGGTGACCGCCCACAGCGCCTTGCCCGGATCGCCGAGCCAGTTCACGCCCTCGTTGATCAGGCCGATCGAGTGCAGCACGTAGTTGATGACGCCGGACGGGTCGAGCAGCAGCCGCCAGATGACCGCGATGACCGCGATGGTGAACAGCCACGGCAGGATGTAGACGATCCGGAAGATGGCCTTGGTGACCCCGCCGAGCAGCTCGGTGTTGAGCATCATCGCGAAGGCCAAGCCCAGCACCAGGTGGGCCACCATGCTGACGGTGATGAAGATGGCGGTGTTCTTGATCGCGGCCAGGAAGTCCGGGTCGGTGAGCACCTTGGTGTAGTTGGCGAACCCGGCGAACACCGAGTTGTCCTGGACGATCACGTTGTCCCGGAACGAATAGCTGATCACCATGACGATGGGGACCACCATCAGGACCACGATCAGGATCATCGTGGGGGACAGATAGCCGTACGGGACCAGGCGCCGGGCCAGAGACTTTCGCTTGGGCGCCACCGGTTCGACCGGCGCGGCGGTCTTCGTTGCGAGCATTGTCATGGCTGTCTCCTAGGTCGGGCGCCGCGCCTGCTTCAAGGCCGGCACGGCGCCCGGGCGGGCTAACCGATCACCGAGGACCAGGACTCCTGCGCCTTGGCCAGCGCGTCGTCGACGCTCGTCTTGTTGGTCAGCACGAGCTGGAGCTGCTCGTCGAAGCTGCGCATCAGGTCCTCAGACTTGGGCAGGCCGACGAACTCGTTGGCCACGGTGCCCTGCTGGTAGATGTCGAACGCCTGCTTGAACAGCGGGTCACTGTTGCTGAAGTCGGGCTCGGCGGTCTTGTTGCCGGGGAAGCCGTTCGCGATCGTGCTGAGCTTCGCGTTGGTCTCCTTGCTCATCAGGTAGCTGACGAACTTGAACGCCTCGGCCTTGTGCTTGGTCGAGTTGGAGATGCCGATGCCCCAGGACGCGTACGGGATGCCGCGCTTGCCGGTGTAGCTGTCCTCGGCCGGGATGGCCGCGATCTCGAACTTCAGGTCGGGCTTGTTCTTCTTGATCAGGCTGACGTGCGCGAGCGAGTCGATCATCATGCCGACCTGGCCCTGCGTGAACTTCTCGACCTTGTCCTGCTCCTTCATGGTGAGGGAACCGGGGGCGATGACGTTCGCGTCGTTGAGGCTCTTGACGTACTCGACCGTGCTCTTGACCGCGTCGGTCTGCAGGGCCGGCTTGCCATCGGCCAGCATGCTGCCGCCGGAGGCCCACAGCCAGGACATCACGTCGTTCTGGATGCCGTTGGGGACGGCGGTGTCGAGCGGGAGCGCCCAGCCCTTCACGTCGCCGCCGGTGGCGCTGATCTTCTTGGCCGCGTCGAGGAACTCGGTGCGCGTGCTCGGCACCTTGGCGACGCCGGCCTTGGTCAGCAGGTCCTTGTTGACGAACAGCGGGTAGACGAAGTTGACGACCGGGATCATGTACGTCTTGCCGTCCAGCTGGATCTGGCTCGCGAGCTGGCTGGAGTCGTAGTTCGCGTCGGTCATCAGCTTGGACATGTCGGCGATCGCGCCCTGCTTGGCGAAGTCGTTCACCCAGGCGCCGTCGAGGCCGACCACGTCGGGCAGGGTCTTCGAGGCGGCGCCGGTGACGAGCTGCTGCTTGGTCGAAGCGTACGGCGCGCTGATGGGCTTGATCTTGATGTTCGGGTTCGCCGCCGTGAAATCAGCGATGATCTTGTCGAAATCCCCGGCCGGGAGCTCGGCGCCCCACCACTGGGCGAACTCCAGCGTCACATCGCCGCCCGAGCTCGAGTCGTCGGAGTCGCCCCCGCCGCACGCCGCCACGAACGCGACCAGCGTGGCCGCGGTTACTGCCCCTATTACTCGCTTCAGCCGGGATGAACGAACCGCCATGGCGGGCTCCTCTTATATCGAGATCTTTCTGTTCTCTGCTGTGTTGGCACGACGTTAGCAGCGTGTTACAGAAGAGGACAAGAGAAGAACAGCAAAAAACTGCGGAGTACGGCATACTGTTGCGCCATGAGGCTTCCATCGATGGATGCCTGGCCTGCTTTTACTGGTGCGGCATCGGACTTTCAGCTGGTCGCACCCATACTTGCGGCTCTTCGCGGCTCTACGCAGCGGTGTGCTCAATGGACATGCGTTTGTGGCATACTGCCGCACTGACAAGGGGGAGACAGTGAGCGTCGACAGCAACGAGAGGCAGCGCCACCTGCCGGCCGGACGCAAGGCGCAGCTGGCCGCATATGTCGCGGAGACCGGCCAGGTGACGGTGGGTGAGCTGGCCGAGCGCTTCGGCGTCTCGATCGACACTGTCCGGCGCGACCTCGATCAGCTGGCCGCCGAGGGCAGCCTCGTGCGCACCTACGGCGGCGCCGTCAGTCTGTCCACCGTCTCCCGCACCGACCGCGCCGTCGACCAGCGGCTCAGCGTGCAGGAACAGGAGAAGGAGAAGATCGCGGCGATGGCCGCGGCCCTGATCCAGGACGGCTCCACCATCATGATCAACGGCGGGACGACCATCCTCGCCCTCGCCCGCTCGCTGGGCCAGCACCGCGACCTCACGGTGGCGACCAACAACCTGCTGGTGCCGGGCGCGCTGCCCACCGAGACGGTCCGCGACATCTACATCTTCGGCGGCGCCGTGCGCGCGCTCACCCTGGCCACGATCGGCCCGGTCAGCTTCCGCTCCAACACCGGCGCCGAGCTGGACATCAGCTGCGATCTGGCGTTGATCGGCGTGGGCGCGGTCTCGGCCGAGGCCGGCTACACCACCAGCAATCTCGCCGAGGCCGCGATGATGCAGGAGATGATCTCGCGGGCCGCCCGGGTGGCGATCCTCGCCGACTCCTCCAAGTTCGGCCGGCGCCTGTTCGCCCAGGTCTCGGAGCTGGCCGCGGCCGACTACCTGATCACCGACACCGCTCCCCCGCCCGACCTGCGCGACGCCCTCGAGGCGAACGGCGTCGAGCTGATCACCCCGGCCAAGGCGCTACCGCCACGGCAAGGCTGATCGCTACCGCCACGGCAGGGCTGATCGCTACCGCCACGGCAGGGCTGATCGCTACCGCCACGGCAGGGCTGATCGCTCCCGCCAATACTCGGCGGGCGGCATTGCCAAGCCTTCCCCGGCAGCAGGCGCATCGGCGGGCGGTTCGACGGCGGCGGCTCGTAGGTTCGAGGTCAGCTGCGCGGTCGTCGCGGCGCCCGACAGCACGATGCCGGCCCACGGCTGGCGCAGCGCGGCCGCCAGCGCGGCGACATCGCCCGGCGCCTGCTCCCCCACCGCCAGACGGCCGTTGGCCAGCGCTTCCTTCACGATGACCAGGCATCCGGCGGCGTGCGCCTCGGCCAGCGCCGGCCCGGCGCTCGGCTCCAGCAGGTTCCAGGTGGCCTGCACGCTGCGGAACAGCGGCGCGCCCTCGGCCTGAATCCGCAGCGCGGCCCGGATCGCCTCGGCCTGCGCCGGACCGCTGGTCGAGAAGCCGATCACCACCCCCTGCGCTGCCAGATCGGCGAGCCGCGCGTGCAGCTCCGGGTCGGTCAGCGCCGGGCTGTCCGGCGTGACCGAGTGGATCTGGTAGACGTCGAGGCGGTCGCCGAGCAGCGCCCGGGTCTCGCCGAGCTGCCGCTCGAAGGTGGCCACGCTGTGGTCCTTGACCTCGTGCACCTCGGCATCGATCCGCCACCCGGCCGTGTAGGTGTAACCCCACTTGCTGCCGACCACCGCATCCGGCCGGCTCCTGACCCAGGAGGCCAGGAACTCCTCGGCACGACCATAGGAACGGGCCACATCGAAATACCGGACCCCGGCCGCGTACGCCTGATCAAGCAGCTCGTGGGCCCGGGCCCGCATCGTCCCGACCGTCCGCCCGGCCGGCAGATCGGCCTCGCGCCCGAGGTTGATGTAGCCCGGCCGGCCAACCGCCGCGAGCCCCAACCCGATCCGGGAGGCGCCGGCCAGCCGCTCGAAGATCGTCACGCACCCATCAAACACCCCGGGCGGGTGCGGGCCGGTGGCGGGACAGCGTGGAGTCTCAGCAGTCGCGGCGGGCCGCCGAACCTGACGGAGTGCTGCAGAAGCGTTTCGCCCCGGCCGCCATCGCGCTACTCGCGCTGAGCAGCGTCGCCGGTCAGGTGGTGGGCTACACCAACCTGGCCGCCCGACCCTGGATCACCGCGCTCACGATCATGTCGCTCGACCTGATCGGGGCCGTGTGCAGCTGGAAGGCGGCGTCCCGGCCCGGCATGAGCCGGCGCGCGTGGCGGCTCATCGCGGCCGGCCGGCTCGGCTCGTTCGTCACGTTCGGGCTCTTCCTCGCCGTCTCGGTGACCGGCAGCCAGGCTCTCAGCGGCGCGATGATGCTCACCCGCACGGCGATGTACGCCTGCTTCACCCTCGGCGCGCTCAGTGGCGGCATCGGCGGCCTGCGCGGCCGGGTCCGGGCGGCGCTGATCGCCGAGATCTGCACCGTGCTCGCGGCCGGATTCATGGTCGTCTGGTACGTGGCGCTGGAACCGGTGCTGGCCGACACGCAGCCCTCGCTGCTGTGGCTCGGCACGATCGGCTGGCCGCTGGGTGACCTGCTGATGTTCGCCGCCGTGGCGTCGATCGTCCTGCGCGGCGCGGTGGCCCGGTTCGCCCTGCCGATGACCGTCTTCACCCTCGGCATGGGCGTCTACGCGATCGCCGACCTCTACCTCACCCGCACCGCGGCCACCGGCGCCCAGGACGGCAATATGGTGTCCGCCTGGATCATCATCTTCGCCAGCCTGGTGCTCGACGCGGCGCCGATCCTCGCGCTCAGCTCGACCGGCAGTCTGGCCGACCGCCCTCGTGCCAAGGCGCCGGCCTGGGCCACCCACCTGCCGATGTCCGCCATGGTGTGCGGCGGCCTGCTCATGCTCGCGGTCACCCTGGCCGAGCGCCAGTTCCTGCCGTGGGGCGGCCTGGTGCTCGGGCTCATCATGATGACCTGCGCCGTCGCCGCCCGCCAGATGATGGCGCTGCGCACCAGCCGGGAGCTGCTGATCACCGACGCGCTCACCGGGCTGGCCAACCGGGCCGGGCTCGACGACGCGCTCGACCGGGCGTTCAAGCGCGGCGAGAACCCGGCCGTCCTGCTCATCGATCTCGACGGGTTCAAGCTGGTCAACGACGCCTACGGGCACGCCGCCGGGGACACCTTCCTGGTCCACGTCGCGCACCAGCTGCGCGGCGGCGTGCGCGGCAAGAACACCATCGCGCGCATCGGCGGCGACGAGTTCGCAGTGATGCTCACCGAGATCGCCGACGACGAGCAGGCGGCCGCGGTGTGCAAGCGGCTCCTCGCGAACATGGCCGCGAACCCGATCGACCTCGACGACGACGCGATCCCGGTGCGCGCCAGCATCGGCGCCGCCCGCTTCGAACCCGGGGTCGACGACAAGACTCTGCTGCGCCGCGCCGACGTGGCGATGTACCAGAGCAAGCGGGCCGGCAGCCACGGCTTCACGATCTACCAGCCCGGGATGGTCGACCGGCGCGCCGCCGACGCCGCCCTGGCCGACGACCTCGACCAGGCGCTCGAGCGGGGCGAGCTGCACGTCGTCTACCAGCCGATCGTCGACGTCGGCACCGGCCGGGTCCTGGCGGCCGAGGCGCTGCTGCGCTGGGAGCACGGCACCCGCGGCCCGATCGGACCGGACGCGTTCATCCCGATCGCCGAGCGCAGCGGCGCGATCATCCCGATCGGCCTGTGGGTGCTGGAGCAGGCCCTCGCCCAGTTCGCGATCCTCGGCGAGGACCGGTACATCAGCGTGAACCTGTCGCCGCGCCAGCTCCGCGAGCCCACCATCGTGCACGACGTGCTCGCCGTGCTGAACCGCTCCGGCGTACCGGCCGATCGCCTGGTCCTGGAGATCACCGAGTCGGCCCTGGTCGCCGACGGCAACTGCATCGCGGCCCTGCACGAGCTGCGCGGCCACGGCATCCGCATCGCGGTCGACGACTTCGGCACCGGCTACTCGTCGCTGCAGTACCTGACCCGCCTGCCCTGCGACGTCCTCAAGATCGACCGCAGCTTCGTGGCCGAGCTCGACGGCACCCCCGAGGGCGCCGCCGTCACCACCGCGATCGTCTACCTGGCGACCGTGCTGAACCTGCGCCTGATCGCCGAGGGCATCGAAACCCGCGAACAGGCTGCCGAGGTGGAGGCCCTGGGCTGCCGCGCCGGCCAGGGCTACCTGTTCGCAAAGCCCCTGCCACCAGCCGCCCTGGCCGAGTACGTGGCAACGGCCGTCGCCGCCTGACGAGTGCGCTGTCTGTCCGGGTAGCGGCCGCTGTCGCCGCTGCCTCGCGAGCCCGCAGGCGTCGCCGTCGCCTCAGGCGCGCGCGGGGCGTCCGGCCGGCACGGCTGCGGCTGCTTCGCGGGCGCGCAGGCCGTCCGGGATCAAGGCCGGCACACGCCGCAGGCCGACCGCCAGGACGCCGCTGACCAGCACGAAGGCCAGTGACAACGTGACGACTGCGGGCCAGGCGCCGAGCGTCCACGCCGTACCGGAAAGGCTGCCGAAGACCGACGAACCGGCGTAATAGCAGAAGAGGTAGAGCGACGCTGCCTGTCCGGCCGGCAGGCCGGCGGCGTGCGCGCGGACCGGGACCCAGCCGCTGGCGACGCCGTGCACGCAGAAGAAGCCGGCGGTCATCACCGCGAGGCCGACCACGATGATCGGGAGCCGGTCGGGCAGGGTGAGCAGCAGTCCGGCCACGGTGACCAGGCAGCCGAACGGCATCACCGCGCGCCGGCCGAACCGGTCGGCCAGCCGGCCGGCCAGCGTCGAGCTGAGCGAGCCGACCGGGTAGACCAGGAAGACCGCGCCGGCCGCGCCCGCGCCGAGCAGGAACGGCGCCGAGGTGAGCCGGAAGCTCATCGCGTTGTAGACGGCCACGAACGCGCCCATCGAGCACGCGCCGATGGCGTAGAGGGAGAGCAGCGCCGGGTCGGTGAATGCCCGCTTCGTCACCGCCCGGGACTCGCGGGGAGCGAAGTTGCGCGATGCCGGCAGCAGCACCGCCACCGCTCCGGCGCAGGCCAGCCCGACCAGGGCGACCGCGGCGAGACCCCACCGCCAGCCGAGGAAGTCGGCGACGCCGCCGGTGACGAGGCGGCCGGACATGCCGCCGAGCGCGGTGCCGCCGATGTACAGCCCGGCCGCCCGGGCGTGGGTGTCGGCGTGCAACTCCTCGCGCAGGTAGGCGGTGGCTACCGCAGGAAGGCCGGCCAGGGCGATGCCCTGGAGCAGGCGCAGCGCGAGGAGGGATTCCCAAGTCGGGGCAAACGCGCAGGCCAGAGCGACGACACCGGACAGCGTCAGGGAAAGATGGATTAACTTCGTGCGGCCGATCTTCTCCGACAGAGGGCCGGTGATCAGCAGCGCGACGCCGAGGCCGATCGTCGCGAGCGACAGCGACCAGGCGCTCTGCGCGGGCGTGACGCCGAAGGTGACCGCCAGTTCGGGCAGCAGCGCCTGGGTGCTGTAGAGCAGCGCGAACGTAGCCACGCCGGCGGCGAACAGGGCGAGGCAGACGCGGCGATATCCGGCTTCGCCGGCCCGGTATCCGATGGAACTCACCCAGCGACCTTGCGCTTCGAGGCTTCATACGGCCAATGCATTGATTCGTACGGAGTCATGCGCCACACGTATGATGCCTGCTGTGCAGATCGAGGACCTCCGCGCACTGCTGGTTCTGGGTGAGCACCGCCACGTCACCGAGGCGGCCGCCGCCCTGCACACCAGCCAGCCCACCCTGTCCCGGCTGCTCGCCCGGATCGAGGAGGAGCTCGGCGCCCGCCTGTTCGAACGGGACGCCAAGGGCGTGCACCCGAATCCGCTCGGCGATCTGGCCCTCGAGGCCGCCCGCGACCTCGTCGAACGGCACGACCGGCTGCGCCGCGACCTGGCCAGCATCCTCGACCCGGACGCGGGCACGGTCCGGCTCGCCTTCCTCGACTCGATGTCCACGTCACTGGTGCCACGGATGCTGCACGACGTCCGGCTCCGCGGTCCGCGGCTGCGGGTCGAGCTACGGCAGGAGCCCAGCCACGTGATCCTGCACGACCTGACCACCGGCGCGGCCGAACTGGCCCTGACCTCGCCGCGACCCGACGGCCCGTACGGCTGGCTGGAGATGCAGCGGCAGCGCCTCGCGCTGATCGTCCCGGCCGGGCATCGACTGGCCGGCCGGAAGACGGCGCGGCCGGCCGACGTGGCCGGCGAGGATTTCGTAACGGTGCCGGCCGGGTTCGGGTTCCGCGCCCAGGTGGAAGAGTTGTTCGCGGCGGCCGGGGCGACGCTGCGGGTGGCGTTCGAGATCCGCGACCTCGGCACGGTCGAGGGCCTGGTCGGCGCGGGCCTGGGCGTGGCGATCGTCCCCGAGCAGTTCGCCGGCGCCACCGGCACGATCGGCATCCCGCTGTCGGCCCCCGGCGCCGAACGCATCGCCGGCCTGACCTGGCGCACCGACCGCCGCCTCGCCCCACCGGCGGAGCGCTTCCGCCAGTGGGTCCAGGAAGCCGGCCCCTACGACTGAGCATGGCGAGCGGCCGCGCCATGCGGTTCCGGTGGGACTCGCGGGGGTAACCGAGGGGACACCCGACTCGAGGAGGCACCACCATGGCGACTCTCGCCCAACGTGTGCGCACGTTCCTGCAAAGTCCGCAGGGCCGGCGGCTGGTCGACCAGGGTCGCCGGCAGCTGGCCAAGCCGGAGAACCAGCGCCGGCTGCGCGGGCTGTTCACCCGGCTGCAGAACCGGGGCCGTCGGTGAGCGTTCGGACGGCGGATCGCGCGCGGGGCGGCGTAGGTTCGGGAAATGAGTGCTTCACGGACTATCGATCTTGGTGGGGACCTGACGGTCAATCGGCTCGGGTTCGGGGCCATGCGGATCACCGGGGACGGCATCTGGGGTGAGCCCAAGAGCCGTGACGAGGCCAAGGCGGTGCTCCGGCGGGCGGTTGAGCTCGGGGTCAACTTCATCGACACCGCGGACTCGTACGGGCCGGATGTCAGCGAGAATCTCATTGCCGAGGCGCTGTATCCGTACCCGGAGGATCTGGTTGTCGCCACCAAAGGTGGCCTTGTCCGGCCGGGCCCGGGGAACTGGGTGGCGGACGGGCGGCCCGAACACCTGCGTGCGGCTCTCGAGGGCAGCCTGCGCAAGCTCAAGCTGGAGCAGATTCCGCTCTACCAGTTCCACCGGCCCGACCCGAAGGTGCCGTTGGAGGACTCGATCGGCACGCTGGTCGAGCTCAAGGCGCAGGGCAAGATCCGGCACATCGGGGTCTCCAACTTCACCGAGGAGCAGTTGCGGGCGGCCCAGCGGCTGACCCCGATCGTCTCGATCCAGAACCGCTACAACGTCGACGACCGTAAGTCCGAGTCGCTGGTCGACCTGTGCGAGCAGGAGCAGTTGGTCTTCCTGCCGTGGGCGCCGATCTCCAACCTGGACAGCAGGCCGGCGGTGCACGAGGCGGCGACGAAGTACGGCGTCACGGCGTACCAAATCGTCCTGGCCTGGCTTCTGGCCCGCTCCCCCGCGATCCTGCCGATCCCGGGCACCGGGTCGACCGGGCACCTGGAGGAGAACGTCGCTGCCGCCGGCCTCGAACTCACCCCGGCCGAGGTCGCGGCGATCAGCGGCCTCGACTGATCCTGCTAGCTTTGGCGCCGTGGTCACGAAGAAGCGACGTTGGATGTTCGTGGCCGCGGCGGCCATCGCGCTCGTCGCGCTCGGGGCGACCATCGCGCAGGGGACCGGCACTCATCTCTCGGTCAGCGTCTCCTGCGACGCCGGCGAGGCGTCCTGCCGGCGGCTGATCTCGGACGTTGCGCATCGCAAGCGCCTCAGTGCGGCCGAAACCAGCCGGGGAAACGACGAGAGCTCCCGGATCACCGGATTGCTTTCCGGGGCGAAGGCACCAGGCGAATTGCGTACGACGCTGATCGCCGCCGGATATCCGGATCCGACCGTGCGGACGGCCGGCGACGACGACATCGGGCCGACCGGCTCGATCATCGCGGCGGTGCCGATCGGCGCCGCCTGTGTGGTGGCCATCCAGGCCGCCGACGAGCAGTCGTCGATGGTTCTCGGTCAGAATTCGGCCGGCGCCTGCCTCTGACCGAGAGGCGGGGTCAGCCGATCACCCGGCCGAAGTTGACTCGGACCAACGGTCTCTGACCAGCAGCCAGGCCACGCCCAGCACGGCAGCGAGCAGCACCAGGTTCTGGCCGAGTTTCGCCCCGGCACTCACCCCGTCGGGCACCGGCGCGAGTAGACCGATCAGGGTGCGGCCGGTCAGCGCGCCCGCCGCCAGCGCCGCGACCTGTCGCGGTGACCAGGCGGTCGCCGCGCTGTACCAGCGCAGGCCCGCGGCCGCCGCGATCAGGAGGCCGCTCAGCATGACGACGCCGATCCAGGTGGCCGGCAGCAGGTCGATGCTCATCATGATGACCAGGCCGGCGAGAGCAATCGTCCAGGCCGGCGCGGGCCGCGCACGGCCGGGGACGACCCGGCGGCCGACCGGCGTCAGCGCCAGGGCCACCAGCGCCAGCACCGCCACCGCGACGATCGAGGTGCGGGCCGCGCCGGGCTCGCCGGTCAGGTGGACGGCGTCGGAACGGATCAGCAGGGCCACGCCGATGGCCGGCACGGCGGTCACGACGATGCCGACGCGCCCGAGCAGCCGGCGGTCCCGATGCGCGGGCGCCAGGCAGTCGAGGACCGCGAGCGGCGCGCCGACGCTCATCAGGATGTGACCGGCCACCCACGAGATCGCCGGGAACGCCGCCACGCCCAGCCCGGGAACGAGGGTGGCCCGGCGTTGCTCCGCCCAATACGCGATGTCCGCGCGATCCTCGGTGAACAGCGACAGGTCGACCAGGCCGGGCATGGCCAGGCCGAACGCCGCGCCGAGCAGAAGAGTGCCGGTCCAGCCCAGTCCGCGCCGAACCGACACCTCCCGGATGAGCAGGGCGGCGCCGCCGTAGAGGGGCGCGAGGATGAACAGCGACAGCAGCAACATCGGCGCGTCGCCGGTCGACGGAAGGTAGGCCTGGAGGAATTCCGCACAGATCGGGGCACCGAACGCCAGCCCGAGCACGGGCCAGATGCGCTTCCGCAGCGGCAACATGGCCGCAGCGTAGCCAACCGTGTCGCACGAACCGGCCACGAAGGTTCAGCGCCGGGCGTCGCGGTGCTGCTCGAGCAGCGCCTCGAAGTGTTCGGCCGGCATCGGGCGGCCGAGCAGGTCGCCCTGGCCGAGGCGGCAGCCGGCGGCCTCGACCGCGTCCAGGTCGGCCGGGGTCTGCAGGCCGTGCGCGATGACTTCCATGCCGAGCCGCCGGCCCAGCGTCACCGCCACGTCCATGACCGCGCCGGCCGCCCGGACCGTCTCGGCCGGCGGGCCGAACACCTCCCGGTCGATCTTCAGCAGGTCGATCGGGAGGATCCGCAGCCGGCTCAGTGAGGTGGGGCCGGTGCCGAAGTTGTCGACGGCGGTCCGCACGCCCTGGGCGCGCAGCCGGCCGAGCTGAGCGGCCACGTCGGCCACTGCCGGTTGCTGCAGGTGCTGTTCGGCGATCTCGATGACCAGCGCGGAGTGCGGCAGGTCGTGATTTTCCAGGGCGGTGTGCAGGCTCGCCTGGAAGGCCGGGTCGACCAGCTCGCCCGGCCGCACGTTGACGGCCAGCCAGAGCGACTCGTCCCACCGCCGCCACTCGGCGAGCAGCCGGCAGGAGCGATGCAGCACCCAGTGCTCGATCTGGGCCAGGATGCCGAGTTCCTCGGCGAGCGGGAGCAGCTCGCCGGCCGGCACCGTGCCGAGCGTGGGATGCCGCCAGGCGGGCAGCGACTCGACGCCGACCGGGCGGCCGCCGGCCAGCTCGACGATCGGCTGGAAGCTGAGGTCGATCTCGCCGCGGGTCAGCGCGCCGGGCAGGTCCTGCTCCAGGGTGGAGCGGCGCAGCAGCCGGGTCTCCATCTCGGCGTCGTACCACTCGACCGCGCCCGGCGGACCGGAGCGCACCGATCGCAGCGCGAGAGCGGCCCGCCGCACCACCTCCGCGGTGTCGTGCTCGCCGGTGACGTCGGCGAGGCCGGCCCAGGCGGACAGGTAGGACACGGTGCCGGCCGCCGGGTAGGGCGCGGACAGCACGTTGACCAGCTGGCCGGCGAGCAGGTGGGCGCGGACCGCGCCGCTGTGGGTGAGCACGGCGAGCCGGGTCTCGCCCACCCGGGCCGTGATGTCGGCGTCGGCCACCCGGCCGCGCAGCCGCCGGGCCGCCTCGACGAGCACCAGATCGGCCAGGTCGCGCCCGTGCACGTCACCGATCGCGGTGAGCCCGCCCAGCTCGATCACGATCATCGCGCCGGCGTCCGGGATCAGCTCGGCCGCCCGCAGCAGGCCGTCCGAGTTGACCAGCCCAGTCTGCCGGTCGAGGTGGGTGGCCTGGCGCAGCGCGTACTCCAGGTCGTGCACGTTGGTGACGTCACGGATGTGCACGACCAGCGTGTGCCCGGGCTCGGCCGGGTCGGCGCCGTTGGTGGTCCACTCGGTCTCCCGCCACTGGCCTACGCCGCCGCGCAGGCGGACGGCGATGCTGTCCCCGGCGCCGCCCCGCAGCCGGACCGCGACGTCCTCGCCGTCGGCGCGGCCGGTCATCCGCGCGGTCAGAAAGGTGTGCACCTCGTCGACCTGGCCGGGATGGACCAGGTAGGACACCGAGTGGCCGAGAACCGCGCCGAACTGGCGGGCCGCGGCCGCCGACTGCCAGCGCACCGCCAGGTTGGAGTCGAGGACGAGGGCCACGTCGGCGGCGCCGAACATCAGGCTGCGCAACCGGTTGCCCTGGTCGGTGAGGTGGCCGGCCTGCCGGCGCAGGGCGACCGCGCTCACCCACTCGCGGGTCGCCACCGCCGCCACCGCGACGGTGCCGAGCATGATCGACGCGGCGTCCACCTCGCGGCCGTTGACCAGGTGGTAGACGGTGATCAGCGCCGAGGACAGGATCAGGATGGCGAGCAGCGGGAAGCTGGCCGGCGGCTCGCTGCCGGGCGGCGGCATCGGGCCCGCGTCCGGCTGGATCCGCACCGAGCCGTACCAGAGCACGCCCGCCGCCACGTTGATCGCGGCCGCGGCGGCAACGGCCGCGATCGCCGCGTTCGGCACCCACGGATGGTCCAGGGCGACGACCAGCGCGGTCAGCCCGATCAGCGACAGCGCCGCGCCGGGGCCGCACCACTGCAGCGCGGCCCGGTGCCGGATGGCGTGCACGCCGGTGACCGCGACCGTGGCGACCGCGCCGGAACCGAAGATCAGCGCGGTGATCGAGGCGCCGAGCCGCTCGCCGCTGCTGAACAGCAGCAGCCACGACGAGAACATCAGGCAGGCGGTCACGCCCAGCGCGTCCAGCCCGAACCGCAGCCGGGCCAGCATGTCCCGGCGCTGGAGCGGGCGCAGGATCGCCGGAAGATAGAGGCCGGCCACGAAGAACAGGCTGACCAGCGGGATCTCGGCCGGCAGCGGCACCCCGCCGGCGACCCGCGCATCCCGCGCGACCAGGACGGCGGCGGCGCTGCCCGCGCCGGCGAGAGCGGTGAGCCCGACCCCGCCGGCCAGGGCCAGGGCGCGCAGGCGTGGCCCGGCGGAGCGCCCGGAGATCGCGGCCCGGGCCATCACCACCGCGGTCGCCGCCGAGCAGGAGACGAGCAGCCCGGCCACCGCATCCGCGCGGAGCAGTCCGAACGCGACGACCAGCGCGACCACGAAGAGAAGCACCGGGACGGCGAGCATCACCGGCCGGCGGTGTGACCTACCGGCCGGACCGGAGGGGGGTCCGCCTGCCATATGTCGTCCCGTAAATGCGAGGGGGGAAGGGAGCATTTTCACGTCCGATGCTCCGCCCAACGAGCGAACCCGGCGGAGGTTACGGCCCCGTTCGCGATTCCGCCATCTGCGCGAGCCGGCCGGTCGGGCATGGGCCGAGGCGATCGGGGGTAATCAGTCCGGCATGATCCCGAATCTGATCCGACGCTTTGTCATCATGGCGGTCGCCGTGCCGCTCGCCGCCGCCGGCGCCCGCAAGCTCAGCGACGTCGTGGAGGCCCGGCGCGGCTCCACCCGCGCGACCCGCCTGCTGCGGCAGGGCGCCGACACCCTGCAGGGCTTCCGCAAGCCGAAGAAGCGCCGCTTCTCGTTCAGCCGCTGAGCTCTTCATCGGCCGGCACGACGGCCGGGACGGGTGGTGTGGCCACGGCCGGTGTCACCGGCCGGGCCGCCCGCCGGCGGGACACGGCCACACCGGCCAGGCACAGCGCGCCGCCGGCCAGGGTGAGCCAGCCCGGCACCTCGGACAGGAAGATCCAGGACAGCAGAACCACCAGCGCCGGTACGACGTACGTCGTAGCGCCGAGCTTGCCCGCCGGCGTGCGGGTCAGGGCGTACGCCCAGGTGGTGAACGCGATCGCGGTCGGGCCCACGCCCAGGTAGAGCATGTTCAGCGTGGCCGACAGCGGCGCCTGCGCCACCTCGTGAACGAGCACGCCCGCGAACGGCAGCAGGGCGAGGGTGGCGACCAGCGCCGACCAGGTGGTGATCTGCAGTGCGCTGCCGTGCTTCAGGGCGGGTTTCTGCGCGACCACCCCGATCGCGTAGGTGATCGCGGCCAGTACGCACAGCAGCACCCCGAGCAGCGACGACCGGCCGCCGCCGGACATCGACAGGCCGACGACCGCGGTGCCGGCGAACGACACCCCGATGCCCAGCCACAGCGACCGCGGCGCCGCCTCGTGCAGCAGCCACCCGCTGAGCAGGGCGATCAGGATCGGGCCGACGTTCACGATCAGCGCCGCCGTGCCCGCGTCGACCAGCCGCTCGCCCCAGTTGAGGCAGACCATGTAGCCGCCGAACCAGAGCAGGCCGGAGATCAGAATGCCCGGCCACGCCCGGCGGTCGGGCCAGCCGACCCGGCGGACCAGGGCGAACGCGCCCAGCAGCAGCGCCGCCGTGGCCAACCGGCCGAGCGCCAGAGCGCCCGGCGAATAGGCGGCGCCGGCGCTGCGGATGGAGACGAACGCGGATGCCCAGAACAGGACGGTCACGCCTGCGGCGGCGAGGGCGCCGGCCCGTTCTCGATCGCTCATCCGATGAACCTAGGAGCGCGACCCGGGCGGGGCCACCCATATTCGGCCGGGCGAGTATCCGATCTTGAGATATGACTAGAAGTGACAACCGAGGAAAGGAATCCGATGGCCAGGACCTGGTTCATCACCGGCACCTCCCGTGGCTTCGGCCGGGAGTGGGCCGAGGCCGCGCTCGACCGTGGGGATCGGGTCGCGGCGACCGCGCGGGACGTCGCATCGCTCGGCGAGCTCACCGCGAAATACGGCGACCGCGTGCTGGCGCTCGCCCTCGACGTGACCGACAAGGCGGCCGTGTCGGCGGCGCTGGCTCAGGCGTACGAGAAATTCGGTCGTCTTGATGTGATTGTCAACAACGCCGGTTACGGGCAGTTCGGCATGATCGAGGAGATCAGTGAGCAGGAGGCCCGGGAGCAGTTCGAGACGAACGTGTTCGGGGCGCTCTGGGTCACCCAGGCGGCGCTGCCCTACCTGCGGGAGAGCGGCGGCGGCAACATCATCCAGGTGTCCTCGATCGGCGGCATCTCGGCGTTCGCGAACATCGGCATCTACAACGCCTCCAAGTGGGCGCTCGAGGGCTTCAGCCAGGCTCTCGCGCAGGAGGTCGCGCTGTTCGGCGTCAAGGTGACGCTGGTCGAGCCGGGCGGCTTCAGCACCGACTGGGGCGGCTCGTCGGCGAAGCACGCGACGCAGCTCCCGGCGTACGAGAAGGTCCGGGAGATCGCCGCCGAGGGCCGCAAGAAGCGGGTCTCCGACCCGGGCGACCCGACCGCGACCCGCTCCGCGATCCTCAAGATCGTCGACGCGGAGAACCCGCCGCTGCGCATCTTCTTCGGCTCGGCCCCGATCGGCATCGCGACGGCCGACTACGAGTCCCGCCTCGCCGAGTGGCGCGAGTGGCAGCCGGTATCCATCGAGGCCCAGGGCTGAACCACCGGTCCGGCGAGTTCGCCGCGCGAACCCGCCGGGCCGGCTGCAACATTTCTGCATATCGGATCCATTGACTCTCATCGAAATAACTCCCTATCTTCGGCTAAGCGGTTCCGCCGGCGAAACAGCACACATGCAGGGCCAACATCCAATCCACTGTGGATTTGGCCGTCCTCGCCTGCCGAAAAGGGAATCAGCATGACCAAAATTCGATGGATCACCGCCGCGGCCCTCGCCACCTTGCTCAGCGCCGCGGCGACCGCTCCCGCCCACGCGAGCGCCCTGGCCGCGGGCGTGGCCGACGGGTTCGCCACCGGCACCACCGGCGGGGTCGGTGGGGCCACCGTCACCGTCGACACCACCGACGAGCTGCTCGAGGCGATCGACACCGTCGGGCCGTTGATCATTCAGGTCAGCGGCGCCATCGCGATCACCAGCAAGCAGGGGGTCCGGCCCAACAAAACGATCGTCGGGCTCGGCTCGACGGCGGTCATCTCCGGCGGCGGGTTCGACTTCTACCGGTCGTCCAACGTCATCGTGCGGAACCTGACATTCGTCGACGCCGAGGACGACGCGGTCAATGTCGGGCAGGAGTCGCATCACATCTGGATCGACCACAACACGTTCGTGCGGCCGGTGGACGGCTCGGTCGACATCGTGCGCGGCGCCGACTTCGTCACGGTCTCGTGGAACCACTTCGCCGGCACCGACAAGTCGATGCTCATCGGCCACTCCGACGGCGCCGCCTCCACCGACGTGGGCCACCTGCGGGTGAGCATCCACCACAACTGGTTCGACGGCTCCCGGCAGCGGCATCCGCGGGTGCGCTTCGGCGAGCCGGTCCACGTCTACAACAACTACTTCGACGGCAATGAGCTGTACGGGGTGGCCTCGACCATGAACGGCGGCGTCCTCGTCGAGGGCAACTACTTCGCCGGCGTGGCCTATCCGTGCTTCTCCACCAGCGGTTACGCCGACAGCGCCCCGGGCCGGCTGGTCCAGCGCAACAACGTCTTCACCGCCTCGGGCACGTGCGAGGCGGGCGGAACGGTCGCCGAGCCGAGCGCCTACTACAGCTACACGCTCGACCCGCCGGCGTCCGTACCGGCACTGGTGCAGGCCGGCGCCGGAGCGGGCCAGATCTGACCAGGAACCCGTCACCCGGCCGGGTGGCCGCCCGGCCGGGTGAACCCCAACGGGGTGAACTGTTGTCCCGCATCAACAGATCATCGACAATATGTGCCCTGACCGATCCCGGCGAAGGGGCGCACACGCGGTGAACGTCATCTCCGCTACCTGTCGCGACGAGGTGCTGAGCGCCCTCGCGGACGGACACACGTCGGTGCTCGCCGGTGGGCAGAGCCTGCTTCCCGAGCTGGGCGGCCGGAGCGGCCGCCGGCTCGTCGACATCAACGCGGTGGCCGAGTTCGAGGTGCTGGCCGAGGCGGACGGCACGCTGCGGGTCGGCCCGCTCGTGCGGCACCGGACGTTCGAGTCGGATGCGGTGACCGGCCCGCTCGGTGGCCTGATGCGCCGGGTCGTCCGCAACATCGGGCACCCGCCGATCCGGGCCCGCGGAACCATGCTCGGCAGCCTGGCCTACGCCCACCCGGCGGCGGAATGGCCGGTCCTGACGGTGATCCTCGACGCTCGCTTCGAGCTGACCGGGCCGGGCGGCGGCCGGACGGTGCCGGCGGAGCAGTTCTTCACCGGCCCGTTCACGACGGCGCGCCGGCCGGAGGAGTTGCTGGCCGAGGCGCGACTGCCGGTTCTCCCGGACGGCACCGGCGTGGGCTACGCCGAGGACCGCCGAGGACCGGGGATCTATCCCGAGGCGGCCGCGATGGCAGCGGTCACCGTGGCCGACGGCCTGATCAGCGCCGCCGCGATCGGCCTGGTCAACGCCGGCCCCTGCCCGGTCCGGGCCCGGACGGCCGAGAGGGCGCTGGTCGGAAGTGCGTTCTCGGACGCCGCCGTCCTCGCCGCGGCCGATGCCGCCGCCCAGCTCGACGCCAACCTGAGCGATCTCGACGGGAGCGAGCGGCGTCGCCGGCAACGCGCCCTGCAGGTCCTGACGAGGCGGGCGCTGACCCAGGCCCGGGAAAACACCGGCCCGTAATCTTGATTCATTCCAGAAAAGTGGACTAGGGTTCCTCGGGTGACACCCGACTTCGAGGCGCAGCTCAAGGCGGCCTCGTTGCGCGTGACCAAGCCCCGGCTGGCGGTGCTCGCTGCCCTGCGCGACCACCCGCACGTCGACACCGACACCGTTATCGCACTCGTGCGAGCGGATCATCCCACGGTCTCGCACCAGGCGGTGTATGACGTATTGCGTGCTCTCACGACCGCCGGTCTGGTCCGGCGCATCGAGCCCGCCGGTGCGACCGCCCGCTACGAAACGCGGGTGTCGGACAACCACCACCACGTGGTGTGCCGCTCCTGCGGCGCGATCGCCGACGTCGAGTGCGTCGTCGGCCATGCCCCCTGTCTCACTGCCTCGAACGACCACGGCTTCGTGATCGACGAGGCGGAGGTCGTCTACTGGGGCTTCTGCCCCGCCTGTTCGGAAGGAAACTGATGAGCGACACCCAGGACTCCAACGCCGGTGGCTGCCCGGTCGCGCACGACTCCGTGACCGCGCACGGCAGTGAGAGCGAGAACCCGGCGATCGACGCGCCCACCCCGAAGACCGGTGGCCGGCCCCGCACCAACCGCGACTGGTGGCCCAACCAGCTCGACCTGTCGGTGCTGCACGCCCACTCGCCCAAGGGCAACCCGCTCGGCGCCGACTTCAGCTACGCCGCCGAGTTCGCGAAGCTCGACGCAAACGCGGTCAAGCGCGACATCACCGACGTGCTGACCACCTCGCAGGAGTGGTGGCCGGCCGACTTCGGCCACTACGGCGGCCTGATGATCCGGCTGAGCTGGCACGCCGCCGGCACCTACCGCATCCAGGACGGCCGTGGTGGCGCCGGCGACGGCGGGCAGCGGTTCGCCCCGCTCAACAGCTGGCCGGACAACGCCAACCTGGACAAGGCCCGCCGCCTGCTCTGGCCGGTCAAGGCGAAATACGGCCAGAAGATCTCCTGGGCCGACCTGCTCGTGCTGGCCGGCAACGTGGCGCTGGAATCGATGGGCTTCCAGACCTTCGGCTTCGGCTTCGGCCGGGTGGACGTGTGGGAGCCCGAGGAGATCTTCTGGGGCCCGGAGGACACCTGGCTCGCCGGTCGCTACGTCGACGACAAGTCGATGTCCGAGGGCGTCGGCGCGACCGAGATGGGCCTCATCTACGTCAACCCGGAGGGTCCCGGCGGCAACGCCAACCCGCTCGCGGCGGCGCACTTCATCCGCGAGACCTTCGCCCGGATGGCGATGAACGACGAGGAGACCGTCGCCCTCATCGCCGGCGGCCACACCTTCGGCAAGACCCACGGCGCCGGTGTCGCCGACGGCCACGTCGGCCCGGAGCCCGAGGGCGCCGAGCTCGACGCGCAGGGCCTCGGCTGGCTGAGCACGCACGGCAGCGGCAAGGGCGCGGACGCGATCACCAGCGGCCTCGAGGTCACCTGGACCGACAAGCCGACCCAGTGGAGCAACCGCTTCTTCGAGATCCTCTTCGGGTACGAGTGGGAGCTCACCGAGAGCCCCGGCGGCGCGAAGCAGTGGACCGCCAAGACCACCGACGAGATCATCCCGGATGCGTACGACTCGGCGAAGAAGCACAAGCCGACGATGCTGACGACCGACCTGTCGCTGCGCGTCGACCCGGCGTACGAGCAGATCTCCCGTCGTTTCCTGGCCGACCCGGATGCGTTCGCACTGGCGTTCGCCAAGGCCTGGTACAAGTTGCTGCACCGCGACATGGGCCCGGTCGCCCGCTTCCTCGGCCCGTGGGTTGCCGAGGCGCAGCTGTGGCAGGACCCGGTTCCGGCGCACGAGGGCGCCCTGGTGAGCGAGGCCGACATCGCCACGCTCAAGTCGACCGTGCTCAGCTCCGGCCTGACCGTCGCGCAGCTGGTCTCCACCGCGTGGGCGTCGGCCGCCAGCTACCGCTCCACCGACAAGCGCGGCGGCGCCAACGGCGCCCGCATCCGCCTCGAGCCGCAGCGCAGCTGGGAAGCGAACCAGCCGGAGCAGCTCGCCTCGGTGCTGAGCACCCTGGAGACGATCCAGAAGCAGTTCAACGAGGCCGGCGGCGCGCAGATCTCGCTCGCCGACCTGATCGTGCTGGCCGGTTCGGCCGCCGTCGAGAAGGCCGCCGCCGACGGTGGCGTCAAGGTGACCGTGCCGTTCCGGCCGGGCCGCACCGACGCCACCCAGGAGCAGACCGACGTCGAGTCGTTCGCCGTTCTCGAGCCGCGGGCCGACGCGTTCCGCAACTACCTGCGGCCGGGCGAGAAGACCCAGCCGGAGGTCCTGCTGGTCGACCGCGCCTACATGCTCAACCTGACCGCGCCGGAGATGACCGTGCTGGTCGGCGGCCTGCGGGCGCTCGGCAACAACGTCGCCGGCAGCGAGCACGGCGTGCTCACCGGCACGCCGGGCAAGCTCACCGGCGAGTTCTTCGCCAACCTGCTGTCGCCGGGCACCCGCTGGCAGGCGTCGAAGTCCGAGGAGCACGTCTACGAGATCCGCGACGCGGCCACCGACGAGCTGAAGTGGACCGCCACCGCGGTCGACCTCATCTTCGGCTCGAACTCGCAGCTGCGCGCCCTCGCCGAGGTCTACGCCAGCTCCGACGCCGCCGAGAAGTTCGTGGCCGACTTCGTGGCCGCCTGGACGAAGGTCATGGAGCTGGACCGCTTCGATCTGACCTGATCCGCACTGCTGAACGAGCCCGGCCACGGTGGCCGGGCTCGTTTCGTGCTGAGGAGGATGCAAGCCGCCTGCAAGCAACGGCTGGCATGCTCCTCAGCACGATGATCGAGGTACGAGTTCTCGGGCCGGTCGAGGTCCGGGTCGGCGGGGCCATCCGGTCGGGGGCGGATCGGCAACTGGCCGTGCTGGCGATGCTGGTGGCGGCGAACGGCCGGGCGGTGTCCGCGGATCGGCTGGCCGACCAGTTGTGGCCGGCCGGGCCACCACCGAGTGCGGCGGGTTCGCTCCAGGCGTACATCTCCCGCCTTCGCCGTCAGCTGGAACCGGACCGCCTGCCGCGAGCCGCGCCGAAGGTCCTGGTGAGCGAGCCGGCGGGGTACGCACTGCGGCTGGGCGACGACGCCGTGGACTCCTGGGCCCTGGAACGGGCGCTGGGCGCGGCGCCGCGGATGCCGCCGGAACGCGCGCTGGCGCTGCTGCGGGAACACCTCGCGGGCTGGCGCGGCACACCCTACGAGCAGTTCACCGACGAGGACTGGGCGCGGCCCGAGATCGCCCGCCTCGACGAACTGCGCGGCTCCGCCCAGGAACGCATGATCGAGGCGATGCTGCGCGCCGGCCGGCCGAACGACGCCGTGGTGGCCGCGAACGCCCTGACCGACGCCCAGCCACTGCGCGGCGCGGCCTGGCGGCTGCTCGCGATCGGGCTGTGGCTGGCCAACCGGTCCGCCGACGCCCTCGAAGCGCTGCGGCGCCATCGCCGCTACCTGGCCGAGGAGCTGGGCCTCGACCCGGAGCGCGATCTCGTGCGGCTGGCGCAGGCGATCCGCGAGCAACGCCCGGAGCTGCTCGACGACGACGTCGCGGTCGAGGCGATGCGCGCGACCAACCAGCCCGGCGGCGTACGGCCGGCGCAGCTGCCCCGGCCGAGCGCGGCCTTCGCGGGCCGCGAGGCGGAGTTGCGCCGACTGACCGCGCAGGCCGACGCCGGCTCCGTCCTCACCGTGATCACCGGGCCGGGCGGGGTCGGCAAGACGACCCTCGCGCTGCGGTGGGCGCACCGGGTGGCGGCCCGGTACGACGACGGCCAGCTCTACGCCGACCTGCGCGGATTCGGGCCGGAGGACGCCCCCGCGGAGCCCGGCGAGATCCTGGCCGGCTTCCTGGGCGCGCTCGGGATCCCGGATCAGCGGGTGCCACCCGGCCTGGACGAGCGGGTGGCGCTCTACCGCAGCGTGCTGGCCGGCCGGCGGATGCTGCTGGTGCTCGACAACGCCCGCAGCGCCGCGCAGGTGCGGCCGCTGCTGCCCGGCACGCCCGGCTGCGCGGTCGTGGTGACCTGCCGGGGTGGGCTCACCGGGCTGGTTCTGGCCGAGGGTGCCCGGCCGATGCGGCTGGACGCGTTCACCGACGAGGAGGCGCGGGCCTATCTCGGCGCGGCCGACTCGCCCGCACTGGACGTGATTCTCGCGCGGTGCGGCGGTCTGCCGCTCGCACTCGCCGTGGTCGCCGCCCGGGCCGCCGAGTTCCCGCTGGCGGCGGTGGCGGCCGAGCTGGCCGACGACGGCCTCGACGCGTTCGCGGTGCCGGGCGTCAAGCACGACCTGCGCACGGTCTTCTCCTGGTCCTACCGCCATCTGCCGGACGACGCCGCGGCGCTGTTCCGGCGCCTGGCGCTGCATCCGGGGCCGGACGTGACCCTGGCCGCGGCGACCGCGGTGGCCGGCGGCGACCGGGCCGGCACCCGCCGGCTGCTGCGGCTGCTGTGCGACGCGCAGCTGCTCACCGAACGGCAGCCGGACCGCTTCGGCTATCACGACCTGCTGCGGGCGTACGCCACCGAGCTGGCCGGGAACGTCGACAGCGCCGAGTGCCGGCGCGACGTGCTGCGCCGGCTGGCCGAGCACCACCTCTACTCGGCGGCCGGCGCGGCCAAGATCTGCTACACGTTCCGTGCCCGGATGTTCGACGACGTACCGGAATCGGCCTGGCCGGTCGAGTTCGCCGACGGCGACGAGCGGGGAGCGATGTCGTGGCTGGAGAGCGAGTACGACAATCTGATGGCGGTGGCCGAGGCGTGGCCCGCCTTCTCCGCCGGCTTCGCCTGGGCGCTCGCCGATTTCCAGCAGGACCTCCACTTCATGATGGACGACTCGATCCGGCTGGCCCGGGCCGGACTCCCCTACGCCGAACGGGACGGCGAGCGGTGGTGGATCAGCTACCTCAACTATCTGATCGGCCGCGGTCACCTGCGGCACCATCAGCCCGCCGAAGCACGGCCGGCGCTGGAACGGTCGGTCGAGATCGCCCGGGGGCTCGACGACCCGATCCGGCTCGGGCACGGTCTGCTCAGCCTGGCGCTGTCGGTCTCCGGCCTGGCCGGCGTGCCGACCCGCGAGCGAGCGATCGCGGCCTATCCCTACGCCGTGGAGGCCGGTGAGCACTACCGGAAGGTCGCCGAGTCGCAGCGCCTCGAGGGCGAGTCGAACTGCCTGATCGTCATCGGGTGGTTCCACTACTACGGACCCGGAGGCATCAGTACGGCGATCGACTGCTTCCGGCGTTCGGTTGACCTGCACGAGCGGACCGGCAACGTCGCCGGCGTCGCCGCGACCTGGGTCGACATCGGCCGGTTGCAACGCCACTCGGGCGACATCGACGCGGCGATGGCGGCGTTCGAGACCGCCCTCGAGATCTTCGGCGAGTCCAGCTATCAGCGAATCGAGCCGCTGGTCGGGCTGTACGGCTGCCACCGCGACGCCGGCGACGAGCGGGCCGCGCAACAGATCCGTGCGGAGGCGGTCGGCCTGATGAAGTCGGCCCGCTACCCCGACCTCGAACGACTCACCGCCGCCCTCGACTTGCAGTAGGGCGCAAGCCGGCCCAAGCGACGGACAAGATCGCCTGTCCACCCTCTCAGTCCGAACCAACTGAGGGGGAACCATGGATCTCGTCCAGCTTCTCCGGCGGCACGCCGGACAGCACGCGGACCGGGTGGCGATCCGGCTGGCCGGAACATCCGATCAGCTCACGTACGGCGAGCTCGACCGCCGGGCGCAAGCGGTGGCCGCGCTGCTGCGGTCGGTCACCTCGGTCGGCGACCGCGTCGCGCTGCTGTTCCCAGCTGACCCCGACTTCCTGCCGGCGCTGTTCGGCTGATGGTACGCGGGGGTGATCGCGGTCCCGCTGGCCGGTCCGCGACAGGTCGCGCCGGCGTCGGCCGCCCTGGTCCTCACCAGCGAGGACGTGATCCGCGAGCTCGGCGGGCAGGCGTCCGCGGTGCTCGGCCGCTACGCGACCGTCGACCATGCGGCGGCGGCCGGGCTGCCCTGGGAGTCCGATCGGGCCCGCCACGAGGTGGCCGTGCTCCAGTACACCTCCGGCTCCACCGGCCGGCCCAAGGGGGTGCTGGTCAGCCACCAGAACTACTCGCACAACGTGGCGATGCTGACCGACTTCACCCGGTCGATCGCGCCCGAGGTCCGGCAGTTCCGGACGGTCAGCTGGCTGCCGCACTTCCACGACATGGGCCTGGCGCTGCTGCTCTTCACGGTCAGCCACGCCGGCACCAGCACGCTGATCCCGCCGATGGCGTTCCTGCGCGACCCCGGTTCGTGGCTGCGGGCCATCGACGAGGCCGACGGCAATCTCACGGCCGCGCCCAATTTCGCGTACGACCTGTGTGTCCGGCGGGTGACCCGGGACCAGGCGGCCGGCCTCGACCTGAGCTCGATGGCGATCATGTTGAACGGGGCCGAGCCGGTGCGCGCCGACACGATGGAACGGTTCGCCGCGCACTTCGCGTTCAGCGGCTTCCGGCAGAGCGCGTTCGCGCCCGCCTTCGGCCTGGCCGAGGGCACCGTCTTCGTGAGCGGCCTGCGCTTCGGCGGCCTGCCCCGGACCGTGCGCTTCGACCGCCGCTCGCTCCAGGACGGTGTCGCAGCGCTCGGCGCCGATGCGACGACCAGCCGCACCCTGGTCGGTTGCGGGCTGCGCCCGGACGGGCTGACCGTGCGGATAGCCGACCCGGCCGGCCACGCCGAGCTGCCGCCCGGCACGATCGGCGAGATCTGGGTGCACGGGCCGAGCGTCGCCCTCGGCTATGCGCCGGGCACTTCGTCGAAAGCCTTCGCCGCCCGCCTCACCGGCTTCGACCAGCGCGACTACCTGCGCACCGGCGACCTCGGCTTCCTCTGGGACGGGGAGCTGTTCGTCATCGGCCGGCTCGCCGACCTGATCGTGCTCGACGACGGCCGGCTGATCCAGCCACCGGACATCGAGCACACCGTGGAGCGCAGCCACCCCGCCCTGGGCGGCCGGCGCTGCGTGGTCTTCCCGTACGGCGCGGACGACAGCCGGCTCGCCGTCGCCGTCGAGGTGCGCGAGCAGCCGGCCGGCGACGAGGCGAACGCGGTGCGCGCGGCGGTGGCCGCCGAGCAGACGTCGAGATCGCCGACGTGCTGCTCCTGGCCACCGGCGCCCTCCCGGTCACGACCAGCGGCAAGGTGCAGCGCTCCCGGTGCCGGGAGATGCTGCTGGCCGGCGGGGTGGCGGCCCGATGACGGTGCTCGTCATGTGCTTCGGCGCGATGATGACGTTCCTGCAGATCACCACGTCGGCCGCGGCGCTGTCAGCGATCCAGGACGACCTGCTGGTCGGTCCGGCCACCCTGGTCTGGATCCCCAGCTCGTACACCCTGCCGGTGGCGACGTTCGTGCTGACCGCGGCCACCCTGGGCAATCGCTTCGGCCGGCGGCGGCTGTTCGTGGCCGGTGTGGTCGTGATGATGGCCGGCTCGCTGCTGCTGATCGCCGGCGGCAGTCTCGCCGCCGCCATCGCCGGGCAGTTCGTGGCCGGCGTCGGCGGCGCACTGATCCTGCCCAACAGCCTGGCGATCCTCGGCGACGCGTTCCCCGACCCGCACCGCCGCACCGAGGTCATCACGCTCTGGGCGGCGTCCTCCGGGATCGGGCTGGCGATCGGGCCGGTCGTGGCCGGGGCGCTGCTCGAGATCACGTCGTGGCACGCGGTCTTCCTGCCCACCGCCGCGCTCGGTGCGGTCACGGTCGCCGGTGCGCGCCTCTGGGTGCCGGAGTCACGCGGCCCGGCGGCCCGGCTCGACCTGCCCGGCGTGGTCCTCGGCACGATTGCGGTCGCTGCCCCGGTCTACGCCGCGATCGAGGGCGACCACCTCCTCGCCGCCGTCCCGGTCACGATCCTGGCCGTCGCCGGCTTCATCGTGGTCGAGCGGCGCAGCCCGGCGCCGATGCTGGATCTGCGGCTGTTCCGCTCCGCGTCGTTCGCCGGGGTGCTCGTGGTGGCCGCGATCGCGATGTTCGGCTTCACCGGGGTGGCGATCATCGAGGCGCTCTTCTTCGAACGGGCCCAGGGACTGAGCGCCCTCCACATGGGATACCGACTGCTGGTGCTGTTCGGGGTCTACATCGCGGCGGCCGGACTCGCCGGTCCCCTCGTTCGGCACGCCGGCTTCAAGGCGCCGATGGCGGCCGGCCTGGTGGTGGCGGCCGGCGGCTGTCTCGGCCTGATGACCCAGCACGCCGGCACCGGCTTCGGCAGCGCGTGGGCGTACTTCGCGGTGCTCGGCGCCGGCTGCGGCCTGGTCGTCTCGCCGAGCACCGCGGCCGCGCTGGCCGGCGTCCCGGCCGCCCAGGTCGGGGCGGCCTCCGGCATCGTCAACACGATCCGCCAGCTCGGCTCGGTGCTGGGGTCGGCGCTGCTCGGCGCGCTGCTCGCCCGCCGTCTGCTGGCCGAGCTGCCCGGCGAACTGGCCGGGCGCGCCGTGCCCGCCGCCGTGGGCGACCAGGTCACCGCCGCGGTTGCGGACGGCCGATCCGGCGGTGGTCAGCTGCCCCCGGCCGTACGGATGGCCATCGGTGACGCCTTCGTCTCCGGCGTGAATGCCGTCCTGGTCGTCACCGCGATCGTCTTCCTTCTCGGCGCCGTCGTCGTGCTGACACTGGTCAGGAACCGGCCGCATGAGGAGCACCGAGCGCCGGCCGCTCGTCCGGATGCTCGAAGTAGTACCGCATAGCGCGGTAGGCCGGCACCGCGTTCGCGCCGAGCCAGTAGGTCGGGATGATCATGAGCGTCGGTTTGTCGGCCATCGCCAGCGGACCGAGGTAGCGTCGGAGGCGGATGCCGTCGGCCGGTGCGGCCCGCACGATGATGCACGGCATCCGGCGGCGCTCCGTGGCCAGCACATCGGTAACGGCCGGCCACGGCACGAAGTGCTCGTGACGGGACGCACGGTGATAGATGCCGGTGGGCGTCAGGACGACCATGCCGGGCGCCAGGCGCAGCTCGACGACCACACACGCCGCGGCGGCCAGCCCGAACCCGGCGAAGACGACGGCCAGCGCCCAGGCGGCGCCGCCCGCCTGGCCCAGATCGACTGCGAACAGCGTCATGAAGGCAGCGCCCAGGGCCAGGCCGGCCATGCCCCAGTAGGCCGGCCATCGGGCGTACCGGAAAGCCTGGCCCGGCTCGCCCTGATCGGTGACGCCGGCGGCGGGCGGGCGAATGGACGGGGACGGCCGCAGCCCTAGGTTGATCACCTGGCCGATGAGGTGGGCGAGCAACAGGGGCGTGAACACGAAAGTTGCCCGCTGGGTGGTGGAGTCGAAGTCGTCGATGGCCGTAAGGCTGAGCAGGAGCGCGACGGTCAGCGCGGCCACGGTCATCGCCCGTTCGACGGCACGGCCCGGTTTCGACCATGCGGCCACAGATTCCATGGGCCGGGATCGTACTGGCCATTTGTGTTTTTCGGCGGCCCGGCCGCCGTCTCCCTGTCGTGGTCACTGAAGCCGGCCGGCACCGCCGGCCCGCGTCGCCGGTGTGGCGGGGCGGGCTGGTCGTCGCGTGCTGGCTTGCGGTGGTGGCCGGCGCGCCCCGGCAGCACCCTTCCGACCTGGTGCACGGCGTCGCGCTGTTCGGCCACCTGGTATCGGTGGTGGTCGGTTTCGGGGCGGTGCTGCTGGTCGACTGGTTCGGCCTGCTGTGGCTGACCGGCCGCCGCTCGCTCGACGACGTCCTGCGCACCGCGGCCGGCGCGCACGTGCCGATCTGGCTGGGCTTCGCCGGTCTGCTGACCACCGGCCTGTTCCTCGGCCCGCCCAGCCCCTGGAGGCCGTCGCGGTCCTGATCGTCGGCCTGAACGGGATCCATGCCGGTCAGTTGTCGCGCCGCCGCCCGCCGCTCGCCCGATTCGCCGCCGCCACCGGGATCTCACAGTTGGGCTGGTGGACGGCCGTCGTGCTGGGCTTTCTCAACAGCCGGTCGTGACCTACCGGCCCCAGACGGCGAGCTCGCCGCCGGCCAGGCAGACGACCAGCAGGCCGTCCGGGCCGACGATCGCCCAGGACTCGAAGTCGGCGTCCGGGCCGACCAGCAGCTCGGCACCGCCGGCGAAACAGATCGCCAGTTCGCCGGACTCGCGCGCCCGGGCGCCGTGCACGACGTCGCCGAGCAGCATCGCGAGGACGTCCGAACTGGTCACGCCCGGCTCGACGGCGAACGGGCCGTTCGGTCCGGACAGCAGGGCCGGAGCTTCGATCACGACCTGGTTGCCGCCGGACAGGCTCAGGACGATCGTGTGGTCGAGCCGCACGTACTCCAGTTTCTGCCCGATCAGCAGGTCCAGCTGCCGTGCCTGCCGCACACGTTGCTCAGCCATGACTGACCCCATGAATAACCCTCGATCGGCTTGTCGGACCGTTGATGCGCAGGACCGTAACTGGATCTTCGTTAACGGGGCCTTAAATCCCGAAGGGCCCCTCAGCTGATCAATTCGGCGGCGGCGGGGCGGCCCGCCGTGAGAGCCTCGGGAGATGATCGCGGTTCCGGCCGGCACCACCCTGACCCTGCGCTGCCCGGGCGAGCCGGACCTGCCCCTGATCAATCTGGCTGAGGTGCAGGCCAACTTCGTCACCGAGCTCCCGCCGATGCTGGTGCTCAGCCTCGACGAGCAGGGCACCCGGCGGTACGGCATCCTCGAGCTGGTCACCAGCGCCGGCGTCACCTGGGTCGAGGCCGAGCTGCGCGACGGCCGGCTGACCGTGACCGGCGGGCTGCCCACCGACGTGGTGCAGCGCCGCGGCGCCGCGCGCAAGCCCGGGACCTACACCGCGAACGGCACCGCCCAGGTCGAGTCGGGGCCGGGCCGCCGCCTGGTGCCGGTGAGCGGGCACGTCCAGGACGTCTCCACCGGCGGCCTGCTGCTGCGTGGCGCCGGCCCGGACAGCCCGCACCTGCCGGGCGGGATCAAGCGGGCCCTGCTGCACGTCGACATGCCCTGGGGCGTGATGACCGCGGCCGTCACGCCGGTCGAGCAGATCGCCGACCAGTTGCGCGGCTCCTACGAGTGGATCGACCCGGCCGACTCGGCCGCGCTGCGCGAGTTCTGCCCTTAGGGGCAGCAATCATTGACATCTGACGATCTAACAGCTTTGTTAACTTTATGAAGCTGACCGCCTTGTTCACGGCCGTGGCCCTGGTGACAACGGCAGCGGCGGCGCCGGCGCTAGCCGCCACCGTCTGCAACCGCTACTGCGACGGCCGCGACCCGGGGCTCGCGACCGCCGACCGGGTGCCGGTCAGCGGCAGCCTCTACGGCCGCGTCTTCAAGGTGCACGTCAACGACACCGACGCGATGGCCTGGGCCTCGATCGAGAGCGGTGCGGCCGGCGACGAGGTGTGGCTGGACCGGTCCTTCGACGGTGGCCAGAGCTGGGCGGACGGCTCCAAGCTCGGCGACACCACGATCCCGGCCGGCTCGGCCGGATGGCGCACGGCCCAGTTCAACGTCGACGACTGGGGCAGCACCGGGGTGGGCGCGCTGCGCGCCTGCGGCAAGGCCGGCGACCGGCCGGAGATCGCCTGCACCGCGTGGACGCGCAGCAACTGGAACGCGTGGGACCGGCGGACGTCGGCGGCCACCGCGCTGATGATGCGCTTCGACCGCAGCACCGGCCTCTTCGACCACAACGGCTGGTGGACCGGCGCCAACGCGCTGACCTCGGTGATCAACAACATCCAGCGCAGCGGCATGAACAGCTACCAGTACGCGATCGCGAGCACCTACGACAAGCAGGTCAATGCGGCGCAGGGGCAGTTCCGCAACGAGTACCTGGACGACACCGGCTGGTGGGGCCTGGCCTGGGTGGCTGCCTACGACCTGACCGGCGACAGCCGCTACCTCAACACCGCCCGCGCCGACGCCGACTGGATGTACAGCTACTGGGACACCAAGTGCGGTGGCGGCGTCTGGTGGAACACCGCCCGCACCGCCAAGAACGCCATCCCCAACAGTCTCTTCATCCAGCTCAACGCCGCGCTCAGCCGGCGTATCGCGGGCGACACGGTCTACCGGCAGCGGGCCCTGGCCGACTGGGCCTGGTTCCAGAGCACCGGCATGCTCAACAGCTCCAACCTGGTCAACGACGGGGTCAACCTGAGCACCTGCAAGAACAACGGTGACGTGACCTGGACGTACAACCAAGGGGTCTTGATCAATGCCTTGGTGGAGCTCAATCGGCTGACCGGGGATGCCGGCTTGATCACCACCGCCCGCCGGATCGGCGACGCGATGACGACCAGCGGCTACCTCTCCCCCGGCGGAATCCTGCGGGAGCCGAACGAGCCGGACGCGTGCAGCGGCGACGGGGTGTCGTTCAAGGGCGCGGCGATCCGCGGGCTGGGGGTGCTGAACAGTGCGACCGGCGGCGCCTACAACACCTACCTGCAGCGCAACGCGGACAGCGCCTACGCGAACGACCGGGACAGCATCGACGCGTACGGCTCGCATTGGGCCGGGCCGTTCCGCGGCACCAATCACAGTTGTCAGCACAGCGCGCTCGACCTGCTCAACGCCGCGCCGTAACCTCAGCGGGTGACTTTCGGGGGCTGGCCGGCGGAAGGCCTTCAGCCGGCCGTCGCCCTGCCGATGGGGCCGGTGATGGAGCTGACGCGGAAGGACCCGTTGCTGGCCTGGCTGCTCGGCGGCACCGCCGTCGCGGTCGTGCTGTTCGCAACCGGGCTGCTTCCTGTGGCGGCCGCCTGGCCGCTCGTCGCCGTCATCCACGTCTTCCTGGTCTGGGTGGCCCGGTCCACGGCCCGGACGTCGGGCCTGACCGCGCCGATCCGCCGGTTCTGGTGGTCGGTCGCCGCGTCCGGCGCGATCTATCTGATCGGCGATCTGGCGCAGATCGGCACCACCTTCCGCGATCCGCTCGCCGACGCCGCCGCGACCGGTGGCCAGGTCTCGCTGGCCATCCTGGCGCTGGGCAGCGCCGGACTGATGTACGCGTTGCTCACGGTGCCGCTGGGGTTCGGCACCCGGCGGGAGCGCACCCGCTTCTGGATGGACCTGGCCACCGTGATGGTGGCCGCCGTCGTCGTCGGCTGGCACCTGGTCGCCCCGGAACTGCCGAACGCGCTGTTGAAGGTGCTGATCGGCCCGGTCCTCATCCTGCTGTGCGTGTTCGTCGTGGCCAAGCTCGTGATGTCCGGCACCGCGCCGTTCACCCTGGCCTGCGGCCTGATCGGGGCGGGCGCCGCGGCCGTCAAGTCCGGCGCCGACGCCATGGCCAAGGACGGCCTCACCGCCCACCAGCTGCATTGGTACCTGGCCGGCACGGTGACCGCACACGCCCTGCTGGTGATCGCGTTGCGGGTCAACCAGATCCAGCTCACCGGCAACGCGGGCCGCCTGCGCCAGGCGCGGAGCAAGCCTTACAGCCTGCTTCCGTACGGCGCGGTCGCGGTCACCTATCTGCTGCTCACGCACGCCGTGGTCGAGCACGAGTCGACGAACGTGCCGATCGCCCTGGCCGGCGCCGCCCTCAGCACGCTGCTCGTGATGCTGCGGCAGCTCAGCGCGTTCCGGGAGAACGCCCGGCTGCTCGGCGAGCTCGACCGCAAGGTGCGGGAGCTGCACGAGACCCAGGCCGGCCTGCGCGACTCGCTCGCCGAGCGGGACGCCCTGGCCGCCCGCCTGCGCCACCACGCCTTCCACGACGGCCTGACCGGCCTGCCCAACCGTTCGCTGTACGCCGAGCGCCTGGATGCGGCGGTCGAGGCCGGCGGCCCGGTGGTGGCGATGCTGGTCGACCTGGACGACTTCAAGCAGGTCAACGACCGCTGGGGGCACGCGGCCGGCGACGCCCTGCTCCATGAGGTCGGCCGGCGCCTGACCACGTGCGTGCGGGCGGCCGACACGGTCGCCCGGCTCGGCGGGGACGAGTTCGCGGTCCTGCTGGCCGGCGCCGAGGACGACCCCCGCGACATCGCCGCCCGGATGGTGCAGGCGGTCGAGGCCCCGATCGAGCTGGCCGGCTTCGGCACCGCCCGGGTGGGCGTGAGCATCGGCATCGCGGTCGCGGGCGAGCGGACCGGCGACGGCGATTCGCTGCTGCGCGAGGCGGATCACGCCATGTACGCGGTGAAACGGGACGGCAAGGGCTCCTACGCGATGGCGTGACGCAACCGAACGCCAACCAGCCGAACCTTTCCCCCGCCGTACACCCGCCGATCTTAAGGGTGTGATGGCGAAAATCGGTCGATTTCTGCGTGCGCACGTAATGCTGGTGATCCTCGGCCTGGTCACCCTGGCCACCGTCGGGCTGCGCATCGTCGCCGAGCCCGGCGGCGCCGCGGCCGACGCCGAGTTCTACCGGTCGTACCTGATCACCTCGGTGGTCACCACGACGTTCAGCTGGATCGCCGCGTTCCGCGGGCCGGCCCGGATGCGCCGGTCGTGGCGCTGGTTCGCGATCGCGTTCACCGCGATGCTGCTGCCCCAGCCGTTCTCGGTCGTGATGGCCGCGACCCACCAGGGCCACCTGCCCATGTCCGGGGTGCTGGCGGCGCTGGTCGGGCGGCTGGCCTGGGCGCCGCTGATGCTGGTCGGCATCCTGCTGCTGCCGATGAACCCGCTCTCCGGGCGGCAGCGGACCAGGTTCGCCGCCGACTTCACCACGATCATCGGCGGCGGGTTCGTCGTCTCCTGGTACTTCCAGCTCGGCCCGGCCCTGCAGCACGGCCGGATCGGACCGGACACCCTGGTCGTGA
Source organism: Actinoplanes sp. NPDC026619 (assembly GCF_040638295.1). Lineage (NCBI taxonomy): Bacteria > Bacillati > Actinomycetota > Actinomycetes > Micromonosporales > Micromonosporaceae > Actinoplanes > Actinoplanes sp. NPDC026619. Next base: position 228,916 of record NZ_JBEZYA010000001.1, read on the forward strand.
TCGGCTTCCCGGTCACCGACCTGGTCCTGATCTTCGGCGTCTGCGCGCTGCTGATGCGCAACGGCCTGCCGTCGTGGCGCGGCCCGCTGCCGCTGTTCCTGGCCGGCCTGATCACCTACCTGGCCGGCGACGTGACCTACGCATACATCCTCGGGCGCGGCCCGATGTCGTGGAGCACGCCGATGTCGGTGACGCTCAACGGCGCCGACCTGATCATGGCGGCCGCCGCCGCGATGCACATCCGGACGCCCGCCGGCGAAACCCCGCCGAAGGAGAGCACCCGGTCCGGCGTCGCCTATCTGCCGTACGCCGCGCTGCTCGCCGGTTACGTGATGCTGCTGGTCGCGGCCGCCCGTGAGGACAACTTCTACCCGTGGAGCGGCCTGGCCGTCGGCGTCATCGTGATGACCGGCGCCGTTGTGCTGCGCCAGGTCGTGGCGATGCGCGAGAACCACGGCCTGGTCGTCCGCGACCACCTGACCGGCCTGGCGAACCGGCTGTCGATCGCCCCGGCGCTGGAGGCAGCGGTCCGCCGCGACCAGGAGACCGGCGTGGCCTCGGCGTTCCTGGTGATCGACCTGAACGGCTTCAAGAAGATCAACGACACCCTCGGGCACGAGGCCGGCGACGCCATGCTCGTCTCGTTCGCCGACGTGCTGCGGGCCACCGTGCGCGGCAGCGACGTGGCCGCCCGGGTCGGCGGCGACGAGTTCGTAGTGCTGCTCGACCGGGCCGGCAGCGCCGAGCAGGCCGTCGCCGTGGCGCAGCGGATCCTCGACCGCGCCGCCGCCGAGCCGACCCCGATCCGCGCCAGCATCGGCGTGGTCCTGACCGACCCCGAGGCCGATGTCGCCACCGTGCGGCACCGGGGCGACATGGCGATGTACGCGGCCAAACGTGCCGGCCAGACGAAGCCCGAGCTCTGGCACCCCGGCCTGGAGTCAGCGGCCGGCGCGGCGGACGCGCTCGACACCGAGCTGCTCGCCGCCACCGCGGCCGGCCAGCTCCGGGTCGAGTACCAGCCGATCGTCACGCTGGCCACCGGCGAGATCACCGGCATGGAGGCCCTGGTCCGCTGGGACCACCCGGAGCGCGGCACGCTCTACCCGGACGCGTTCATCCCGGCCGCCGAGCGCATCGGCGCCATCGACGCCATCGGCCTGTGGGTGCTCGAGAACGCCGCCCGCCAGACCCGGCAGTGGCAGCAGGAGTTCGGCCGCCGCCTCTACGTCAGCGTCAACCTGTCCCCGCACCAGCTGCGCAAGCCGGGCGTGACCGACGCGCTGCTGGCCACCCTGGCCGGCACCGGCCTCGACCCGCACGACCTGGTGCTCGAGCTGACCGAGAGCGCCCTGGTGCACGAGAGCGAGGGCGCGGCGGTCCTGGAGGTGCTGCGCCGCGCCGACATCCGGATCGCGGTCGACGACTTCGGCACCGGCTACTCGTCGCTGCGCTACCTGACCCGGCTGCCGATCGACATTCTCAAGCTCGACCGCTGCTTCGTCTCCGAGCTCAACGGCGAGCCGCAGGGTTCGGCGGTCGCCGAGGCGGTCATCCGGCTCGCCCAGGCGCTGCAGCTGGACACGGTGGCGGAGGGCATCGAGGTGCCGGCCCAGGCGACCGAGCTGACGCTGCTCGGCTACCGCTCGGGCCAGGGCTTCCACTACGACCGGCCGCTGACCGTGGCGGCAATGACCGAGCGGCTGCGGGCCGAGACCTACGAGGCGGTCTGAGGCAGGCTGGCCTGCACCAGCCAGCCGCCGGGCGTGGTCGGGCCGGCGGTGAGCTGGCCGCCCTGCTGCTGGATGCGTTCGCGCAGGCCGGTCAGGCCACGGCCGGTGCCGGGCAGGGCGGGGCGGTCGGTTTCGGCGGGGTCGTTCTCCACGCGTACGCGCAAGGAGCGCTCGGCGCCGCTCACCGTGACCCGCACCGCCGAGCCGGGGGCGTGCCGCAGCGCGTTGGTCAGGCTTTCCTGCACCACCCGGAAGGCGAGGTGCGCGACCGGCGCGGCCACCCCGTCGCGGGCGCCCTCGAACCGGCAGGACACGTCGAGGCCGCTGCGTGCCGCCCGGCTGACCACCTCCTCGATCAGCGCCAGATCGGGACCGCCGAGCTCGGTCCCGCCCAGCAGGTCGACCAGGCGCTGCAGGTCGTCGCGGCCCTGCCGGGCCGACTCGGCGATCGCCTCGAAGGCCCGCCGGGCCGCGGGCGGATCGCGGTCGACCAGGCGCTGACCGGCCGCCGCCTGAATGATCATCACGCTGATCGCGTGGCCGATGATGTCGTGCAGTTCGGCGGCGATCCGGGCGCGTTCGTGGCGCAGCGCGAGGTCGGCGAAGAGCTCGCGCTCCTCCTCCAGCTCACGGTTGCGCTCGGCCAGTTGGTCGGCGGTCTCGCGGCGCAGCCTCAGGATGGTGCCGGCCAGGAAGCCGGGCACCCCGAAGATGATCAGCGGGACCGGATTGGTGGAGTCCGTGGCGACGAAGAGCAGCGCCAGAAAGGCGATCAGGACGGCGCCGGCCGCGTAACTCCGGAAGCCCAGTGCGGCCACCGTCGACAGCAGTGCCAGGATCACGAACGCCAGGTCGGGGAACCATCCGGTGCCGGCGCACGCCGCGCCGACCAGCCACAACACGCCGCCGCCGAGTGCGACCGCCCGCGGGTGCGTGCGCCACCACAGGAGAGCGAGTCCGCTCAGGACGAGGCAGGCGGTAAGGACATTTCCCGCGAGGGTGTGCGGCCAGCCGTGCCACCCGGTCGGCAGCACGACCACGAGGAGCACCAGCGGAATCGGCAGCCACCGGACCGGATCCCGCCCGGGCGGGATCCGCGGCCAGGTCATCGGTCAGCCCAGGACGGGCAGTTGCGCCACCACGCGGGCGGATCCGCGGCCGAGCTTCACGTCCACCGAGCCGGCGTGCAGCTTCGCGCGTTCGCGCACCCGGGCCACCGCGGCTCGGACGTCGGCGCCGCGGCTCACCGAACCCTGCACCTGGATCTCCAAGGCTTCGTCGTCGAAACGTATCGAAACCTGCACCGGGCGGTCGGCGAGCGCGGTGACCAGGTATTCCACGATGCGATAGGCGGACAGCTCGACGGTGGCCGGCAGCGACCGCGGATCGCCGCTGACGGTCAGCCGGGACAGCGGCGAACGGTGCCGGGCCAGCAACGCGTCGAGATGCGCCACCGTCGGCGCCGGGGCGAGGGTGACCTCGCCGCCGCGCAGCAGCCCGACGATCTCCCGCATGTCGTCCATCGTCTGCCGGCCGCCCGCCTCGATCGACGCGAACTCGGCCCGCGCCTGCTCCGGCGGAAGTTCGAGGCCGGTCTCGGCCGCCCGGGTCAGCTCGTCGAGCCGCTCCTGCAGCAGGCCGTCGAGCTGCCGGGACAGCCGCGCCCGGTCGTCCGCCACGATCAGCGCGGCCCGGTCGTCGCGCAGCTGCCGCAACTCCTCGTCGCGCGCTTTGAGCTGCCGGTTCAGCATCGAACGGTGCCGCGCGGCCCGGCCCACGCCGAAGACGATCAGCACCACCGGCAGGGCCAGCACCATCGCGCCCGGCCCGGCCGACGAGTCCACCACCAGCACGGCCACCGTCAGCAGGGCGCTCAAGATGCAGCAGACCCAGGCTTTCGTACGGCCATAGGACAGCGCCCCGAGAAACGCGAACACGAACGCCAGCGGCAGCGCCGCCCCGCACCGGGTGACCCAGCCGAACAGCAGGTCGTGCAGCACCATCACGCCGAGCGAGACACCGGTGGCGGTCAGCACGCCGCGCCGCCACCACAGCACCGGCACGAACGCCGCGACGAACAGCGGCAGCTGCCACCACGAGTGGGTGTCGGTGGCGTGCGCCATCTCGCCGGCCGCCACGTCCCGTGCCGTCTCGGCGTCCGAAGCCATGATGTTCATCCAGGACAGCACGGCGGCGAGCACGGTGAGAACTCCCGCGAGCAACCAGTCGCGAACCTTGAGCCCGCGGAAGATCTCACTCATGATCGCGCTCCCTCGCAGCATCAGACAGTTGCGCGCTCGACGGCCGGGACCGGCTGCTGCTTCTTGTTGACCCGATTCTGGACCAGCAACCCCGCGCCGTAGAAGAGGGCGGCGCCGGGAAGAGCGATCGGCATCGCGCCGGCGATGTCGGCCGACGAGTCCCGCCACAGGGTGATCAGCAGCAGCACGACCACACCGGCCAGACTCAGCAGGTGGTCGCGACGGCTGGGCGCGAAGCGGGCGATGGCGTAGGCGAGGGCGAACGACAGCGGCAGCACCGCTCCGCAGCGGGTGAGCCAGCCGAACGCGAGGACGTGGATCGCGGTGGCGGCGAGGGTCGCGCCGACGACGGCGAGGATGTTGCTGCGCCGCCACAAGATCGGCACCGTGACCAGCAGGAACACCGGCACGATCAGCCACGACCTGGTCTCCACCTGATGGATCAGCGACGGGTCGTCGCCGGCCACGATGTTCTCCCACATCAAGAAGATGCCGGCTGCGGTCATCAGGGCGGCGAGCACGTAGTCGAGAGGCCGGAACTTGGTCATGTCAATCTCCCTCAATCGGATGCCCATGACGCTAGGGAGAGGCGTTCGTAACCTGCGTCTTCCGCAAGGACGATGTTCGGCGACCGCCATCCTCCGCAGGGATGACCCCGGTCCTTCTCGGCGGGCGGGAGAATCGCGGCGTGTCCGAGAAGATCCGGGTCCTCGTCGCCGACGACCAGACCCTCGTCCGCACCGGCTTCCGGGTGATCCTGGAGGCCGAGGGCGACATCGAGGTGGTGGCCGAGGCGGCCGACGGCGCCGAGGCGATCCGCCAGGCCCGCCTGGTGTCACCGGACGTGATCCTGATGGACATCCGGATGCCCGAGGTGGACGGCCTGGCCGCCACCGAGGAGATCCTCCGCCAGCCCGACCCGCCCACGATCGTCGTGCTGACGACCTTCGACCAGAACGAGTACATCTATCGCGCGCTGCGCGCGGGCGCCGCCGGTTTCCTGCTCAAGGACGCCCCGTCCAGCCGCCTGATCGCCGCGGTGCGGGCGGCCGCCACCGGCGACTCGCTGATCGAGCCCTCGATCACCCGGCGGATGGTCGAGCAGTTCGCCGCGCCGCCCGCCCCGGTCACCGGGCTGCCGGCCGAACTGGCCGCGCTCACCGAACGCGAGCTCGACGTCCTGGGGCTGATCGCCCGCGGCCAGTCCAATGCCGAGATCGCCGCCACCCTGGTCGTGGCCGAGACGACGGTGAAGACCCACGTGGCCCGCATCCTGACAAAACTCGGCGTCCGCGACCGCGTGCAGGCCGTCGTCCTCGCCTACCGCACCGGCTACGCCACCCGCGACCCGCAGTAAGCCGGCACGGCGGCGAAGCCGTCCGGTCGCACCTCGATCGGGCCGTCCGCCGTGGCGACGACGTGCCGGCGGCCGTCGTGCAGCACGGTCAGATCCAGCCCCGGGAACCGGTGGCCGTGATCGAGCCCGGCCACCCGCTCGGCCAGCGCCCGCGCGTCGATCAGCTCGGTAAAGACCTCGCGCAGCGCCGTCACGTCGTCGTCCGGCACCAGCAGGATGCCCTGCGCCCGGGTCGACTGCAGCACCCGCGCCGCGACCGGATGCCGCTCCGCGTGATAGCTGTCCAACAGCTCGTCACCGGATTCGCCGCGGATCACCTCGGCAAGCTTCCAGCCCAGGTTGAACGCGTCCTGCAGGCCGAGGTTGAGCCCCTGCCCGCCGGCCGGCGAGTGGATGTGCGCGGCGTCCCCGGCCAGGAACACCCGCCCGGTGCGATAGCGGGCCGCCTGCCGGGTCGCGTCGGTGAAGCGGCTGGCCCAGCGCACCTCGCCTAACGTCAAGCCGTCGCCGGCCAGGGCATCGGCCAGCTCGGCCGCCGGCACCGGGTCGGTGCGCGCCGCCGCCATCTGGACCGGCCCGGCCGCCAGGACCCGGAAGACCCCACCGTCGAGCGGCAGCACGGTCAGCATGCCGCCGGCCTTCGGCGCCGGCAGCGCCCACTCGGCCGGGCCCGCACCGGCCAGGGTCACATCGGCGACCACCGCACAGACCCGCCCATCACGGCCGGGAAAATCAACCCCTGATTGCTTGCGTACGGCGCTGTGCGCCCCGTCGCAGCCCACCAGGTAACCGGCGCGCACACCGTCGACGGTCACGCCCGTCTCGTCCTGCTCGAACGACTCGACCGCCGTGCCGTACCGGATATCGGCGCCCAGCGAGCGCGCCCACTCGGCCAGGCGCTCCTCGACCCGGGCCTGCGGGATGCCGATCTGGTACGGGAACGGGGTGTCCAGCTGCGAATAGTCCAGCGGGATGCCGGCGAAGTGGCCGCGCGGCAGCCGGGCCGGGGCCAGCGCGAGGATGTCGTCGAGCAGTCCGCGGGAGGCGAGCACCTCGGCCGAGCACGGCTGCAGGTTGAGGGCTTTGGACTGGCCGCTGCGGGCGGCCAGCCGCTCCAGCACGACCACCCGGGCGCCGCCGAGGGCCAGCTCACCGGCGAGCATCAAGCCGGTCGGGCCGGCCCCCGCGACGATCACGTCGGGACTCATGCTCGCAGATCCCATTTCTTCGTGTAGTAGAGGTGGAAGACGAACGTCGGCGCCACGATCACCGGCCAGCTGACGTTGAGCACGGCCGGCGCGAGGTCGAGCGGCAGCAGGTAGGCGGCGACCAGCGTGACCACCACGTTGAGCAGGCCGGCGCAGCCCCACACGAAGGTCACCACCCGCAGGCCGTGCCGGAAGTCCCGGTCGTCGTCCCACTTGGCCTCCCACGCCCGCAGCCCCTCCGGACCGACCTTGGCCAGCACGAACGACCGGATCAGGTAGATCGTGGCGGGCCGGCCGACCCACACCGAGGCGAGCAGCCACACCGCGATCAGGCCGGCGAGCAGGCCACCCCAGGCGTCGCGGACCAGCATCGTCCGCGGGTCGCCGGTCATCGCCGAGATGCCCAGGCTGAGCGCCACGACGGAGAGGATGAACAGCGCCACGTAGTCGACCTGCCGGGTGCGAGCGAACCGGACGACGATCGTCACCACCGGCACCACGCCGGACAGCAGCAGCGACCACCATTGGCCGACACCGGCGGCCCGCAGCCCGTAATACACCAGGAGTGGCAGCCCGAAGTCGACGAACATCTGCACGAGGAGCGTGCTGCGCCTTCTTACCGGATTCATGGTCATGGTCATGCGGGGTCCTTCCGGGTGGCGTGGGCGAACAGGGCGACCAGCTCGGCCGCGTAGGCGTGCGGGTCGAGCTCGGGCCGGTTGGCCGCGGCGTCGATGGCGGCGCGCACCGTAACCGCCATGACGATCGGGTCGAAGTCGCGGAACTCCCCCGCGGTCTGCCCGGCCCGGAACAGCTCGGCCAGGCGGGCGATCGGATCGTCCACGTCGGACGCCCGGACCAGCGGCGTGCCGTCCTCGGCGCGGGCGTTCGACCCGATCTCGATGACCGCGCGGATCGCGGTCGGGTGCTCGGCGATGAATTCCAGGTTCGACTCGATGTAGGCGGCGAGCGACTCGCCCGGCGTGGACGCCGCGCGCAGCCGTTTGCCCATGTGCTCGGCCGCCTCGGCCAGCACCGCGCCGACCACCGCGCGGACGAGCTCGGTCTTGTCGTCGAAGTGGTAGGAGATCAGCCGCGTGCTGCTGATCCCGGCACGCTTGGCGATCCGCGCGAACGAGGCATTGCCATAACCCAGCTCGGCGATCGTGTCGATCGCCGCCATGACGATCTGAGCCCGCCGCGCGCTCGCCGCCACCGAATCGTTTACTCGCATGGGTAATTTTTTACTCGCCTGAGTAACGAGAGTCAAGCGTGTCGTCCATCGAGGAGTGTCGGGTTACTGCCTGCCGTAGTTGCGGCGGTTACCTATCGTGACCGGCAACTGGATAGCGGCCGGCCTCGAGGGGTCGACGCCGGCCGTTCACATCACTCATGGGGGGAGTGATTGGACATGCCGCGTCTCGGACACGGACGTTCCATCACTGAACACGACATCCAAGCCGCCACCTCGAGTTTCGCCGAGGTCGGCGTCGCGAACGCGGCGGCGTTCGCGCTGACCAGGCCGGCCGGGAGCCAGAGCTTCGACTTCCTGTTCCCGGGCCTGCAGGACGACGAGGCCAACCTGCTGCCGCAGGCGGCGAACACGCCGGAGCTGCTGAAGAACCTCGGTTCGGCCATGGTGGACACCGACGTGGCCGGCGACGACAGCCCGATCCCGGCGGCGTACACGTACTTCGGGCAGTTCGTCGACCACGACATCACCCTGGAGGTCCAGAAGGGGTTCGGCTCGGCCACCATGGCCCAGCTGCTCGATCCGGCGATGACGCCGCTGAACGTGGCGCAGATCCGCAACGCGCTGCTGAACGAGCGGACGCCCACCCTCGACCTGGACAGCGTCTACGGCCTGCCGGCGCCGCACGACCCGGCCGACGGCAACAAGATGCAGGTCGGCACGGTCACGCCCTTCGTTCCACCGCGGCCGGCGCCGTTCGCGCGGCCGCCGGGCACCGAGGGCGACGATTTCCTCGACCTGCCGCGCGAGCCGGCCGACCCGGGCAACATCGAGCACGACCGGGCGGCCGTCATCGGCGACCCGCGCAACGACGAGAACCTGATCGTCTCGCAGCTGCACGTCGCGTTCCTGCGGGCACACAACGCCCTGGTCGGCCAGGGGCTGTCCTTCGCCGACGCACAGCGGGTGCTGCGCCAGCACTACCAGCACGTGGTGGTGCACGACTTCCTCAAGCGCATCGCCGACCCGGCGATCGTCGACGACATCGTGGCGAACGGCAATCGCTGGTTCGACCCGCTGTCCGAGCCCAGCTTCATGCCGCTGGAGTTCTCGGTCGCCGGCTACCGCATCGGCCACACGATGGTGCGGGCGGCGTACAACTTCAACAGCAACTTCCAGCTCGACAGCCGGCCGGCCACCCTCGAGCTGCTGTTCACGTTCACCGCGCTCAGCGGCGAGCTCGGCGGCGCCGCGACCCTCCCGGAGAACTGGATCATCCAGTGGGAGAACATCGTCGGCGACGACCCGGCGGTGATGAAGACCCGGCGACTCGACCCGAGCCTCGCCGCTTTCCGCAACAACGAGTTCGGGGCGCTGTTCGCCCTGAAGAAGGTGACCGGTGAGACCGAGACGCCCGACCTGGCCGCCCGGCTGGCCGTGCGCAACCTCCTGCGCGGTTACCGCCTGCGGCTACCGACCGGTCAGGCCGTCGCCGAGCACATCGGCATCCAGCCGCTGACCAAGGACGAGATCCTGGCCGCCGCGGGCAGCGCCGACCAGCGCCTCGCCCTCGAGGCCGGCGGCTTCCAGTTCCGCACCCCGCTCTGGTACTACGTGCTCGCCGAGGCGAAGCACTTCCACAACGGCGCCCACCTGGGCCCGGTCGGCAGCACCCTGGTCGCCGAGGTCCTGATCGGCCTGGTCCGCCGCAGCACCGACTCGATCCTGACCCAGCCCGGCTGGACCCCGTCGCTGCCCGCCGCGAAGCCGGGCTCGTTCGAACTGGCCGACCTGCTGCGCCTGGCCGGCGTGCTGCCGACGACGCAGACCCCGGTGACCTACACGGTGCAGGCCGGCGACACGCTCAGCTCGATCGCCGCCGCCCGGCTGGGCGCCGCGAACCGCTGGCCGCAGATCTACTCGCTCAACCAGGCGCTGATCCGCGACCCCGACCGCATCTTCCCCGGCCAGGTCTTCGTCCTGCCCCCGAAGCAGCCGGTCGGCGACATCCCCCGGCTCTACACGGTGCAGCGCGGCGACACGCTGAGCGGCATCGCCACGGCCAAGCTCGGCAACGGCGGCCGCTGGCCGGAGATCTTCGCGCTCAACCGCGCGATCATCACCAACCCCGACCGCATCATCCCCGGCCAGGTCCTGGTCCTCCCGAACAGCTGACCCTGCTCCTCCCGGCCGTCGGACGTTCTCACGTCCGGCGGCCGCACCAGATGACGACCGCGATCAGACCGCCGGCGGCCAGCGTGAACAGGGCGGTCCTCGGGCCGAACAGCAGCGCCACGATCGGCATAGTGATATACAGCCCGGCCGCCAGCACCAGGGCGGTCGGGAAAGCGCGCTCGCCGGCGAAGGTGCGCACGAACTCCGGGTCCTCGGCGTGCAGCTGCTGTTCGATCTCGGTCAGCGCACGCTCGTAGTCGCGGTCCAGCACGAGGCTCCGCCCCCTTTGACGGGTACGCCAGAGATGTGCTCAATGCTCGGAAATCAAGCGGTTCGGACGGTTGGAAGCCTATAACAGAGGGTGCGCAGCGTTTCACCAGACGCGACATCCGAGGAGTACGCATGACCGCGGTAGCCCCCCATCCGATCAAGGCTCGGCCGTATCCGGTCCGGCCGCAGGTCAAGGGTTCGGCTCTCACCCGGATCCTGCGCACGACCGACGCGAAGCAGATCGGCATCATGTACATGGTCACTTCGGTGGTCTTCTACGTCCTCGGCGGCGTGATGGCCCTGCTCATGCGCGCGGAGCTGGCCCGGCCAGGCATGCAGTACCTGTCGCCGGAGCAGTACAACCAGCTGTTCACCATGCACGGCACGATCATGCTGCTGTTCTTCGCGACACCGATCGTGTTCGCTTTCGCCAACTTCGTGGTGCCCATCCAGATCGGCGCGCCGGATGTGTCGTTCCCCCGCCTGAACTCGTTCGCCTACTGGCTCTACCTGTTCGGCGGCACGATCGCGATGAGTGGATTTCTCACGCCCGGTGGCGCCGCCGACTTCGGCTGGTTCGCCTACGCCCCGCTGAGCGACTCGCTGCACTCGCCCGGCATCGGCGGCAACATGTGGGTGGTCGGCCTGGCCCTCTCCGGCCTGGGCACCATCCTCGGCGCGGTCAACCTCATTACCACGATCATCACGCTCCGCGCCCCCGGCATGACCATGTTCCGGCTGCCGATCATGACCTGGAACCTGCTGGTCACCAGCCTTCTGGTCATTCTGGTCTTTCCGTTCCTGGCGGCTTCGTTGTTCGCTCTCGCCGCCGACCGCGTCCTCGGCGCGCACGTCTTCGACGTGAACACCGGCGGGCCGATGCTCTGGCAGCATCTGTTCTGGTTCTTCGGTCATCCCGAGGTCTATGTGGTTGCGTTGCCCTTCTTCGGCATCATCACCGAAGTTATCCCGGTCTTCAGCCGCAAGCCGCTCTTCGGCTACAAGGGCCTGGTCGCGGCCACGCTGCTGATCGGCGCACTGTCGATGAGCGTCTGGGCGCACCACATGTTCGTCACCGGCCAGGTGCTGCTGCCGTTCTTCAGCTTCCTGAGCTTCCTGATCGCCGTACCGACCGGCATGAAGTTCTTCGTCTGGATCGGCACCATGTGGCGGGGCCAGATCAGCTTCGAGACACCGATGATGTTCGCGATCGGCTTCCTGGTCACGTTCCTGTTCGGCGGCCTGTCCGGGGTGCTCCTGGCGGCCCCGCCCATCGACTTCCACGTGTCCGACTCGTACTTCGTGATCGCGCACTTCCACTACGTGCTCTTCGGCACGATCGTGTTCGCCGTCTTCGCCGGCATCTATTTCTGGTTCCCGAAGATGTTCGGCCGGATGCTCGACGACCGCCTCGGCAAGATTCACTTCTGGCTGACGTTCCTCGGCTTCCACGCCACCTTCCTGGTGCAGCACTGGCTCGGCACCGAGGGCATGCCCCGGCGTTACGCGGATTACCTGCCCAGCGACGGCTTCACGACCCTGAACACGATCTCCACGATCGGCTCGTTCGTGCTCGGCATCGCCACGCTGCCGTTCGTCTACAACGTGTGGCACTCGTACAAGGCCGGCCAGATCGTGAACGTCGACGACCCGTGGGGCCACGGCAACTCCCTCGAGTGGGCCACCTCGTCCCCGCCGCCGCTGCGCAACTTCGACCGCATGCCACGGATCCGTTCGGAGCGCCCCGCCTTCGACGCGAAGTTCCCGGAACTGGCCGCCGGCGAACAGTCCCTGGCCGGCCCACCCGAGGGCGGCGCCAAGCTACTGACCAGCCAGGCCGACGGCGGCGCCACCTACTCCGAAGACATCGCCTCCGACCGCGACCGCTGACCCCAGACGCACCCCGAAGCCGCCCGGCCAACACGCCGGGCGGCTTCGCCGCTTGCTGCCGCCTCGGAGATCAGCCCCGCCACAGCCGCATACGGCCCATCTTGAGCAGTGAGCTGCGGCCGCGGCGACGAGAATCAGCAGCCTGCGTCATCTGAAGGGTTATACAGATCACGGCGTCGCTCCGTCGTCGCGAACGTCCGCCCGCCACCAGAAGCGGCGATCTGCGGGACGAAGGGCGGCGAGGATCAACGGCAGGGTGGCGGGCATGAATAGGCAGCCGCCGAAGAAGAACACGACAAAACCGCCGAGCGTGATAAGCGCGATTGATATCCAGCACGCCATGACAAACGCCCTGGAATGGCGGAACAGCTGCGGGATCAGCGTGATCACCAAGAACGCTCCGGCGAGGAACCAGCCGAAGCCTCGCCAGCCTGGGCCCGCATCGGAGAAAAGCAGCCCAATCGCCACACAGTAGCCGGACGCAGCCCCCGCACACCACCGGGTGGAATGAGCAACCGAGTCAGACTGAATACGTTCAACCACAAACATGATCCTAGGGAGGTGGCCGCGAACCGGTACCCCTGCAAAGAGTCGCCCGCATCACCGACACGAAGAAAATCACGTGTCGCCGGCGGCCGCTTCTGGGAGTTCGTGACCTTCCAGCTCGCGACGGGACTCAACCCGGATGCATGTTGGCGGGCCTTCACCAGGTGAGAGCAGGAATGCTTACCAGGAATGCGAAGTAGACCAGCAGCGCGGCGGTGGCGGCTAAGATGACCGGGGTGGCGAACGGTGTCCACCGTTCGGGGATCCGGATCATCGCGAGCAGCAACGGCAGAGCCGCCGGTAAATAGACCCAGTAGCCGGCCTCGATCAGGAGAACTCCGGCGATCAGCACCAGGACTGCGAGAAACCCGCAAATGACCATGAAGGTGTCTTTGCGGCGGGTCAGAGTCGGCGTTGCGAGTATGACTCCATAGATGATTGCCGTTTTTCCGACGTAAGCCTCGTCGTGGTGGCCGATGGTCATCAAGTACTGCATGACGACATACGCGACGGCGAGTGCCGCCACACCTCGCTGGTCCCATCTCGGCCGCGCCGACGCCGCTTCCAGTTCCATTAGCCGCAGCTGGATACCTGATGCGCCGAAGAGCCCCAGCCGATCACCGATCCGGCACCACCTGTGCCTGCGTTGACTGATGACGCCGGGTAGCCTGCCGTTCATGCAGCCCGTCTCGAAGCTGGAGCGCCGGGTGGTGAACGCCGCGGAGCAGGCACTCCAGCGCCAGCGCTCCGTGAGCGCGCTCGATGTGCTGACCGGGATGGGCTGGTTGCCGCCCGGTCAGGTGACGGATTGGCGGCAGGGCCGGGCGCCGCATCTGGAGCAGATCGCGGCGGTCTCGGCCGACCGGATCGCCGACGCGCTGGACTTCTTTCGCCGGTGGGTGGACGGCCGCGGCCTGCGCCCGAGCGAGGTGGAATACCTGTCGGCCACCCGTGATCGGCGGCCGCTGCGATTCACCGCCGGTGGCGAGGCCTCGGTGGAGTTGGCGTACCGGACCCACTGGATGGCGGCGGACCTACCCGAAAAACAGCGGGAGCGGCTGACGGCTCGGCAGAGTAAACCGCCGGACCTGGTGGTGGTGCAGCCGGTTCGGGCGCTGGCCTGCGCCGGTTGCGGGCAGGCCGAGGACGGCATGCGGCTGATGGAGGACGCCGGGCCGATCTGTCTTGCCTGCGCGGACCTCGATCACCTGGAGTTCCTGCCGGCCGGTGATGCGGCGATGACCCGGCGGGCCAAGCAGTTCAGCCGGCTCTCGGCGGTGGTGGTGCGGTTCAGCCGGTCCCGCCGGCGCCACGAGCGGCAGGGCCTGCTGGTCGAGGCGGCCGCGATCGAGCAGGCCGAGCAGCTGTGCCTGTCCGACGAGGAGGCTCGGGCCCGCCGACGCGAGCGGGACCGGGTGCGACGCGAGTCCGCGGATGTGACGTTCCAGCAGAGGCTGGCCGAACAGATCGGCCAATTGTTCCCCGGCTGCCCGCCGCAGCGCGCCGAGGCGATCAGCCGGCACACCGGCGAGCGAGGCAGCGGCCGGGTGGGCCGGAGCGCCGCCGGCCGCGACCTCGACCCGGACGCCGTGACGCGCGCCGTGGTCGCCTCGGTGCGGCACGAGGACACCGCGTACGACGAGCTGCTCATGGCCGGCGTGCCCCGCGAAGAGGCACGGGAACGCATCCGCACCGAGATCGACAAGGTCCTCGAGCGCTGGCGTCACCCGGCGGGATGACGAAAGCCGTCGCCGGATTTCAATTCGGCGGTTCGAACTCGTGCATCTTTCCGTCCGGCCCCAGCTTGAACTGGCGTGGGCGCAACATCTGGGTCCGGACCATCTCGTACAAGGCGTCCCGGCCCGTCTGCTCCGCACCGGTCGGGTCCACCGTGTGGAAGGCGTGCATGGGAACCTCGAACGGATCCACGTTGTCCGGGTGGGGACGGCCCTCCAGGACAAAGCCGAAGAGGGCGCGCAACGCCTCCTCGCCCAGCTCGAGCGGGTGGAACGGCAGCGGGTAGGGCGGCCGGTCGGGCCACCCCGGCTCTGGCAGGACCGGGTGTTCGCCTGCCCAGAACGGGCGCTCGAACTCGTAGGGCTCGCCGATGTTCACGTCGATGCCGTCGTCCGGAGACAGGCTGAGGGAACGGACCAGCACGCCGTCCTCCCACACCGCGAAGCACAGCGAGTCGGTCACCGAGTGCATGTGGTGCATGACGACCCGCCGGCCGGCGCCGCGAGCGAGCAACTCCTCGGGCAGGTCGGCGGTCGGTTCGAGGACCAGCCGCCAATCGGCCAGGAGCTCGGCGCCGGGCAGCACGAGGGCGAACGTGACGTCGTCGGGTGGGTTGACCCCGTCGAACAGGTTGCTGGTCTCGGCCGGCGTTACCTCGTACTCCGGGTACATCTCCCGCACCAGCCCCTCGGCCGCCGCCGCATCGGCGGGCCGCGCACCGCGCAGCGCCTCGCGCAGATCACCATCGCTGAACGCCAGCAGCGCCGTCTTCGCGCCCATGACACCTCCCCGATTGGCCCGCCCGGCACCCTACCCGGCTTTCGCGGCGGCCGGTGGGGAGGCAATCGCCATAGGCTCAGGTCCATGGAGGCCGGTCACCGGGACATCGAACGGGAGCTTCGTGCCGCTGGGTGGACGCCTTGCGGGGCCGGGGACTGGGCCGTCGCGCTGCGCTCGCCGGATGGCGGCCGGGCCGCGCGGGTCAGCCCGTTCGATCCGACCGGGCCGTATACGGCTGCGCTCTACCGCGAGGCGGCGCACACGCAGCAGGTCCCCGGAGTACGAGCATCGCCGGCTGGCCGGCGGGGGTGACCTGCAGATCATGGAGTTTCTCCGGGACCAGAATCCGACCAACGTGATGCGCGCGGGCGACGGGCGGCTCGTGGTCGGCGACCTGTTCTACGCGGACGGGCCGAACCTGTATGCGGCCGCCGCTGCCGATCCCGCGTTGGTCGTCGCGCGGATTCCCGAGGCCGAGCGGCGGTTCATCGCCGAGATCCCGATGACCTTCTCGGGGCCGTGGCGGCCCGGCGAGCAGGAGGCGATGCGTGCCGGGCTGGCCGCCGCCGATGCCCGTGCAGCCGGTAACGCCGCCCACTAGCGCGGCCGGGGCTCAGCGGGTGGTGGCCTGGGTGCGTTGCATGGCGCGCAGGAGTGCGTCTCGGGCGGGTGGGGCCGGCAGCGGTTCGGTGTGGTCGGCGGCGAAGGCCTGCAGCATGTATTCGATGTGGCGTTGCCATGCGTCCGGTGCGGTGTCGGTGGTGGCGGCGACCACGCCGGCGTTGGCCATCAGCAGCACGATCAGGTCGTCGGGGTGGAAGTCCCGGCGGAGCCGGCCGGACGACTTGGCCTTGTGCACGATGGTGATCCAGTCGCGCAGGGCGGAGCCGCGCCGGTCCTCCAGTTGCTCGATGGCCGGGTTGACCGCGGCGAACGTGACGGTGAGCAGGTCGGCGAAGCCGCGGTCGCCGGACTGCATGGCGCACACCCGGCGCACGTAACCACAGAAGCCCTGCCACGGGTCCGGCTCGGCGAGGGCCTGCGTGGCGGCCTCGGCGTAGGCGGTCATCTTGTCGCCGAGCGCGGCGGCGATCAGCGAGGCACGGTCGGGAAAGCGGCGGTGCAGGGTGGCCTCGCCGACTCCCGCGCGCCGGGCGATCTCGTCGAACGGGACCTGCAGCCCGGACTCGGCGAAGACGCGTTGCGCGGCGGCCACGATCGCGGTGCGGTTTCGGGCGGCGTCGGCGCGCAGCGGCCGGTCGGGCGGCGTCGGTCTGGTCACCCCCTCATAGTCCCATAAGTGGAGCCATGGCACCACTTATCTGCTACGGTTAAGTGAAGGAACGGCTCCACTTATCGAGCTGTGCTCGTCGGAGGTTGGCGTGCCACAAGAAGATGCGGTCGGCGGCGCCTGGCGACCGGCCTGGAGGGCGATCTCGTCCGCGACGTGCTGGCGGGCCGTCGCCTCGGTGTCACCGGCGTGCCGTTCGTCCTGCTCGACCAGCGTTATGCGATCACCGGCGCGCAGCCGGCCGAGGCCTATGCGCGAGCCATCACCAAGGTCATCACGCAGCGATGACCACCCGACCCCGAAAGGAACCATCCATGCCCACTATCGCGATCATCGGCGCCGGCCCCGGGCTCGGCCTGTCCATCGCCCAGCGATTCGGCCGTGAAGGCTTCACCGTCGGGCTCGTGTCGCGTACCCAGAAAAACCTTGACCGTCTGGTCGAAGAGCTTGGGTCACGCGGTGTCGAGGCGGCCGGTTATGCGGCCGACGCCACCGACCCGGCCGCGCTCGCCGGCGCCATCGCGCAGATCACCGAGCGGTTCGGCGCGATCGACGTGCTCAGCTTCTCGCCCAGCGCTCCGGACAACGCCGCACTGGCCCCGGTTGCCGTCACCGAGCTCACGCTGCAGTCCGTGCGGCCCCAGCTCGATTTCTATCTGGGCGGCGGCCTCGCCGCGGCCCAGCAGGTCCTGCCGGCGATGACCGGGCGCGGCAGCGGCACGATCCTGTTCACCACCGGCGGGACCTCGGCCAATCCCGGCATGATGCCCGCCTTCGGCAACATCGCCGTCGGCGCCGGGGCGCTGCGCACCTACGCCCTGTCCCTGCACGCGGCCGTCGCCGGGCAGGGCGTCCATGTCGCACACGTGCCGCTGTCGGTGTGGATCGGCCACGGCGGGCCGGAGACGCAACCGGACACCATCGCCGAGCATTACTGGACCATTTACACCAAGGGCGAGGGCGACGAGCACCCGTACGCCGCGGGTCTATAGCGGGCCGGCCCCGCGACTGAGGGCGAGCAGCAGGTCTCGGGTGTGCCGCAGCTGGTCGTGGTCGACGCCGCCCTCGTAGAGCGCGGCCAGCGACGCTCCGTCGGCGGCTCGGGTGATCAGCAGGGCGCGGTCGGGGTGCAGGCCGTCGGCGGCAAACGCCTCCTGCCAGCGGCGGGTGTCGCGGCGCAGCAGCTCGTCGACGCCGGGCACGGCGGACAGGGCGGCGACCAGCTTGACGTGCGCGGAGACCCCGGGAGCGTCGGTGACCCCGCCGAGGGTCGCGGTGACGTAGGCCCGGACCAGCCGGCCGGCGGCGTGATCGCGCGGGTCGGCGGCGGCCTCGACATCGGCGCGGAACTGCTCGACCAGGTCGTCGGTGAGCGCCAGGAGCAGCTGGTCACGACTGCGGAAGTGGTGCAGCAGCCCGCTCTTGGAGACGCCCGCCTCGCGGGCGATCACGTCGAGACTCACGCCGGCGCCGTGCGCCGCGACCGTGCGCGCGGCCGCGCCCAGCACCTGCCGCCGGGTCCGCGCGGCGTCGCGCTCCTTGGGAGGCAGCAGCGGATCAGTCGGCGGCGGCTTCGCGGGCATCGGAACCTCCGGTGGTCGGCTACGTCACCATCGTAGCCGACCAGATGGTCTGTTCTGCCGACCATACGGTCGGCTAGCTTGGGGGCATGAGACGTTGGGGAGCCCTGGCCGCGCTGACCCTGGCGGTGACGCTGCTGGCGGTGGACGGCACGGTGCTGGCCCTGGCGGTGCCGGCGCTGACCGCCGACCTCGGGCCGACCAGCGCGCAGCTGCTGTGGATCGGCGATGCCTATTCGTTCGCCCTGGCCGGGCTGCTGATCAGCATGGGCACGCTGGCGGACCGGATCGGACGAAAAAAGCTGCTGCTGTTCGGCGTGGCCGGCTTCGGCGGGGCGTCGCTGCTGGCCGCGTTCGCGCCGACCGCCGGCTGGCTGGTCGCGGCGCGCGTGCTGTTGGGGGTGGCCGGGGCGACGTTGATGCCGTCGACGCTCTCGCTCGTACGCAATCTGTTTCCGGAGCCGCGCCTGCGCACCCGGGCCATCGCCATCTGGTCGGCCGGCGCCTCCGGCGGCGCCGCTCTCGGGCCGCTGGTCGGTGGGCTGCTGCTGGAGCGTTTCTGGTGGGGTTCGGTCTTCGTGATCAACGTGCCGGTGATGTTGCTCGTGCTGGCCGGCGTCGCGGCGCTGGTGCCGGAGTCGCGGGACCCGGCGCCGGGTCGTTTCGACCCGCTCAGCGCGCTGCTCTCGGTGGCCGCGATCGTGCCGCTGGTCTGGGCGGTCAAGCGCACCGCGCAGGGCGGCATCGGGCCGGCCGCGATCGCCGCGGCGGTGCTCGGGCTGGCGGCCGGGGTCTGGTTCGTGCGCCGGCAGCGGCGCCTGCCGTCGCCGCTGGTCGACATCGGGCTGTTCGCCCGGCCGGCGTTCAGCGGGACGATCCTGTCCACCGTGATCGCCATCTTCGCGTTCAGCGGGGTGATCTTCTTCTTCTCGCAGTACCTGCAGCTGGTCCGCGGCTACTCCCCGCTGCAGGCCGGTCTGCGCGAGATGCCGCTGACGCTCGCCTCCATCGTGGTCGTCGTGGTGGCGGTCCCGCTGATGTCCCGGCTCGGTGTCGGGCGCGCGCTCGGCGTCTCGCTGCTGACCGTGGCCGGCGGCCTGGCGATCCTGGCGGCCGGCGAGGGCCGCGAGGGGTACGGCGTTCTCGCGCTGGGCCTGGTGGTCATCGGGCTCGGCGTCGGCGTCGCGGTCACCGCGTCCACCGACGCGGTGCTGGCGTCGGTGCCGGCTGAGCGGGCGGGTGCGGCGTCGGCGATCTCCGAGATGGCGTACGAGTTGGGCGTCGCCCTGGGGATCGCGCTGCTCGGGACGCTGCAGACGGTGCTGTACCGGGCGGCCCTGCCCGATCTGTCGGCCCTGCCCGCGGCCACCCGTGACGCGGTCACCGAGTCGCTGGCCGCCGCGCACGCTGCCGGGCCCGCGGTCGTGGCCGCCGCCCGGGACGCGTTCGCCGACGCCATGCAGATCACGTCGATCGTGGCGGCGGCGCTGGCGGTCGTGTCGGGCGCGCTCGCCTGGCGGCTGGTGCCGTCCAGGTCCGACCCGGCCGGCCCTGACTCTCTCCCCAAAGAGCCAGGGCCGGGGTCCGTCAGCCGATCGGGTTCCAGGAGTCCGAGCCGGCCAGGTACTTCTGCGGGGTGTAGTTCGCCGCCTGCGCGTCGGTGAGCTGCGCCCGGTTGCTGTTGGCGGTCGCGCCCGAACCGGTGTTCTTGTATTCGTAGAAGCGGGCGTTCTGCCAGGTGTTCGTGGACATGTTGATCCACGGCTGGGCCGTCGCGATGGTCGCGCTCAGCGACGACTCGCGGTAGACGACCTGCGCACCCTGACCCCACGGCCGGCCCAGTTGGGTGGTGTTGTTCGTGGCGCCGGTGATCGTCGACTGGTAGATCAGGAAGCCGTACGTCTGGGTCGCCGGGGTGTTCGCCGCCGTGATCGGGCCGCCGGTGCTGCGCTTCTCGTAGATCTGGCAGGCGTTGAAGACCGCCTGGCCGTTGCCGTAGATGAAGTCGACGGTGCCCTCGATGTAGGAGTTCGCGATGTACGCCCGGGCGCTGTTGTAGATCAGCAGCGTGTCCTGGTCGGCGGTGACTCGGACGTTCTTCAGGACCGCCTTGTCGCCGTAGAGGGCCAGCGCCAGCGCCTGCGACGAGCCGTTCGCGGCCTCGTCGTAGTCGTTGGTGAACGTCAGGTTGGTGGCGTTGAACTCCTTGGCCTGCACGTAGACCGTGGCCGAGCCGGTGGTGCCGGCCGTCGACGCGGGCTTGTTGTTGACGATCACCGTGTTCGCCGGGCCGGCGCCGAGGCCCTGGAAGGTGATGTAGGGCTTGTTGGACGGGATGACCACGCTCTCCCGGTAGGTGCCGGCCTTGATCGTGATGACCCGGCGGGTGGTGTTGTTCGCCGGCACCGCGTCGACCGCCGCCTGCACGGTCTTGTACTGCCCGGTGCCGTCGGCGGCGACGACCGCGGCCGCGCTGCTCCCCACGGCGGTGAACGCCCACTGCTTGTTCGAGTTGGCCGTGCAGGTCTCCTGGATGATCGCGCCGCCGGACGCGGTGGAGGCGTCCTTGTCGCTGATGCACAGGCCACTGTTGACGTTCACGATCTGGAAGGTGTTCGTGCCGCTGGCGACGAGCTTCCACTGCTGGTTGGTCTGCGACGAGACGCAGGTGTACTGCTGCAGCTGGGTGCCCGAGGTCGTCGAGAAGTCCGGCACGTCGATGCACTTGCCGCTGTTGACGTTGGCCAGCAGGTAGTTCGAGCCGCTCGCGGTCAGCGTGAACTGCTGCCACTTGGCGGAGTCGGTGCAACCCCACTGCTGGAGCAGGGCGCTGTTGGCGGTCGAGGCGGCGGGGACGTCGATGCACATCCCGCTCTTGGTGACCTTGAGCTGGTAGACGGCGCCGGTGGCCGGCAGCGTGGCCGCCTCCGAGGGCAGAACGGCGTACGTGATCAGGGCGCCGGGGACGGCCAGCACCAAGAGCAGCTTTCGGAAGATCCTGGACACGAGAAGACCCCTTCGTGACATCTACGGGAGCGGTTGCTCTGGTAGATGCACGAAGGGGTCTCGGATCACAAAAACCTAGCTGACCGGGATCAACTGGGCCTCGTCCCGGCTCGCGTTGTCATGGCTCACGACCATGAAACCCTTGGCCGGGGTCTTGGCGAACTCGGCCCGGTCCAGCTTCACCGTCTCGGTGGCCGCCTTGTTCGGGGCCACCTCGTCGGCGAATCCGGTGGTGATCGCCGGCGTGAAGGCATTGAACGACGCCTTGCTGGTGAGGTCGTCGTCGTTGCCGTCGATCAGGCCGATGCTGGCCGCGTGGTAGGTCAGCCGCGGGCTGTCCGCCGACAGGCAGGGCGAGCCCGCCGCGCACAGCTGAGAGATCAACACCGGCAAGACCAAAGTGCTGCTGTCGTACGGCGCATCGGCGAAGAACTCGATCGTCCCGTCACCGGTGCGCATGTCGAACACGGCCGTCGCCATCTGCCCGGTCAGATCGCCGGTGGTGAGCAGGCCGTAGTCGACGCCCACGACGTCGTAGTCGTCCGTGCCGTCGCCGTTGACGTCCACATAGACGTCGAACTCGTTGCGAGCGGCGTTGGACAACCGGTTCCAGGTGCTGATCGCGAACGCGACCGCACCGTCGGCGGGCAGGCTCTGCGCACCGACGGCACGCAGGTCGGCGGCGCCGGTGATGGAATCACGGCCGTCGGAAAGACCCCAGGCGTACCAGTCGGCGGTGCCGGACACGACGCCGTGCCGGTTGGTCACCGTCGCGGTCGCCGAGCCCTTGCGGCTCAGCGAACGCGTGTCCACCTTGGCGCTGACCTTCGACACCGACTGCGGAACCAGGTAGTACGGCACCCGCAGCGTGACGCCCTTGCCGACCGGGGTGAACGTGACCAGGCCGGACACGTCCTGGAACTGCGCCGAGTCGCCCGCGGTCGCGGCCGGCACCTCGAGGGTGACCGGCACCGAGATCTCGCTGCGGCCGGGAACGGTCACCCGGGTCTTCGAGAACTTGGTCTTGTGCGGGCTGCCGGCGGCGGAACCGACCGACAGGGTGTACGTCTGGGCCGTACGCGCAAAGTTCTTGACCTTGATGGTCTTGGTCTTGGCGTAGTTGCGGTCCAGCTCGGCGAAGCCGTAGTTGAGCGTGGCGGTGCCCGGGTCACCGAGCGCGACGACCTGGGTGTCGACCGCGCCGGGCGCCTGGATCAGGCCGGCGCCGTCGAGCCGGGTGGAGTAACCGGCCACTCCGGACGGGCTGGCGGTGTTGACGATCGCCGCCTTCCAGTAGGCGACCTTGCGCCAGTCCGGGTGCGCCTGCTTGACCAGGGCGGCCTCGCCGGCGGTGTGCGGAGCGGCCATCGAGGTGCCGGATTCCACGACCGCGCCGGTGCCGGTGCCCACGCCGACCGACGAGATGCTCACGCCGGGCGCGGTGACGTCCGGCTTGAGCCAGCTGTCCCCGGTGCGCGGGCCGCCGGACGAGAAGCTCGCCGTCGCCGTGTAGGTCGGGTTCTGCAGCTGGTTGTTGGTCAGCGTGGTGGTCTGGCCGTCCGCGGCGATCAGGGCCGCGGCCGCCGACGACGGGGTGCCGAGGAACGGGATGGTGACGTTCGCCGGCTCGCCGGTGTCCGGGTTGCTGGTGATCGCGCCCTCGAACGGCGGGTACGAGTCCACGTTGTTGACCATCAGCACCGCCGCGGCGCCGGCCGCCTGGCCGTAGACCGCCTTGGCGACCCGGCCGCAGGTGCCACGGGCCACCACGGCCAGCTTGCCCTCGACGCCGGCCGCGGTGAATTCCGCGGTGGAGCAGCCGAGCGCGATGCCACCGGCGCCGTTGCCGACCACCTTGATCGGCAGCGAGGTGCCGTCGGCGAAGGTGGCGCCGTTGGCGTTGATGGCGTCCAGGCCGATCGACAGGTGCGCGCCCGGGAAGGACGCGGTCGGGTCGTTGGCGGCGACGCTGATCGTGTTGGTGCCGGTGGACGGGCTGCCCACGATGTACGGCGCCGGGCCGGAGTTGCCGGCCGAGGCGACCACGATCACGCCGTCCTTGGCCGCGTTGTCGGCGGCGACCGACTCGGGGGCGTCGGCGGTGCCGAACGACGAGCCGAGCGACATGTTGATGACGTCCATGTCGTTGGCAACCGCCCACTCGATGGCGTCCACGACCATGTCGGTGGAGCCGTCGCAGCCGAACAGGCGCACCGCGTACAGGCTGGCCTTGGGCGCGACGCCGGGGCCGACCGACCAGGAGTTGCCGCTGACCGTGTTCTTGTCGTACGACCCGGTGTAGGTCTTGCCGTTCGCGAGAACGCCGTAGCCGCCGATCGTGCCGCCGACGTGCGAGCCGTGGCCGTTGCAGTCGAGCGGGTTGGCGTCCGGGTGCGGCACCGGCTGGTAGGCCGCGCTCTCCGGGTCGGCGTTGTAGCTGTCGCCGACCAGGTCGATGCCGCCCTTGATCTTGGAGGCCCGGGGGCCGAACAGCTTCGGGTCGGCCGGCGTGGTCTCGGCGGCGTGCGCCGTCTCGTACGCGGCGGTGGTGCCCGGGCCGCCGAAGTCGGCGTGCGTGTAGTCGATGCCGGTGTCGATGACCGCGACCTTGATGCCCTCGCCGCGGTACTTGTCCGGGGTGTTCCACACGGTCGGGGCGCCGATCATCGGCACGCCCTTGGTGTTGTCCGGCTTGATGGTCTGCAGCGGGTGCACGCTGACCACGCCGGGCGCGGCGGCGAGCGCGTCGAGCTCGTTCGCGTTGACCCGCACCTTGATGCCGTTGTAGGCGTGCTGGTAGCTGCCGAGCACGGTGCCGCCGAGCTGGCGGGCCTTCTGCTCGACCGGGGCCTGGTCCTTGCGGATCTTGTCGCGGCGCTGTGTCTTCTGTGTATCGGTCCACGGCGTGGCGGCCGCGGCGTCGGCCGCTGCCACCGGCTGCTCGGCGAGCTGCACCATGACCGTCACCGGCTTGTTCCGCATGCCGGCCGGAAGTTTTGTGATCTTGGAACCGGCCGGGACCGGGGTGAAACTCTGCCGGATGCCGGGGGCGGCGGCCGCGCCCGACGAGGCACTCACCACGCCCATAGCCGTAAATAGAATACCGATTCCGGCAATTGCCGTGAATCGACGATTGAACCCCACTCGGGCCGCCTCCTCCGTGCTGCTTGCGCACAAAGATCGGGCTCACTAATCAAGCCGATCTATTGGAGGAGGAGTTTGCACGGAAACTGTTTCGAGCACCATCCCTCGACCGGGATCGATTCCGTGTTATGAGGGCCTTCAGCAGGGCGTGGCCGTGCAGACCGCATCAGCGCGATCGGTGATCAGATCTTCCGCCGTTGGATAACGGCGGTGCAGCCCGGCCAGGGCGTGATCGAACTCGGCGCGGTTGTCCGGCCGCTCGCGCATCCGGCTCACCGACGTGCGGACGGTCGCGGCGAACTCGTCCGGCCACCGGACCCGGTGCAGCGCCTTGACCGTGTTGGTGTCCCGGTCGACCAGGACGATCTGCACGGTCGGGTCGGCGTCGACCCCGGGCAGCCCGTCGTCGGGCGCGAAGAGATGCGGCGTGTAGGCCACCTGCGACCACGCCAGGATCGGGCCGAGCCGGTAGAGCAGCACGCCGGCGACGTCGCTGTCGATCCACGCGAACCGGGTCGGCGCGGACGTGACGGCCTGCACTTCGAGCTCGTGCGGGTGGCTGAGAAAGATCATCAGCTGCACCGGCTCGCCGGCGAACATGCTCAGGGCCGCACCCTCCGGCCAGCTGACCTCGGGGTCAAGGCGGCTGCCGACGTCGACGATCACATGCACGTCGCCCAGCGTAACCGCGCAATCGTGGACCCGTGTGCGGTTGGCCGAATGCCGCCTGCCGGCCGCCTCGCTCGTCGATAGTGGGTCCTATGAGCGCGATGACCCTTGCCGGCCTGAACCCGCCGACACGGACCCGCCGATCCTCGTTCGCGGACCTCAGCGTCAACGTGAAGGTGCTGGCCGCGGTCGCCACGGCGGCCGCGGTCGCCCTGGTCGTAGGCATCCTGGGCCTTGTCGCGCTGAGCGACGCCAGCGCGTCGGCACAGTTGATCTACACGAGCAACGTCGGGAGCGTCAAAGCGGTGGGCCAGATCCGGTACTACGCGACCCAGACCCGGTCGGACGCGGCGAATCAGGCGCTGTCCACCACCGCGGCCAGCACGCAGTCCTTCGCCGACGACGTCGCGACCGACATCAAGGACTTCGACGCCACGCTGACGGCCTACCGCGGCAGCAATCCCGCCGCGCCTTCGGCGCTGATCGACGCGATGGAGACCAACTGGAACGCGTACGTCGATCTGGTCAACAACAAGATGCTGCCGGCCGGCGTCCGCAACGACCTGGACGGCTGGGCCAGGATCCGCACGAACGAGACGCTGCCGGTCCTCGACAAGCTCTACGACCAGCTCACCGCGATGGACACGGCGGAGAACGCGGACGCCGCCAAGAACGCCGCCGCGGCGAGGTCGGGGTACGAGACCAGCCGCAACGTCTCGATCGTCGCCCTGGTCGCCGGGCTCGTGCTCGCCCTCGCGATCGGGGCATGGTGGCCCGCAAGATCGTGTCGGCGCTGATCAAGGTGACACACGTGTGCGACGGGCTCGCCGACGGCGACCTCACCCGCAGCACCGGCCTGAACACGCGGGACGAGCCCGGCCGGATGGGTCAGGCGCTGGACACCGCAGTCGGCCGGCTGCGGCAGACGGTAGCCACCATCGAGGGCTCGGCGGCCTCGCTGGCCGGCGCGTCCGAGCAGATGACCGCCACGGCGGCGCAGATCGCCGCCTCCGCCGAGCAGACGTCGCTGCAGGCCCTGTCGGTGTCGAGCGCGGCGGAGGAGGTCTCCCGCAGCGTCGACACGGTCTCGGCGGGCAGCGAGCAGATGGGCGCGTCGATCCGGGAGATCTCGCAGAACGCCAGCGAGGCGGCCCGGGTCGCCGCCGAGGCGGTCACCATCACCAGCACCACCTCGAACACCATGAACAAGCTGGGCGAGTCGTCCGCCGAGATCGGCAACGTGATCAAGGTGATCACCCAGATCGCCGAGCAGACCAACCTGCTCGCCCTGAACGCCACCATCGAGGCCGCCCGCGCCGGCGAGGCCGGCAAGGGTTTCGCGGTCGTCGCCTCCGAGGTCAAGGACCTCGCCCAGGAGACCGCGCGGGCCACCGAGGACATCTCCCGCCGGGTGCAGGCCATCCAGGCCGACACGGTCGGCGCGGTCACCGCGATCGAGGAGATCTCGCACGTGATCGAACGGATCAGCGACTTCCAGACCACGATCGCCTCGGCGGTGGAGGAACAGACCGCCACCACCGCCGAGATGAGCCGCAGCGTCTCCGAGGCGGCCGGCGGCACCAACGAGATCGCCCAGACCATCACCGGCGTGGCCGAGTCGGCCCGCACGACCAGTCAGGGCGTGGCCGAGACGCAGCAGGCCACCAGCGAACTGGCGCGCATGTCGACCGAGCTCAACGGCCTGGTCGCCACCTTCCGGCTGTGACGGCCTCAGCGGCGCGGGTGATCACCGAGCAGCCGCGCGGCCAGCACGGCGGCCTGCGTGCGCCGCTCCAGGCCCAGTTTCGCCAGCAGGTGCGACACGTAGTTCTTCACCGTCTTCTCGGCCAGGAACATGCGTGACGCGATCTCCCGGTTGGTCAGGCCCTCGGCGATGAACTCCAGGATCCGCCGCTCCTGATCGGTCAGGCCGGCCAGCTCGCGCGGCGCCTCCACCCCGTTGCGGATGCGCTCCAGCACCCGCTGGGTGACCGCCGGATCGAGCAGCGACTGCCCGTCGGCGACCCGGCGCACGGCGTCGAGCAGGTCGGTGCCGCGGATCTGCTTGAGCACATAACCCGAGGCGCCGGCCATGATCGCGGCGAACAGAGCTTCATCATCCTCGTACGACGTAAGAATCAAACCCTTGATCGACGAGTCGATCGCCCGCACGTCGCGGCACACGTCGATGCCGTTGCCGTCGGGCAGCCGGGCATCCAGAATCATCACATCCGGCCGGAAAGCCGGAATTCGGCGGGAGGCCTCCTGGGCGGAGCCCGACTCCCCCACGACCTCGATGTCACCATCGGCCTGGAGAAGCTCGATCAGACCTCGCCGAACCACCTCGTGGTCGTCGAGCAGGAACACACGGATCATGACTTCTTTGTACGGCCCCTACGTCCCGCTCAGAAGGGCCGAAAGACCCGCTTCCACTTCGGCAAGCCGGTCGACGACCCGTTCCGGGAGCCGTCAGACCACGTAGACGTCGCCGTCGGCGACCGTCACCTCCCGGGCGCTGCTGTTGCCGGTAAGTAGCAGCCGCGCCGGGCCGCGGTGCCCGGCGATCACCTCGATCCGCTGGATCGGCTGCGGCGTCACCAGCGACGACTTCCGGCGCCAGGACACGCCGGGCCGCAGGCGATACGTATCGACGCCGCTGGCCGCCGGGTCCGGGGTCGCGTAGACCAGCCAGGAACCGTCGCCGGCCGGTTCCATGTCACGGAAGCGCGCACCCGTGCCCAGATCCTGATGCCGCCAGCCACCGCGATAGACCGCTGCCTTCCCGTGCACCGCGGCCTGCTCGTCCAATTGCATCCACACCACGAACGGCCGGCCCTCGGCCGAACCGACCAGGCTGATGTAGTCGGGCGAGCGCGGATTGACGGTCTGCAGCTCGGTCTGCGCCACCTTCAAGTAGCGCTCCTGGCCGCCGTCGTCGACCGTGGTGCCGAGGTCGTGCCCGGCCGCCGAACGGAAGTGCAGGTCGGCCGGGGAGAACGTGGCGTAGTAGAGGTTGCGGTGATAGCGGTCGTGCAGGTGCCCCTCCGGACCTCCCCCGGCCAGCGTCCACACCATCGCGATGCGGTTCGCGTGCGGCTCGTAGCGCAACTGTCCGATGTAGATCTCGTTCAGGTTGTCCGAGCGGTCGAGCGGCGCGATGCACCACGGGAAGCTCTGCCAGGTGCGGCCGTGGTCGGTCGACCGCACGTACTTCATCGGGCGGGTATCGGTGGGATACGTCTTGTCGAAGTCGCCGGCCGTCTCGCGGATGAAGACGAAGATGTCGCCGGACGCCGTCTTCACCGGCATCGGATACGTCGCGCCCAGGCCCTCCGGGATGATCGTGTCGGACCACTCGCCCGCGATCGAGTGCGGCCGCGGTGACCGGGCCACCCACAGCTCCTTGTTGTGCAGGCCCCGGAAGACCAGCAGATGGCCGTCGTCGGCCTGGATCAGGGTCGGGTAGTTGTGCGAGTCGTTGTCGCCGCCGGCCACCCGCACCGGCGCCGACCAGGTGCGCCGCCGATGGTCGTACTCCTGGACGTAGTTGTCCTCCTGGAAGCCGCCCCACGAGATGAAGGTCTTGCCGGCGCGCGGATCGTGCACGCCGCCGGCGACCGGGCGGCGGTCGGTGCGGGCCGCCTGAGCCGCCGCGACGGTCACCAGACCCCTTTTCGGGGCCGGAACAAAAGGCACAAAACCTGCGGCCAATAGGGTACGTCGTTTCACAGCGTCACCACCACGGCGCTACCGGCTGCCACCGTCAGGGTCAGCTTGCCGCCGTCGACCCTTGTCCTGGTGGGCACCGGGTGGAACTGGCCGTTGCCGCCGACGGTCGCGCCCTGGATCGCGGTCGCCTCCTGGTCGAGGCCGGCGCCGGTCATTTGCAGCACGCTCGCCGATCGGGCGCCGCCGACGTCGATCGTCACGTCGACCGGCGTGGCGCCCTTCTGCACGAGCGCAACCCGGGTGCGGCCGTCGTCGCCTTTCACGGCGTACGCGGAAATGTTGTTCGGGGAATTGACCGTGACCGGAAGGAACCGTCCCGAGCCCATCTGCCGGGCCATCCAGATGCCGTAGTAGATCGGCATGACCCGGTACTGCTGGGCCAGCTCGTACGCCTTGTTCGCCGCGCAGATCGGCGTGTAGCGCTGGAATTTGCCGTTCCAGATCGGGTCGTTGCAGACGCCGAGGCCGCCGTGGATGTTGACGCCGGCCATCCCGGCCTGCGCCATCGACAGCGCGTAATCGATCACCCAGAGCGCCGAGGCGTATTTATTGCTGACGCCGTCGACGCCGCCGCTGTAGGCCGAGTTCGCCTCGTCGATGCGCATCGACAGGCCGTTCGCGGTCGCCGCCGCCAGGTTGGTGGAGACCGCGTTGAGCTGCGAGGTGATCTGGCCCGCCGAGAGCATCTTGTCGATCGTGATGTCGGGACCGGATGCGTACTGGTGGACGGTCAGCATCGACATCCGGTCGTGCTCGTCGGCGGCCAGCGACGACGCCCACGACGACGAGGTGCCGGCGGTGTCCGGGCCGGCGATCTTGTCGTGGCCGACCACGTCGGCGCAGGCGGACCAGTCGGCGTGGTACTGCGGATACGCATAGCCGGCCGGCCGCAGCGCCTTGCCCTCCCACTGGTCGGGTTCGTTGCCGCATTCGACCGCTACCAGGCGCTTGCCGAGGATGCGGTCCATGGTGCGCACCTGGTCGGCCGCCAGGGTGGGGTCCCACCGTCCTACGTTGACGCCGACCTCGGCCTTCCAGCCGGTGGCGTCGAGCAGGCCGCGCAGCCGTTGGATGTCGGCCGGGGTCACGACGTCCTGCACCCAGTCGGGTTTGGGGTCGGGCGGCGGCTGGCCTTTGGGCACCCACAGCGTGTCGCGGTCGAGGGTGTTGCCGCCGATGCGCAGGTTGCTGGCGCCGAGGGTGCGCATCAGTTGCGCCATGTTGCCCTTGGCCGGGTCGAGGTTGCCGATGCCGAGCTCACGCATCTCGAACGAAAGCCCGACGGCGTCCCCGCCGAGCCGCCCAGCCGGGTGGGCCCGATCGATCGTGACGGTGGCGGTGGGCGTGGTCGCTGCCCGGACCGGGGCGGCTGCGCCGAGGGCGGCGAGAGCGGCGGCAACGAGCACCGCGGTTGTTCTGTACACAGTGGACTCCTTTGATCGGGCAGGTTCGCTCACCACCGGGGCCTCCGCTTCTCGTAGCCGGGCTCGAAGCGCTGCCGGTAAGAGGTGTCGTCGCGTTCGCGGATGCCGCAGTGCAGCCAGTTCTCGTGCAGGCGGGCCAGCGCGTCCTCGTCGAGCTGAACGCCCAGGCCCGGTGTGTCCGGGACGGTCGCCGCGCCGCCGGTTATCGCGAGCGGGTTCGCCACCACGTCCACGCCGGACTGCCACGGGGTGTGCGTGTCCACGGCGTACGTCAGCAAGGGGGTGGAGGCGGCCAGATGGACCATGGCGGCGAGGCTGATGCCGAGGTGGCTGTTGGAGTGCATGGAGATGCCCAGGCCCCAGGTGCGGCAGATCGCGGCCAGCTCGGCCGACGCGCGCAGGCCGCCCCAGTAATGGTGGTCGGCCAGGACGATCTGGACCGAGCCGCGCCGCACCGCCTCGGGCAGGTCGGCGAACGCGACCACGCACATGTTGGTGGCCAGCGGCATCGGCGCGGACGACGCCACCGAAGCCATGCCGGCCAGGCCGCCGGTCGGGTCCTCCAGGTATTCCAGGAGCCCCTCGGTCGATGCCGCGACCTCGGCCGACGTCGACGGAGTCCAGGCGGCGTTCGGGTCGAGCCGCAACGGCAGCGTCGGGAAAGCCGCGCGCAGCGCCCGGATCGCGTCGATCTCCTCCGCCGGTGGGAACACACCGCCCTTGAGCTTGATCGACTCGAAGCCGTAGCGGTCGATCATCAGGCGGGCCTGCGCCACGATCCCGTCCGGGTCGAGCGCGGGGCCCCACGAATCCGGGACAGCGCCGGGATGGCCGGCCCACTTGTAGAAGAGATAGGCGGAGAACGGCACCCGGTCGCGTACCTTCCCGCCGAGCAGGTCGTGGACCGGCCGCCCGATCGCCTGTCCTTGCAGGTCCAGCAGCGCCACCTCGAACGGGGCGAACACCCGCGCCAGGGTCTTGGCGGCAGAAGAAGCGCCGGTCAGGCCGTGCCGGTCGGGTGTGTCGACGGCGCCGATCGCGGCGGCGATACGTATCGACAGACCGGCCAGGTCGAAGATGTCGAGGCCGTCGAGCGCGGCGGCCGCCAGTGACAGGAGGCGGAGGTGCGGTGCGTCTCCGTACGTTTCCCCAAGTCCCACCGTGCCGGAGTCGCACCGCACCTGGATCACCGCGCGCAGCGCCCACGGTTCGTGCACGCCGGCCGAGTTCAGCAGCGGCGGGTCGGGGAACGCGACCGGCGTGACGATCACCTCGCGTACCAGCGAATGGGTCATCCTTTGATCGCTCCAGACGTGAGGCCGCGCATGAACTGGCGCTGCAGGGCCAGGAAGACGATGACCGAGGGCAGCAGCGCGAGCAGCGCCGACGCGATCAGCACCCCGGTGCCCACCTGCTCGTCCGCGCGCAGGCTGCGCAGGGCGAGGGCGAGCGTGAACTGGCTCGCGTCCTGGGCGACCAGCAGCGGCAGGATGTACTGGTCCCAGATCATCGTGAAGCCGAAGATGCCGAGCACCCCGAGCGCGGGCCGGCACACCGGCAGGATCACCGACCAGAAGATGCGCAGGTCACCGGCGCCGTCGAGGCGGGCGGCCTCCTCGAGCTCGATCGGCACGTCGCGCATGAACTCGGTCATCACCAGGATCGCGAACGCCCACGCGCCGACCGGCACGATCATGCCGGCGAGCGTGCCGACCAGGTTGAGGTGGATGATCGGCACGTCGGCGAGGACCAGCGACAGCGGGATCGCCAGGATCTCCTCCGGCAGCATCATCGTCGACAAGATCAAGAGCAGCACGAGGCGTACGCCGGGGAATTGCTTGCGAGCCAGCGCGTACGCGGCGGAGACGCTCACCGCCATCTGGAGCAGCAGACCGCCGCCGACGACGATCAGCGAGTTGGCGAGGTAGCGCAGCACGCCCTGGTCGATTGCGGTGCGGAAGTTGTCGAGGGTGAGGTCGTGCGGGATCAGCGACAGCCTGGTCGGGTCGGTTACCCGGCCGAACGCGCTGACCAGCAGCGCCAGCAGCGGCCCGGCGAAAACGAAGAGGACCAGGGCATACAGGGCCAGTTTCACCAGGCGACCGATCGGGCCGCGGACCGCGCCGAGGCCGAGGGCGGTGTCGAGTTGTTTCATGCTTTTCTCCGCCGCAGGCCTTGCGCGAGCACGGTCAGCAGAATCGTCGCGACCAGCAGCAGCATCGAGCCGGCCGACGCGATGCCGAGCTCGTTGCGTTCCAGGCCGAGCTTGTAGACCAGGGTCATCACGACCTCGGTCGAGCCGTTCGGGCCGCCGTTGGTGAGCAGGAAGATCTCGGTGAAGACGCGCAGGCCACGGATCGCGGCGAGGGTCACGACGATGCCGAACACCGGGCGCATGGCCGGGAACGCCACGTGCCAGAGCCGGCGCAGCGGTCCGGCCCCGTCGGCCGCGGCCGCTTCGTAGAGCGTGCGATCAACGCCGGCCAGACCGGCAATGAAGATCATCATGTCGTACGGGGCGCCGCGCCAGATCCCGACCGCCATCACCGACCAGAGCGACGTGTGCGGCGAATCGAGAAACTGCCCAGGACCAAGACCGATCCATCCGAGTACGGAGTTGAGCGCCCCGTCCGGAGCCGGGTAGTAGATGACCCGCCACAGCGCCGCGACCACGGCCATCGCGGTGACGGTGGGCAGGAAGACCGCGGTGCGCACGATCCACAGATGCCGGGCGGTGCCTTCGAGCAGCAGCGCGAGGGCGAGACCGACCACGATGGACCCGAGCGTCTCGCCGGCCGCCAGCACGACGGTGTGGCCGGCCGCCGCCCGGAACGCCTCGTCGCCGAGCACCGCCCGGTAGTTGTCGAGGCCGACCCAGCGATCACCGAGGTAGGGCCGCACCTCCTTGAAGCTCATGCTGATCGCGCGGGCCATCGGCACGAACTTGAAGACGGTGAACAGGATCAGCGCGGGGGCGAGCCAGAGCCAGGCGCTCGCGTTCTTGAACCGCCTCCCCCGGCGCGCCACCGGCGGCGCTTCGGTGGGCGCCGGCGGCGCGGCCAGGGTCGCGGTCACGCTGAGCCTCCTCTTGGCGTGCCCTTCTGGCCCTCGCCTGCGGCCTGAGAGCGCAACTCGCGGAAGTGCCGCTCGGTGCAGGCGGTCACGCTGAGCCTCCTCTTGGCGTGCCCTTCTGGCCCTCGCCTGCGGCCTGAGAGCGCAACTCACGGAAGTGCCGCTCGGTGCAGGCGGTCACGCCCTGGCTCCCTGCTTGCTCAGCTCGGCGTCGAACGTCTGCGCCAGCTTGTCGAGAGCGGCCTTCGGGTCGGCGGCGCAGTCGGCGACCAGCGCGTTGAGGGTGTCGGCCGAGGCCTGCCGGAACGGGGTCCAGTCCGGCACGACCGGCACGTAGCGGGCGCCGTCGGTATAGATGTCGGCGAACAGCTGCCAGCGGGTGTCCTTGCGGACCGACGCCATGTCGACCTTCGCGTTGACCGGCAGGCGCACCACGTTGCCGTCGGTGTCACCGGCCATGCCGAGGGTCTGGCCGTCGGCCGACACGGCGTACTCGGCGAACTTGGTCTGTCCTTCGGGGTTGGCCGAACCGGCCATCAGGTAGACGTTCTCGCCCTCGGCGAGCGAGACGCTCTTGCCGCCCGGCCCGGCCGGCAGCGCGACCACCTCGTACTTGTCCTTGCCGAGGTTTTTATCAAACCGGGCCATGTTGTACGGGCCGGTGAAGTAGATCCCGCCCTTGCCGGTCTCGAACAGCGGGTGGGCCTGGGTGGTCTCGGCGGTCACCGAGCCCGGCACCACCGTCTTGTCGGTGCAGAACTGCTTCTTCAGCTCCTGCACCGCGGCCAGCGACTGGGGGCTGTTGATCGCCGGGGTGAACTTGCCGGTCTGCCCGGTGAGGAAATCGCCGCCGGCCGACCAGAGGAAGCTCGCGAAGTACCAGGAGGTGTAGCCGCGTTTGGTGGAGCCGGGAATGACGTACCCGTAGGTGTCGGGTTTGCCGTTGCCGTCGGGGTCCTTGGTGGTGAACGCGGTGGCCAGCGCGTCGAGGTCGGCCCAGCTCTTCGGGATCGGGAGGCCGAGCTTCTCGCGCCAGTCCTTGCGGATGAACAGCGCGAACGACTGGGCCGAGAACGGCACCCCGT
This sequence comes from Actinoplanes sp. NPDC026619, assembly GCF_040638295.1. Classification (NCBI taxonomy): domain Bacteria; kingdom Bacillati; phylum Actinomycetota; class Actinomycetes; order Micromonosporales; family Micromonosporaceae; genus Actinoplanes; species Actinoplanes sp. NPDC026619. Next base: position 263,065 of record NZ_JBEZYA010000001.1, read on the forward strand.
AGATCTTGCCGTCGGCGCCGGTGGCCGCCTGCCAGGAGGCCGGAGTGAGGTCGGCCGATCCGGCCAGGGCCGCCTTGTCGACCTCGCGGACCAGGCCCTGCTTGACCAGGCCGCCGAGCCGGTCGGTGTCGTTGATGACGACGTCCGGCAGCTTCTTCTGCGCGGCCGCCTGCTGCAGCTTCGTCTCGAAGTCGTCGAACAGCGCGGTGACGTGGGCGGGCACCCCGGTCTTGGCGGTGAACGCGGCGGCCAGCTGCTGGTCGGTCTTCTCGGTGCTGGAGCCGGGCGGCTTGCGCACCCAGATCTGCAGCTCGGCCTTGGCATCGGACTTCGGACTGTCGTCGCCGCACGCCGCGAGGCACCCGGCCGCGAGCACGGCGGTCACCGCCACCGCAAGCACTCTGCTACCAGCCACGTGCATGCCTCCTGTCTACATATATGAACGCGTGTTTCGTGTGTGTCACGCAAGTAGGGACAAGCTAGCGGCCGGTATGATGGCCGTCAACACTCTGGAAACATTCCTTCATGATGGTGGGTATCAATGCCTCCAGCAGTCGACGGATCCGCTGCGGTCAATGAGGTCTCGCCGGTCAAATCGGCCGAGCGCACGGTCAAGATCCTCGAGACACTGGCCGCCTCGCCGACCCGGCTCACGCTGACCGAGCTGCAGGAACGGATGGGATACCCGCGATCCAGCCTGCACGCGCTGGTGCGCACGCTGCGCGAGCTCAAGTGGGTGGAGGCGGACGAGACCGGCTCAGCGTTCGGGGTGGGGCCGCACGCGCTGCTCTCCGGCACGGCCTATCTCGACCGTGATCCGGCCCTGCGGTTCGCCCAGGAGACCCTCGAGGACCTGCGCTCCGACCTCGGCTACACGATGCACTACGCCCGGCGCGACGAGGCGCACGTGCTCTACCTGGCCAGCCGCGAGGCGCGCGACTCCGGCGGGCGGGTCTCCCGGGTCGGCCGCCGACTGCCGGCCAACGTGACCGGGCTCGGCCAGGCGCTGCTGGCCGAGCTGACCGAGGCCGAGGTCGACGAGCTGCTGCCCGCGCCGATGGCGGGCCTGACGCCCCAGAGCCTCACCGACCGGGCCGCGCTGCACGCGGAGCTCGACGTGGTGCGCAAGCGGGGCTGGGCGTTCGAGCGCGAGCAGAACACCGAAGGCGTGGCCTGCGTGGCGGTCGCGGTGGGCTACCGGATCCCGGCCACCGACGCGATCTCCTGCTCGATGCCGGCCGACCGCGCCACCCCGGAGCACGTCGAGCAGGTAGCCGACGCGGTCACCCGGCACACTCTCGCGCTGGCCCGCAAGCTGCGGCACGAGGGCATCCGCTAGCCCATTCGCTGGGCCAACGGCCAGTCGCACCACCAGGCGCCGACGCGGTTGAGTTCCGGGTCGTTGTCGAAATCGGGTTCGCCGAATTCGGCGAGGCGCTCCGATGCGTACACCTCGGCGTCGTCCTTCGGGAAATAGCCGATTGCCTCGCCCTCGGCGAGGGACCACCAGCGGCGGGTGTTGCGGCTTACGCCCCAGATGATCCGGAAGCCGGGGCTCGGCGCGGACAGGCAGGCCTCGACCAGGCGGGCGCCGTCGTCGGGGGACAGCCACGTCGCCAGACCACGATTCTGCGGTGGGGTCGGGAACCACAGGCCGATGCGGACGCAGATGACGTCCAGGCCGAACCGGTCGGCATACAGGCCGGCCAGCGACTCGACGGCGGCCTTGCTCCAGCCGTAGAGAGTGTCGGGGCGCGGCGGCAGGTCGGCCGGCAGCCCGTCGGGATACGTCGTCTGGTCGCGCAGGTGGAAGCCGGCCGCGTGCGACGACGACGCCAGCATCAGCCGGCCGATGCCCTGGCGGCGGGCGGTCTCCAGCAGGTGGTAGGTGCCGAGCGCGTTGGCCCGCAGCACCTCGCCGGCGTCGGCCTCCTTGCTCTGGCCGCCGAGGTGCACGATCGCGTCCACCCCGTCGCACGCGGCCGCGACCGCGTCGGGGTCGGCGAGCGACCCGAGCACCGCTTCCTCCGCGCCGGCGCCCTCGATCTCGGGCGGCCGGACCAGGTCGAACAGGCGCAGCACCCGCCCTGGCGCGGCGAGCCGGGGCCGCAGGGACGTGGCGACCTTCCCCGCCCCGCCGGTGACCAAGATGCGCATTCAAGCCTCCCTATGTGTGGCCGCCGAGCCTAACAGAGATCCGCGTACGTAAATGGCACTTGACCCCGCTGTCCGATTTTCCTAGGTTGAACGACATCCAGTTATGCGATAAGCATTCACATATGTAGACGAGGTGAGTCATGCGAACGATCGGCTTCATCGGGCTCGGCGTCATGGGCGCACCGATGGCGGACAACCTGGTGAAAGCCGGCTTCGACGTGGTCGGTCACACCCGGCGGCCGGGCGGCACCGACCGGCTCGTCGCCGCCGGCGGCCGGCACGCCGGATCGATCGCGGAGGTGACCCGGGGCGCCGATGCGGTGATCACCATGCTGCCCGACTCCCCCGACGTCACCGCGGTCGTCCTCGGCCCCGACGGCGTGCTCGCCCACAGCGATCCCGGCACGCTGATCATCGACATGAGCACGGTCCGGCCGCAGACCGCCCGGCTGGTCGCGACCTCGGCCGACGCCGCCGGCCGGGAAGCGCTGGACGCCCCGGTGTCCGGCGGCGAACAGGGCGCGATCGAGGGCGTGCTGTCCATCATGGCCGGCGGCAGCGCCTCGGCATTCGATCGCGCCCGGCCCGTTTTCGAAGCTCTCGGCACCACGATCGTGCACGTCGGACCGGCCGGCGCCGGCCAGCTGGTCAAGGCGGCCAACCAGCTGGTCGTGGCCGGCGCCATCGAGCTGGTCGCCGAGGCGATCGTGCTGATGGAGGCCAGCGGCGTCGACCCGGCCCTCGGCCTCGACGTGCTCGGCGGCGGCCTGGCCGGCAGCACCGTCCTCACCCGTAAAGGAACCGCGATGCTCGAACGCCGCTTCAAACCCGGCTTCCGGGTCGACCTGCACCACAAGGACCTCGGGATCGTGCTCGACGCGGCCCGCACGGCCAAGGTCGCCCTGCCGGTCGGCGAGCTGGTCGCCCAGCTGATGGAGGCGGTGCGCGAGCTCGGCAACGGCCACCTCGACCACGGCGTGCTGCTGCGCGGCGTCGAGCACCTGTCGGGGCTGCCCCGATGAGCGGCCTGCGGGCCCGGCTCGCGGCCGGCGACACGGTCTTCGGCACGTTCCTCGGGCTCGGGTCGGCTCTCGCCACCGAGGCCTGCGCGGTGGCCGGCTTCGACTGGCTGCTGGTCGACCTCGAGCACGGCGGCGGCGACGAGCGGGCCCTGCTGCAGCAGCAGCTCGCCGGCGAGGCCCGCGGGGTCCCGATGCTGGCCCGGGTCGAGTCGGCCGAACGCATCCGCACCGGCCGGCTGCTCGACGCCGGGGTGGCCGGCGTGATGTTCCCCCGCCTCGACACGGCCGGCGACGTCCAGGACGCCGTCCGCCACCTGCGTTACCCGCCCGAGGGCGACCGCGGCGTCGCCACCTACAACCGGGTGTACGACTTCGGCCTGCGCCCCGAGGGCCTGGACACCGCGAACGACGGCGTGGTCGGCATCGTCCAGATCGAGAGCCGCCGCGCCCTGCACGCGGTGGCCGGGATCGCCGCCGTGCCCGGCGTGGACGTGCTCTTCGTCGGCCCCCGCGACCTGTCCACCGATCTGGGCTGCGCCGGCCGGTTCGACGCGCCCGAGTTCACCGCCGCCCTCGACGACGTGCTCGCCGCCGCGAAGGACGCCGGGATCGCCGCCGGGATCCTGGCCGGGGACGCCGGGCAGGCCGCCGCGTACGCCGCCCTCGGTTTTCGTTTCGTCGGGGTCGGCTCGGACGCGTCCCTGCTGGCCCGCTGCGCCACCGAGGCGGTCCGCGCGCTGCGCTTACCGCCCGCCGGTCCGGGTTACCTCAGGCCGGGCTCTCTTCGGGCCGGCGGCGCAGGGCGACCGCCTGGCTGACCGCGAACATCGCCACCTCGATGGCCACCGCGATCAGCAGCACGCTGAACGCGCCCTGCCACGGCCGCACCGTCACGAAGCCGGAGATCACCGCCGTGGCGGCCACGTTGGCGACCAGCACCCCGGCCAGCCACCACCGCAGCGTGGCCCGCTGCGAGGCGAGGTTGAGCGCATAGGCCCACCCGCCGAGCGCGGCGGCGACCGCCAGCACCACCACCGGGCGGGTGCCCAGCCGGTCGGAGACGGGAGACGCGAAGACCGCAAGCATCACCGCGGTCACCGCGCAATAGATCGAGTCGAAGCGAAGCGAGAGCTGCCCGGTCATGGACCGACGTTACCCGGTCCGGGCCAGCGCCCTGGCCCGGCGGGAGGGCGAGCACCAGAATGTCCGGGTGGACGAGAACAAGCGACGCCTGTCCCGGGACGAGAGCATCGCGCTGCTGGCCCGGCCGCTGACCGGTGTCTTCTCGACGTGCGCAGCTACGTGAGCGTCTCCGGTCCGGTCACCTCCCGCCGTCCGCCGCCGATGGGCGATCTGGTGGCGCTGGACGAGAAGTACGGCCGGCGGGATTTCTCGACCGGATGGACGGAGGCGGATCTCGCCGCAGCGGTGATGCTGGTGGTGCGCGCGGAGCGATGGATCGCCTGGGCCGACTGGGACTGATTCCGGCCGTTGTCGGGGATCCGATTGGGTGTCCGGCTGGGGATTGATACCGTCGTCGCCGCACGTGATCATGCGCGCGGCCACGACGTTCGAGGAGTCGGCATGGGTCTTTGGGACAAGCTCAAGGGTGAGCTGGTCGACATCATCGAGTGGCTCGACGACAGCCGGGACACCATCGTCTGGCGGTTCCCGCGCTACGAGAACGAGATCAAGATGGGCGCCAAGCTCATCGTGCGCGAGTCGCAGACCGCCGTCTTCGTCAACGAGGGACAGGTCGCCGACGTCTTCACGCCGGGCACGTACACGCTGACCACGCAGAACATGCCGATCCTGTCCACCCTCAAGGGCTGGAAGTACGGTTTCGAGTCGCCGTGGAAGGCCGAGGTGTATTTCGTCAACACCCGGCAGTTCACCGACATGAAGTGGGGCACGCAGAACCCGGTGATCGTCCGCGATCCCGAGTTCGGCGCGGTGCGGCTGCGCGCGTTCGGGGCGTTCGCGATGCGCGTCGCCGACGCGAAGCGGCTGCTGACCGAGCTGGTCGGCACCGACCCGCAGTTCCGCACCGAGGAGGTGCAGGAATACCTGCGCCAGCTGGTGGTGAGCCACCTCGGCAGCGCCCTGGCCACCGCGAACGTGCCGATGCTCGACCTCGCCAGCAAGCAGCTGGAGATCGGCAACACCCTCGCCGCGGTCCTCACCGACGAGCTGGCGCCGAGCGGCATCGCGATCCCGAAGTTCATCATCGAGAACATCTCGGTCCCGCCCGAGGTGGAGGCGGCGCTGGACAAGCGCACTTCGATCGGCGTGGTCGGCAACCTGGACAACTACACGAAGTTCCAGGCCGCGAACGCGATGGAGGACGCCGCCAACAACACCGGCGGGGCCGGCGAGGCGTTCGGTTTCGGCATCGGCATGGCCGCCGCGCAGCGCATGGCCCAGCCTTCGGCGGCCCCGGCCCCGGCCCCGGCCGGGCCACCGCCGTTGCCGACAGCCGGGTGGTTCGTCGGGGTCAACGGCCAGCAGCAGGGCCCGTACGACGTGAGCGCGCTCGCCGGCCAGGCCTCCTCCGGCGGCCTCACCCGCGACACCCTGGTCTGGAAGAACGGCATGGCCGGCTGGGTCGCCGCCGGGCAGGTCACGGAGTTGGCGAACGTCTTCGCATCGGTGCCGCCGCCACTCCCGCCGCAAGCATGAGCCAGACCGTGAACCAGACCCAGTACCCCTGTGCCAACTGCGGGGCGAACGTCGAGTTCGCCCCGGGCACGACCGTGCTCAAATGCCCGTACTGCGGCGCCGAGACCCCGCTGGCGCCGACCGGGCGGCAGATCCGCGAGCATTCGTATGCGGAGTTCGCCGGCCTCCCCCGCAAGCCGATCGCCGCCCTGGCCCCGCACAACTTCACCTGCCAGGGCTGCGGCGCGGTGACCGAGAGCGACAAGATCTCCGACCGCTGCCAGTTCTGCGGCGCCCCGCTGGTCGCCGACGTCTCGGCCGGCGACCAGGTGGTGCCGGAGGGCGTGCTCCCGTTCGGGGTGGACCGCGCCGCCCTGCGCGAGGCGCTGAAGCAGTGGGTGTCCTCCCGCTGGTTCGCCCCGAACGGCCTCAAGAAGGTGACCGAGGCCGAGTCGTCGCACAGCACCTACCTGCCCCACTGGACGTACGACGCACGCACCGTGTCGCACTACCAGGGCCAGCGCGGCGAGCACTACTGGGTGACCGAGACCTACACCGACAACGGCGAGACCAAGACCCGGCAGGTACGCAAGACCAGGTGGTACTCGGCCAGCGGCACGGTGGCCCGCGACTTCGACGACGTCCTGATCACCGGCACGTCCCGGGTGGCCCCGAAGCACCTGGACAAGCTGGAGCCGTGGCCGCTGCCCGACTCCGAGCCGTACCGCCCGGAGTACCTGGCCGGCCACGAGACGCTGCGCTACGACGTCGAGCCGGAGACCGGGCTGGGCACCGCCAAGGCGACGATGGCCCCGATCATCGAGACCGACTGCCGCAACGACATCGGCGGCGACGAGCAGCGGGTCGACAACGTCCAGACGCAGTACGGCGACGTGACCTTCAAGCTGATGCTGCTGCCGGTCTGGATCGCCTGCTACCTGCACGCCGGCAAGACCTACAACGTCCTGGTCAACGGCCGCACCGCCGAGGTAGCCGGCGAACGCCCGTACAGCGCGGCAAAGATCGCCGCCGCGGCAACGGCCGCCGTCCTGCTGATCGTCGCGATCATCCTGCTGATCGCCCTCAACCGAAATTAGGCACAAGAACCAACACAACCGGTTCAGTAGAGGGGTGTGCAACCCTTCAAACACGGGCAAGCATGGACGCATGTCGATCGATGCCGAAGACCTGACGACCTGCCCCGCCCGCGTCACGCTGGACGCGGCCCAGCTGGCTTTCTTCAACGACCTCCCGGCGAAGGCCCCGAGCGTCCAGTCCGAGCTGGGCTGCGAGCTGGAGCAGGGCCACGAGGGCTCACACGCCGCCCTGGGCCAGCAGGTAGCCGAAACGATGTGGTGGATCCAGTGGACGCTGAGCGCCTCCGAGATCAACCCCTACACCTGGTGCCCGGCGCATGACCTGCCGGACGCCGAACCCCGCACCGACGAGGACTGCCGGTTATTCAACGGACACCCGGGAAACCACGTCTCCGCCCAGCGGCGCTGGCAGACCCAGGACTGAATCGGTTCAGAAGGAGCCGCCCGAAACGCCGCAAGGGGTACAGTCGCGGATCAGCCATGAGGTGGGGGCAATGGCACTGATCGACCTGGACCTTCCCGAGCGTTTCCCGCCCGTTTCCGGTGACGCACACAGTCGCGTACGCCGGTGGATTGCGAGCGTGATTCTTCTCGTCGTGGGCGGCCTGGTAGGTGGCCTGGGGACGCATCGGTGGCAGGCGCATAAGTCGCGGGAAGCCGACGCTTCGGTGGTATCAATCGTTGCGCTGGCAGATTTCAGTGGTCCCCCGGGCTTGGCGCAATCGTTTGCCGGCGTGGGCCGCAAAACGACCGCCGTACCCCTGGACGCGCATGTGACGATCGTCAACACCGGGCCGATGGCGGTGGACGTGCTCGGAATTGCCGTCGATCAGCCGGGCATGGTCCTGCGTGGTTACACCGGAGGGCGGATCGAGCCGGCGGCAACAATGGCGACTCAGCTCGAATTGGAGATTGATTGTGCGGTCAGTCGCCGTCTGCTTGCGGTGCCGGTGTCACTTTCAGCGGAAACGCTTGCGGGCGATCGTCGCGAAATAGCGGTAACAATAGGCGGAAATCCATGGGTGCGACAGGTCGAGACGGCCTGCGCCAGCGGGAGAACCTAGGCGACACACACCCGATTACGCCCAGTGTGTTTGGCCTGATAGAGCGCCCCATCAGCCCGAGCAAGCAGTTGACGAAGGTCAACATCCCCGTCGCGAAGATTGGCCAGCCCCACGCTGATAGTGACGGTGAGAGCCCCCACAGCGGTGTCCACCGGCGTACCCGATACGACCAGGTGGAGCCGCTCCGCCAACGAGGCTGCAGGCGACGCGAGCTCCGGCGTCACGACCGCGAACTCCTCGCCGCCGTACCGCCCCACGACGTCCCCTTCGCCGAGGGCATCACGAAGACGACTGGCAACGGTCCGGATCACTTCATCGCCGACCGGATGTCCGTACGTGTCATTGATCCGTTTGAAGTGATCGATGTCGACCATGATTGTCGCGATCGGCTCCTGGCGCCGGCGGGCCGCGAGCAGCAGCCGATCGGCCTCGGCGAAGAAGTGGTTGCGGTTGAACAACCCGGTGAGCCCGTCGGTCGTGGCCATCTCACGCACCTGGCTGAAGAGCCGGGCGTTCTCGTAAGCGGTCATCCCCTGCCCCGCGATGGCCGCGGCCATCTGCACCTGCGCCTCGGTCATCACGTCCTCGCCGCTGGCCCCCACGAGCAGGATCCCGTACGGCTCGCCGCGCGCCTCGACCTGCAACGCCCACCAGCAGCGCGGCAACCCGAGCACCCCGTCGAACGGCAGCCGGTCGCCGGGGAAGACGCTGCGCACCCGTGGCCCGGTCAGCCCGCGCAGATCGGAGGGTATCGAGGCCAGCTGCGTGCCGGCCGCCGCGGTGGCGCCGTGCGTGGCCGCCACGACGAGCCGGTCGTGGTCGAGCCGGATCAGCAGCGCGGCCGTGTCGCCGCCGAGGGTGGCGGTGAGGGTGGCCAGCAGGCGGCGCATCACGTCGTCCGGGTCGAGGGAGGAGCTGTGGTCGGCCATGGCCGCGCGCAGCGTCTCGGCCACGTCCCGCTGCCGGCGGGCGGTCTGCACGGCGACTTCGAGCTGGGCGGCGCGGGCGGTCTCCAGGGACACCGCGATGTGGTTGGTGATCGCCTTGAGGATGTCGACGTCGTCGCCGGTGAACACGCCCTTGGCGACCCGGCTGTCGAGGTAGACGACGCCGCGTAGCCGCCCGTTGAGGTGCAGCGGGGCGATCAGGATGCTGCGCAGCCCGTGGGCTTCCATGCTCTGCGAGCCGAGCGCCGCCCCCTCCTCGCTGCCGGTCACCACGAGCGCCTCGCCGTTGTGCCGGACCCGGTCGACCAGGGTCGCGCTGTAGCCGGTCAGCTCGTGGATGTCGTGACCCTGGGCGTCGCGCCCGACGAGCGGCGTGAGCTGGTCGCGCTCGCGGTCGATCAGGAACAGGAAGGCCCGTTCGGCGCCGAGGATGCGCAGGGTCTCGTCGAGGGCGACCCGGGCCAGCCCGCGCGGGTCGAGCACGGTCGCCGACGCGAGGCTGACCTGCTGGAGCGCTTCCATCCGGCGTTGGTAGCGGTCGGCGTTGAGGGCGGGCGGCACCGGCTCGGGCCGGGGCGGCGGGGCCGGGTCGCCGGTGGTGAAGAGGATCGAGGCGGGCTGGGTCGACGTGTGCTGGCTGATCCGGAACTCGTCGGCGACCCACCGGATGCGGTGTGGCCACTGCTGCTCGATCGCGATCATCTGGGCGAGTTTCGCCTGGTGGGCGGCCGGGCCGGGCTGGTCGAGGGCTTCCAGGGCGCGGGCTCGCACCCGGGCCGCCTCGTAGGAGATCAGCGGCGCGTCCAGCGGCACGATCTCGGATTCGACTTCGGCCAGGGTGCGGATCGCGGTGTCCGGGTGGCCGGCCAGCAGTTCGAGGTCGGCCCGGGTGACCAGGTGGAAGGCCCGCAGCGGCTTGGTGTCGGCCATCTTGGCCAGCGCGGTGACGACCTTTTCCGCCGCCGCCGTGCGGGGGCTGCCGGCCCGGATCTGGGCGAGCCGGCCGAGGGCCTCGTAGACGTAGAAGACGCGCTGCTCGGGCACCATCGACTGGGGTTTCACGCCGAGTGTCGCGAACTCGGTGGTGAGCTGTTCGAACGGCTCGCCGAGCTGGCCCTGCTCGACCAGGGCGACCATCCGGGCCCCGTACAAATTGATCAGTTGCATCGGATTGTCGGGGTTGGCGCGCAGGAAGCGGCGCAGCGCCTCGATCCGGGCGTCGGCCTCCTCGATGCGGCCACGCTGGGCGGCGAGGACGGCCCCGACCGCGCCGATCGCGGCGCCCTCGGCCTCGGCGCCGGGGCCGATCCGGGCCCGGCCACGCTGGTACCACGCCTCGGCCTCGGCGGTGCAGCCGCGTTTGAAGTACTGCATGCAGACGGTCGAGACGCCGGTGAGGTAGTCGCCCAGCTCCAGCCACTTCTCGTGCTCGACCAGCACCCGGTTCCACACCTGGGCCTCGTCGTCGTGGCCGCTCAGGTGGCTGCCGGCGCCGCGTTTCCATTCGACGTAGCCGACCAGTTCCGGGTCGCCGATCTCGGCGGCGACGGCGGCCGCCTTGTCGTAGAGGCGGGTCGCGAGTTTGGTGCGGCCGGCGACGTCGGCGATCACTCCGAGGCCGGCCATGTGCTGGGCGTACTCCCGGCCCGGCCCGAGGCGGTTGATCGGGTAGAGGGCGCGCAGGCTCATCGTCGCGCGCATGGCCCGGCGCATCCGCATGGACAGCGCGAAGGTGGCGATGTCGCAAAGCACGGCCTGCTGCCGGTAGCGGTCGCGGGCCCGCCCGCGTGCGGTGCCGAACCCGAGTTTGGTGTTGCCGACGAACAGGCCGAGCACGACCGACACCAGCGTGCTCAGGATGATGCGGAACTTGCCCTCGGGCAGCGGCGTGCCGAGCTCGGCGAGGCCCTGGCGGACCGCGTCGAAGGCCCGGTCCGGGTACCACGAGCTGTTGTGGACCAGCGCGATCTGGGCGCGGATCTCGGCCCGGCGCAACCGGTCCGGTTCGCCGCGCAGCGCCTCCTCGAGATGCCGCAGCGCCTCGCTGAACCGGCCGGTGCGGGCGCAGCTCAGGCCGAGCGCGAAGAAGAACGACGCCTGCGGGGTGACGCCGGCGGTCGCGGCGGCGTGGCCCGCGGCCTCCAGGAAGTCGCGGGCCTGGGCGGGCGCGTGCTCGGCCAGGGCCAGCCGGCCGGCGGCGAAGCCGGAGAGGTATACCCGCTTGGGCCGGCGGTCGGTCTCGCCGCGCGCGTAGTGCCGGGCGATCGAATAGACGTAGCGGGGGTCGTCCGGCACGGCCGCTTCGAGGACCTCGGCGATGCGCTGGTGCAGCCCGCGCGTCGCCTCGGCGTCCAGGCCGGTGAGCAGCGCCTCCCGGATCCGGTCGTGCAGGAAGCGGTAGCCGTCGGGGCCGGCCGCGGCGACCAGCCGCCGGGACTCGGCCTCGGCGAGCATCGAGCGGGCCCACTGCGGATCGATGTCGCAGACCTTCGCGACCAGGTCGGTCGGGAACCACCGGCCCCCGGCGGCCCCGGCGACGAGGAGCCGGCGGCTGTCCGCGCCGAGCCCGTCGATGCGGCCCAGCACCAGGTCGACGGCGTCGCCGGACACCTCGAGGCGGTCCAGGCCGGCCTGGTCGAGCTGCCAGCCGCCCCAGGACGGGGTGACCAGGCCGGCGTCGAAGACGGCCCGGATGTACTCGCCGACGGTGAACGGGTTGCCGCCGGCCCGCACGGCCAGCTCCTCGAGGTATTCGGCGGGCAGGCGGACCGCGCCGAGGTGCTCGGTGACCAGCTCCATCACCGCTTCGGAGTCGAGCGGCGGCAGCGTGATGCGGGTGTCGAGGGTGGCGTCCATGTCGCCGCCGAAGCGGTTGAGCGCGGCCGCGCTGTCGACGTCGTCCCGGCTGGTCGCGATGACCAGCAGCGGGGTGCCGGTGAGCCGGCTGGTGATGCGCTGCAGCACCCGCCGGGTCGGGTCGTCGAGCCACTGGATGTCGTCGATGTGCAGGACGGCGCCCTGGAACTCGTCGGCGAGTCCGATCAGGAAGGCGGCGACCGCGTTGACGAACTGCTCGTGGTGGTTGAGTTCGCCGATCTCGGGCGCCTGCACCAGGTCGGCGAGCAGCGGCGACAGGGTGCGCAGCAGCGGGCCGCCCCGGCCGGCCGCCCGGCGCAACTGCTCGACGGCGCGTTCCCGCTCGGTGGGGGGCAGCCGGTCCACCGTCCGGATGAAGCGCTCGACCGCGCCGCGCAGCGGGGCGAGCGGCACCGGGTCGTCGGGGACGCACTTGCCGTAGAGGGTGAGATCGCCGTCCGAGGCGACCGCGTTGGTCAGCTCCCGGACGAGGCGGGTCTTGCCGGCCCCGGCCGGGCCCTCGACGATGGCGGCGCCGCCGTTGCCGTCCCGGGCCCGCAGCCAGCGGTGGGCGAGTGTGATCACCTCTTCGTCCCGGCCGACCAGGCGCTGCGGTTCGATCGGCTGGACGCCGCGCTGGTCGGTGGCGACCACGAGGGTCGCGCCCGGGTCGTTGGCCAGCCGGCGCAGGTCGTTGAGCAGGCTCTCGCCGCTCTGGTAGCGGTCGTCCGGGTCCTTGGCCATCAGCGTGGCGATGATCCCGGCCATGGTGGGCGACAGCTCGGGGCTGAGCACGCGCACGTCGGGGACCGGCGCGGTGGCGTGCAGCCGGATCAGCTCGCCGGCGTCCTTGGCCCGATAAGGAAGCTCGCCGGTGACGCACTCGTAGAGCAGGATGCCCAAGGCGTAGAGATCGGATCGGCCGTCGACCGGCCGCTTGAGCATGCCGGTCTGCTCGGGGGCGCAGTAGAGAAGGGTGCCGGCGACCCGCTCGTCGTGCACTCCGCCGCGCGCGGCCAGGCCGAAGTCGATCAGGCGGCAGGCGCCGGCCGGCTCCACGATCACGTTGTCCGGTTTGACGTCGCGGTGCACCAGGCCGGCCCGGTGGGCGGCGGCGAGCGGCCCGGCGACGTCGATGGCCAGCCGCACCGCCTCGGATTCCTCCAGCCGGCCGCGGCGCAGCATCTCGGACAGCGGGAAGCCGTCGATGTATTCCAGGATCAGGTAGGGGCCCGAGGTGCTCAGGCCGACCTCGAAGATCCGCGGCAGCAGCGGGTGGCCGACGTGGCCGAGCAGCGCGGCCTCCCGGCGGACGGCCGGGTAGGCCTTGACCGCGTCGGGGGCGGTCAGAACCTTCAGCGTGTAGTCGCCGCCGTGCCGGCGGACACGGTAAACGACCGTCTCAGCGCCGTGCCCGAGCTGCGAGATCACCTCCAAGTCGGAGAGTGACCCCGGCGCGGTTCCGAAGATCGCGGTCAACGTGTCCTTCCCGAGAGCGGCTGCGCGGGCTAATCGGAAGTTACGCCGTTGTGTTCGGGTGATGCCAGGGACGAAGCAGGATGTAGGAAGATCGATTTAACTTTCCTGGGAGTCCGGACGGAAATTGGCATGCCGATACAGTGCACAGGTGACTGATCTACGGCGGCACATTCTGACCGAGCTCGGTGTCCAACCGGTCATCGAGCCGGCGAAGGAGATCCGCCGGCGGGTCGATTTTCTCAAGGATTATCTGCGATCCACCCCCGCGCAGGGTTACCTGCTCGGGATCAGCGGCGGCCAGGACAGCACCCTCACCGGCCGGTTGTGCCAGCTCGCGGCGGCGGAGCTGCGCTCCGAGGGGCGTGCGGCCACATTCGTCGCGGCGCGTCTGCCCTACGGCGTGCAGGCCGACGAGCACGACGCGCAGATCGCGCTGGAGTTCATCCGGCCCGACCGGTCCATCGCGGTGAACGTCAAGCCGAGCTCGGACGCGGTCGCCGCCGAATCGGCGACCGGCCTCGGCGAGCTTCTCGGTCAAGAGCCCACACTGCGGGATTTCGTACGGGGCAACATCAAGGCCCGTGAGCGCATGGTGATCCAGTACTCGATCGCCGGCCAGCTCAACCTCCTGGTCGTCGGGACCGACCACGCCGCCGAGGCGGTGACCGGCTTCTTCACCAAATACGGCGACGGCGGTGTCGACCTCACCCCGCTGACCGGCCTGACCAAGCGCCAGGGCGGGGCCCTGCTGCGCGAGCTGGGCGCCCCCGCGAGCACCTGGCAGAAGGTGCCGACCGCCGACCTCGAGGACGACCGGCCGGCCCTGCCCGACGAGGTGGCGCTCGGCCTGACCTACGCCGAGATCGACGACTACCTCGAGGGCGCCGACGTCACGCCGGAGCTGGCGGCGCGGGTGGAGTCGGTCTACCGGGCGACCCGGCACAAGCGAGCTCTGCCGGTGACCCCGCTCGACGACTGGTGGCGGCCCTGACCAACCAGCCGCGGAGCTAGCCGGCGTGCGGGACCCGGCGGGTCAGGCGTTGCCAGAGCCAGCCGGCCGGCACGGTGCGGTCGTAGAGGACGTAGTCCGCCGTCGCCCGGTTGGTGGTGGTGTCGAGCAGCGCACGCCGTGCCGCCGGGTGCCCGACGAACATGATCTGGTCGCCGCTCTGCAGGGTCGTGTCGTCGTCCGGGGCCAGCATCGCCTCGTCGCCGCGCAGCACCAGCAGGGGCACGGCGGCCAGCGGCCGGTCGCGGTCGTGCGGGCCGCGCAGCAGCTCGCACAGGCGGGCGTCGCCGCCGCGCAGCCACGGGACCAGCGTGGGCGTCTCCGCGTCGGTCAGCGTGGTCTTCCAGACGCTGCCCAGGCGGCTGCCGCAGTGCGCCTCGAGCCGGTCGAGCAACTGCTGCGCCCATGCGTCGCCGCGGGCCGGCATGTCCTGCAGGAAGCGCCACAGCAGCGGCGTGCTGAGCTGGGCGTAGATCTCCCGGGCCACCACCTCGGCGGCGACCAGCACCCAGTCGGCGCCGATCGCCTCGAACAGCGGCGCGCTGGCCCGCCGGTTCTGCCGGGCGGCGATGAACAGGCCGCGGTTCTGCCGCCGGGCCGCCGCGATCAGCGACAGGTTGGTGGTGTCGTTGTCGGTGCCGGCCACGAACCCGACCGCCTCGGCCAGGTCGGTCTGCTCCAGCACCGCCGGGTCGGAGGCGTCGCCGAGGATCACTCCGGGCTCGTCGCAGCGCAGGTCGACGATGGTGACGTCGAGGCCGTCGGCCCGCAGGTCCTCGACGATCTTGTGGCCGAACCGGCCATAACCGCACACCACCCAGCGCCCCTCGACCGGCGCGCGGCCGGGCTCCGGCAATTCCTCGCCGGGGCCGCTGACCAGCCAGGACATCAGTTGGTACGCCGCCGGGGCGTGCAGTGCGAGACGCACGTGATCGCCGAACCGGTCGAACGGGTTGACCACCGTGGGCGAGCCGAACGCCCGCATCCGGTGCTCGATCGCCGGCGACAGGGTGCGGGCGACGACGGTGAGCTCGGGCCGGATCAGTGCCGCCGTCATCGCGATCGTCAGGTTGACCTCGTCGTCGTCGGTCAGCGCCAGGACCCCCTCGCAGCAGGGATGTTCCAGGCCGGCCAGGTCGAGGGTGCGCGGGTTGGCGGCGTCGCCGGCCAGGCCGGGCACGTCCGAGATGTACGCGTCGATGTCGAGCGCGTCGACCCGTTCGGCCGAGGCGTCCAGCACGACCAGGCGGCGGCCGAGCGAGTCCAGCGCGCGGCCGAGCAACTGCCCGGTCTGGCCGTAGCCGGCGATCAGCAGGAACGGCTCACGCAGCCGGGCCACCGTGCGGTTGAACCGGCGCAGCGCGATGGCCTGCCGGAACGTGCGGTCCTGCAGAAGGGCGAGCAACGAGCCGATGGCGTACGCCCAGCCGATCACGGTCAGGTAGATCGTCGCCATCACCCACAGCCGCTGGCCGCCGGTGAACGGTTGCGGAAGCTCGCCGTACCCGATGGTGGTGGCCGTGTAGCTCATGAAATAGAAGGCGTCGAAGAAGCTGATGTGCGGCGGGATGAGCTTCAGGCCCAGCACGCTGATCGAGAAGATGCTGATCAGCACGATCAGCGGCGCCCGCATCCGGCGCAGGAGCAGGAAGATCGTCGGCGACGTCTCGGCGTACCGCGCCGAGATCCGGCGCCGCCAGTGCCGGCGGGTGGTCATCGGCGGTGGAACGACACGGTCTCGATCACCAGCAGCGCGACCGAGACGAGGTTGGCCAGCAGCGCGCCGCCGGACAGCGACACCACGCCGGCCATCGACTCGGCGTCCAGCCCGGCCGACGAGATCTGCGTGGCCCACGCCCACGCCAGTGCGGCCGCGATCAGCTGCAGGTCGGCGACCAGGCTGGTGGCCAGGTGGACCGCGCCGATCTGGGTGCGGTCACCGAACTTCAGGACCGTGGCGATCAGGCTGACCACCACGGCCGCGAAGAGCTCGTACACGTTGTGCAGTTCCGGCTTCGAGATGTCGCCGATGAAGAACCCGAAGTTCAGGGTGGCCGCCAGCAACACGAAGAAGCCGAAGACGACCTTCTCCAAACTCATGCGATCAACTTAAGCCCTCAGTTCTGCGGGGGCACGTCGGTCGGGCCACTGCCCCACGTGAGGTTGGGGGTGGTGCTCACGGCGTACGTCAAATGGCCGCCGATCTGGCTGAAGCGCGCCGGTAGCCAGGCCTTCGTCGTGGCCCGGCCGTTGATCTTCAGGCTCCGCACGTAGTGCGCCGATTCGGTGCCGGGCGCGTCGATGATCAGCGGGAGGCCGCTGCCGAGCCGCACCACCGCCCGCGGGAACAGCGGGGTGGTCAGGGCGAGCTCGGCCCGGGTCGGCACGGTGGGATAAAGACCGAGGGCGGACAGGACGTACCAGGCGCTCATCGTGCCGGCGTCGTCGTTGCCGGGGATGCCGCCGGTGGTGTTGCTCCACTTGGTGTCGACGATCGCCTGGACCGTCTCCTGCGTCTTGTAGGCGGCGCCGAGGTAGTTGTAGACGTACGGCGTCTGGATGTCCGGCTCGTTGGTGGCGTCGAAGCGGGTGGCCTTCTTGGCGCTGAGGTCGAACGTGCCGTCCGGGTTGCGGAAGAACGCGTCGAGGCGCTCGACGGCCGCGGGGTTGCCGCCCATCTTCTGCGCGAGCGTGGTCACGTCGGAGTAGACCATCCAGGTGTACTGCGCGCTGGAGCCCTCGACGAAACCGGTCTGGGTGGACGGTGTGAAGCCCTCGGCCCAGGTGCCGTCGCGGTAGCGGTCACGCATCCAGCCGACGTAGGGGCTGTCGATCGGCGCCGGCGTCGGCACGCTCGGGTCGGCCAGTTCCAGCTCGCCGAGCTGCACGATGTCCTCGCCGCCGTTCTTGGTGACGTTCAGCCGGTAGTAGGCGTAGGGCTGCGGATCTTTTATTGAGTACGTGGTGGTCTGTCCGCGCTTCTCGAACGTCTGCGCCGTCTGCGAGTCGAGCGTGACCCAGGTGGTGCCATCGGCCGAGCCCTGCAGGTCCCAGTCGACCGGGTCCCGCCCCGGCTCATCGTTCCCCGAGGTCAGCGCGTAGTGGTCGACGGTCAGCGGCGCGTCCAGCTTCGCCGCGACCCAGCCCGTCGTGGCGAAGGTCAGCCACTTGGTGCCCTTGTCGCCGTCGAGCGCCTGCGCCTTGCCCTCGCTCGGCGGGTTCTCGCCGCTCGCGGTGATCTCGGTGAGGTGCTCACGGATGTTGTGCTCCAGGCCGGGGTCGGCCTTCGCCGCCGGGTCGAAGACGTTGCGCCAGTTCTTCGATCTTGCCAGGAAGGTGCGGTACGTCGACCTGTCGCCGAGCGCCTGTGCCAGCTGCGCGATGCCGTAGTCGGCCGCCGCGTCCTCCAGGGTCTCGGCCGCGCCGCCCCAGCAGTGGCAGTCGTCGGCCGGCACGTAGCCCAGCGACATGTACTCCTCGAGCGACGGCCGCTGGCCGAAGCACTCGACCGGGCAGCCGGCGTCGCTCTCGTCGTTCGCGGTCGGCACGGTCGCGGCGTGCACCAGGGACCGCAGGGCGCCACGGGCGTCGAAGTCGCGGGCGCCGAACGCGTACATCGCGGCGATCGCGGCCGCGGCCGGGTCGCCGGACATCACCGCGGTCTTGCCGTGCTGCAACAGCCAGCGATCCCACTCGCCGCCACGCTGGGTGGCGTAGTTGAGCAACGACTGCGCATAGTCACTGGCCTGCTTGCGGTCCAGAATCGCGAGCAACTGCACCTGGGCGCGGTAGACGTCCCAGCCGGAGAACGTGCCGTACTGCGCCTTCTGTGAATGCGCAATCGCGTGGATCTGGTCGTCGGCACCGTAGTAGCGACCGTCGACGTCGCTGGTCAGCGTCGGTTCCAGGGCGGAGTGGTAGAGCGCCGTGTAAAAGCTCGTTCGCTGATCCTCGGTGCCGCCACCAATCTTGATCTTGCTTAGCCGGGCGTTCCAGGCGGCCCGCGCCTGCGCCTTCACGGTGGCGAAATCGCCGGACTCGGCGGCCAGGTTGCGCTCGGCGCCGGCCGGATCGGTGTACGAGATGGCCACCCGCATGCCGACCTCGGTCGTCCCCGGCGCGAACGTCACGTAACCGCCCGAGCCCTTGCCGGCCACCGGCCGCCCGGCCGTGGTGTAGCCGCTGCCGCCGGCCGCGTCGGTGCCGTCCGGGGTGAGCGTGCCGTCCTGCCAGGTGCCGGTGGCCGCGAACGGCTGGTCGAGCACCGCGACGAAGTGCAGCGTGTAGTAGGCGTGCGAGTTGTCGGTGCTCTGCGGCCCGCAGAAGTTGCCGGCGCTGACCGAGCCGGTGACCGTGCGGGTGGCCGGGTCGATGTGGACGGTGGCGGCGGTGCTGCCGGTCTCCGACAACGACGTACGGAAGAGCAGGCCGGCCTTCTGATCCGCGGGGAAGGTGAAGCGGCCCCGGCCGGTGCGGTCGGTGACGGTGAGCTCCGCGCCCGCGCCGCTGTCCAGGCCGACCCGGTAATAACCCGCCTCGGCCGCCTCGTTGGCGTGCGAGAACGTGCTGGCGTAGGTCTTGTCGGTAGTGTCGGCGGTGGGCGAGCCGGCCATCTCCCCGACGTACGGCATGATCGGGATGTCGCCGTTCGCGCCCGAGCAGCCCACCCCGCTGAGATGGGTGAGGCTCAGCCCGCGGATCTTCGTGGCGGTGTACTGGTAACCGCCCGGCGCCGGCGTCGAGACCTGGTTGCCCCGGGTGGTCTGCGGGCTCCAGGCGAGCATGCCGAACGGCCGCACCGCGCCCGGATAGGTGTTGCCGAGGTTCGTGCTGCCGATGAACGGATTCACGTAGGCGACCGGATCGCCGACCAGTGGCGGCGGCGCGGCGGCCTGCGCGGCGGCACTGATCGGCATGGCCACCCCGACGCCGATGAGCGCGGCGACAAGCCTTCGGAGCATGGCGGACTCCTTTGACAACGATGTCGTGACAACGATGTCAGCCAGACTCCATTGAGACAGTCAGATATGTCAATGCCTTGGTTTAAGAAGGCTAACTATTTGGCCGTGCCGCGGATCTTGCTACTTTGCCGTGCTGCGGATCCTGGCGGCGCAGGTGCTGCCCACCGCGCTCCAGCTCGTGCCGAGCGCCCGGGTGGCGGCCGTGGTCAGCGAGTCGGCCTCCACCGCCACCTCGTGGACGAAGGCGAGCGCCTTCTCCGGGCCGTAGGTCTGGAAGAGACACCCGACGCCGAGGTAGGCGGTGCCATAGCGGGCCGAGGCGTCCCGGGCCGACGTCTTGCTCGCCGGCTCGCCGACGCGCAGGTCGCCACTCCACTTGGTCTTGACGAATGCGCTGGTCTCGGCCTTGCGCGGGTACGCCGAGTACGGTGAGCCGCCGCTGATCGCATATTCCGCCAGGCCCTCGGTCAGCCACCAGCTGTCGGCCCGTTTCACCTCGTCGGACTGGCCGGCCAGGCTGGCCACGTGGGTCAGCTCGTGCCGCAGCAGCGCCTTCATCGGGATCAGGTGCAGGGCGGACAGCTTGACGACGACCGACTCGGTCTCCTCCTGCGCGTAACCGGCGACCCAGTTGCCCTCGTCGCCGTACGGCCATTTGCCCCACTCGGTCTTGCCGGCCAGATAGATCACGTACTTGCCGGGTCTCGCCGTGCCGGCGAACCGGTCCGCGACCTGAGCGGCGGCCTCCGCCTCGGCGAGCGCGCCGGCCAGCCGCCCGGCGTTGGCGGCGGTGGACGCGACGATCACCCGGGAGCCGGACCTCGCCTGCAACACCGACTGGGTCCACGGCGGTGACGTGCGCCCGGACCGGCCCGGGTAGATCTCGGTGAGCTTCGGCCCGGTCGGGTCGCCCAGGTACCACATGGTGTGCAGGCTCTGCCTCAACGGCCGGCCGCACGGGGCCACGAAGCAGTAGTCGACGTCGACGTTCGCCTGCCAGCGCTGGGTGCCCCACTCGGTGATCGAGGCGACCGTGGTGCTCCACTGGGCGATGCCCATCGCCCGCAGCGAGGTGAACCGCTCGCTCAGCCACGGCGCGACCAGCTTGGCGTCCGCGTCGGCGAGCCCGGTGAACGCGGCCCGGTCGCCGGCCAGCAGCGCGGCCGACTGGGCCGACATCGCATCGCCGATCGTCGTCTTGACCTTGTCCTTGGCGGCGTCCCGCTCGGCGGCGGCGCTGTTCATCGCGGCGATGGCCGGGTTGGCCGCGTAGGTGTAGGCGGTCGTCGGGTTGGCGACCGGACCGCCCTCCCCGCTCGCCCGGACCAGCCAGGTGACACCCCCGGCGACGGCCACGAGCAGCACCACCACGGCGGCCACCAGAAGACGCTTCCGCGGATTTCCCACCGGAGCGGGCTTTCCCACCGGAGCGGGCTTTCCCACCGAAGAGGGCGGGGCGGGCTCCCCGGGTGGTGCGAAGCTCCGGAGTGGCGGGGTCTCGGACATCGACGCACCGTACCGTGCCGGCTACGTGCTGCGCCGCCCCGCGACATCGATGGTGATGCCCGGTTTGCGCGCCGCGTCGCTGAGGTTGTGCACCGTGATGGCCACCGTGCAGAACTGGCCCTTCGCCACCGCGTCACCGACCGCGGCGGCGCCGCAGTCGACCCCGCCGACCGTGTACTCGAAGATGCCGTCCCGGGTGACCGGCGTGCTCATCGCACCCACTTTGACCACGGTGTCGGTGATGACCGTTTTGTTGGAGTCGTTACAGCCCGAGAGCAGCACTGTCACGGCCGCAAGAGCGAGCCAGGCACGTCGCATGCCGCACTATGTCGGCAATCAAGGCCGCTACTGAAGGAGGCCGCGGATCTCGTCGGCCTCGGGCATGCCGGCCGCGGCGTACACCTCCAGGGCTTGTTCGTAGTTCTTCCGCGCCGGTCCGGCGTCGCCGAGCGCGCGGTGGGCGTGACCGAGCCCGGCCAGCGCCCGCGCCTGCTGGGTGCGGTCGTTGACCTCCTCGGCGACCGCAATGGCGGCGGTGTGGTGCCGGATGGCTTCGGCGGGCCGGCCGGCCTTGATCGCGACCTCGCCGAGCCCGTTGAGCGTCCAGGCCACCCCGTCCCGGTCACCGGTCTCCTCGTAGATCTGCTTGGCCTGATCGAAATCCTCGGCCGCCTGGTCGAGCCGGCCGAGCGTGGTGTGCAGGATGCCGATGCTGTCCAGGACCTCCGCCTCCCGGACCCGCAGACCGAACCGGCGGGCGATGGCCAGCGCCTCGACGAGACAGCGTTCCGCCTCGCCGGGGCGGCCCAGTCGCATCTCGATGCCGCCCAGCCCGTTCAGCAGGTTGGCCTCGCCGGATCGGCTGCCCGCCTCCCGGGCCAGCTCGAGGGCCTGCCGGTAGTGCCCGCCGGCGGCCTCGTACCGCCCGGCCCGCTCCTCGACGATGCCGAGGCCGCACAGCGCGCGGCTCTCCCCGTTGCGGTCGCCGGCCTGCCGGCACAGGGCGAGCGCCTTCCGCTGATGCTCGATGGCCACCGCGTGCCGGCCGGCCCGCTCCTCCACATCGGCCAGGTTGTTGAGGATGCGGGCCCGCTCCTCCGGATGGTCGTCGCCGTACAGCTCCAGCGCCCGGTGGAGCTGCTCGATGCCGACCCCCATGTCGCCCCGGTGCAGGTAGAGGACGGCCTGGTCGGTGAGGGCGCGAGCCTGCGCCGCCGGATCGGCCATCACGGTCGCGGCGTGGTAGGCGTGGCCGTGCACGCCGATGCCGTCGGCCTGGTTGCCCCCGTTGAGGTGCATGTAGAGCGTGCGGGCCAGCCGGGTGGTGTGCGTGGGCCAGCCGTGCGTGGCGGTGTAAGCGGCCACCGCGATCAGCGTGGGCCGCTCGGTGGTCAGCCAGGACACGGCCGCGGCCGGCTCGGTCAGGTCGGGAGTCACCAGGCCGCCGGGCGCCTCGTGCTGGTCGGCCGGGTGCACCGTGTCCATCGCGCCGGCCGCGGCGGCCAGGTAGTAGTCGAACAGCCGGGTCAGCGCGTCGCGCCGCTCGGTCGGCCGGTCCTCGTCGTGGGCGCGGGTGGTCGCATAGGCGCGGACCAGGTCGTGGAAGGTGAAACGGCCGGGCCCGGCCGGCTGCAGCAGGTGGTCGCCGCCGAGCTGCGCCAGCCAGGACCGGGCGGTGTCCAGCTCGGCGCCGGTCAGCGCGGCCGCGGCGTAGGCGTCGACGTCCTGGCCGGGGTGCAGCGCCGCGAGCCGCAGCAGCCGCTGCTGCCCCTCCGGCAGGTGCTGATAGGACAGGTCGAGAGCGAGCGCGACGCCGGTGTCCAGCCGCCGGTCGCGCCGCCGCTCGTCGAGCCGGTCGGCGTGGTCGGTCAGCGTCCAGCCGGCCGTGTTGCGGATGTGGCCGGCGATCAGGCTCAGCGCCAGCGGCAGATGACCGCAGCTGCGGGCGATCCGGGCCACCGCGTCCGGGTCCGCGCCGACCAGCACGCCGGTCACCTCGCTCGTCAGGAAACCGATCGCCTCGTCCGCGGTGAAGACGTCCACGCCGAGGTGGGTGGCGGGGCCGAGGTCGGTGAGGCTGCGCCGGCTGGTGATCAGCGCGCGGCTTCCCGGCGTCGCCGGCAGCAACGGCCGGACCTGTTCGGCGGTGGCCGCGTTGTCCAGCACCACCAGGGTGCGGACGCCGGCGAGCCGGTCGCGGTAGGCGGCGGCCAGGGCCGCCGCGCCGTGCGGGATCTGGTGGGCGGGCATGCCGAGCAGGCGGAGAAAGCCATCGAGTACGGCGGTGGGCTCGGCCGGCGGCTGCGCCGGGTCGGGGTGGAAGCCGCGCAGGTTGACGAACAGCACCCGCTCGACCGCCTTCTCCCGCACCAGTTGGTGCCCGGCGTGCACGGCGAGCCGGGTCTTGCCGACCCCGGCCATCCCCTCGATCACCGAGATCGCGTTCGCGGCGCGCAGCCGGTCCAGCTCGCCGGCCCGCCCGGTGAACCCGTCCAGGTCGTCGGGCAGCGTGTCCTGCACCCGCACCTGGGAGACGGCCTCGATCTCGCCGCCGACGACCCGCAGGGCCTGGCGCCACTGGCTCAGGTACGCCTCGTCCGGCTCGATCGCCCGCACCACCGCGAGCACGAGGTCGTTGTTGAGCCGCCGCCGGCCCGGGACGAAACAGTTGGCCACGGTGGACCGGCGGGTCAGCTCACCGGCCGGGCGCCCGGCGGCGGTCCAGGCCGCGTTGACCCGGTCCTTGATCATCTCGTACGACGGATCGCCGGCCCAGATCTTCAACAGCCGCAGCCGTTCGACCAGGTCATCGACGGAGCCGGCCTCGGCCGGATCAGGCTTTTCCCGCATCGGCATCGCCCATTCATGGATAGGGCTCTACATGGTGCCGTGCCGACGCCAGAGGCGTCCGACCCGCGTCCAAATTCGTCCAGACTTCGACCGCGACGTGGGACGGACGCCCGACAATCAACGAGTCACTGGTCAAACGGGGGTCAGGGAGCCGCTACTCCCTGGTCAGGCCAGTCAAGCGATCGGCCCTGCGCCGCCCCAGCGCGGGGCCGATCCACTGCGGCAGCCGCCGGCCGCGTCTACCCCGGCCCGGGCGCGACGATCGGCCAGGGCATGACGTACGGCTACGTAGCCGCCCGCCACGCCGCCGGCAAGATCTAACATCCCTTCATGGGGTCCGAATCCAAGGTCGGCGCGGTCGGCCTCGTCCTGCATCCGGCGAAGCTGGTGGACCAGTCGGTGGCCACCATCCTCGCCTTCGCCGCCGAGCACCCGATCCGGGTGCTGGCCCGCGAGAGCGACCGCGATCGGGTGCCGCCGGGCGTCGAGATCGTCCCGGAGGAGCAGTTCGTGGCCGGGGTGGACGCCGTCGTCGCGCTGGGCGGGGACGGCACCATGCTCGGCGCGATGCGGCTGCTGGTCGGGCGGCCGGTGCCGGTGCTCGGCGTCAATCACGGCAATCTCGGCTTCCTGGTCGAGGTCACCCCGGGTGAGCTGCCGGCCGCGCTGGCGCAGATCGAGACCGGCGATTTCACCGTCGAGCCGCTCGCCTGCCTCGACGTGACTCCGTTGGCCATCCGGTACGCCTTCAACGACCTGGTGCTGAGCCGGGCCGGGCGCAGCGGCTCGATCTCGGTCGACCTGACCGTCAACGACCTGCACTACGGCTACTACCGCGGGGACGCCGTTATCGTCTCGACGCCGACCGGGTCCACCGCCTACAACTACGCGGCCGGCGGGCCGGTGCTGTCGCCCTCCTCCCGGGCCGTCGTCATCACGCCGGTGGCGCCGATGGCCGGGATCGGCCGTCCGGTGGTGCTGGGCGCGGGCGACCAGGTGACCCTGTCGGTGGCGGCGGAGAGCGGGCCGATCGCGGTGGACATGGACGGCACGGCGGCCGGCGAGCTGGGTCACGGCGATCAGCTGACCGCCACCCTGCGGCCGGATGCGGCGCAGGTCATGCGGCTCTCGGCGCACCAGCACGCCAGCCGCAGCCGGATCAAGCTCAGCCTGCTCGACCTGCCGGTCCGGCGGGATCAGCTGCTCGAACTGATCCCGCCGGAGCTGCGGCGTGGCGTCAGCGGAACGTCACCGTGACCGGGACCCGGGCCGGCCGTTCGGGCACGCTGACCGTCAGGGTCCGGGTCGCGGCCGAGTAGCTCCAGCTCTTCGCGGGCCGCCCGTCGATCCGGACGCTCCGCGGCGCCGTCGCGTCCAGGACCGTGACCGTCCAGGCGCGCCGGGTGGCGGCCCGGATGTGCACCGTGTTCTTCCGGTAGGTCAGCCGGGTGTCGCCGCCGCTCTCGTGCAGGACGGACGTTCCGGCGGCGCCGGCGCTGACGGTCAGGCCGGCCTTGGTGGCGACCAGGCCGCCGGAGCGGACGAACACCGGCATCGTGTCCAGGGTGGTGGTGATCGCGGCGGAGGTGCCACCGGCGTACGTGCGGCCGGTGAAGTAGTCGGTCCAGGTGCTGCCGGGCGGGAACCAGACGTTCGTGGTCGCGCTCGCGCCCGCCGTGGTCACCGGGGCGACCAGCATGTCGGGGCCGTAGAGATATTCGGCGCCGGAGCTCGCGTACGCCTCCTGCTCGCCGGGATAGGCGAGGTAGAGCGGTCGGACCATCGGCATGCCGGTGCGGGTCGCCTCGGCGGCGGCGCTGTAGGTGTACGGCAGCAGCTGTTCCCGCAGGTTCAGGAACTTCTTGGCCGACGCGTTCGCCGCCGTGCCGTACTGCCAGGGCAGCCGGTCGCTGTGATTGGAGTGCAGCCGGTCGATCGGCTGGAACGTGCCGAGCTGCACCCATCGGGCGTACAGGTCGTCGGGCAGTTTGGTGCTGCCCGGCTCGCTGCCGGGTTCCTGCAGGCCCTGGGTGTGCCCGCCGATGTCGTGGCTGATCGCGGCGAGCCCGGTGGCAACCGATTCACCGCCGGTGTAGCCGACCTCCCACTGCAGTGTCTGCCAGTCGGAGATGGTGTCGCCGGTGAAGTGCAGCGTGGTGCGCTTGTCGGCCCACGGCCCGGTCGGCACCGCGGTCGGCCCGCCGTAGCCGCCGGCCTGCAGCGACCCGTACGCCCGGGAGAAGGCGAAGCCGGTTTCGGCGGCGTACTTCTGGTTGATCCAGGCGTCCGGGGTGACGCCGGGCTGCGAGGACTTCGAGCCGTCGCAGCACCAGTCCAGCCACCAGAAGTCCAGGCCCTTGGGCGCCATCTGGCGGTGCAGCTGCAGGTAGGCGTTGAGCTGGTCGGGGTCGCCCCAGTCGAAGAGGTAGTTGCTGCCGGACTGCTGGAGCTTGCCCTTGGCGGTGGCCTGCGCGGCGGCGAACTTGGGGTCGGCGCCGCCGATGCTCGGGTGGATGTTGAGGCCGGTGTGCACGCCCCGCGCGTGCAGCGAGTCGACGAAGCCGGGCCAGTCGGGGAACTTGGCCGGGTCGATCGTCCAGCCGTTCCACGTGTCCGGCGCCTTGAAGTCGGTGTCGACCACGAAGGCGTCCAGCGGCACGCCTTCGGCCTTCGCCCGGGTGATGATCTGCTGGACGCCGGCGGCGGTGCGGTCGTAATACTCGGAGTACCAGACGCCGTACGCCCACTGGGGCAGCAGTTTGGTCGGGCCGGTCAGCGTGGACAGGTCCTGCAGCCCGCGGGCGTAGTTCTGGCCGTAGCCGAAGACGTAGCCGTCCTGGAAGCTGCCGGTCCGGATGCTCAGGTCGGCCAGCGCCGACGCCGAGTCGTCGAGCAGCGACCAGCCGTCGGAGTAGAGCAGGCCGGGAGCCTTCATCGCGCCGCCGTCGACGCCGTCGAGCCCGCGGCGGTAACCGCCGAGCGCGGCGTGCGGGGCGAGCAGCGGGGCGTCGGCAGCCGCGACGGCGACCGTGTCGACGTTGACGTTGCAGCTGGTGGCGGTCGGGCAGCCGAGCGTCAGGGTGTTGGTGCCCGCGGCCAGCGCGACCGGCACGGACACCGTGCGCCAGTAGTCCCAGCCGCTGGTCGGCGGCAGCGTCGCGGTCGTGCCGTTGACGCCGATCGTCCGTGTCTGGACCGCCTGGCTGCCGGCCTTGGCGTTGGCGTAGCGCAGCTGCACCCGGTAGCTGCCGGCCTTCGGAACGCCGGTCACGGTGTACGCGGCGCCGGCGCCGGTGCTCTCGAGCCCGGCGAGGAAGCCGCCGCCGGAGAAACCGTTGTGGTCGCCGGCCGACTTGGCGCCGCCGGTCAGCGTGCCGGTCTCGGCCTGGCACACCGCGCCGAACGCGCACGGTTGCGGCGCGGGCGGGGCCGGCGCCGGGAAGGCGTCGCCCGGCCGCCCGACCGCGACGCTGTCGATGTTCACGTTGCCGGAGTCAGTGGCCGCGCGCACGACCGCGATCTCGTGCCGGCCGGCGGTGAGGTCGAGCGGCACGGTGGCCACCGCCCAGGTGTCCCAGCTGCCGGTGGGCGGGAGGCTCAGCGTGCGGGCGGCGCCGCCGTCGACCGTGACGGAGAGCGTCCGGGTGGCGTTCTGTCCGTCGCCGCCGGTGCTGTTGGCGTAGCGGACGCCCAGTTGGTAGGCCCCGGCGGTGGCCGGGCTGACCGCGAGGCCGAGCGAGTCGCCGGTGGCCTGGAACCCGGCCGCGAACCCGGCCCCGGTGAAGCCGGTGTGATCGGTGGCGATCCCCGGCCCGCGCAGGGCGAGCGTTTCCGCCTCGCAGAGCACCCCGATCGCGCAGGATGGGGTCGTGTGCCCGGCCCACGGCGCGACCTGCACCGTCTGCGGCCCGGCTTTCAGCTGCACGGTGAGGTTGTCGGCGGTGAACGAACCCGACCCGACCCGGTACCGCATGGTCAGCGCGCCGGTGTCGATGGTCAGCCAGCCGTTCGCGGTGCTGCTGCGGAACGACGTGGCCGGGAACGCGTCCCGGCCGACCACGTTGAAGGTGCCGGCGTCGGTGAAGCGGCCGTACTCGGTGCGGATCAGCGTCGGCGAGAGCACCTCGAAGCGGGCGCTGCCGGAGATGACCGCCGAGTCGCCGGCCTTGTGGGCGCGGGCCTGCGCGTGGGCCGGCGACGTGGGCACGAGGATCAGCCCGGCGAGGAGGAGGGCGGCGGCGGAACCGTTCTTGATCATGACGCACTCCTGGCGGGAAGAGCGGCGGGCACGACATCCGTTCGTGACGACGTTGTCATCGCGCCGTAATCAATGTCAATGCGTCAATATCCGTCTGCCCGATCGGGCACCCAGTGATGAACAGATCACACCCATAGACACGCTTGACCGGGACAAACACCGGGTAGCCCGATGCTTCACGGCAAGCCAGGGGGAAAACGAGCAATGAAGATCTGGCCGGGCAACCAGTACCCGTTGGGTGCGACCTACGACGGCGGCGGCACCAATTTCGCGCTGTTCTCCGAGGTGGCCGAGCGGGTCGAGCTGTGCCTGTTCGACGAGGACGGCACCGAGACCCGCGTCGACCTGCCGGAGCGCGAGGCGTTCATCTGGCACGGCTACCTGCCGCGGATCCTGCCGGGGCAGCGGTACGGATATCGCGTGCACGGCCCGTACGACCCCTCGGCCGGTCTGCGGTGCAACCCGAACAAGCTGCTGCTCGACCCGTACGCGAAGGCGATCGACGGGCAGATCGACTGGAATGAGGCGCTGTTCGCCTACAACTTCGGCGATCCGCAGTCACGCAACGAGGCCGATTCCGCCCCGTACGCCCAGCGCTCGGTGGTGATCAACCCGTTCTTCGACTGGGGCAACGATCGGCCGCTGAAGATCCCGTTCCACCAGACGGTGATCTACGAGGCGCACGTGAAGGGCACGACGATCCGCCACCCGGGCGTTCCGGAAGACGTGCGCGGCACCTATTCCGGGCTGGCCCACCCGGCAATGATCAAGCACCTGAAAGCGCTGGGCGTCACCGCGGTCGAGCTGATGCCGGTGCACCAGTTCGTGCACGACAGCGGCCTGATCGAGCGTGGCCTGTCGAATTACTGGGGCTACAACACCATCGGTTTCTTCGCGCCGCACAACGAATACGCCTCGTTCGGCGGCCACGGCGGCCAGGTGCAGGAATTCAAGTCGATGGTGAAAGCCCTGCACCAGGCTGGCATCGAGGTCATTCTCGACGTGGTCTACAACCACACCGCCGAGGGCAACCACCTCGGGCCGACCCTGTCGTTCCGCGGCATCGACAACCCGGCCTACTACCGGCTGGTCGACGAGGACAAGCAGTACTACTACGACACCACCGGCACCGGGAACAGCCTCAACGTGCGCCACCACGAGTCGCTGCGGCTGCTCATGGACTCGCTGCGCTACTGGGTCACCGAGATGCATGTCGACGGCTTCCGCTTCGACCTGGCCGCCTCGCTGGCCCGGGAATTCCATTCCGTCGACCGGCTCGCCGCCTTCTTCGACCTGGTCAACCAGGACCCGATCGTCTCCCAGGTCAAGCTGATCGCCGAGCCCTGGGACGTCGGCGACGGCGGCTACCAGGTCGGCGGCTTCCCGCCCAACTGGACCGAATGGAACGGCAAATACCGCGACTCGGTCCGGGATTTCTGGCGCGGCGAGCCGGCCAGCCTCGGTGAGTTCGCGTCCCGGTTCACCGGCAGCTCCGACCTGTACGAGATCGACGGCCGCCGACCGATCGCGTCGATCAACTTCGTCACCGCGCACGACGGCTTCACCATGCACGACCTGGTGTCGTACAACGAGAAGCACAACGAGGCGAACGGCGAGGACAACCGCGACGGCGAAAGCCACAACCGGTCCTGGAACTGCGGGGCCGAGGGACCGACCGAGGACGCCGGCGTGGTCGCGCTGCGCGAGCGGCAGAAGCGCAACTTCCTCAGCACGCTGCTGCTGTCGCAGGGCGTGCCGATGATCGTGCACGGCGACGAGCTCGGCCGCACCCAGCAGGGCAACAACAACGTCTACTGCCAGGACAACGAGCTGAGCTGGATCGACTGGCAGGAGAGCCGGGAGCACAGCATCCTGACCACCTTCACCCAGCGGCTGACGAAGCTGCGTGCCGACCATCCGATCTTCCGGCGGCGGCGGTTCTTCACCGGCGAGCCGGCCGGCGACTCCGGGCTGCCCGAGATCGCCTGGCTTCGCCCGGACGGCGAGCCGATGGCCGACCACGACTGGGATGCGGACGCCGCCCGGACCATGGTGGTGTTCCTCAACGGCGCGGGCATCCCCGAGCCGGACGCCCTCGGCGAGCAGATCGTCGACGACTCGTTCCTGCTGCTGTTCAACGCCTCCGCGGAACAGGTGAAGTTCACGCTGCCGGAATCGGCTTACGGACAATCGTGGGAAACCGTGGTGGACACCGCCGATCCGCTGCTCGCGACGTCGGCCGACGACCACGTCAAGGCGGCCGAGACCCTCTCGATGACCGGCCACAGCCTCCTGGTGCTCCGCCGGCGCTACTGAACTACCTCCAACGAGAGCCACCGCCCCGAGCGCCTTCCGGGCGCACCGTTTATCCTTCTAGCCGCTGGCTGCGCGGCTCAGCGCCAGAAAGAACAGGGAGAGCTCGGGGCAATGGTGGCCGATGCCGAGGCATTCGCCGGCGGTGGCGACGTCAGTCGTGATCTGGCCGCCGTCGCGTGGGAAGAGACGCCGCTGGGCCCGCCGGGCGGGTGGCCGCAGAGCCTCCGCACCGCGGTCAGCATTCTGCTGTCCTCGCGCTTCCCGATGTGGATGGCGTGGGGCCCGGGGCTGACGTTCTTCTGCAACGACGCGTACCGGCGGGACACGCTCGGCCGCAAATACCCGTGGGCGCTCGGCCGGCCGGCCAGCGAGGTGTGGGCGGAGATCTGGGACGACATCGGGCCGCGCATCGAGACCGTGCTGGCCACCGGCGAGGCGACCTGGGACGAGGCGCTGCTGCTGTTCCTGGAGCGCTCCGGTTACTCCGAGGAGAGCTACCACACGTTCTCGTACAGCCCGCTGCGCGACGACGAGGGCGTGCGGGTCGGCATGCTCTGCGTGGTGAGCGAGGAAACCGAACGGGTCATCGGCGAGCGGCGGATGGGCACCCTGCGCGATCTCGGCTCGGACCCGAGCGCCATCCGCACCGAGCACCAGATGCTCGCCTTCGCCGGCGCCCAGCTCGCCCGCAACCTCAAGGACCTGCCCTTCACGCTGACCTATCTGTTCGGCGGCGACGAGGCCCGGCTGGCCGGATCGACCGGGATCGAGGCGGGCCACCCGGCCGGCGAGGCCGCGGCATGGCCCGTCGACGCGCCGGCCCGGGGTGAAAGCGTCCTGGTGGAGCTGAGCGGAGCGCCTTTCGCCGAGCTGCCCAGCGGCGACTGGCCGGAGCCACCCACGCAGGCGCTGCTGGTGCCGCTGTTGCAGCAGGGCGGGGCGGCGTCCGGCTTCATGGTGGCCGGGCTCAACCGGTACCGCGTCCTCGACGACAGTTACCGCGGCTTCATCGAGCTGGCTGCCGGGCACGTGGCCGCCGGCGTCGCGAGCGCCCGCAACTACGAGGCCCAGCAGCGCCGGGCCGAGGAGCTGGCCGAGCTCGACCGGGCCAAGACCACGTTCTTCTCCAACATCAGCCACGAGTTCCGCACGCCGCTGACGCTCATCATGGGCCCGGTCGAGGAGCTGCGGAACCGGTGGGACGCGGACGACGAGGTGCGGGCCGAGCTCGACGTCATCCACCGCAACGGGCTGCGGCTGGGCAAGCTGGTCACCGCGCTGCTCGACTTCTCCCGCATCGAGGCCGGCCGGATGCAGGCCAGCTACGAGCCGGTCGACCTGGCCGCCGTCACCATCGAGCTGGCCAGCGTCTTCCGCTCGGCCGTCGACCGGGCCGGCCTGACCTTCGAGGTGGACTGCCCGCCGCTTACCGCGCCGGTCTACATCGACCGCGGCATGTGGGAGAAGGTGATCCTCAACCTGCTCAGCAACGCGCTGAAGTTCACGTTCGCCGGCGGCCTGCGGGTCGCGGTGCGCGCGGCCGACGGCCGGGCGGTCGTCACGATCGCCGACACCGGCATCGGCGTGCCGGAGGCGGAGATGCCGCGGCTGTTCGAGCGGTTCCACCGCATCGAAAATGCCCGGTCGCGCTCCAACGAGGGCAGCGGCATCGGCCTGGCCCTGGTCAAGGAGCTCGTCGAGCTGCACGGCGGCACCATCGACGCGGCCAGCACACCCGGCGCGGGCACCACGTTCACCATCCGGCTGCCGTTCGGGTCCGGGCACCTGCCGGCCGAGGCGCTGGTGTCCCCCGGCAACACCGCCACCGTCTCCGCCACCGCCGACCCGTACGTCCAGGAAGCGTTGCGCTGGCTGCCCGGCGACCAGCCGGAGCTCGCGGCGGCGACGCCCCGGGAGCACGAGTCGGCCCGGGTCCTGGTCGCCGACGACAACGCGGACATGCGCGACTACCTCACCCGGCTGCTGCGCTCGGCCGGGCACCGGGTGCGGGCGGTCGGCGACGGTCAGGCGGCCCTCGACGAGGCCCGCGCGCAGATCCCCGACCTGATCGTCAGCGACGTCATGATGCCCCGGATGGACGGCCTCGAGCTGGTGGCGGCCCTGCGCGCCGACCCGCGCACGGCCGGCACGCCGGTGCTGCTGCTGTCCGCCCGCGCCGGGCAGGAGGCCTCGATCGAGGGCCTCGAGGCCGGCGCCGACGACTACCTGGTCAAGCCGTTCTCCTCGGCCGAGCTGCTGGCCCGCGTCCGCGCCAACGTCGAGCTGGCCCGGCTGCGCAACCACCACGCCCGGTGGCGCACGGCGCTGATCGACTCGTTGCAGGAGGCGTTCTTCGTCTGCGACGACCAGGGCACGGTCATCGAGATCAACTCGACCTTCACCGACATTCTGGGGTACGGGACCGAAGACCTGCCGTACCCCGCGGTGCACCCGTGGTGGCCGGAACAGACCGCCGACCCCGAGGGATACCAGCAGGTGGCGGCGGCCTTCGCGCTGCTGACCGACCAGGCCCGCGGCACGTACACGATCCCGGTGATCCACCGCGACGGCCACCGGCTGTGGGTGGCGGCGGCGTTCAGCCGGGTCGAGGATCCGGAAACCGGCCGGCGGGTCGTCGTCGGCACGTTCCGCGACGTCACCGCCGAGCATTACGCCGTGCAGCGGGATAGCGCCCTCGCCGCGATGAGCGTGCGGCTGTCCGAGGCCGAGAGCCTGACCGGCGCGCTGCACAGCGTGTTGTCGGCGCTCAAGGAGCTGTGGCAGGCGACCGAGGTGTACGCGGCCGTCCTCGGCGGTTCCGGCACCCCGTCGCTGACCACGACCGACCCGCACGTGCGCTGGGCGGACCTCCCGCCGGCCCGCCGGGCGGAGCTCGTCGGGTTGCGGGACACCCCGCTGCTCACCGCGGTCGCGGACCAGCCCGGCGGGGCCGGCATCGCGCTGGAACATCCGGACGGCACCATGGCGCTCTGGGTCGAGCTGGCCGAGAACCGGCCGTTCACCGAGGAGGACCGGACGCTGCTGGCTCTGCTCGCCGGGCACCTCGGCCAGGGACTGCACCGCATCCACCAGATCGACCAGCAACGGGAGACCGCGCTGGCCCTGCAACACGCCATCCTCGGCCCGGCCGGACTACCGGCGGGGTTCGCCGCGCGGTACGCACCGGCCACCCGGCCGCTCAAGGTCGGCGGCGACTGGTACGACACGGTCGCGCTCGCCGACGGGCGGATCGGCATCGTGGTCGGCGACTGCGTCGGCCACGGTCTGCAGGCGGCGACCGTGATGGGTCAGCTCCGCAGCGCCTGCCGGGCCCTGCTGCTGCAGAACACCGACCCGGCACAGACCCTCGCCGCCCTGGACCGCTTCGCGGCGCAGCTGCCCGGCGCGGCGTGCGCCACCGTCTTCTGCGGCATCCTCGACCCGGCCGGCGGCGATCTCATCTATTCCAGCGCCGGGCATCCGCCGGCCGTGGTCATCCATCCCGACGGCACCAGCGACGAGCTCGACCAGGGCCGGTCCCGGCCGCTGGGCGTGCCGCTGGCCGGTGAGCGGCCCGAGGCGCACTACACCGTGCAGGCCCGCGCCACCCTGCTGCTCTACACCGACGGCCTGGTCGAGCGGCGCGGCCTGCCGCTGAACGTCGGCATCGACCGGGTCACCGACACGGTGCGGGAGGGCCGGGTGGCCGCGCTGGAGGACCTCGCCAGCGACGTCATGACGACGATGGCGCCGACGGCCGGCTACGACGACGACGTGGCGCTGCTGCTCTACCGGCACCCCGGGCCGCTGGAGCTCGAGTTCGCCGCCGAGCCCGCGCGCCTGTCGCCGGTCCGCTCGGCGCTGCGCGGCTGGCTCGCCCGCTGCGGCATCGACCCGGCCACCGCGCAGAACGTCCTGGTCGCGGCGGGCGAGGCGTGCGCCAACGCGATCGAGCACGGCAACCGGCACCTGTCCGGCGGCCGGATCCGCCTGCGGGCCGCCGCCACCGCGGACGACCTGCACCTGACCATCGCCGACAGCGGCCGCTGGAAGACACCGCAGCCCGCCGCCAACCCGCACCGAGGCCGCGGCCTCAAGCTGATGAAAGCCTTGATGACCGAGGTAACCGTCACGACCGGCGCGGCCGGCACCGTCGTCGCCCTGCAGGCAAGGATTCCCCGATGACCACCGCAGTGACCTTCACCACCGGGCCGGGCCCGGACGGCGGGGCCGTCCTCGCCGCCAGCGGTGAGATCGACATGAGCAACGCCGACGCCTTCGCCGCCGCGCTGACGGAGGCCCGCGAGGGCGCCGACGGCCCGTTGGTCGTCGACCTGACCCGGGTGGAATATCTGGACAGCGCCGGCCTGGCCGCCCTCTTCCCGCACATCGAGCACGTCAGTCTGCTGGCATCGCCGCTGCTCGCACCGTTGCTCAGAATCGCCGGCCTGGCCGATCTGACCACGATCCAGATCACATAACTGCCCATTGAGAAAATTTGCACGGCGAGCAACAATTTGGTTGTGTCGCACAAGCTCCGTTACGCCGGGATCGCCGCGGTGATCGCCCTGCTCGCCGTCGAATTGGCGCTGGGCTGGTCGTCCCTGGCCGGCGCCCTGCACCAACTGCGCACGCCCCATCTGGGCTGGCTCGCCCTCGCGATGCTCGCCGAGGTGGCCTCGATGAGCGCCTACGCCCGCATGCAGCGCCGGATCCTGCGCTCGGCCGGCGTCCGGGCCCCGTACGCCGACAACGTCCGCCTCGCCTACGCCGCGCACTCGCTCAACGAGACCCTGCCCGGCGGCCCGGCGTTCTCGGCCAAGCTGAACTACCAGCAGATGCGCCGCTTCGGCGCCAGCCCCGCCGTCGCATCCTGGAGCATCGCGCTCAGCGGCATCCTCTCCGGCGCGGC
The DNA here is from genome assembly GCF_040638295.1 of Actinoplanes sp. NPDC026619. NCBI lineage: Bacteria > Bacillati > Actinomycetota > Actinomycetes > Micromonosporales > Micromonosporaceae > Actinoplanes > Actinoplanes sp. NPDC026619. Next base: position 298,157 of record NZ_JBEZYA010000001.1, read on the forward strand.
CCTCGCGGTGGTCACCGTGGGCAGCGCGCTCGCCGCGGGCGGCGCCACCCACTGGGGCGACCTGGCCGGCTTGCTGGTCGCCGCGGTGCTGCTCACGCTCGGCGTCCGCCGCGTCGCGCAGCGCCCGGCGATCGTCGAGACCCTCACCCGCGCGCCCCTGGCCTGGTTCAACCGGCTGCGCCACCGGCCCGCGCACCACGGCCACGACCGCATCCACGGCTTCCTCGAGCAGTTGCGCGCCGCCCGGCTCAGCCCCGGGCACGGCGTCGCCGCCGCCACGTACGCCGTGCTCAACTGGCTCCTCGACGCCGTCTGCCTGTGGCTGTGCTTCCGGGCGATCGGCGAGCCACCGGCCGGGGTGACCGCCGTGCTGCTCGCCTTCTGCGCGGCGATGGCCGCCGGCACCATCACGATCGTGCCGGGCGGCCTCGGCATCATCGACAGCGCGCTGGTCCTCGGCCTGATCGCCGGGGGCGCCGCAGCCCCCGCCGCCCTGGCGACAGTCGTCCTCTACCGCGTCATCACGCTGGGCTTCATCCTCGGCCTGGGCTGGCTCTCCTGGCTACGCATCCGCCGCCGCCCCCAAGCCCCAACCACCCAACCCACCGATCAAGACCAGGCCGATGACGTACGCGATGAGCACCGCCAGCTCGTGAGCGCCCAGCCCTAACCGAAAAGGACGGCGTAGCGGTCGAGGTAGAGCTGCCAGCCCTGGTCGTCGGCAATGCCGTCCCGCACCGATTCCCAGCCGGGGCCGTGCCGGTCGAAGTGGCGGTGCTCCAGCGCGACACGGGTGCGGTCCGGAGTCTCGGCGACGAAGGTCACCTCGACCTCGCTCGCGCGCTCGGGATCGGACTCGAGCTGCCAGGTGGGGCCGATGTCCCAGCTGAACACGACCCGATGCGGCGGATCGTAGGCCAGGATGCGCGCCCAGCGGCACTCGCTGCCGTCGGTGCCGCGGTCGTAGATGTGCCCGCCCACCCTGGGTTCGAAGACGGTCTCGGCAAGCGGGACCGTCAGAAGGTTGTGCTCGGGTGGCTTGAAGTCGCCGAACCGGTCGGTGAAGACCGAGAATGCCTTGTCGATCGGCGCGTTGACGACGATCTCCCGTCGCACCGCCGCCGCATCTGCCCGGGTCATGGTTTCTCCTCAACGCTGTCGTCGATGACGTCCCGATAGCCCTCCAGCGCTCGGCGCCAGAAGGTGTCCAACTGGTCCTTCAGGGCCGCCACGCCGGCCGGGTTCAGCCGGTAGACCCGGCGTGTTCCCTCGGCCCGATTGGTGACCAGCCCGGCGCTCTTCAGCACCTGCAGGTGCTGCGACACCGCCTGCGGACTGATCGGTAGCTCGGCGGCTAGCTCACCGACCGCGCGGGGGCGCTCGGCCAGGCACTGGACGATGGCGAGCCGGCTGGGATCACCGAGAGCTTCCCAGCCCTGATGTGCTTTGAAAGTCGCCACTTACGAAAGCTACGACTTACGATTGCGTCCGTCAACCTCGATCGTTACCGGCTCGTGTCGCGGGCGGTGGTTCAGGGGAGGCTGCGCGCGGGAATCACCACGTCCTTGTTGATCTAGGGGCCTGGGGGCAACAGATGACCGCGGTGGTCGGGAGCGACGATCTCGAGGAGCGCCGGGTGAAGGTCCGACAGCGGGAGCTGCTGCTGACGCTCGAGCAGTGGGCGCCGGCCTACCGGGAGGTGGCCGGAGACATGCTGCGCTACGTCTTCGGAATCGCCGCGGCCACCGAGGCCGAGCAGGAGTGGCTGCGCGAGCAGGTGGCGAAGAACGGCCTGCCGAAGACGGCCCGCACCGCCGAGGAGCTGCGCACCCTGGGCGGGCAGGCCAACGCGGCGGCGAGCGCGGCCTTCCTCGCCGGACAGTACGACCAGGCCCGTGACCTGATCGACGACGCCCGCGCGTACGGCTCCCTGCTCGACGGCGAATGGGCGAGATTGCACCAGTTCATCGATGCCCAGTCGGCCGGGAACGACCCCACCCCCTGAGCAACACCTCGATCCCGGTGGATATCTTGGAGTGAAGGAAAGAAACTTTCACATTCATGGGGGCACCGGTTGTCTGCTGCTCGGCGGTTCGCGCTTCTTTCGACGTCCGAGCCTCCGCGGGGGCAACGGGTGCTGTTCCGGCAGGCGATCGTGCTGGGTGGCAGCGTCGCCGGGCTGGTCGCCGCCCGGGTGCTCAGCGATCACGCCGAACAGGTGCTGATCATCGAGCGGGACGACCTGGCCGCGCTCGCCGCCGAGCCGCTCAGCGCGGCCGCGGCCCGGCCCGGGGTTCCGCAGGGCACCCAGGTGCACGCGCTTCTTCCGTCCGGGCTCAACCAGCTGGAGCGCTTCTTCCCCGGGTTCATCGCCGAGGCCCTCGCGGCCGGCGCGATCGATCCGCCGCCCGGCACCAACCGCTTCTACATGGACGGCGAGCTGCGCGAGGACGCGCCGAGCGGTCCGGCGGCGCAGGCCCTCATCTCGAGCCGCCCGTTCCTGGAAGCACTGATCCGCCGCCGGGTTCTGGGGCGCGCCAATATCCGTACCGTCAAGGGCCGGGCCGAAGGCCTGTTGTTCGACGGCGAGGCCGTCGCCGGGGTGCGCTGCGAGGGGGCCGACGAGCCGGCCGATTTCGTGGTCGACGCCACCGGGCGCTCCAGCCGGCTCGGCGACTGGCTCGAGGCACACGACTTCCCCAAGCCGCCGATGCAGCGGATGGGCATCAAGCTCAACTACGCCACCGCGCTGTTCCGGCGCCCGGCCGACGCCGCCGTCTGGACGTGTATCTCGATCGCCAACCCCGGCCCCGGCAAGGTCGCGCGGATCGCCGGCTTCACCCCGATCGAGGGCGACCGGTGGACGATGCTGGTCTCCGGCTACAACGAGGACCGCCCCAGCCGCGATCCGGCGGAATACCGCCGCCGCTGCGTCGAGGACTTCCCGCCCGAGTTCGGCGCGGTGGCCACGACCGCCGAGCAGGTCGGCGAGGTGATCACCTACCACCAGGCGGACAGCCGGCGCCGCGACTTCCATCGGCTGCGCCGGTTCCCGGCCCGGCTGGTCGCGGCGGGCGACGCGGTGGCCTCCTTCAATCCGGTGTACGGCCAGGGCATGACCTCGGCGATGCTGCACGCGTCGGCCCTGTCGGAGTATCTGCGCGGCAACCCCGATCTGAGCCGACCGGCCACGTCGTACTTCCGGGACGTCAAGGTCGTCGTCGACGCCGCCTGGCAGATCTCGACCATGGCCGACCTGGCGCTGCCGCACGTGGACGGCCCCTATCCGAAGGGTTACCGGGCCATTCAGTGGGCCAGCGGCCTGATCTTCCAGGCCTCGATGCGCGACCAGCAGGTCAATCAACGGGTGGGTCAGGTCACCACGATGCTCGCGCATCCGAGCGCGCTGGCCGAGCCGCGATTCCTGATGCGCGCGCTGGCGATCGGGGCGGGGTTATCCGGAGCGGCGGCGGGGTAGTCGCAAGGCACCACAGCCGCGCGGAGGAGCCGAGATGGCCTGGATAGATGAAATGCGGCAACGTGCGCGGGCCCGGCTCGAGGCGGCCGACGTCGAGCGGACACCACCGTTCGTCGCGGAGGGCGACCTGGACAACGCGACCCCGGTCGTCATGGTCGACGCCTCGCCGAAGATCGAGGACGGCCTGCCCTGGGCGGTCCGGGTGGCCGGCGCCTGGTCGTGGCGCATCATCCTGTTCATCGCCGCGATCTACCTGCTGTTGCGCGTCGTCGCCCTGCTGCGCATCGTGGTGATCCCGGTGGCGGTGGCCATCCTGCTGGCCGCGCTGTTCCAGCCGGTCACGGCGTGGATGCGCAGGCGCGGCATGAACAAGTCGGCCGCCTCGGCGCTGGTCGAGGTGGGCGCGCTGATCGTCGTGTTCGGCGGTCTCGGCCTGATCATCAACACCGTCGTCGGGCAGAGCGCCTCGCTCGGCACGCAGGTCAGTGACGGCATCCGAGAGGTGCAGAGCTGGCTCGCCAACGGCCCGCTGCACGTCTCCCAGGCTCAGCTGAACGACACGATCACCAAGCTGCAGGATTCGGTGACCTCGAACCGTTCGGCGCTGACCACCGGCGCGCTAAACACCGCGACCACCGTCACCGAGCTCGGCGCCGGCTTCTTCCTGACCCTGTTCACGCTGTTCTTCTTCCTGCGCGACGGCGGCGAGATCTGGCGCTTCCTGTGCCGCCTGCTCCCCCAGCCGGCCCGGGTGCCGACCGCGCGGGCCGGGCACTACTCGTGGCACACGCTGGTGTCCTACGTGCACGCCACCGTGCTGGTCGCGTTCGTCGACGCGATCGGCATCGGCGCCGGCCTGTTCATCCTGCGCGTGCCGCTGGCCCTGCCGCTCGCGGCGCTGGTCTTCCTGGGCGCGTTCATCCCGGTCGTCGGCGCCACCGTGACCGGCGCGGTCGCGGTGCTGGTCGCCCTGGTCACGGTGGGGCCGGTGAAGGCGCTCATCGTGCTCGGCGTGGTGATCGCCGTCCAGCAGCTCGAGGGTCACGTGCTCCAGCCGCTGATCATGGGCCGCGCGGTCGCCCTGCACCCGCTCGCGGTGATCCTGTCGATCGCCTCCGGCGTGGTGCTGGCCGGGATCGTCGGCGGCCTGGTCGCCGTCCCGATCCTCGCGGTGCTGAACACGGCGATCCGCTACCTCGTCCAGCATCCGGAGGGCTCGCCGACCAGCGACCGGGAACCGCCCGGCACCCGCCCGGCCGACGAGGACGAGGAGGACGCCGAAGAGGCGGCTGAGCGTGAGCGCGAAGCCGGGGCCACCCCGCCGCCGGAGACTTCGCTCGCCTGAGCCCTTCAGCCGGCGGCCGGCCGGCCGATAAGAGCCGACATGGCCGATGATCGCATCATGGGTCCCGCAGGCCGGGACGCCGTGTTCGCCGCCACCGTCGCTGCTCACCCGGGCGCGTTCGTCGCGGCAATCGGGCCCACCGGCCTGTTCGCGCCGCTGCCGGACGAGCTCGCCGCCACCGGGATGCGGCCGATCGCCGCGACACAGTCGATGCTCGGCCTGGTCGTCACGGACGATCAGGTCGTCGTCATCGAGGCGTGGCACCGGGCGCGCACCGAAGGCGTGGCCAACTGCCTGGTGCACCCGGTCGCCGCGCCGGACCAGCAGGTCCGGATGCACCTCATCGACCTCACCCACCGGCTGGGCGTCTACGTCGGTGTGATCAGCGGCCTGGAGGATCACCCGACCGGCCTGAGCGCGGCGAACGACCAGGTCAAGCCCCGCCTGGTGACGGTGCGCAAGGACCAGACCGCGGTCCTGGCCGACGCCGGGCCGGAAATGGAGCTGCTGCTCGGCTGGACCCGCGAGGAGCTCATCGGCAAGCGCAGCCTGGAACTCGTCCACCCGGACGATCACGAACGGGCCATCGCCAGCTGGCTGGACCTGATGGGCACCGCGCCCGGCTCGGCCCGGCGGGTGCGGCTGCGGCACCTGCACCGCGACGGGCACGCGGTCTGGTTCGAGATCACCAACCACAACCACATGGCCGACCCCGAGAACCCCGGCGTGATCGCCGAGATGCTCGACATCTCCGACGAGATGGCGGCCCAGGAGGCGGTCCGCGCGGCCGAGCAGCTGATGCGGCGGCTCACCGAGACGCTTCCGCTCGGCATCATGCAGATCGATACCGACCGCCGGATCACCTATCTCAACGACCGGGCCGCCCGCAGTCTGCACGCCCAGGTCGGCGACGTGCTCAGCGACGCGCACCTGGACGGGATCGTGCCGGCCGACCGGATCGCCGCCGAGGACGCCATCGCCACCGTGCTGGGCTCCGCCCGCGACGCCGATCTGGAGTACGGCCATCGCGAGCCGGGCCTGGGCGTGCGCCGCATCCGCGCGAACCTGCGCGCGCTGACCGGCGACGCCGGCACCGTGACCGGCGCGATCATCTGCCTGGCCGACGTCACCGAGGACGTCCGCCTGCGTGAGGAACTGCGGCACCGGGCCACCTTCGACCCGCTGACCGGCTGCTACAACCGCGCCGCGACGATGGCCGCGCTCGAGGACGCAGCCGAAGGCTCGGACGGCCATGCCGGAACCGCCGTGATCTTCCTCGACCTGAACGGCTTCAAGCAGGTCAATGACCGGTTCGGGCACGCCGCCGGCGACCAGTTGCTGACCCACGTGGCGGGCCGGCTGCGCCTGGCCGCGCCGCCGTCCGGCGTGGTGGGCCGGATCGGCGGCGATGAGTTCGTGGTCATCTGCCGCGATGTGTCCGGCCCCGGCGAGGCCCGGCAGGTCGGCGACGATCTGCTCGCCGCGCTGAGCGGCAGCGCCATCGACGCCGCCGGGCAGATGCTGATGCCGCAGGCGAGCGTGGGCGTCGCCTGGTCACCGTGCGGCGCGACCGGCCCCGACGAGCTGCTGGCCCGGGCCGACGCCGCGATGTACGAAGCGAAGAAGACCCGGACCGGCCCGCATGCCCTGAACCTGGCCGCTTAGGCGATCAGCTCCAGGGTGTCGATCACCCGGTTGGAGAAGCCCCACTCGTTGTCGTACCAGGCGACGACCTTGACGTGCTTGCCGTCGACCCGGGTCAGCGCCGAGTCGAAGATCGACGACGCCGGGTTGCCGACGATGTCCGACGACACCAGCGCGTCCTCGGAATACTCCAGGACGCCGGCGAGCGGGCCCTCGGCGGCCACCCGGTAGGCGGTCAGGATCTCGTCGCGGGTCACCTCGCGGCTGACCGTGGTGTTGAGCTCGACGATCGAGCCGACCGGCACCGGCACCCGGATCGAGTCGCCGGCCAGCTTTCCGTCGAGACGGGGCAGCACCTTGCCGATCGCCTTGGCGGCACCGGTGGTGGTCGGCACGATGTTGACGGCGGCGGCACGGGCCCGGCGGGCGTCGCGGTGCGGGCCGTCCTGCAGGTTCTGCTCCTGGGTGTAGGCGTGCACCGTGGTCATGAAGCCGTGCTCGATGCCGGCCAACTCGTCCAGAACCGCGGCGAGCGGCGCCAGCGCGTTGGTCGTACAGGAGGCATTGGAAATGATTTTGTGGGTTGCCGGGTCGTAGGCATCGTTGTTGACGCCGAACGCCAGCGTGACGTCCGCGCCCTCGGCCGGCGCGCCGACCAGGACCTTCTTCGCGCCCGCGGTCAGGTGGGCGCCGGCGGCCTGTGCGGAAGTGAATCGACCGGTCACCTCCAGGACGACGTCGATGTCCAGTGCGGCCCAGGGCAGGGCGGCCGGGTCGCGCTCGGCGAGCACCTTGATGCGGCGGCCGTCGACCACCAGTTCGTCACCCTCGACGGTGACCGGGCGGCCGAGCCGGCCCGAGGTCGAGTCGAAGGCGAGCAGGCGCGCCAGGGCGGCGGGCTCGGTGAGGTCGTTGACCGCGACGACCTCGATCTTGGTGTCGCGCTCCAGCAGAGCGCGCAGCACGTTGCGGCCGATGCGGCCGAATCCGTTGATGGCGATGCGTGTCATGCACAAAGCGTCGCCAAGTTTCGGCAAGGTAAACAGCGACGCACACGCCATGGTTCGCAAGGATCTCGCCAAACCCTAAAGACCCCTGGCGAAGGTACGGCGATATTCGCTCGGCGTCGTGCCGAGCAGACGCCGGAAGTGCAGCCGCAGGTTGGCGCCGGTGCCCAGGCCGACGTCGGCGGCGATCCGCTCGACCCCCAACTCGGAGAGTTCGAGCAGCTCACGGGCCATGTCGATGCGGGCGCGCAGCACCCACTCCATCGGCGTGTAGCCGGTGTCGGCGGCGAACCGGCGGGAGAACGTGCGCGGCGACACCCGGGCGTGCCGGGCCAGGCCGTCGAGCGTGAGCGGCTTGCCCAGCCGGTGCAGGGCCCACGCCCGGGTGGCGGCGAACCGTTCACCCAGCGGCTCGGGCACGCTGTGCGGAACGTACTGAGCCTGGCCCCCACTGCGGTACGGCGCCGCGACCAGCCGCCGGGCCGCGTGGTTGGCGCCGGCCATGCCCAGGTCGCCGCGCAGGATGTGCAGGCACAGGTCGATGCCGGAGGCCGCGCCGGCCGAGGTGAGCACGCTGCCCTCGTCGACGAACAGCACGTTCTCGTCAACCTTGATCGCCGGATGCTTGACCGCGAGCGCCCTGGTGTAGTGCCAGTGCGTGGTGGCTCGCTTCCCGTCCAGCAGGCCGGTGGCGGCCAGCGCGAACGCGCCGGTGGAGATGGCGGCCAGCCGGGCGCCGCGGTCGTGGGCTTCGCGGAGCGCGGCGGACACCGCTGCCGGCGGGTCCTCCCGGTCGGGGAACCGGTATCCGGGGATGAAGACGATGTCGGCCCATCGCAGGGCGTCCAGGCCGTCGGCCACGTGGTACGACAGGCCGTCCCCACCGGTGACCAGGCCGGGCGCCGGGCCGCACACCCGGACCTCGTAGGGCATGCTCGTCCGGGTCGTGAAGACCTGCGCGGGGATGCCTACGTCCAGGGGTTTCGCCCCCTCCAGCACCAGGACGGCGACGCGGTTCAGGCGCACGGTTGTCCAGCGTAGTCAATCAACGCTTTCCCACCCCGACCTGCCTACGTCGGACCGGATATTTCCTGGACGCGGTCTTTTGCGCGTGATCGGCGGGGAATTGCTTTCTGGTCATTCTTGGGTTCGGTGACCGATTTGTTGGGGCGATGCCGGGCTGTCGATCGGTCGCAGTCGCTGGCCTTTCGGCTAGAGCCGGTCCGCCGTCGCGCCGATAACCGCGAACTGGCGAGATCGGTAACCTCCCCGTCTGCGGTTATCGATATGAGCTCACCTAACAGACATAACGCGGGTTTCGCGAAGCAGCACCGAGGAACGGAACTCGAAAGGCGCCCCCCATGCCCATCCTCGTACGCGACAGCATCGCCACCTGGTCATCGCGGAAACGCGCGACCGTCGGGGCGGCAGTGATCCTCGCCGTCGTCGCGCTCAACATGCTCTACACGCAGCGGGTCGGCCAGCGGCACGATTTCTTCGATCTGCACGTGTATGCGGGCGCTACCCGTCAGTGGTGGCACGGCGGCGATCTCTACGACTACGGCCGGCCGGATGACGGGCGGAACTGGGGCTTCACCTATCCGCCGTTCGCCGCCATCATCATGGCGCCGATGGCGGTGCTGCCGTGGGGCGCGATCACCGTGATTCAAGCGCTCGCCTCCGCGCTCGCGACAACGCTGATTCTGGCTCTGCTTCTACGGCGTACCGCCAAGCGGTTGGGTTGGTGGTTGCCGGTCGTCGTGGCCGGAGCGGACGTGCTCTTGCTGCCGTTCGAGCCGTGGGATTCCACGTTGAGCTACGGGCAGGTCAACATCCTGCTGCTCGCCCTCGTCGCCATCGACCTCCTGGTCGGCCTGCCCCGCCAGCACGTCCTGACCGGCATCGGCATCGGCGTGGCGACCGCGGTCAAGCTCACGCCCGCCATCTTCATCGCCTACCTGCTGATCATCCGGCAATGGCGGGCCGCGCTGACCGCCTCGGCCACCGCTGCCCTCGTCACGCTGGTCTCCGCGGCGGTCGCCCCGCATTCGTCGGTCGAGTTCTGGACCAGCAAGGTCTTCGACATCCAGCGGATCGGCGAGCCGTCGTGGACCGACAATCAGAGCCTCAACGGCACCATGCACCGGGTCGACTCGCACGACGCCACGATCCTCTGGGCGGTGGCCGCCATCGTGGTGCTGGCGGTCTGGCTGTGGCGGATCGGCCGGAAGCCCGAAGGCGTCGACCCGATCGCCGGGTTCGCGCTGACCGCGGTCGTGGCCTGCCTGGTCAGCCCGATGACCTGGGTCTATCACCTGGTGTGGCTGATCCCGGCGCTGGTCGTACTGGTAAATCGGGTGGCCGCCCGAGACCTCTCGGCACGTCAGCGCCGCGTTGCGCTGGCCGGCTTGCTGGTCGCCTACGGTCTGCTGTGCAGCCATCTGGTCTGGCGCACCTATCCGGGAGCTCTCGGTTTCCTGACCGCCAATATGGACGTGCTGGTGAGCTTGGGGCTGCTGGTCGGTCTGCCGGTGCGGCGGCAGGAACAAGCACCCGTGACGGCGCCGGTGACGGTGGCCGCCTCACCTGATGGACCGTGGTCCACGATCTACGGATCGCGACAGTCGATGACGTGACGGGCGCCGGGCCACGGAGCTCGGTTGCGGGCATGCCGATACTGGAGCGGTGAGCGACCTCGGCCGGATTTGGCATTACGGACTTCCCGTCCTGATCCTGCTGGCCGGAGCCGGGGCGCTCAGCGCGGCGATCCGCACGGAGTCCGGCCGGCTCCCGAGTCCGCGCACCTCTTGGCCGGTGCTCCCGTCTCTGCTCATATTCTCCGGTGACGCGGCCCTGGGCGCCGGGCGGCCACCGTGGGAACGGGCGGAGAAGGGTGCGCTGGTCCTCTTCGCAGGTGTCAGCCTCGCCATCGTCATCTGGCGCCGTCGACGCTATCGGGTCTTGGCGGCGCAACCGGAACAATCGGCGAGATAACGCCCGTCGGCTCGGCGGCAAAAGACCCGACGGAAGCCGGCGTAGAGCCATGGCGAGCGGTGTCCGGCTGGCAGAATCGACACGTGCACGACTCGTCCGAGCGTGGGACCGACGCCTACCTGACCTCCAGCGGCACCCAGTTGGCCGTTGCGTTCAAGGTCGACCTCGGTGAGCTCGTCAGCGGCCGCCATGTGGTGGCGCGCGGGCTGGAGTTCGGCGAAACCGGCGCCCTGCTGCACTACGACTTCGTCCCCGGGATCAGCCAAGGGCCGATCCTGGAACACTTCGGCGTGCAGGCCTGGTCGATACACACCGAGGACGACGCGGGAACCGCCTACAGCGACCCCGGCGGCGGCGCCTTCGCCGGTGCCGGCGGGCCCGCGCCGACCCACGGCGAGCGGGACCTCGGCGGGCACACCCCGCCACACGCCACCCGACTGCAACTGCACTTCACCCCGGCACCGGAACACCAGCCAGCACCAGGATGGGTACGGATCCTGGACGTCGACCTGACCTCCGGCCGCACCACCATCACCTCCGGCTGACCCCGATAGAGCATCATCCCTCTGGGCGGCGACGACACGATCTGGCCGGTCGTGGAGGTGCTGGAACGCGCTGCCTTCGACGGCCGGCCGTTCGACGTCGGCGTCATCAACATCCATTCGGCCAATCCGGCCGGCGCCGCGAAGATGGCCCAGGCTCTCCGGCATTGGGGCTACCGGGTCACCGTCGCATCCGGTTCGACCGAGGTCGGCTACCTCGGCTGACCGCTTCCGGGGCAGCGGGCTCCGGCCGGGGTGCCTAGCATGGCCGGCATGACGGGATCGATCGATTACGCCGTGGCGGGGCCGCTGACGACGGTCGGGACGGTTCCCGCGTCGGCGCTGAACGGCCTGCCTACCGAGCCGGTCGCGATCTGCGACCTCGTTCGCAGTCTTGTCATTCAGCCCACGGACGCCAAGGCGCTCGGGGTTCGCGAGGAACGGTTCGCCGAGAATCAGCTGCGACCGGCGGACGACATCGTCGCTGCTCTGCTCGCTGTCGACCCGGCCCCGCTGACGGTCGCACGCGAGCCGGGCCAACGTGTGATCGGCACCTGCCGGCATTTCGCGGTGCTCAGCTGTGCGCTGCTGCGTTACCGCGGGGTGGCGGCGCGGGTCCGGTGCGGCTTCGCCACCTACTTCCAAGCGGGGCAGGGCCTGGACCACTGGATCACCGAGTACCGCGACGGTGGCCGCTGGGTGCGGATCGACTCCGAGACTCTGGGTGGATCGGTCGTGGCGAGGCCGGAGGATCTGGCCGACGGCGAGTTCCTCAGCGGCGGCGAGGCTTGGCTGGCCTTCCGCGACGGCCGGATCGATGCCGCCCGCTTCGGCGTGTACGGCACCGAGAACTGGGGCCCCGGGGAGATCCGGGGAAACGCCGTCAAAGACCTCGCGGCGCTGAACAAGGTCGAGATGCTGCCGTGGGATGAGTGGGGCCGGATGGACGCCTCCTTCAACGGCAAGACCGGCGCCGACTACGACCGGCTCATCGACAGGATCGCTGCCGTCTGCGCCGCCGACGACCCGGACGCGGTTGCCCGGCTGTACGCCGGCGAGGATCTCCAGGTGCCTGGTCAGGGGCTCGGGCACCTGACTGGTGGGGCTGACCTCCGGCACGTTGATGACCAGGTCGAAAGCGTCGACGATCGGGGCCTGCTGATAGCGGTCGACGACCCGGATGCGGTCGGGGGCTCCGCTGACACCCGCGGCTCGGGCCGGGCGCAGATCCACTACGGACAGCTTTCCGGCCAGCGGTAACTCGATGCTCCCCTCTTCCGGCGAAGGCAGGTCGGCGCCGAAGGTGGCCACACCGCCCGGGGCGGCCGGATCGGCGCGATGCGTGACCGTCCGGCCGCCGGCGCAGGTCACGCCGACCGACACGTACGCCGGTCCCAGTCTGGTCGCCAGATGATGCCCGGCCGCGGAGAGCGGGAACGCCGGCGTGTGCACCGGAGTGCGCTGGATGTGGCTGTTGTGCGCCGCCACGATGATCTTCGCGTCGGGACCGAGGCGGTCGAGCAACCAGAAGACCGTCTCGGCCATCCCCCGGTCGCGGGCGGCGACCTTCGGATGCACCGTGAGGCCGCCGCCCGCATAGCCGCGCATCGCCTGGTCGAGCAGCACCGCGAGGCGCAACTCGTGCCGGGCGACGGCATAGCTTTCCGCGTCCGCGGCGGCCAGATACTCCGGTTCCAGCGCATCGAATCGGGCCGCCAGTTCGGCCCAGGTCGCGGTGAGGCGATCGCGCTCGGCCACCTCCATGCCGGCGTACGCCGTGTAGGCCGGCAACGAATGCTCACCCGCATAGTTCCCGGCCAGCGCCGCCAGCCGATCCAGCACCGGCTCGGCATCCGGGTCCACCTGCCGCAGGTAGCGCCGCAGGCCCTCGATCGCCGGCAACGGCGACGCGGTCGATCCCGGCACGTCCAGCCCGAAGAACCGCACGGGCGGCGTGGCCGCACGCATCCACGTCAGGTGATCACGCATTTCCACACAACGCCCCATGGTGTACGTGATGCCGTCATCGGCAACCTTCCGCAGATCGCCGGCGGCCCGCTCTCCTCGCACCCACGCGCCGACGGCAAGACCTTCACTGAAACCGGTCTCCATCGCGTACGCCGTGAACCCGAGCCGCTGAGTCAGAAACCGATGCAGGCGATGCCGCAGCTGGTAGAACTCCCGCACCAGATGGGCGTTCTCGCCGATGGCAATCACCCGAGCCGCCTCGAGCCGCCCGGCGAGCGGCTCGAGGTCATCGAGCGGAGCGGCCGGATCCACCGTCTCCAGCGGAATCGCGTGTTCGGCCACGTATCGGGAGAAATCCATCGGGGAAGCATACTGAGGAGAGCCCTACGCCGCGCTTCCCGATCCGCACATCACTCCAGGGTCTTGGGATCCGTGAACTCGACGACGGCGCTGGCTGCTTCGGTCAGCATGGTGCCCGGATCGTGCACTGCGAGGAGGACGATCCGACGCCGGCTCTCGGCGAGCAGAGCCGTCTCCACCAGGGCACGGGATTCCTTGTCGAGATTCGATGTCGCCTCGTCGGCGATCAGGATGGGCGAGGGACGCGCAAGCGCCCGTGCGAGAACGATTCGGCGCGCTTCCCCACCGGACACGGCGTTCTCGGTCGCACCGATCCGCCGGGAAGCGAGACTGGTCAGCCCGACGCCCGAGAGCGCCCGCATGCCCCTGCCGGCCTCCTCCGGATCATCTCGGATCGGGTATGTCACGCAATCGATCGCCGATCCGCGCAGCAGCGAGTTGTCCTGATCGGCGTACGAGAAAAGCGCGAAGCGTTCGGTGGCGTCGTAGAGCTCGAGCGACTGCCCATTGACTTCGAAGGCTCCCTTCGCCGGTGGGGCGCCGAGTCCGAGCAGCGAACGCAGGAGGGTCGATTTGCCGGAGCCACTCGGTCCGGTCACCAGAATCAGCCCGGCACGATGGATCGAGAAGTCGGGAATATTGATCCGGCCGCCGTCGGCCAGATCCAGAACGACATGGCGTGCGGAAAGACGCGTCTCTTCGCCGTCACCTGGCGGCTGCGAGTCACGCCCAGCGGGCGTAGAAGGCCATGTCTGCTGACCCTCGACAAAAGCACGAAGTCGGTCGGCGGAGACCAGACCACGCTGCACGGCCTGATACGACTTCGACAGGTTGATGGCGGGTGAATAGAACCGGCTCAGGTAGAGCATCACCGTAGCGACGCTGCCGACCGCGATCGCCCCGGAGCCCGCGAGCCACGCGGCCACCCCGATCAGCAGTACCGACACGACGATCCGGATCAGGCTCAACTGCGCCATCATGCCAGCGAGGTTGGCGGTCGCGGAACGGCTCTGGTCCAACGCACGACGACGTAGGCCGTTCAGTGTGTTGACCTCGCGATCCCGGCCACCGAAGACCAGGATGGTGAGCCACGCCGAGCCGATGTGGTCGACATGGTCATTGATCTCCGACTCCGCCGCCCGGGTGTTCCGCGCCAGCAGATTCTGACGCATTCCCGCCCGCTTGGCGATCAGGTACATCGGCGGGATCGGGAGTATCAAAATGATCGCGAGCCGCCAGTCGACCGCCAGGACGATGAGAATGATCAACGCACTGTCGAACAGGTCCGACAGCACCGTCGTCATCGGCACGGAATAGAGCGACGGAAGCTGCGCGCTGTCGACGCTCACCAGATAGGACAGCTGTGATCTCTCACTGTTCCGCACGCGCGGATCTGCATCGAGCGCCGCCGAGCCGACTGCCAGCTTGATGTCGCCCACCAGGCGGTTCGTGTACTGCGTCACGGAGAATCCGTAGCCGATCCGGAGCAGGTCACCCACCAGGGAGACGCCCGCGAACAGGGCAAGCGGGACGCCCGCGGACCGCGCGATGCCGGTCCACCCGCCGGTGTTGAGGCCGCGCACCACGGCGTCGATCACTTCGCCGAATATCAGCGGCGGGAGCACTGAGATCACCGACGACATCACGCCGAACGCGAGGAGGAGTTTGATGGACCTCGTGGAGTGTCCCGCCGCCCGTGGCGTCGCGAAGAAGGTCTCCAGGAACGGAACGTGCCTCGATTCCGCTTCCGGCCCGGTCGCCGCCGATCCTGCCGTCATCGCGGGCTACGCATTCTGGAGATCGTCGGCACCCATGCTGCGAAGGTAGTCGCCCACCCTCTTGGTGCCTTCGAGGTGCAGCCACGCCGGACAAACACCCTTGTTGAAGTTACGGACCTGCTTGATCTGATCGCCGGCGGCGGAAATCTGCAGCATCTGCCTCTTGACGTCGCCGATCTCAAGTCGCTCGGTGACGCCCATAAAGATCACGCAGCCTTGGAGGGTGCCCTGCGCAGTGATGTAGATCTCTTCGCCGAGATGACACTTCCGCAAGTCTTCCTCGCCCATGGACTTTCCGAGGAAATCAAGGTTGTTGGCGCGCTCGACCTCTTTGACGCTGTCACCGTCGAGCCGGTATTGCAACGGTGCCCGGTCGCCGTTCCGCATCGGGATGATGGAGACGTTGATCGCCCAGGTACAGCCCAGTTCCTTCGCCATCTCGATGAATGGGCCCGTGTCGTCCTTCGAGACGGTCATTGCGTGGTACTTGAGGTGAACCGGTGTGCCGAGGCCTTGAAACCGGCCGATATTGTCCCGGACGACCGAGAGGTCGACGTTGCGCTGAGTCACCGTCTTCAGCACCTGCGCCGTCGTGCCGTAGATCGTGATCTCGACCTCGTGCGGCGGCATCTGTTCGAGAATCGGCCAGTTCCGCGGCGGAATTGCCAGCCCGTTCGTGAAGATCCGCACGATGAACCCACGTTTCCGCGCCTCTTCGTAGATGGCCGGGAACTGCGGATGAAGCATCGGCTCGCCGCCGGTCAGAACAATCTCGCCAATCCCCAGATCATCCGCGATCTCGATGAGCTTCAGCGCCATGTCCGCGGCCATCGTGTCACCGGGGTTGTGCTCCTGATAACAGTGCACACAACGCAAATTGCAGAGAGTGGTCAACTCGATCGTCATACGTTCGAGCATGCCGGGCATGTTGGCTCCCCTAGCTAACTAAGAATTCGGTCGAGGACTTGAGCCGATGGCCGAGGAGGAAGCAGCAGGTAGCCGGCTCGCGAGATAAGTTCCGAGATGAGCGCGGTCCCCACGTCGAAGCACTCCTCGGCGCAGTACAGGCCGCCAACGAACTGGGCAGACGCCATAGTCGGGCCGAAGCGCTGGAATTCGCCGCTGCCGTCGTCGATCAGCGCGAATGTCACTCGCGGCGTCCGCACCGGCGCCTGCGGGCAACCCTCTTCCCAGAAAGCCGCGCAGGCGAAGACCCCGTCGTTCTCGAACTGGACGATGAGAGAGTCGTCGCTGATGAGCGTGCCGCCATGACGATCGGCAAGTGACTGAGCCGCCGTGGACTTACCGGCGTCGTGATAGCCACTCAGGATGATCAAGTGATCGCCGACCAGCACGGCTGCCGCGTGCAGGCTCAGGCAGCCCTGGGTGAGCAGAGCCCACGGAGTGAACCCGTCCGCGAGCAAACGGGCCGGAACACCGTCGTATTCGACTCCGGTAACGCGCACGGTCGCCTCGTCGGCACCCCACGTGTGGGTGACCGTGAAATCCTTTTGACGTGCGAAGTCGAACTCCTCCGCAACGGTTGTCACGGAGCGACCGCGACGCACCGTGTCGTACCGCTTGAACTGGATCTTCTCCCACGGCGCCCGGAAGACCACCGGAATATTGCATGCGATGTGGAAAATGCCAGGAGTCGGCGAACCCGGCCCGACTTCCACTTCACGGTCTTTCAGCAAAAGCCGCCGATCGAGGCTATTCATCGACCACCAGGCCCAGCTCGACAAGTTCTTGAAGAAACTCTTCGACGTCCTGTCGCGCGGTCTCCTCGTCAACCTCGAACGCCGCGACCACTGCCTTTGTGACGCCACTCAGGTCACCGGGAAGGCTTCGCCAAATGACAGCTGACACGGGATTCAGTTCCATCAGGTCAGCCGACTCCGACCACTTTCCCCCGATGGGAACCAGGTATTCGACACCATCCATCTTGCGAATTTTGAAGTCTGCCGTCGCCGTATACATCATGTGCTCCAAGGTGAGGGCCCGAGGCGCGCTCGACACCAATGATGCAAAGCGCGCCTCGGAGACTTCGATCAGGCGAAGTGGGTGCAGTTCATCGCCGTCGTGTTGCTCCGGCGCGTGACCTGACCGCACTTGATGCAGGGCTTGGAGTACGTAGCGCGCATACTTCATCCTCCTTGGACAGTGGCATTTAATCACGCCTTCAGACGCGTCGCCGACTATACACACGCCACTCTGGACCGGTGCCCCCGTTTCTAGCCCGGGCCGCATGAAAGCCACGCCGAACAGCCTGTTTACACATTCATCAAGATATTTTCACCATCCCGAACCAACGGTTTCCGCCCTGCCGAGCTTATTTCCAAATTCATCGAGATATCTTTGCGAGCGCGGTCCGGCGAGTTCGCCGGCGCCGGCCATTCTCGCCAATGGCAAAGCGGCGCTCCCCGGACGGGGAGCGCCGCGATCAGAACGGCCGGGCAACGCGGCGGCGAGGAGCTAGCCCCGGACGTCCATTTCGTAGATTCGGGCGGCGGTGTCGCCGCTCGAGGTCGGGGTGATGACGTTCAGGCGCACGTAGCGGGCATCCGCGTTCACCGTGGTCGTGGTGCTGTCGGCGGTGTTGCCGCGCACCGAGGCCCGCGTCGTCCAGGTGGTGCCGTCGGGGGACGTCTGGATGTCGAAGTCGCGGGTGTTCCACTCCGGGTACTCGCCGCCCGCGCCGGCGTGCCGCAGCACCACCGAGCCGACGTGCTTCGAGGCGCCGAGGTCGGTCTGCAACCACTTCGACGAGCCCTGCGAGCACCACTTGTCCCACCAGCCGCCGAGCCAGCTGCCGTTGACGGCCTTGTCGGCGGATTCACCGGTGCCGCAGGCCGAGTCGGCGGTCACGGCCGTGCGGAGCGCGAGATCCACGGGTGCGCTGGATGATCCGTACACCTCGAGCTCGTAGATTCTGGCGGCGCTGTTGGCGTCGTTGGCCGGGGTGGTGACGTCGAGCCGGACGTAACGGGCCGTGCGGGCGGGGATCGGCGCGTAGGTGCGGCTGTTGCGTGCGCCGCTCACCGTGACCGCGGTCGACCAGTTCGCGTTGTCGGTGCTGGTCGCGATCGTAAAGGCGCCGGTGTTCCAGTTGGTCTGCTCGCCGCCCAGGCCGGCGTGCTTGAGCACGAACGACGAGACGGTCTGCGCCGAGCCCAGGTCGACCGTGAGGGTGTGCGGCGTGCCGCCCGTACACCATTTGCTGTTGCCCTTGAGTTGGCCGTCGACCGCCTTGGCGGCGCTCTCACTGCTGGAGCATTCGCCGGAGCCGCTGGTCACCGGCTTGTTCAGGGCGAGGTTGGCGCCGAGGTCGGGCTCGGCGGGCGGCTGGGTGGCGCCGTCGCCGAAGCTCGGCGGAACGTCACCGGATCCGGTCCCCCACGACGACGAAGGCGACGATCCCATGGTGTACGCGATGGTCCCGCCGCCCGCGATGTCGGTGTACCGCAGGTAGTTGTGGCTCGTCGAGGTGCCGCCGACCGACAGCGACTGGACGTATGGGCTGGTGGCGCTGCCGCCGGAGATCGTGATGTTGCCGGTGGAGCGCTGGATCAGCACGCTCGGGAAGATCCCGCCGTGCACCGCCAGGGTGTCGGCGCCGGGCGTGACCGGGTAGAGGCCGAGCGCGGCCCAGACGTACCAGGCCGAGGTCGCGCCCAGGTCGTCGTTGCCGGGCAGGCCGCCGGCGCCGGTGGTGAACGATTCGTTCATCACCCTTCGCACCGCGTCGGAAGTGCCGGCCGGCTTCCCGGCGTAGTTGTACGTCCACGGAACCCCGTGCTCAGGCTCGTTTCCGACGTAGAAATAGGGCAGTGACAGCCCGCCGTTCAGCTGCGTGAAGTGATGATCGAGTCGCTGAATCGCGGTGGATTTCCCGCCCATCAGGGTGATCAGCGCGCCCAGGTTGTGCGGCACCATCCAGGTGTATTGAGCCGCGTTGCCCTCGGTGTAGGGGCTTTCGGTGGCCGGGTTGAGCGGCCACGGGAAGCTGCCGTCGCCGTTGCGGGTGTGGATGTAGGACGATTCGCCGTTGAACAGGCTTCGCCAGTACTGCGAATGCGTGGCGTAGGTGGAGGCGGCCGCGGTGTCGCCGAGGGCCGACGCGAACCGGCTGATCGCGAAGTCGCTCGACGCGTACTCCAGGGTCTCCGAGGGGTTGCCGCCGATGTAGTGCTGGCTCTCGTAGGTGGCCTCGTTGCCGCGTAGCACGTAGCCCTGGGTGGCCCCGGCGGTGGCGCTCTTCTTCATCAGGGCCAGGGCCGCCGCGGTGTCGAAGCCGCGGACGCCGAACGCGTATGCGCTGCCGACGATGATCGGGCCGGGGTCGCCGGGCATCACGAAGTCCTCGATGCTCTGCTGCGACCACTTGGGCAGCAGGCCGCCCTGCTGGCCGTCGAGCACCATCGACTTGACGATGTCGGTCATCACGTCCGGCGCGATCAGCGAGACCAGCGCCGCCCACGAGCGGTAGATGTCCCAGCCCGAGTAGTTCTGGTAGATCGGCGTCGTCGAGGTGTGCGCCGCCTGGTCGAAGCCCATGTACTGGCCGTTGGTGTCGCTGGCCAGATTCGGGTTCATCAGCACGTGGTAGAGCGCGGTGTAGAACTTCTGCAGGTCGGCGGTGGCCCCGCCGGTGACCTGGACCCGGTTGAGCGCGGTGTTCCAGGCGGCGGTCGCGTTGGCGCGCACGGTGTCGAACGCCGCAGCCTCGGCGGTGGCGTTGTTCTGCGCGTTGGCGACGCTGACGAACGAGACGCCGACGGTCGCGTTGACCACCGCGTTCGAGGTGGTGTCGAAGGTGACGTACGCGCCGGTCTGCGTGCCGCTCGCGGTCGCCGACCCGGCGCTGATCGTCGAGCCGCTGAACGTGCCGAACCCGGTCGGCGTGCGGTCGAACAGGATCGAGTAATAGACCTTGTAGGTGCGGCCGCCGCAGAAGCCGCCCGCGGTGTGCTCGCCGTAGACCCGGTTGCCGCTGACCGTCACGTTGCCGGCCCGGTCGCCGGTGGCCGAGCGGCTGTCGTTGATCAGCACCCGGGCGGTGGTGGAGGCGGGATAGGTCAGCCGGATCGCGCCGGTTCGCTTGGTGGCGCCCAGTTCGGCGGTCACGCCGTACTTGTCGAGCGTGTTCTTGTAATAGCCGGGCGCGGCGCTCTCGCTGCTCTTGGTGTAGGCGCTGGCGTACGACGTCCAGGCCGAGCCGGGCGAGGAGCCGAGGTTTCCGGTGATCGGCAGGATCGGCAGATCCTCGTTGTTCGGGCAGCCCGCGCCGTTGAAGTGGGTGAGGCTGAACGACTCGATCGTGCGGTCCGAGTCGCGGTAACCGGACGGTGAGCCGCTCGGGGTGTCCGGGCTGAACTGCGTCATCCCGAACGGCACGGTCGCGCCCGGGAAGGTGCTGCCGCCGGCGCCGCCGCCGACCGGGTTCGGTGAGTTGGAGTCGTCGGTGCCGACCAGCGGATTGACGTACTGGGTGAGGTTGAGGTCGGCAGCGAGCGCCGGTTGTGGAGCGGCGAGGACAGCGGTGGTGAGGAGGACCGCCGCGGTCAGGGCACGAATCATGGGAGCGTCCCTTCATCCCGACACAGGGGTGATGACAACGTTGTCGGCGCTGATCCATGCATGTCAATGCATTGAGGTTCCGGAACCGGCGAGTCGGCCCGTTGGGGCAACAAATGGCAACTCGTTGCACCGCCGCGCGAGGCGAGCAGACAGTGACTCAGATCACTGAAGAGGAGGCCTCATGCGGTGGGCAACGGCGCTGATCGGTGCAACGACGCTGGTCGTCACGCTCGCGGGCTGCGGCGGCGGGGACGACGGCGGCAGCGATGGCAAGACCCTCAACGTCCTCATCGGAGCGAACACTCAATATCCGGAGGAGTTCGCGGCCTGGCAGAAGACGATCAGCGACAAGTTCAAGGCGCAGACCGGCTCGACGGTGAAGTTCGAGACGTTCGCCAGCGCCAACGACGAGCTCACCAAGATTCAGACGTCGGTGGTCTCCGGCACCGGGCCGGACGTCTACGCGGTCGGCACCACGTTCACGCCCACGGCGTACTCCACCGGCGCTTTTGTGAAAATGGGCGGCGACGAGTGGCAGAAGATCGGCGGCAAGGACAAGTTCAACCCGGCCACTCTGGGCATCTCCGGGCCGGACGACAACAACCAGGTCGGCATCCCGTGGGTCAGCCGGCCGTTCGTGATGGCCTACAACACCGACCTGGTCACCACGCCCGCCACCACCTGGGACGAGCTCACCGCGCAGGCCAAGCAGCTCACCAAGGCCGATCAGTACGGTCTCGCGGTCGGGTACAAGGACAACTTCGATCCGTGGAAGTTCGCCTGGGGCATGTCGGTGCAGGCCGGCAACCCGCTGGTGGACGGTAAGACGGCGAAGCTGACCGATCCGGCCGTGCGGAAGGCCTACCAGACGTACTTCGGCTGGCTGGCCACCGACAAGGTGGTCGACCCGGCCGCCGTCGGCTGGACCAATCCGCAGGCGCTGGCCGCCTTCGCCAAGGGCAAGACCGGCTACTTCCTGCTGACCACCAGCACCGCGACCAACTCGCTCGAACAGGGTGCGGTCAAGGGCAAATGGAAGTTCGCCCTGCTGCCGACCGTCCCGCCCGGCGCGACCAGCCGGCCGGCGAACGGCGTCGAGGCGGCCAGCATCCTGTCCGGCGACAACCTGCTCGTCGCCGACTACTCCAAGAACAAAGATCTCGCTTTCCAGTACGTCAAACTCGTCACCGACCCCGACGTGCAGCTGGACTACTACCAGAAGTTCGGGAACCTGCCGGCGAACGCGGCGGCGCTGCAGACCCTGTCGTCCGACCAGCGGCTGGCCCCGGTGACCGAGGCGGCGAAGAAGTCGGTGGCGACCCCGTTCACCGGCGCGTGGGGCGACATCCAGCTCGCCCTCACCAACGTGGCCGTGCAGTCGCTGCCCGACCTGGCCAAGGGCTCGATCAGCCCGGCCCAGATCGACGCCCGGCTGGCCACCGCGCAGAAGTCCGCGCAGTCCGCACTGGACCGGGCCAAGTGAGACGGAACCGCCCGCTCTGGCTCCTGGCGCCGGATGGCCTGCTGATGGCGCTGATCGTCGTGATCCCGCTGATCCTCGCCCTGTGGATCTCGGCGATCGACCTCGACCAGTACACCCTGCGCCGGTGGGTGCGGGCGCCGTTCGTCGGCCTGGGCAACTACGTCGAGTCGTTCGGCTCGGGGCTGCCGCACGCGATCGGGATCAGCGTCTCGTTCGCCGTGCTGGCCACGATCGCGACTGTGCCGATCGGCATCGCTGCCGCGCTGGTCACCCAGAACGCGTACCGCGGGCGCGGCCTGGTCCGGGCGGTGTTCCTGATCCCGTACGTGCTGCCGTCGTTCGTGGTCGCCACCGTCTGGCGCACCATGCTGCAGCCGGACGGCGTGGTCAACGCGTGGCTGCACCGGACCGGCACGCTGTGGCTGAGCGGCCCGAACTCGTACTGGACACTGATCGGGGTGGAGATCTGGGCGGCCTGGCCGTTCATCTACCTGATGGCGCTGGCCGCGCTGCAGTCGGTCGATCACGAGGTGCACGAGGCGTCCGCGGTGGACGGCGCGACCTGGTGGCCGAAGCTGACCCGGGTGATCCTGCCCTACCTGCGCGGGCCGGTGCTGCTGGCCTGCCTGCTCACCACGCTCAGCCACATCAACAACTTCACCCTGCCGTTCGTGCTGTTCGGGGCGCCCGCGCCGGACAACGTCAACGTGCTGCCGATGATCGTCTACGTCACCAGCTTCCAGAGCCTGCGGTTCGGGCTCAGCGCGGCGATGGCGGTGCTGTCGCTGGTGCTGATCGCGATCCCGCTCTTCGTCTACCTGCGCGCGGTGCGTCTGGACGTGCACGAGTGAGCGCGAGGAGAGAGCCGGTTTTGCGAGCCCCGCAGCGCGAACGAAAGGCGGCGCTGTGAGCGCGAGGAGAGAGCCGGTTTTGCGAGCCCCGCAGCGCGAACGAAAGGCGGCGCTGTGAGCGCGAGGAGTGAGCCGGTTTTGCGAGCCCCGCAGCGCGAACGAAAGGCGGCGCTGAGCGCGTCGTCGGAAGTCACCCGCCTGCTCCCCCGCCCGCTGCTGATCACGATCACCACCCTGCTGGTGGCGGTGGTGCTGGTGCCGGTCGGCTACATCGTGCTCGCGTCGCTCAACAGCGACGTGGGCGTGGCCGCCGGCGAGTTCTGGCCGAGCAGCGTCAGCCTGGACAGCTACACCAAGATCTGGACCACGGCCGATCTGTCCACCGGCATCGTCAACAGCCTGATCGTCTGCGCCTGCACCGCGGTGGCGTCGGCCCTGCTCGGCACGATCACCGCCTACGTCCTCGTGCGTTATTCGTTCTTCGGGCGGCTCACCATCCTGCGCGGGCTGGTTGGCCTGCAAAGTGTCCCCGGGACGTTAATGCTGCTTCCGGTTTTCGTGTTGTTTTCCTCGGCCGGCAACTACCTCGGGCTGACCGTGATCGGCACCCGCTGGGGGCTGTTCCTGGCCTACCTGACCTTCGCCCTGCCATTCTCCACCTGGGTGATGGTCACCTATCTGCGTGGGCTGCCGCGCGAGCTGGAGGAGGCGGCCCGCACCGAGGGCGCGTCCACGCTGGTCGTGCTGTGGCGGATCGTCATCCCGCTGAGCCTGCCGGCGATCGTCGTGTCCGGGATCTTCGCGTTCCTGCTCGGCTGGAACGACGTGCTGTTCGCCTCGGTGCTGACCCGGCCCGAGACGCACACGGCCGCGGTGGCGCTGCAGGTGTTCGGGTCGTCGCAGGAGGGTGGGGCGTTGCCGGTCTATTCGCAGATGATGGCGGCGGCGCTGATCTGCGCGGCCCCGGTCGTGCTGCTCTACCTGATCTTCCAGCGCTATCTGGTCGGCGGGCTGACCGCGGGAGGCATCAAATGAGGGTCGGCGGGCTGACCGCGGGAGGCATCAAGTGAGGGTCGCGGTGATCGGCCGGGGCGACGTGTCGGTGGTGCACCTGGCGGCGATCAAGAAGCTCGGCGTCACGCTCGCCGGGGTGGCCACGCACGACTACCGCGAGCTGCTCGACGAGACGAAACCCGACGTCGTGCACATCTGCACGCCGCACGACCAGCACGTGCCGATCGCCCTCGACGCCCTGGCGCGGGGCATTCACGTGCTGCTCGAGAAGCCGGTCGCGCACACGGTCGAGGAGGCTTCGCAGCTGGTCGCGGCTTCCCAAAATCTCAAGATCGGCGTCTGCCTGCAGAACCGCTACAACGCCACCTCGCAGGCCGCCCGAAATGTCCTGCGGGACCTGGGCGCGGTAACCGGCGCTTCGGCCACCGTCATGTGGCATCGCGACGCGGCCTATTACCAGGCCAAACCTTGGCGCGGGCAAAAGGCGCGAAGCGGTGGTGGCGTCCTGATCAACCAGGCGATCCACACACTCGACCTGTTGCAGTGGCTGCTCGGCGAGGCCTCGTTCCGCGATGGACAAATCGGACGGTTGGGCGGGCTCCCGGGCGACGTCGAGGACACCGCGACGATGGTGCTCGACCATGCCGGCGGTGCACGCAGCGTGTTCTTCGCGACCGTCACCAACGCCACCGACGCGCCGGTCACGATCGAGATCACCGCCGGGCGCGGCACCCTGCTCATCCGCGGCGACCTGACCATCACCTACCGCGACGGCCGCACCGAAACCGTCCCCGAGCTGCGACCGGACGGCGGCGGCCGGTCCTACTGGGGCGCGTCGCACGAGCTGTTGATCGCCGATTTCTATCGTTCGCTGGCCGATCCCGAGCCGTTCTGGATCGGCCCGCGGGAAGCGCTGAAGGCACAGCAACTGATCGACCAGATCTACCGAAAGTAGCGACGATGTGGACCCTCTCCGGATTCTCCGACGAGATCTCCCCCGACTTCACCGAGCAGTGCGAGGCCGTTACGGCTCTCGGCCTGAAATACGTCGAGGTGCGCAGCGCCTGGGACGTCAACATCCTCGACCTGACATCCGATCAACTGACCAGGATCAAAGACACGCTTGCGGTGTACGGGCTGAAAGTGTCGTCGATCGGGTCGCCGATCGGGAAGATCGGGATAGGTGATCCGTTCCCGCCGCATCTGGAGCGCATGCGCCACGCCGCCGAGGTCGCCCACCTGCTCGACGCCCCGTACATCCGGATCTTCTCGTTCTTCCTTCCCGGCGGCGATGATCCGGCCGTGCACCGCGCCGAGGTGATCGACCGGATGCGGGCCCTGGTGCGGGTGGCCGAGGAGGCCGATCTGATCCTGCTGCACGAGAACGAGAAGGAGATCTACGGCGACGTGCCGGCCCGCTGCCTCGACCTGGTCCGCTCGGTCGGCTCGCCCTATCTCCGGCTGGCCTGGGACCCGGCCAACTTCGTGCAGGTCGGGGTGCGCCCGTTCACCGATGGCTACGCCTCGCTGCGGCCGCACGTGGAATACGTCCAGATCAAGGACGCCCGGCTGGCCGACGGGACGGTGGTGCCGGCCGGCCAGGGCGACGGCGAGCTGGCCGAGACCATCCGGGCGCTGCGCCACGACGGCTTCGACGGCTTCTTCTCCCTCGAACCGCACCTCGCGACCGGCCACGCCACCGGCGGCTTCTCCGGCCCGGCGTTGTGGCGAACCGCCTGGCAGGCCTTCACCGACCTGCTCAAAACCGAGGGGATCGAGTACGCGTGAGCATCAACTTCGCCATCGTCGGCGCGGGGGTGATCGGCACCCACCACGGCATGGTCCTCGGGCAGCTGTCCGATCGGGCGCAGCTGGTCGCGGTCGCCGACGTCGAGATCGAGAAGGCCGAGCGGCTGGCCGGCGAGCGCGGTGGACGACCGTACCCCTCGATGGCCGCCGCCCTCGCCGCGGAGGAGATCGACGTGGTCGTGATCTGCACCCCGACCGGCCGGCACGGCTCGCCGGCGATCGAGGCGCTGCGGGCCGGCAAGCACGTGATCGTCGAGAAACCGGCCGAGATCACGGTCGAGCGCACCGACGAGATCATCCGGGCGCAGCGGGAAGCCGGCACGCTCGTCACGGTGATCTCGCAGCACCGCTTCGACCCGGCCACCGAGAAGACCCTCGCCGCGATCGAGCGCGGCGACTTCGGCCGGCTCACCTCCGGCATCGCGTCCATCGACTGGTACCGCTCGCAGGGCTACTACGACTCCGGCGACTGGCGCGGCACGTGGGAGCTCGACGGCGGCGGAGCCCTGATGAACCAGGGTGTGCACACCGTCGACCTGCTGATCGCCGCCCTCGGCCGGCCGGTCGAGGTGTTCGCCTACACCGGCACCCTCGCCCACGAGCGCATCGAGGTGGAGGACGTCGCGACCGGGCTGGTCCGGTTCGCGTCCGGCGCGCTCGGCGTCCTGCACGCCACCACCGCGGCCTATCCGGGCCTGAGCGCCCGGCTGCAGGTGCACGGCGACCGTGGCTCGGCGGTGATCGACAACGACGAGCTGGCCTACTTCCTGGACGCGCCGGTGGTTGCCGGCGGCGTGGACACCGCGGGCCGCAACCCGGGGCAACTGTCCGACGCGCACCGGCGGCAATACCTGAATTTCCTCGGCGCTCTCGCCGGCACCGAGGAATTGCGGGTCGACCTGGCGACGAACCGGCTGGCGATCTCGGTCATCACCGGCGCGTACGAGTCGGCGCGCACCGGCCGCCCGGTGGTGCTGTCGTGAGCCGGCTCGCTGCCAACCCGATCCCTTACTGGGCCACGGCCGGCAAGACCCGCGCGGTGTTCGCCGAAGCGTTCGCGGATTTCCAGGAGATCGGCTTCACCGCGGTCAAGGCGGACGTGCCCGACGGCATGACCGCGCCGGCGTACCGCGATTGGCTCGACGGCTACCAGCTGCGGCCGGCGCTGAGCCTGTTCAACTCGCCGTTCGACGAGACCGTGGAGCCGGCCGCCGAGATCGAGAAGGCCCGACGGTTCGCGGCCACCCAGGTCGAGCTCGGCCTCGACCGGACGATGATCTCCTCGGTGGCGCGACCGGAACGACTGGCCCGACCAGCCGTCGGCGCCGGTTTCTCCGAAGACCGGCTCACCCGGGCGATCGACCTGTGCGGCGAGGTCTGCCGCGCGCTGCAGGCCGAGGGCCTGCGGCCGCTGCATCACTCGCACGTGGGCGGCATCTTCGAAACCGAATCCGAATTAACAAGACTGCTCGACGATCTCGGCCCGGACGTGATCGGCCTCGGCCCCGACACCGGGCATCTGCGGTGGGCCGGCATCGAGCCGGCCGCCTTCATCCGGCGTTACGCCGACCGGCTCGGCGGCATCCACATCAAGGATGTCTTCCCCGATCATCTCGGCTCGTCCCTCTCCTACGCCGAAGCCACCGCGTCCAAACGGCTCTGGGCCGAGCCCGGTCTCGGCGTCGTCGACTTCGACGCGGTGCTGGCCGCGATCCCGGCGGACTACGACGGCGATTTCATGATCGAGGTGGACGAGCCGAGCGTGGCGTCGAAGAAGGAGTCGCACCGCATGTCGTTCGCGTGGGCGCAGGCGGCGCTCGCTGGCAGGATCGACCCATGAGCGACGCTGTCCGCCTCGGCGGCCCCGACCAGATCCTGTCCGAGGAGGAGATCACCGAGTTCGTCGTGACGCAACTCGCGGCGATCGACTTCGACGGCCGCAGCGTCTGCGTGCTCGTGCCGGACGCGACCCGCACCTGTCCGCTGCCGCTGCTCGTCGGGGCGGTGCACCGGGCCCTGCACGGCCGGGTGTCGAAGCTGACCGTGCTGATCGCGCTCGGCACGCACGGGGCGATGAGCGACGAGGCCCTCGCCGCGCACGTCGGCACCTATCCCGGCGTCGAGGTGCGCAACCACGAGTGGTGGGACCCGTCGACGTTCGCCGACCTCGGCACGATCCCCAGTTCCCGGATCGAGGAGTTGTCCGACGGACGGATGAGCGGCGACGTCGAGGTGCTGCTCAACCGGGCGGTGGTCGACCACGACATCGCCCTGGTGGTCGGGCCGGTGCTGCCGCACGAGGTGGTCGGCATGTCCGGCGGCAACAAGTACTTCTTCCCCGGCGTGGCCGGCCAGAAGATCATCGACGTGTCGCACTGGCTCGGCGCCCTGATCACCTCGGCCGAGATCATCGGCACCACGTCGCTCACGCCGGTGCGCGCCCTGATCAACGACGGCGCCGCGCTGATCCCGGCGACCAAATACGCCCTGTGCGTGGTCACCGCCGAGCAGGGCGGCCTGCACTCGATCTCCTTCGGTGACTGCATCTCCTCGTGGGCGAGCGCGGCCGAGATCAGCGCCGCCACCCACATCACCTACCGCGATGCGCCGGTGCGCCGGGTGCTGTCGCTGATCCCGTCGATGTACGACGAGATCTGGACCGGCGCGAAAGGCTTCTACAAGGTCGAGCCGATCGTCGCGGACGGCGGTGAGGTGATCCTCTACGCCCCGCACATCACCGAGATCGCCACCAGCCACCCGCAGATCCACGAGATCGGTTACCACTGCCGCGACTACTTCGTGAAGCAGTGGGACACGTTCTCGCACGTGCACTGGGGTGTGCTCGCCCACTCCACCCACCTGCGCGGGGCCGGCACCTACGACGCGGAGACCGGGGTCGAACGGCTGCGAGTCGCCGTCACCCTCGCGACCGGCATCCCCGAGGAGGTCTGCCGGGCGGTCAACCTCGGTTACCGCGACCCGGCGACGATCGACGTGGCCGCCTTCGAGGCCGACCCGGAAACGCTGGTCGTCCCCCGGGCCGGCGAGGTGCTCTTCCGGCTGCGGTCCGGGCGCTGACCGGTCGACCGCCGCACCACCAGGCGGACCGGAAGCACCAGCGGGCGTCCGCTCGGGTGTGCGCCCTGGGCGACCGCGATGCAGTTGCGCACCCCGGTGAAGCCCATCCGGAACAGCGGCGAGGCGATCGTGGTCAGCGTCGGCTCGACCAGCTCGTCGATCGGGATGTTGTCGAAGCCGACCACGCTGACCTGCTCCGGCACCCGCACGCCGAGCTGCCGCAGCCCCTGCACGATGCCGATCGCGAGCTGATCGTTGTAGGCCTGCACCGCGGTCGCGGCGAGCTCGGCGACCCGGATCGCGGCGTGCCGCCCGGCCAGCACGGTCGGCTCGTACGGCCCGACCCGCCGCGTCTCCAGCCGCAGCTCGGCGGCGACGTGCCGCAACGCCCGCCACCGCACGCCGTCCGACCAGCTGGTCTCCGGCCCGGCGACGTACGTGATCCGGTCGTGCCCGAGCATGGCCAGGTGTTCCGCCGCCCGCCGGATCCCCCGCTCGGCGTCGTTGAGCACGCAGCTGACCTCGGGCAGGCTCCGGTTGAGCAGCACGACCGCCTTCTGCTTGGCCACCATCCGCAGTGCCGAGTCGGTCATCCGGGAGCTGGCGATCACCACCCCGTCGACCTGCCCCAGCTCCCGCTCGATGGTCTCCCGTTCCACCGCCGGCGACTCGTTGGTGTGCGACAGGATCAGCTGGTAGCCCGCTTCCCGCGCGGCCTCGTAGGCGCCCTTGATGATGTCGCCGTAGAACGGGTTGGTCACGTCGGCCACCACCAGCGCGATCGCGTTGCGCACCGCCCCCGGCACGGGCTGCCGGCTGACCGCGACCCGGTACCCGATCCGCTCCGCCGCCCGGAAGATCAGCTGAGCGGTGTCCGAGTTGACCCGTCCGGGCCGCGCATAGGCCCGCGACACCGTGGAGGCGGACACCCGCGCCTCGCGCGCCACGTCGTAGATGGTCGGGCGGCCCATGACGAGGATGTTAAATCCGCCATCGTCGATCCGCAGTCTCTTGTCAGGAACCGGGGATGAACGGCACGTCCTCCGGGGCGGCCTTACGGGCGGCCAGAACCGCGGTGGCCGCGGCGCCGCCGGCCCCGCCGGCTCAGTTGCCGTAGGCGGCTGCTGCCTCCTGCGGTGACGTCGCGGCTGCGCTGGCCGCGACCCGGTCGGTCCAGGCGCGCACGACGTCGCGAAGCTCGGCCGGCTGGCGGATGACGAAGGGGCGCCCGAGCCCGGCCAGGACGCCCGGCAGCCAGTCGAGCCGCTCCGCCCGCAGCCGGACGACGACCCAGTCCGCGCCGTCGCCGTCGCCCGGCTCGACGGTGGCGACACCCCGCGGCAGCCGCGCCCGCACCTCCTCGGCCGGGCCGCGCACCGCGACGACGACCTCGTGCTGCCACGGCGTGCCGGCCAGGCTGGTCAGCACGACGTCGGCGGGCTGGAAGCCGTCCGGCACCACGAAGGCGCCCGGCTCGACCCGGACCCAGGCGATCCGGTCGAGCCGCAGCGTGCGCATCTCGCCGGAGGCGGCGCCCGGCCCGGCCAGGTACCAGCGCCCGGAGTGCGCGACGATCCCGTACGGATGCATGGTCCGTTCGCTGTTGCGGCCGGTGCGGTCGGTGTAGCTGATCATCACGGGCCGGCGCTGCCGCGCCGCCTCGGCCAGTTGGAGCAGCACGGTGGTGTCGGCGGCCGGGGCCTCGCGCGCGGGGGCGGTGAACGCGATCGTCGCGAGCAACGCGTCGAGGCGGGCGGCCAGCGTCGCCGGAAGCACCCGGCGCACCTTCGCCGCGGCCGATTCGGCGGCCTCGGGCGAGGCGGTCACCAGACCGGCCCGGCGGCCGGCGACCAGGCCGAGCACGAGGGCGAGCGCCTCCTCCCCGGTCAGCATGAGCGGCGGCATCCGGAACCCCGGGGCCAACCGGTAGCCGCCGTAGCGGCCGCGCACCGACTCGACCGGCACCTCGAGATCGAGCAGATGACCGGCATAGCGCCGCACCGTGCGCTCGTCGACGCCGAGCCGCTCGGCGAGGCCGGGAACGGCGTGGGTGCCACCGCCCTGGAGGATCTCCAGGAGGGCGAGCACCCGTGAGGTCGGTCCGGTCATACGTCAGATTGTCCTCGGATACCGGGCGGATTCTGCCCGGTATCGAGCCTAGCGTTTTCCGTGAGCCCACCACGTCACGGAGGAAACGCCATGAATCTGGCATCGATTCGTCTCATCACCGACCAGGTCAGCCGCGTCACCGACTTCTACGAGCAGGTGACCGGGGAGACGGCCCGCCGGCACACGCCGGACTTCAGCGAGCTGGTCCTGCCCGGGGCCACGCTCGCTATCGGCAGCACCGCCACGGTCAAGCTGTTCGGCGAAGGATCGGCCGAGCCGGCGGCGAACCGCACCGCGATCATCGAGTTCCGGGTCGATGACGTGGACGCCGAGTTCGACCGGCTCCGCGACCGGATCGGCGAGCTGGTCCAGGCGCCCACCACGATGCCCTGGGGGAACCGGTCCCTGCTGTTCCGGGACCCGGACGGGACACTGGTCAACCTCTTCACCCCGGTCACCGCCGACGCGGCGGCCCGCCAGCAGCGTTAGTTGCTGTAGATCCGGGCCGGGTCGAGCAGGACGACCGTGCGGTGCTGCTCGGCCATCACCCGGTCGTACTCGGCCCAGTCGTCGTGGGTGCCACCGGCCGCGGTGAACACCTCGCGCAGCAGCAGGCGCAGGCGCTCGGCGTCGACGCCCTCGGCGGGGTCGGCCGGGCCGATCAGGCGGGCGGCGCCCTCGACGGCGGCCCAGTCCCAGCCCGAGCGGGCCGCGATCGTCAACTGTGGCCGGGCCCGCAGGTTGGCCAGCTTGACCGGGCCGTAGGTCACGAACGCGGGCACACGCACGCCGGTGAACGGGTCGGGCAGGACGCCCGCGTTCACCAGCGACGCCTGGATCGTGCCGTCCGCCCGCAGCGTCGACACGATGATCAGGCCCTGTTCCTTGGCCGCCAGCGCGGCGAACTTGTCCAGCGTCGCTTCACCCACGTCTGCAGCCTACCCATCGACGATTGTTATCGTGCCTGCCGTGACGGAACCCGCGCTCCCGACGATCCAGACCCCCAGCCGGACGACCCTGGTCGCGATCCTGGCGGTGGTCGCGGCCGTGCTCCTGGCGACGGTGGCCGGGATCCTCGTCGCCGGCGGCGGCAAGTCGGTGCGCTACGAGGTCGAGACGAGCGGCAGCTCCGCCCTCCGGATCACGTACGTCGCCGACGGCAACCAGTCGCAGCTGGTCCCGCAGGCCGACTCGTCCTGGTCAGAGACGGTCGAGTTCACCGGCGCCAACCAGTGGGCGGCCGTCGGCGCCGACTTCCCGAACGGCACCGCGACCTGCCGCATCTTCCTCAACGGCAAGAAGCTCGCCGAGTCCGCCGGCCGCGGCGGCGCCCTGTGCGAGACGACCATCCCGTAGACCTCAGCCCGGCCAGTCCGGGCGGCGGCGCTCGATGAACGCGCGTACGCCCTCGCGGCGGTCGTCGGCGAAGATCGCCGCCCGCCACGCGGAGTCCTCGATGTCCAGACCGGCCGCCAGGTCGGTGTCAAGGCCGCGGCGGATCGCGTTGCGCGCGTTCGCGACCGCCACCGGGGAGTTGGCGGCGATCTGGTCGGCCAGCTCGGTGGCCGCCTCGTGGTCGGTACGGGCCGGCACCAGCCGGTCGATCAGGCCGAGTCGCGCCGCCTCGGCCGCCCGGACATGCCGGCCGGTGAGGATCAGGTCGGCGGCGACGCCGTAGCCGGCCCGGCGCGGCAGCAACTGCGTTCCGCCGCCGCCCGGCACGATGCCGAACCGCACCTCGGGCAGGCCGACGACGGCGGTCTCGTCGGCGACGATGAGGTCGCAGCACAGCGCCAGCTCATAGCCGCCACCGAGCGCGTGGCCGTGCACCGCCGCGACCGCCGGCACGGCCAGCTCGCGGACCGCGGCGAAGGCCCGGCGGAAGACCAGGCGCTGAGCCATGAAGCCGGCGTCGGTGAGGCCGCCGCGTTCCTTGAGGTCGGCGCCGACGCAGAAGGCGGCGGGGTCGGCCGAGCTGAGCACGACCGCCCGGGCGGCGGTGCCGCGCACCGCCTCGGCCGCCGCGGTCAGCTCCTCGGCGAGCGCGCTGGAGAGGGCGTTGCGGGCGGCGACCCGGTTCAGCCGGATCTCGGCGACCAAACCATGATCGAGGAGTACGACGTCAGGCATGTGCCTATTACACCGAAGCCGTCTGGGGTGACGGCACGGCCGGGGCGGCACGGGTGCGCTCGGTGGGCTGGCGGTGCCACTGGACGCGCCAGCCCGGGCGCAGCACGGTGACCAGGTAGGCCGCGCTGCAGCACCACAGGGACGCGGTGAGCCCGGCGGCCGACAGCAGGGCGGCGCCGGCCAGTCCGCCGAACGGGATGCCGGACCAGGCCCACGCCGTGATCAGGGTGTTCACCCGGCCGTGCAGCATGACCGGGACACGTTCGTACGTCAGCGCGGTGATGATCGGGTTGACCAGCCCGGAGCCGAGGCCGGCGACGGCGAAAACGGCCAGCACCACCGGCGCCGGTGCGCCGCAGGCCAGGACGACCAGGCGGGAGACTCCGCTGATGGTGAAGCCGAGCAGGTAGGTGTAGCGGCGCGGGAGCCGGTTGCCGATCCACGCGGCGATCAGGGCGGTGCCGACCGACGCGGTCGCGAACGCGCTGATGGCCAGCCCGACCAGTTCGGCGCCCTGGCCGTGGTCGCGGGCCCACACCGGCAGCAGCACGGTGAGGAACGCCTGGTCGAGGAAGTTGCTGGCGACGATCATCGCGACGATGGCGCGCAGCGACAGGTCGCCGTGCAGGAAGTCGGCGCCCTCGCGCAGCTGCTGGAGGTAGCCGCCGGAGGCGGACTGCCGGCGGCGGTGCGCGGTGATGGCCAGGCCGGTGAGGCTGGCCAGGGCGAACAGCGTCGCCGCCAGCCGCAGCGCGACGCTGACGCCCTGGGTGGCGATGATCAGGCCGGCCAGGGCCGGACCGGCGGCGGTGGAGGCGCGTTCGACGGCGGTGCTGATGCCGGTGCCGCGTTCGAGCGGCTGGCCGGCCGCCCGGGTCGCGGCCGGCACCAGCACGGACTTGGCCGCGGTGGCCGGCCCGTCGGCGGCGCCGACGATCACGGCGATCACCGCGATCAGCCATAACGGCGGGGTGCCGGACAGGGCGAGAACCGCGATCGCGGTCGCCGACGCGAAGTCGCCGATGGCGCTGACGTGCCGGGCGCTGACCCGATCGAGCAGCGGACCGCTCAGCGCCTGCACGATCACGAACGGCACGACCTGGCAGGACGCGATCAGGCCGGTCTGGGTCGGGCTGCCGGTCGAGGTGAGGACGAGCCAGGGCAGGGTGACCAACAGGATGCGGTTGGCGGTGAGGGCGCTTCCCTGGGCGAGAAGCAGACCGGTCAGCGGCCCGAACATCCGGGCAGGGGACATCGCGGTCACCGAACCTCCTCGAGCGTGCACGGGGGCGTTGTTCGAGGATTCGCCGTAACGCCGCGTCACTCAACCGTGGTTAGACAGGTTGACCCATTTCACTCGAACGGGTGGTACCCAGCCGCCATTTGACCCACCCGATCACTACGGCCCGGACTCAACTGACTACTTTCCGTCATATTTTGCGATCTTGGGCCGGTTGCCGATCCGGTGCCGGATCGTCGCCAAAAGTTGCACCTCAGTCGATGGGTCCCCCCGGCCGATGCGTTCATCGTGGCCGAGACGAGCGGCCGACGGAACGAGGAGGCGACTGTGAGCACGATCGATTCGCGGCATGCGGTGTCGTGGTGGGCAGAGTTCGAGCAGAACTGCGAGCGGTTCGACGCCGCTTCGGTGGCCGAGGCTCTCAGCGACGCCATCATCCCGGGCATCCCTTCGCTGCTCCTGCGCCGCGAGGCCCAGAACGCCGCCGACACCGTGCTGCGCCACCTGAACCGGCCGGACAGCGCGGAGCTCGCCGAGCGGGCCACGATGGCGACCGTCCGGCTCGCCGCCACCGTCGCGCGCCTCGACGAGCGATCGCTGGACGACAACGCGGAGACCGCCGCGGCACACGCGCTGTGCCACGTGCTGCAGG
This sequence comes from Actinoplanes sp. NPDC026619, assembly GCF_040638295.1. NCBI lineage: Bacteria > Bacillati > Actinomycetota > Actinomycetes > Micromonosporales > Micromonosporaceae > Actinoplanes > Actinoplanes sp. NPDC026619. The sequence goes on from NZ_JBEZYA010000001.1 coordinate 333,219, forward strand.
GCAGGTGGGCGGTCGCCGCGGCTGCGGTCGAGCCGACGATCGGCACGACGCCGCTGCTCAAGGCATTCGTGTCGGCGCTGCACCTGGAGAACTACGGCAGCGAGCTGACCCTGCGGCTGCTCGCCGCCGGCAGCTCCCCCGGCCCGGCGGTGCGGTCGAGCGCCGCGCTCGGCCGGTACAGCTGGTGGCCGTCCTGGCTGCGCGACATCGTCACCGAGCGGGTGCTGGCCGGCACCCTGGACACCGAGATCATCGCCGCGCTCAAGCAGTGCGCGTTCGCCGGTCTCACCCCGACCCAGGCGCGCATGGCGAAGCGGCTGCTCAACGCCGAGCCGCACCTGGTGGAGACGACTGCGACCCGCCTCGAGTCGCTGGGCGAGCACCCGGCGGCCGCGCTGCTGCGGCGCGGCGACGTGGCCACCGTCGCGTTCGCCGCCCGGCTCATCCCGGTCTAGGGGCCGGGACGCGGACGAGGTGATGGCCCGGCGAGGGCCATCACCAGCGGCAGGAACACCTCGTCGAGAATCTCGGCGAAGAACTTCTCGAGGTCGACCTCGCCGAGCGTCGACCACTGCCCGACGCCGCGCAGGCCCTCGTAACGGAGCAGGACGAGCGGCAGGTTGGCCACCCGCTCGGGCAGGCCGGCGTGGCTGATCTCGCCGCGGGCGGCCGCGTTACGCAGGATCTCGGTGACGAAGCCGGGCGTCGTCGAGAAGAACTCGCCGCCCCAGGCCGGCATCTCGGCCAGCAGCCCGTGCAGCAGCTCCGGCGTGTAGTGCTGGGCCCGGGCGGTCATCTGGCGCATCACCGCCAGGTAGTCCTCGCGCAGCGAGCCGGTGTCCGGGGCGACCCCGACCAGCGGGCCGAGAGCGTGCCGGATCGCGGCGACGGCCAGTTCCGACCGGTTGGGCCAGCGGCGGTAGAGCACCTGCTTGCCGGTCTTCGCGCGGGCCGCCACGCCCTCGACGGTCAGCCGGTTGTAGCCGTTCTCCAGGATCTCGGCCCAGGCCGCCTCCAGGATCGTGGCCTCCAGCTCCTCGCCGCGCCGCCTGGTTGGCACATCACACCTCCGGGAGAGACGTTGCGTCTCTTAAGCGGAGAGCCTAACATCCTCATTTAGAGACGCACCGTCTCTTACGGGAGGATGCAATGACCACCACCAAGACCCGCGAGCCGAGCCTCCTGGTGCTCGCGCTCGTGATCGTCATCGGCCTGATCGCCCCGCTGCTGGACACCACGATCGTCAACGTGGCGATCCCCTCGCTGCGGCAGGACCTGCACACCACGGTTTCCACGATCCAGTGGGTCAGTACGGCGTACTTGCTGGCCATGGCGATGTCCATCCCGGTGACCGGGTGGGCGACCAAGCGTTTCGGCGCCCGTACCGTATGGATCTTCGCCCTTTGGCTCTTCCTGGCCGGCTCGATGCTGGCCGGCCTGGCCTGGAACATCGGGTCGCTGATCGGCTTCCGGGCGCTGCAGGGCGTCGCGGCCGGCCTGCTCATCCCGATCATGCAAACCCTGCTGTTCGGCGCGGCCGGCGGCAAGGCGGCCAGCGGCAACACGGTGGCCCTGGTCAGCCTGCCCGCCCTGCTCGGCCCGGTGCTCGGCCCGGTCATCGGCGGCCTGATCATCAACCACCTGGACTGGCGCTGGATCTTCTACGTCAACCCGGTGATCTGCCTCGCCGCCATCCTGCTGGCCATCCGCTACCTGCCGCGCGACACCGGCGACCGCACCCACCCGCTCGACTGGACCGGGCTGCTCCTGCTCTCCCCCGGACTCGCCGCCCTGGTGTACGGCCTCAGCGAGATCGGCGACCGCGGCGGATTCGGCCACCCGGCCGTGCTGATCCCGATGCTCGGCGGTGCCGCGCTGATCGTCGTGTTCGTCTTCCAGGCGCTGCGTGCCGCCGAGCCGCTGGTCGACCTGCGGCTGTTCCGCAGCCGGTCGTTCACCGCCGCGAGCGTGCTGATGTTCCTCTCCGGGCTGGCGTCGTTCGGCGCGTTGCTGCTGCTGCCGCTCTACTACCAGCAGTTGCGCGGCGAGAGCGTGGTCACGGCCGGTCTGCTGATGGTGCCGCAGGGCCTCGGTATCGCGCTCTCCCGGCTGGTCGGCGGCGTCCTCGATCGCTGGGGCGGGCGCGTGGTCGTACTCGTCTCGGTCATTCTGTTGATCGTCGGCACCCTGCCGTTCGCCTTCGCCGGTCTGCACACCAGCGTGACCGTGCTGGCGATCGCGCTGGTCATCCGGGGCGCCGGCCTCGGCATGATCCTGATGGCGGTGATGCTCGGCGCCTACGAGGGCCTGACGCCGGCCGAGATCCCGCACGCCAGCACCACCACCCGGATCATGCAGCAGGTGGGCGGCTCGTTCGGCACCGCCATCCTCGCGGTGGTCCTCCAGCGTGGCCTGACCAGCCACGCCGCCGAGCCGGCCACCGCCTTCGACCACGCGTTCCTCTGGGCCGTGATCCTCACCATGCCGGCCCTGGTCGCCGCGTTCTTCGTCCCCGGCCGCCGCCCGGCCTCCGCCGAAGCCGAAGCCGACGCCGCCGGGGCGGAAAAGGCAGATGCCATCGCCGGATAACTGGAGATTCCGGTAGAAGCGCTGCGTACCGCCGCTGATGTCCGGAACAGATCAGGCCCGGGCGCCGCCGTCGACGCGCAGCACGACGCCGGTCACGAACGACGCGCGGTCGCTCAGCAACCACGCGGCGGCCTGTGCGATCTCCTCCGGCCCGGCCTGCCGGCCGAGCGGCGTCTGCGCCACCAGGCGTTCCACCAGGCCGGGCGAATCAGATTCCCAGGCATCGATCATTTCCGTACGCGTATTGCCCGGCGCGATCGCGTTGACCCGGAGGCCGCGCGGCCCGTACGTGATCGCGGCCGACTCGGTGAGGCTGTTGACCGCGATCACCACGACACCGACTACGACCGGAGAGATCCGCAACCCCGCGCCAGACGGGAAGCACCCAGCACCAACTGGCCGGCGGCGACAGCCACCAGGACCAGGCCGGCGATCGCGCCGGCAACCTCGGCGACCATGGCGCGCTCCCTGCGGACAGCGTCATACCAACCGCCGACCAGGCTTCACGGCACACCGTGGCTCACCGTGGCGATCGGCCGCCAGTCGCATCCACCTCATCGAGATATGCGGTCAGACGCGGAAGGACGCTACCAACCCGCTGAGCTCGGTGGACATCCGAGCCATCTCCGCGGTTGCCTGCTGAGTCTCACCGACGCCTTGGCTGGTCAGTCTGGCCGCCTCGGTGACGCTGCGGTTCATCTCCGCAGTCGTGGCGGTCTGCTCCTCCACCGCCGACGCGATCGTCGTCTGGAAGTCGCTGATCCGGGCGATGACCGTGGAGATTCCTTCGATCGCGGTGACCGCACCGGACGTGTCGGCCTGAATCGCCTCGACGCGGCGGGAGATGTCCTCGGTCGCCCGGGCAGTCTCCTGGGCCAGGTCCTTGACCTCGGAGGCGACCACGGCGAATCCTTTGCTCATCTCGCCGGCGCGGGCCGCCTCGATGGTGGCGTTGAGGGCGAGCAGGTTGGTCTGTTCGGCGATCTGGGTGATCACCTTGATCACGTTGCCGATCTCCGCGGAAGACTCGCCGAGCTTGGCCATAGTCGCCGACGTGGATCTTGATGTAGGTCTGCCAGGTCGCCTGCAAACCGTCGATCGTCGCCGGATCTCCACTCGGCAAGCTGCTGCGGTATGCGGCCAGAGCGACGTCGAAGGCCTGCAGATCCGCGGTGATTCCATTGGTGAACTTCGTTACCGAGGCGGAGTCCGGGGAAAGCGCCTGATTTGCGAGATCCACCTGGGCCTGCGCCACGGCCGCCTTGACCTGACCGACCGCCTTGATACTGGCCACATTCGTGCGGTAGATCAGCTGAGCGGAGTTACTGGCGTGACTCAAGGAAACCAGGCCGGTGGCACCGACCACCGAGGCGACGAGGGCCGCAACGCTCACGGCAGCCACGACCTTGACGCTGACACTGAAGATCGAGAACTGCCAACTCGCGGTCCATCTCTCGTATGCGACGCCGCTCGGGCATACCCTGCTCGACGTTGCGCTCTACCTGCCGAAATCCTGGTCCGAGGACCCGGCACGACGTGCTGAAGCGGGCGTGCCCGACACCATCGCCTTCGCCACGAAACCGCAGCTGGCACGCCGACTGATCGAAACCGCGGTGGCCGGTGGGCTGCCATGTCGATGGGTCGCCGCAGATGAGGCTTACGGCGGTGACCCGCAACTGGCGGCCGCACTACGCGGGAACGGGCTCGGCTATGTCCTCGCGGTCGCCTGTTCACATCGGGTCCCGACCGGGCTCGGCATCGCACGGGCCGATCAGATCGCCGCCGGTTTGCCTCGCGTGGCCTGGCAACGACTGTCGGCCGGCACCGGCGCGAAGGGTTTCCGTTACTACGACTGGGCATTCATCAGCTTGCCTCTGGCCGCAGACCTGCACGGCGGGCATCACTGGCTGCTGATCCGCCGCCATCGCATCACCGGTGAGCTGGCGTTCTACCGCTGTTGGAGCCCCGAACTTGTTGCGTTGCACCACCTGGTCGCTGTTGCCGGTCGCCGTTGGAGCATCGAGGAATCGTTTCAGGCCACCAAGACCGGCCTCGGCCTGGACCAGCACCAGCACCGCCGGTGGCGGGCATGGCACCGCTGGACCACCTTGGTCATCGCCGCCCACGCGTTCCTCGCCGCTGCGACCACAGTCAGCACCGGGCGCCCAGACGGGCTGATCGCGATCAGCGTCAACGAACTACGCCGCCTGTCTAACGACCCGGTCCGGCGCGTCGCCGACGTCATCGCCTGGTCTATTTACCGGCGACACCACCAAGATCAGGCCAAGGCCAGCCATTACGCCCGGCAGGGCCTCAGCGAGCCCTAAAGATCTCCTGCTGGAGTACTAGCCTACAGGCAATCCGGCGGCAAGGCGGCACCTGTCGAGTCCGGCCCGGCCTTTCCGCCGGCCGCTGTGAACGCACATTTCAACAAGCTCAGCGAACTATCAGTCGTCCGCGTCGGCCTCACTGACGGCGAGCTGGTTGCTGACGTCGACGACGCCCTCGACGGTCCACGCCCGGCTGCTCGCCGCCGCCCGCGACTCCGCCGAAGCCAGCTCTCCGAGAAGGATGACCACGCCGTTCTGGACCAGAATCTCCAGGCGGCGGCCGTAGATGAGCGGGTCGAATGCCAATGCCTGCGCCGTCCGTCCGGCGAGCCACTCGTCGGCGCTCCCGCGCGCCACCCCATCGCCTTCATCCATCCACTCGACGACGGACTCGTACTCGTCGTCCTGACCGGGATCGGCAGGCAGCCGCCCGTCGGCGGCGTCGTCCCCGTCGGGCGACAGCCAGTCCGGGAACCTCATGATCAGCTCCTTCGCGAGGGAGGCCAGAACATCATCGGGCAAGACTCGGCGAGCATTGTGGCAACCGCCCGGCGAGAACATGACGATTCCATGACAGGCGCCGTCAGCATCGCCGTCCAGGTCGGCCATGGCCGACGGCACATCCGTGGGGCTGACGCCCGGTCGGCCACCTTGTGCGCCGTGAAGTCGTCGCGCACGGAAATCTCGTCCGCGGGCTCGACCTGCACCAGCAGGGAAGGGTGCATTGCTACACGTAGTCAGCCGTCTAACGGAGACAGCGCATCCTGAGGTCCGGCCGGGTTCGCCTCGTCGGTCAGTTGCGCCCACCGGCGCCGCCATTCGGCGTCGGACGCCTCGCCGGCCGCTTCGACCAGTGCGTTGAGCATCGCGGCGAACGCCAGCGGGCGTGTCAGCGACAGGTCACCGACCAGAGCAGCGATCATGTCGCGGCGCCGGCTCATGACCCCGCCCACGAGATCACGGCCGGCCGGGGTCAACGTGACCCATGCGGCGCGCCGATCGTCCGCGCGTTCCTGCCGCGCCGCCAGCCCTTTGCGGACCAGCCGGTTGCACATGCGGGTGGCCGTCGAGGAGGTGACGCCGAGTTCGTCGGCGAGGTCCACGATGCGCTGCGGCCCGCGGGAGACCAGCACGACCAGAGTGCGGAACTGCGGCAGCGTCACGTCCTCGTCGAGATCCGCCAGCGACCGGGCGGCCAGGCCGACGAAGACCCGGCTCAACGCCAGCAAACCGCCGACCACCTCGTTCTCGTCCACCGTGAGCGTCGTCTGCGTAATCACGCGCCCACTGTGACATGGCCGTTGGCGATCATCGTCATGGAACTGTCATGCGACCGCGGTCCGATTGCCACGACCACGGCCGAGCATGCGAGACGCACCACAGCCCTCCCCTCTGCCGCCCGCCCGGGCGGGCGCGCCGGTCTCAGGAGCGGGGGCGGCGCAAGCGGATGACGGTGACTGCCGCGACGCCCAGCGCCGCGATCAGCAACATCCACAGCACAAGCGGGCTGACCGGCGGCGTCAAGCTGGCGTTCGCCGTGGCAATACCCATCGCGGAAAGGTCCTCGGCGGGCGGCATCGCGGCCGGGGGCAGCCGCTCGTATTGCACCAGACCGGTGCTCTCCAGCATCTTCATGTGGTTCATCACGAACGTGTTGGCCTGGTCGGCCAGTTCACGCACGACCGGGTTACGGGTGCCGGATCGCACCGCCCCGATGATCGGGAAGATCTTGCCGTGCGCGGCCCGCAGTCGCGTGACGAACGTCTGGTCGAACTGCCCGCCCTTGGCGTTCTGCATCTCGTTGAGCCAGCCCTGCTGCTGGGCGGTCGGGGTGGACGGGATGGTGGCGCCCAGCTTGTTGGCCGCGGCCACGACCAACTCGTCAAGCTGCACGTGCTGGTCGGCGATCATCTGACCGACCTGCCGCACCTTCGCCGTGCTGCCCTTCTGCGCGGCCATCTGCCCGGCTGGCATCTCCCACAGCCCGGCCGTGCGCACCCCGTTGAGCAGGGTCATATCGGCCGCGTTCAGCTGGGTCGGCACACCGCCCTCGGCTCGGGCCGGTGCCGGCAGCAGGGCAAGGCCGGCAATCACGACGGCGGCGGCGATGCCGCCGCGACGGCACACTGCGGGCGTACGGAACATGGCAACCTCCGGGAAACGCGGCACCGACGTCGATGAGTACGGCGCAGTCCACAGAAAGGTTCACTAGTGCACGTAATTTTGGATTAACGACTGGTGCTCTTCGACGATCCGCGGCCACGCCGAGGTCCCGTCAGCCGCCGGCGGACCCTTCCGTTCCCAGAATCCCGCGATGCCCGTCGATACCGCTGCGGCTCGTCACGACGGCGACACCCTCATGCTGCGTGACCCGGATCAGGTCGAGACTGCTGGCCCGGCGACGCCCGATCGCGGAGCGGGGAGCAGTTCGGCACCCGACTAGCAACACCTTTACCCTGCGCCGATCCCTGCCCTTGGCAGGTCAAGAAACCGAATGGGAGGCCAATCCGAAACAACCCGTCCCGAGAGGCCTCCGACATCTCCATGAACAGCACCCGTGTCCGCGCCTCCGTTCTGGCCTCCGCACTCGCGCTAAGCATGGCGTTGCCGATGTCCTCGGCTCCCGCCCAGGCCGCCGCCACCGCACCGACGATGGCAAGCCGGCTGACCGCCACCCCGATCGCGAAATCGATCAACTACTACCCGTCGGACGCCGGATGGTCGACGATGTGGACCGAGTTCAACACCACCCGCATCGACGCCGACCTGGCCAGGGCCGCCGACCTGGGCGCGAACAACGTGCGGGTCATCGTCTTCCCGCAGACCTTCGGCTACCCCCAGCCGAAGAGCACCTACACCGAACGGCTGCGCACGTTCATCACCATGGCCGATACGCACCGCCTCACCGTCAAACTCACCCTCTTCGACTGGTGGGACGGCTACAGCGACACCGCCGGCAGCATCAGCTGGGCCAAGACCATCCTCGCGCCGTACGCCAACGACAGCCGCGTCATCGCCGTCGGCATCAAGAACGAATTCCAGCCTGACGACGACGCCGCCGTCACCTGGGTCCGCAAGGTCATCCCCGCGATCCGATCCGTCGTTCCCGCCATGCCTCTCACCCTGTCGGTCGACGGGCAGACCAGCTCGGCCGGCATCGCGAAGATCAAGAGCAAGCTGACAAGCACCCCCTTGGACTACTACGACCTGCACTTCTACGGCGCCTCGGAAGCCGCCCTGGCCGAGATCCGCAAGGCCCAGGCCGCCGCCGCACCCGCCCCGGTGGTCATCGGTGAGACCGGTCTGAGCAGCGCTACCAACAACGAAGGCGAACAGGCTGCCTACCTGGCGCGGGTTTTCCGGGCCGCCAAGGAGGCCGGTGTAGCCTCGGTCGCGCCGTGGACTCTCAACGACTTCGCCGACGACGCCATCCCCGGTCACTCGGCGGTCGCCGCCAACCCCGCCCAGTACCGTTACGGCCTCTACCGGGTCGACGGCACCGCAAAACCGGCCGCCTCCGTCGTCCGCACCGCCTGGACCACCGGAGCAACACCCAACAGCGTGCTGAACCTCGGCTTCGAAGCCGCCGCGACCAACTCGCCATGGCGGCAGAACCTGCCCCAAGCCGGCGCCGCCGTAATCACCACCGGCCTGGCGCGCACCGGCAAATACTCGGCCCGATTCACCCGCACCAGCCGCACCAGCGCCGGCCTGCCGTCACTGCGCACCTCCCCCATCACCCCCGTGCAACCGGGCTACCGGTGGCGAGCCGAGGCATACGCCCGCGGCATCAATGCCACCGGCACCACCGAGATCGCCCTGAGCTGGTTCGACACCAACGGCAAATGGATCAGCCAGAGCACCTCCAACCGACTTCCCAACGGGAACACCAGCTGGACCAAACTCGTCGTGGAAACCGTCGCCCCGGCCCGAGCCGCCAGCGTCCAACTGCACCTCAAATCCGGCGACAACACCGGCACGGTCTACTTCGACGACGTAGCCGTCTCCTGACAACGGCGACCGGCACAGAACTCACAGGTCCATGACATTCTCCGCACGATCCGGCGACGCCGCCCGGGCGGACCGTTAGTCGCGCCGTCACCGTCGCAGAATCGTCATCGCTCCGCGGATGCCATGTCACACCACATTGCCAACCTCGGGGCGAGGCCGCTGCGGCACGAACTTCGGAGGTGAGACATGCGGTTACTGGCCGGCCGATATCGGCTGGAAGAGCCGGTGGAACGTGGTGGCACCGCAGTGGTGTACCGCGGTTTCGACCGTGCCCTCCAACGAGAGGTGGCCATCAAGATCCGGTCCACAGCTTCAGGCATCGAATGCTCGACTTCGGGCTGGCCGCCGAGGCCGGCCAGGGATCCACCGACGCCGACGGAACGATCTGCGGTACTCCGCTCTACCTCGCGCCCGAACAACTGCGCGGGGAGCGGTCCTTCCCACCTGCGGATATTTTCGGGCTCGGCCTGCTGCTGCACGAGTGCCTGACCGGGACACCGGCGTGGACCGGGACCACGTCGGAAGCGGTACTGGCGGCCCGCCACCTGAAGCCGGTCCGGTCGCTGCCCGGCCGGCTCGGCCTTCCCGCGGACCTGCTTCGCCTCTACGAGCGCTGCGTGGCACCGCGCCCCGCAAAAAGGCCATCCGCCCGCACAGCGGCGGCCACGCTACGCCGGAACACTTCCCTGCCCATCGCCAGCCGTACGGCACATGCGGCAGTCGGCAATCCGCGGGTTGCCCGGAGCCCGGCCTTGATCCTGGCCGCCGCCGGGTTCGCAGCCGTCGCGCTGGTGATCGGCTTCCTGCTGCTCACCTCCTTCCTCAGCGACGCGAACCCGGTGTCGGCGCAGCCGGTCACCCCGCACATGGCCGAGCAAACCGCCTGACGGGACTCGACGCCGAGCTGCGGGAAAGATACCGCGGCACGTAAGCACCTCCGGCTCAGCCGATGTCACGTCGGCGCAGCCCGGCATATCCAGTGATCATGACGGTGACGGCGACCAGTCCGATGACCACCAGTGGTGTGCCGGCGAGATCGTCGGCAGGCACCTGCGGCGTGTGGGCGAACGGTGAGGCCCGCCACGCCCAGCCGGGCAGGTCGAACGAGTCGGCGAACAGGGTGATGACCGCACAGTAGGCGACCACGATCCAGGCCAGCGCTGCGCAAGCCCGCGGCAGCCAGCCGAGTGCCAGCACCGCGACCGCGACGATCAGCCAGACCGCCGGGAGGTAGGTGAGCGCCACACCGATCAGGCGCGGCACCTGACTCGGGTCGGCGACGGTCAGCCCGTACGCGACGCCTTCGCCCAGCCCGTAACTGATCAGTACCAGGGCGCTGCCGGCCAGGGCGACGCTCAGGTTCCCGGCCAGCCAGGTCAGCCGGCTGGTGGCGGTGGCCAGCACCGGTTCCGCCCGGCCGGATGTCTCCTCGGCCCGGGCCCGCAGGACACTGGCGACGCCGTACGAGGCCACGATCACCGCCGACACCCCGACGGTCAACGCCAGATACGCATCGAGAACGTCGGCGGCCCCGCCGGGAAGGAAGTCTGCGATCTGCGGATTTTCCCGGACGTACTGCTCGATGCTGTCGCCGATCGACCCGTACGCGACACCGAGCAGCGCCAGCCCGGACGCCCAGCCGATCAACGCGCTCCGTTGCAGGCGCCAGGCAAGCGCGTACACATTGCGCAGCGATCGCGAAGCGGCCGCGCGGCCGAGCCGCGGCGGCACCAGCCCGGCGCCGAGGTCACGGCGGCCCATCACGGCCACCGCCGAGCCGATCAGCAACGCGGACACCCCGAGCGAAAGGATCAACGGCCACCACCGATCACCGGCGTACGGGAAGGTACGCTGCCCCCAGCCGATCGGCGAGGCCCACGAGAGCGCACCGCTGCCGACATCACCGGCGGCGCGCAGCGCGAACGCAGCGCCGAGCAGGAGACCGACCGACCCGTACGCCGATCGGGTGTTCTCGAAGATCTGAACGGCCACCGCGGTCAACGCGGCGAAGGTCATCCCCACCGCTGCTACCGCCGCGCCGAACAGGGCGGATCCGCCGGCCGGCAGGCCGGTCCCGGCGGCCGTGCCGAAGACCAGCCCACCGACTGCCAGGTCCGCGAGGACGGCCAGCGTCAGCGCTGCCGCCAGCGGTGCGAACCGGCCCACCTGGGCCGAGCGGATCAGTTCGGCGCGGCCCGACTCCTCGTCCGCCCGGGTGTGCCGGCCCACCAGGAACATGTTCATCAACGCGACCACGATCGACACGAAGGCGAACATCTCGAAGACGATCTCGCCGCCGATCGAGTCGAGCAACTGGGTCGGTCCGCTCATCGCGATCACCGCCGTGTTGCCGCCGAGAGTCTCGCGCAGCCGTTGCAGCTTCTCCGGAGTGTCGTAGAGATTCTGGCTCTGTCCGGACTGGATCAGCACGAGCAGGGTCGCGCCGAGCAGCCACCAGGGCAGGCCGAACCGCTCGCGACGGAGCATGAATCGCAGCAGGAGCCGCGTGCCAGTCACGCGGTCACCCCGTAGTGGCGCAGGAAAAGCTCCTCCAGGGTCGGCGGGGTGCTGGTCAGGCTGCGAACGCCGAGCGGGACCAGATGACGCAGGATCTCGTCGAGGTTGATGGTGTCAACGTCGAACCGCGCGTGGTGGCCGGTCACGACCAGATCGTGCACGCCCGGCAGGACCTCGATGCCCGCCGGCGGCCGGTCGGTCTCCACCGCGATCGAGGTGCGGGTCAGGTGCCGCAATTCGCCGAGCGTGCCGGTCTCGACCGTGCGGCCGGCCCGGATGATGCTCACCCGATCGCACAAGGCTTCGACCTCGGCCAGGATGTGGCTGGACAGCAGCACGGTACGTCCCTGCCGTTTCACCGCCAGCACGCAACTCTGGAACACCGACTCCATCAGCGGGTCCAGACCGGACGTGGGCTCGTCCAGCAACAGCAGCTCGGCATCCGAGGCCAACGCGGCCACGAGGGCGACCTTCTGCCGGTTGCCCTTGGAATAGGTGCGTGCTTTCTTACGCGGATCCAGGTCGAAACGGTCGAGCAGCTCGTCCCGGCGGCGCCGGTCGAGGCCGCCCCGGAGCCGGCCGAGCAGGTCGATGACCTCGCCGCCGGTGATGCCCGGCCACAGCGTGACATCACCCGGGACGTACGCGAGCCTGGCGTGCAGGTCGGCCGCGTCGCGCCAGGGATCGCCGCCGAGCAGGCGCACGTCACCGGAATCGGCGCGCAGAATTCCGAGCAGTACCCGGATGGCCGTGGTTTTTCCGCTGCCGTTCGGCCCGAGGAAGCCGTGCACCTCCCCACGGGTCACGGTCAGGTCGAGCTCGTCTAGCGCTTTGACCGGTCCGAACGACTTGTTCAGGCCCTGGATCGAGATCGCGGTGTCGGTGGACATGGTCATGACAGCTCCATCCGCAATGCGATGAGCGGTGGAACCGGGCGGCGGGCGCGCGATTGACACGCGGCAGCCGGACGGCACGCGCCGAAGTGAGAGAGATGGATGCACGGGCGGGCAATCATGACGCCTCCACGGTCGACTCAATCGCCGACCAGGCTTCCCGGCACTCCGACCGGCATCGTACGCGGTTTCGTCCTTCGACCGTGCGCCGGGTACTCGCACTCAGCGGCCGGCCGGCGGTCCGCTCACGACATCCAACCGGTTACAGACGTCGTATACGCCGGGGACGGTCCAGGTGGCTTGGCTTGCGGCGACCCTGGCACGGGCCGATCCGACCTCGCCGAGCAGGATGACCACCCGGTTCTGGACGAGGATCTGCACGTAACGGCCATGGACACGAGGATCCCTCCGCAGCGCCACCGCGGTCCGGTCGGCGATCCACGAATTGGTGTCCGGTTCGACCAGGCGGCCGTCCTTGATGATCGTCACCGAGTCGCACAGGTCCTCGACCTCGCCGAGAAGGTGGCTGGAGAGCAGCACGGTGCGGCCGGCCGACACAGCGTCGCGCACGCAACGCTGGAACAGCTCCTCCATCAGCGGGTCGAGGCCGGAGGTCGGCTCGTCGAGCACGAGCAGGTCGGTGGGCGCGGCGAACGCGGCGACCAGCGCGACCTTCTGCCGGTTGCCCTTGGAATAGGTGCGCACCCGCCGGCGGGTGTCCAGCGCGAAGTCGGCGGCCAGGCGTTTCTCGGCGGCGGCGTCGCGCGATCCGCGCAGGCCGGCCAGGGCGTCGAGCACCTCCTGGCCGGTCAGGTTGCGCCAGAGGGTCACTTCGCCGGGAACGTACGAGATCCGCCTGGTCGCCTCGAGCGGGTCGAGCCCGAGAACCCGCACCCGGCCCGCGGTCGCGCGATAGAGCCCGAGCAGCACCCGGATGGTGGTGGACTTGCCGGCGCCGTTCGGGCCGAGGAAGCCGTGCACGGCGCCCGGCTCGACGCGCATGTCGAGGTGGTCCACGGCGGTGAAGGCGCCGAACCGTTTGACCAGGCCGTCGATCTCGATCATGAAGTTTTGCCCTTCTCGATGACGGTCAGCAGGGCGTCCGCGATGATCCGGCCGAGTTGTCGCCGGTGCGGCTCGGCAAGCCGGATATAGAGGTCGGCGGCGCGGCGGGCGACAGCGATGTCGATGTCCTTCAGCGCGGCGGGCAGTTCGGCGAGACGCGTGGCCGCGGTCGCGGCGATCCCTCGCATCTCGTCCTCGGTGAGGTTGTCGTCGCGTTCGCCCATCGCCTGGAACGCATCGAGGCTGCGGTCCAGCCCCGACTCGGCCAGACCCTGGTAGAACAGCGCCGCCTCGGCGGGCATGTCACCGCGGTAGAACGCCAGCTCCATGAAGTCGCGCTCGTCCCGGATCTCCCGGCGGGCCGCGCCGTCGGACTTCTCCTCGAGCCGGTCGTAGAACCGGGCGATGACCGGTGGCAGCGGCGAGAGCCGGCCGTCCTGCTCGACCGCCGCGATCAGCGCGGTCATCCGGTCACGCTGCGCCTGGAGCTCGGCGAGGTGTTCGTCGAGCGCCACCACGGTCGCTTTGAGATCGACGAGCGCGGAGCCCGGGCCGGAGGCCAGCATGGCCGCGATGGCGGCGAGCGGCACCCCGGCCTGGGCGAGCCACCGCACCCGCACCAGGCGGGCCAGATGCGACATGTCGTAGTCGCGCGCCCCGTCCCGCGTCGGCGGCACGGGCAGCAGGCCCACCTGGTGGTAGTAGCGGACGGTTCGCACGGTCGAGCCGGCGAGGTCGGACAACTCCTTTATCCGCACCGGGCCAGTCTCGACTGTGCCGTTACGTCACTGTCAAATGAGCTCCGGGCGCTGCCACTTCTCGCCGCGTACGTGGTGGTCGAGGAACGCGAGCACCGTGGCGTACCAAATCTTGGCGTTTCCGGGTTTGAGGATCCAGTGGTTCTCGTCCGGGTAGTAGAGGAACTTGTGCGGGCTCGACCCGTCCTCCGCGGTGGACCGGGACAGCAGGTCCCACCACAGCCGCAGGCCCTCGCCGATCGGCACGCGGTAGTCCTTGTCGCCGTGGATGACCAGCATCGGCGTGGTGATCGCGTCGGCGAACCGGTGCGGCGAGTTGGCCTCGCGGCGGTCGGCGTCCAGTTCGCGTGCCCAGTAGAAGGCCGCGTCGGTCGTCGCCCACATCTGGTCCATCGCCCACACCGACGCGTGCGTGACGATCGCGTCGAACCGGTCGGTGTGCCCGGCGACCCAGTTCGCCATGTATCCGCCGAACGAGCCGCCCATCGCCGCCGTGCGTGAGGCGTCGATGTCGGGGCGCTGCTCGGCGGCGTCGGTGAGCGCCATCAGGTCGGTGAACGGCGCGTCGCCCCACGCTCCCCAGCCGCGCTTGATGAAGTCGTAGCCGTACCCGGTGGAGAGGGCCGGGTCGGGCATCAGCACCGCATAGCCCTGCGCCGTCAGGATCCACGGGTTCCAGCGCCAGTGCCACATGTTCCACGAGCCGAGCGGGCCACCGTGGATGAACACCACGAGGGGCGCCGGCGCGTCGGCCGCGGCTTCGCCCGGCAGCGCCAGCCAGGAACGGAGCGGGCTTCCGTCAGCGGCGGTCGCGGTGACTTCCACCAGCTTTCCCGGCAGGTGTACGGCGTCAGCCGGGCCCCGCAGGTGCTCCACCGCGGCGCCGCCGTCCGGCGCGACCCGCACCGGCGCCGGTGGGCTGTCGACGGTGCTGCGCAGCGCATAGACCCAGCGCCCGTCCGGCGCGACCCGGATGTCGCTGTACGCGCCGTCGTCGGTGGTCAGCCGGGTGACCTCGCCGGTGCCGGCGTCCACCCGCCACAGCGGCGCCCGCCCGTTGTCGTCGGCCACCACGATCAGCGCGGCGCCGTCCGGCGTCCACCGGGCGCCCGCCGGCCAGCGGTCCCAGCTCTCGGTGAGGGCGACGGCCGGACCGCCGTCGAGTGGAACCACGGCCAGCCAGACGTGGCCGGGGTCGTCGAGCGAGGACCGCCGGTGGACGACGAACGCCACCCGGGCCCCGTCCGGCGAGATCCGCGGCGACCCGTAGTCGTGGGCGGGGTCGTCGGCGAGCACCCGGCGCTCCCCGGAGGCGACGTCGATCGCGACCAGGATGGGCCGCTCCGACCCGCCGCGCTCGGCGACCATCCAGCTCGCGACGACGGTGCGGCCGTCCGGCGCGACGTCCCAGTCGCCCTCGCTGTCGAGCGCCCGCCCGGCGTGCCCGGTGAGATCGTGCAGCTCGAGCTGGGCGTCGTCGCCGGCCGCGAGGGCGCCGGCCAGCAGGCGCGGCCGGTCCGGGCCGAGGTCGTGGTCCCAGTGCCGGACCGGGTATCCCTCGTGCAGGATCGCCGAGACGCCCGCCTCCTTGCGCTGCTTGCGGGCCTCCTTGTCGGCCGTCGCGTCGGCGGACCAGGGCAGCAGTGACGAGCCGGCCACGACCGTGCCGCTCGCGCTGACCGCCACCCCGTGCACTCCGCCGGGCAGCCGCGCGATCACCCGCGCGTCGCCGCCGCCGGCCGGTTGCAGCCACAGCGCCGGCGCCTTGTCGTCGTCGTCCGGCTCCGGGGCCGGCCGGGCCGAGGTGAACAACAGATCGCCGGCGGGCGTGAACGCGGCCGCCGCCTCCCCCTTGACGCTGCGGGTCAGCCGCCGCGCCGGCCGCTCACCGGCCGGATCGACCTCCCACAACGCGGTCGCATAGCGGGAGTTGTCCTTGTCCGGGGTGCCGACGCCGACGACGAGCCGCCCCCCGTCCGGCGAAAGCCACAGCCCGGCGAGCCGGGGCAGGCGAACGTACGCGTCCAGGTCGAGGAAGGGATCGCCACTCATCGGACTTTTCTATCACCGGGCCGCCTTCCCCGTTGCCCCCGAGGCCCACCGGACCTACCGCTGCACGACGCCGGGATCATCGGTGGTCAGGTCGGCGCGGGCGAAACGCCGGCCGAAACTAGCGGGCGATCAGCACCGGGCAGTCGGAGCGGCGCAGCAGGCGGGTGCCGACCGCGCCGAGCAACACGCCCTGATAGCCGTGCCGGCGCGGGCCGACGACCGCGAGCCGGGCCTGCCGGCAGCTGTCGACCATCACCTTGTCGGGGCGGCCGTCGACATATTCGTGCTGGGCCGGCACCGACCGGAACTTCGCTTGCCATTGCTCGAGCCGAGTGTCCGGCGACGCCGGGCCGGCCGTCACCGCCACCACCGGGGCGCCGCGCAGGGCTGCCTCCTCGAAGGCGCGGCCGATGATCGCGTCGGCGGCCGGATCGTCGTCGACGCCGACCACCACCGGTCCGTCAGCGCGGTCGGTCGTGCCCCGCACCACCACGACCGAGCAGCGCGCCTGGGTGGCCACCTGAGCCGCGACCGAGTCGGTGGGCGCGCCGAACATCCGGCCGCCGCCGTGATCGCCGACCACGAGCAGGGCGGCCTCCTCGGCGGCGTGCAGGAGCGCCGGAACGGCGTACCCCGGCAATGCCACCCCGCGCACCTCGCAAGCCGGCGCGATCGCACGCGCCGCGGCCACCGCCTCATGCATGATTTTGGCGGTTTCCGCCTGGTTGGCAGCCTGGCTCGAAGCGATGACGCCCGAAGGGCGGCGCTGGTAGGCCACCACCACCCGCAACTCGCTGTCGCGCAGCCGAGCCTCCGCGGCGGCCCAGCGCACCGCCGCCAGAGATCCGGTTGAGCCACTGGCACCGACCACTATCCGTGTCTTGTCCATGGCGCGCCTCCGGATTCCAGAGTCGTCCTAGGTCTGGCGGATGGCAAGGCCACCTTCGCGCAGCTGGCGACGGGAGGTGATGGACAGCTTGGTGAAGACCTTGCGCAGGTGCCACTCGACCGTGCGCGGGCTGAGGAACAGCCGCGCGCCGATCTCCGGATTGGACAGACCGTCGCGTACCAGCAGGGCGATCTGCTCCTCCTGCGAGGTCAGGGCGGCGTCGGCCGCGGCCTCGGCGGTCCGCTTGCGCACGGTCTCGCCGGTGGCGAGAAGCTCCCGGCGGGCCCGCTCGGCGAAGGCCTCCATGCCGGCCGAGACGAACATTTTGTACGCCGTACGCAGCTGAGCCCGCGCGTCGAGCCGCCGCCGTTCCCGGCGCAACCATTCGCCGTACAGCAAATGGGCCCGGGCCAGTTCCGGGCGCAGGCCGAGCCGGTCGATCGCCTCGGCGTAGAGCCGGTCGGCGTCGTCGCTGACCAGGGCCCGGCAGCGGGCCCGGATGCCCGCCTCGGTCCCGGCGTCCATCCGGTCGATCGCGTCGCGCGCCAGCTCGTCGTCGCCGATCCGCGCCGCGGCCTCGGCCAGCTCGGGCAACGCCCACCGGACGATCAGCGGCTCGGCGATCCGCACCGCCGCCCCGGCTTCGGCGGCGGCCTGGTCGTAGCGGCCCAGCCCGTTGTAGAGGACGGCCGCACACCAGTGGGCGAGACCGCCCGCGTGCTCGGCCACCGCCCGGATCAGGACCGTGGCCTCCTCTTCCCGCCCGCGCAGCGCGGCGACGCAGGCCGCCCCGTTCAGCAGCGCCGACATGCCCGCGCCGGTGGCGAACGCGAGCTGGGCATGGAGAAGGTCGCGCTCGGCGGCGTGCAGATGGCCGCGCGCGGCCGCGAAGTCACTCTCGACCAGAGCCCACCGCACTGGGTCCTCCGCATCTCGGCCCACGGCGCTATCGTGGCCCTCCGGTCACGCCGAGCGATACCCCTCATTTCTGAAAGCCGTTCCTGGTTTCGCTGCCTAACCTTGTGATCATGAAAACTACGGCAGTTGTGCTGAGCGGATACGGGGCGCCGGACGTGTTGCGACTCGGCGAGACCGAAGTGGCATCGCCGGCCGCGGGGCAGATCCGGGTGGCGGTGCGCTACGCCGGCGTCGGCCCCACCGACCTGGCGATCCGGGCCGGGCATCTGGCCGCGGTCTTCCCGGCCGGGCCGGGCACGGTCCTCGGCTTCGAGGCGGCGGGTGTCGTGGAGAGCGTCGGCGAGGGGGTCACCGACGTGTCGGCCGGTGACGAGGTCGCGGTCCTCCTCCCCCGGCTGGGTGGCTATGCCGGCCTGGTCGTCGCCGACTTCTGGGCGCCCAAGCCGGCGTCGGTGTCGTGGGCGGACGCGGCCGCGCTGCCCGCCTCCGGCGAGGCCGCCGTGCGGGTGCTCGACCAGCTGGCGGTCGGCTCCGGCGAGACGATGCTGCTGCTCGGGGCGGCCGGCTCGGTCGGCCGGATCGCGACCCAGCTCGCCGCCGCCCGCGGCGTGCACGTCGTGGCGGCGGTGCGGCCGGCCGACTTCGCCCTGGTCGAGGGCCTCGGCGCGACCCCGGTCGACTACGCCGCCATCGGGTCGGACCAGAAGGTCGACGCGGTGTTCGACGCGTCCGGCCGCAGCGATCTGCCGGCCGCGATCGCGCTCGCCGGCGGGACGAAGCGGGTCATCACGCTCTCCGACCACCGGGCCCGCGAGCTCGGCGTGCTGCTCTCCGACATCGTCACCGACGGCGTCGTCCCGGCCCTGAAGCTGGTGATGGACCGGCTCGCCGCGGGAGAGCTTGCGCTCCAGCCGCAGACAGTGTCGCCGCTGGCCGACGCGGCCGCCGTGCACGCCCGGCTGGCGAGCGGCGAGCTGCGCGGCAAGGCGTTACTGCAGCTGTGACGGCACGGCCCGCAGGGCGAGGTCGACCGTGGCGTGCAGGCTCGCCCGGTCGACACCGGCCGCGGCGTGCACCGCGTTGCCCTCGCTGACCACCATCACGTAACGGGCGAGCGCCGCCGCGTCGGTCCCGGCCGGCAGATCCACGCCGACCGCCTGGGCCAGACGGTCGGCCAGGGCTTTCTCGCCGGCCAGCCGGCTCGCCGCCAGGAACTCGGCCGAGCTGCCGCCGGCCAACCCGCCCTGGATGGACAAACACCCCGGCGGCCGGTCCGGCCGGGTGATCGCGTCGGCGTTCGACCGCAGAAACTTCTCGATGACCGCGTACGCCGTGGGCGCCCCCAGCGCCTCCCGGGCGTACGCCATGTCCAGTTCCGCGTAGCGCGCGACCGCCTGCCGGAACAACTGCTCCTTGTTGCCGTACGCGGCGTACATGCTCGGGCGGTTGATCCCCATCGCGGCGGTGAGGTCGCTGAGCGAGGCCCCCTCGTAGCCCTGCCGCCAGAACACCTCGGTGGCCCGGTCGAGCGCCGCGTCGGCGTCGAACTCGCGTGGCCGTCCTTTGAGTGACACACCTCATCCTAACCGATCGGTACAGAAATGCCCTCGGCGGTGTTAGCGTGAACGAGTTACGTACCGAACAGTACGGAAAGGTTCACGATCATGGGACAGCTCGACGGCAGGACCGCCCTCGTCACCGGCGCCACCTCGGGAATCGGCCTCGCGGCCGCCAAGCGACTGGCCGCCGAGGGGGCGCACGTCTTCCTGACCGGCCGCCGCCAGGACGCGCTCGACGAGGCCGTCGCCGCGATCGGCGCGAACGCCACCGGTGTCCGCGCCGACGTCGCCGACCTCGGCGACCTGGAGCGGGTGGCGGCCGCCATCCGGGAGCGCGGCGCCGGGCTCGACGTCGTGTTCGCCAACGCCGGCGGGGGCGAGTTCGCCGCCCTCGGCGCGATCACCTGGCAGCACTACGCCGACACGTTCAACACCAACGTCGGCGGCACCCTGTTCACCGTGCAGGCCGTGCTGCCGCTGCTCAACCCGGCCGCCTCGATCGTGCTGACCAGCTCGAACATCGACACCAAGGGCGCGGCGTCGTTCAGCGTCTACGCGGCCACCAAGGCGGCGCTGCGCTCGTTCACCCGCAGTTGGGCGGCCGAGCTCGTCGGCCGCGGCATCCGGGTCAACAGCATCGCCCCCGGCCCGATCGAAACCCCCGGGCTCAGCGGCCTCGCGCCCGACCCGGAGTCGGCCCAGCAGCTGCTCAAGGGCCTCGCCGAGGGCGTGCCGATGAACCGGCTGGGCCGCCCCGAGGAGATCGCCGACGCGGTGCTCTTCCTGGCCTCGAGCGCCAGCAGCTTCATGACCGGCGCCGAGATCTACGTCGACGGCGGCGCCAGCCAGGTCTGAGGCGTGATCGGGCCGAGGCCGGGCGGAGACCTTCGTCGATGAGTCTGATCACCATGGGGAGAAAGATCGGATGGATCATCGCGACGGCACTGGCGTGGACGCTCAATCCGGCAGTGCTGTTCTGCACGCTGTGGCCGACCGGGTTCGGGCGGGACTGCGCCTCGCCGCCGGGCCAGCCGGACGTGGTGCCGGCCGGCTGCCCGCGGGAGGGCCTGACCTGGCTGGCCGGCATGTTCTTCTTGGCCCTGTGGGTGCTGCTCACCTTCGTCATCGGCCTTGTCCTCGGCGCGATCGAGGGCGCCCACCGGCAGTTCGCGAGCGGCGCCCTGGCCGTGGTCTGCGCCGTCCTGGTCACCATCGCGATGCCGTGGGCGATGGCCGGCTTCGCCGTCAGCAACGGCGTCACCCAGCTGATAGTCCGGGCCAAGGACTGAACAGCCGAACGGCAGCGCCACCGCTCGGTGGCACTGCCGTCCAGCTGTCGTGCGAGTGAGTCAGACCAGCGGGTCGCCCACCACGGCCGGCGTCGTGACGCTCACCGGCTCGGTCGTCGGCGGCTTCGGCGCACGCGGCCGAGGGGTGGTTCCGGTCAGGCCGGCCGCCTTGTCGGAGGCCGCACCCAGCAGGGTCTTGGCCTTTTCCTGCGCCTGGATCACCGTCGGGTTCGCCTGCAACTTGCGGGCGGTCGCGGCGATCTGCTCGTACTTCTCGCGCCCGGCGCGGGAACCAAGGACGTAACCCGCGGCGAATCCGGCAGCAAGCTTCAGCATCTTCATCAGGTATCCACTCCGTGTTCTAGGTTCGGCCCTACAGTGGATGCCCCCGGTCCGGCCGCCCAAAACGCGTTCACCCCTCGGTGCTCCGCTTGGCCGCGTCGTAGGCGAACTGCAGGAAGTCGGAGACGGCCGTGGCGGTCAGCGTGGTCGCGGCGAGCCGGGTCAGCCGGGGCGCCAGCACCAGGCCGCCGGTGAGGCCGGTGGCCACCCAGACCGCCAGGCAGAACGGGCAGGTGACCAGCTCGCCGATGCCGTGCCGGACGCTGCTGCCGTGGTCGCGGACCTCCTCGTTGAGCTCGGCCGCCCCGGCCGGCTCGGCGTAACGGGTGAACGGCGCCCGCAGCGGACTCGTGACCGCGTCCTTGGCCAGCAGCCGGCTGAGCTTGTGGGTGGCGATCGAGATCAGCGCGACGTCACCGAGGGACGGGCGCTCCGGGACCGGCCGCCCGCTGATCCTGGCCGCCGCCACGAGAGTGGCCGCCAGACCACCGAACGCGGTCATCGCGACCAGGTAACCGTCCATCGGCCGGTGCTCGTGCGGGGAGTAGCCGCGGGTCGCGCGCGTCAACTTGGCACGGACGGTGTCGAGCATCCGCGTCCTCCTCGGGTCGGGGGGTGGCTTGCGGTCTACCCCCAAACCCGAACCGCAAATCCGAAAGCGCGATCCGGAGACGTACGCCTCAGGAAGCCTTCTTCTTTGCCGTGGTCTTCTTCGCTGTCGCCTTTTTCGCCGGCGCCTTCTTCTTTGCCGTCGTCTTCTTCGCGGGGGCCGACCGCCGCTTCTGGGCGTTCTCCACGCTGCGCTTGAGCACCTCGAACAGGTCGGTCACATTGGTCGGCTCGGGCGCCGGCTCGGCCGCCGTGATCTCCTTGCCGGCCTTCTTCTGCTTGATCAGATCGTTGACTCGGTCGGTGTAGGTGTCCCGGAAGTCGGCCGGCTTCCACTTCCCGGCCATCGAGTCGATCAACTGCTGCGCCATCGCGAGCTCGGCCTTCTTCGCCGCCCCGCGCCGCGGCAGCCCGTCGATCTCCTCCTTGGGATCGCGCACCTCGTCCGCGAAGTACATGGTCTGCAGGATGAGCAGGTCGTTCTCGGCCCGGACGGCGGCCAGATACTCCTTGCCCCGCATGACGAGCGTGCCGACCGCGGCCCGGCCGGCGTCGGCCATCGCGTCCCGCAGCAGGCCGTACACCTTGGCCGTGTCCTTGCCGCCGGGGCCGAGGTAATAGGTGCGCTGGTAATAGATCGGGTCGATGTCGCCGAGCTCGACGAAACGGTCGATCTCCAGGCTCTTGGACCGGCCGGGCGCGACCGAGTCGAGCTCGTCGCGGTCGAGCATGACGTAATCGCCGCCGCCCACGTCGGCGCCCTTGACGATGCCGTCGAAGTCGACCTCCTTGCCGGTGCGCTCGTTGACGCGCTTGTACCGGATGCGGTCGGCCGAGTCCTTCTCGAACTGGTGGAAGGACACCTCGTGGTCGTGCGTCGCCGAGTACATCGCGACCGGCACCGACACCAGCCCGAACGTGATCGACCCGGTCCAGATCGGCCGTGCCATGGCTCCCCCTCAGACTTCGTCGTTGGTGCGGCCGGTCAGCACGGACTTCGGGTGCTCCTCCGGGTCCCAGCCGTCGACCGCGTGTTCGTCGCGCTTGTGCACGAGCAGCCAGTCGTCGCCCCTCGTGCGCACCAGCACGAACCGGCCGCGCAGCTTCACGCCGTACAGGTCGAAGTGCAGTTCGCCGGCCTCGAGCGCCGCGGCCGGATCGTCCGTGTCGTGCGGTTCCCAGGTGCCGTTGTCCCAGACGATCACGTCGCCGCCGCCGTACCGCCCGGCCGGGATCCGGCCCTCGAAGCCGGCATGGTCGAGCGCGTGGTCCTCGACGTGGTAGGCCCCGCGGCGCACCTTCGCGTCGAGCGTCGGCCCCTTCGGCACCGCCCAGCTGACCAGCACCCCGCCGAGCTCGAGCCGGAAGTCGTAGTGCAGCCGCCGGGCCCGGTGCCGCTGCACCACGAAGCTGAGCGCCATACCCCTACACATACCACCAACTGCGCCGTTATTGGTTCCGGCACAGCGTGCCGGGCAGAATTCCGAATCGACGCTGGTAGTCCTCGATGAACCGGCTCGGGCTGAACCAGCCCCATCGGTACGCCACATCGGCCACCGTGAGCGTCCCGGCCGGGTCGGCGGCCCGAAGCTCCTGATCGGCCCGTTCCAGCCGGATCCGGCGCAGGTAGCCGACCGGGGTGGTGTCGAAGTGCCGGCGGAACGCGTACTGCAAGGCCCGGCCGCTCACTCCGGCCGCCTCGGCGATCTGCGCCAGGGTGATGGCCTGGTCGGCGTGCGCGTGCAGGAACGCGGCCGCGCGGCGCACCGCGGCCGGCGCCACCCAGCCCGGACCGGGCCGGTAGGAGACGTCCAGGGCATTGTTCGGGAACGTGTGCAGCGCGACGATCGCGACCGTACGGGTCATCTCCTCGGCCACCAGCGGGCACGCCGCCGGCAAGCCCTCGGTCAACAGCAGGGTGCCGGCCAGTTCCTGCAGGGCGAACCACTGCCGTGCCATCGCCGCCGACACCGGCCTGGTCGACGAGAAGCGGAGGTCCTCGGCACGGATGCCGGCGGTCCGCTCGGCCTCCGCGGCCAGCCGGGTCAGCGGCAGCTGCAGGATCTGCGCGCCGAGATCGAACACATCCACCTCGAGTGGGACGCCGGTCGGATAGAACGCGGTCTCCCCGGCCACCACGATCTGCTCGTCGCCGCCGTTGCGGACATGCAGCCGGCCACTGCTGATCGCGAACGAGAAGAAGTGGTCGAACGGCTCGGTCGTGGCGCGGTAGCCGACGGTGGAGCGAAGCCGGCTGGCGGCGATCCTGCCGGACACCGCCGCCGTCGCGGTGAACCCGGCGTTCCCCGCGGCGCCGAGAAACTCGAGACGGTTGCCGACATACATCTGCCGGACGAACTCCTCGGCCTCCGCCGCGTCTCGCGTCGAGACCCGGACTCTCCGCACCTCGTCCACGGACATGAGCACCTCCCCGGAGTGGTGGGCCCACCGTACGCATCGCAGCCGGTCGGACGAAGGCTCCCGTTCTGCGCACAAGGCGGTGGAGGAAGCACGTTTCCGGAGCTAGCGGCCCCGGGCGCGGGCCGCCACGGTGCGTCTGGGCGATCTCAACTTCACCGTCCGGAGTGACGTCGTCATCACGAAGTCGAACGCTGACGAGCTGTCCGTCCGGCCTCGTCCTGGGCGTGGCCGGTCGCGTCCGCTCAGAGAGTGATGACGATGCCGATGCCCGGCGGGCGCTTGATGCGGAGGAGCCGGGAGAACCATCCGCCGATGCGCGCGGTGACGTACCGCCGCTCCAGCAGACGGCGTGCGTTCTCGGTCTCGGTGGACGGAAGAAGAGTGGCGGTGCCCCGGACCGGGCGGGCGCCGGGGGCGACCTTGCCACGGAGGTCGCAGGCGACGATCTCGACCTCGGGGTTGCGGCGCAGGCGCTTGACCTTCCCGGCGCCGGCGGCCGAGACGGTGGTGACGGTGTTGCCCTCGGCGACGTGCCAGACCGGGGTCGGAACCGGAGTGCCGTCCTTGCGGTAGGTCGTCAGGCTGATCTGCTTGCTCGCGGCAATATCCGCGGGAACGGTCATGGCCCCATTCTCGTCGATCCGCCGCGCTCGGCGATCACATCGCGGCGGCGCGGTCCAGCAGCAGTTTCCGCTCCCGCTCGTTGCGGGTCAGCGACGCCGCCCGCTCGAACTCCAGCCGCGCCTCGTCGGCCCGGCCCAGCCGGGCCAGGAAGTCGCCGCGCACGCTGGGCAGCAGGTGGTAGTTCTGCAGGGCCGGCACGGCCATCAGCTGGTCGAGCAGCTCCAGCCCGGTCTCCGGCCCGAACGCCATGGACAGCGCCACCGCGCGATTCAGCTCGACCACCGGCGACGGCATCGCCTGGGCCAGCTGCTCGTAGAGCTGGGCGATGCGCTCCCAGTCGGTGTCCTCGAAGCGCCGGGCGCGGGCATGGACGGCGGCGATGGCCGCCTGCAGCACGTACGGGCCGGGTTTGTCGCCCACCGCCTCGGCCCGCTCCAGCGCGGCCAGGCCCCGGCGGATCAGCAGTTGGTCCCAGCGGGCCCGGTTCTGGTCGGCCAGCAGGATCGGCTCGCCGCCCGGTCCGGTGCGGGCGGCCGCCCGGGAGGCCTGGATCTCCATCAGCGCCACCAGGCCGTGCACCTCGGGCTCGCGTGGGGCCAGCCGGGCCAGGATCCGGCCCAGCCGCAGGGCGTCCTCGCACAGCGCCGGCCGCATCCAGTCGTCGCCGGCGGTGGCCGAGTAGCCCTCGTTGAAGATCAGGTAGACGACCTCGAGAACGGAGCCGAGCCGGGCCGCCAGCTCGCCGCCCTGCGGCACCTCGAACGGCACCCGGGCGTTGGCCAGGGTCTTCTTGGCCCGCACGATCCGCTGCGCCACGGTCGGCTCCGGCACCAGGAAGGCCCGGGCGATCTCGTCGGTGGTCAGGCCGCCGAGCAGCCGCAGGGTCAGCGCGGCGCGGGCCTCGGTGGACAGCACCGGGTGGCAGGCCACGAACACCAGCCGCAGCAGGTCGTCGCCGATGCCGTCGTCCTCGGCGACGGCTACGCCGATGTCCGGGGTGGAGTCCTCCAGCGTCCGGCCGATCTCGTCGACCTTGCGGCGGAAGGTCTCGTTGCGCCGGATCTGGTCGATGGCCCGGCGCTTGGCGGTGGTCATCAGCCAGGCGCCCGGATTGCCCGGCACGCCCTCCGCCGGCCACTGCTCCAGCGCCGCGACCAGCGCGTCCTGCGCGAGCTCCTCGGCCGTGCCGAGGTCGCGGACGAGCCTGGTCAGCCCGGCGACGAGCCGGGGCGCTTCGATCCGCCAGACCGCCTCGATCGCGCGGTGAGTGTCAGTGGCCACGGCCTCCGTCTACTCCACCGCGCGATCGGACGCAACTTCGCCCGCCTGTTACCAGATGCCCTTCGCGTCCCGCTCCACCACGGCCTCGCGCTGCTCGGCGGTCATGTTGTCGCCGAAGTCCTCAGCGCCGTACACCCGCCGGATCTCGATGTTGGTGGGCTCGCCCTTGTCCATCTGCGGGAAGCGCTTGAACCACTCGACGCACTCCTCGAGCGACTTCACCTCGACCAGGAAGAAGCCGGCGATGAGCTCCTTGGTCTCGGTGAACGGACCGTCCACCACCGTCTTCTTCTCGCCGTCGAAGTAGATCCGGACGCCCTGGCTGCTGGGCGTGATGCCCTCGGCGGCCAGCAGCACGCCGGCGTCGACCATCTCCTCGATGAACTTGCCCACCGTCTCGAACTCCTCGGTGGCAGGCTGCACGCCGGCTTCGCTGTTCGCGGTGGCCTTGGTGATCACCATGAAGCGCATCGTTTTCTCCTTGAGTCAGGGTGCCTTTTCACCTACGCGTTTCACTTACGCGTCGATCGGCGGGCGGCCCATTCGACACCCTGCCAGAAGTATTTTCGCCGGCCCGGCAAACCTGCCTGCGGTAGCTCGCCGAGCCCACGCCGTTGATCCGCGTTCCCGACTGGGTCAGCGGCACCGCGATCGAGGCCAGCCACGGGTAGGGGTAGTCGAGATCGGGCGCGGAGACCTCGTCGAGCTCGCGCAGGCCCTCGGCCGGGATGGTCACCCGCAGGGATTCGAGGTTGGCGTCGAGCTGCTCCACCGAGCGGGCGCCGATCAGCGTGGAGGTCACCGGCGCCTGCTGCCGCACCCAGGCCAGGGCGACGGCGGCGACCGATGCGTCCAGCGTCTTCGCCAGTTCGCGGAGCACGTCGAGCACCGCGAACGCGTTGGTGCCGTCCAGCTGCGCCTGGGCCGGCGGGCCGCGCCCGGAGCCTGCCGGTGTTCGGTTGTCCCGCGAGTACTTGCCCGACAACACGCCGCCGGCCAGGGGGCTGTACGGCGTCACGCCCAGGCCCAGCTCCGCGGCGACGCCGAAGAGCTCGCCCTCGACGGTGCGGCACACCAGCGGGTACTCCACCTGCAGGGCCACGATCGGCGCCCATCCGCGCAGCTCGGCGATGGTGGCCATGCGCGCCACCACCCAAGCCGGGGTGTTGGAGATGCCGATGTACCGGATCTTGCCGGCCCGGACCAGGTCGTTGAGCGTCGCGATGGACTCCTTGATCGGGGTGTGCCGGTCGAGGCAGTGCTGCCAGTAGATGTCGAGATAATCGACGCCGAGGCGGCTCAGCGACGCGTCGACCTGCCCGAGGATGGCCTTGCGGCTCGCGCCGCCACCGTTCGGGTCGCCGAACGTCATGGTGCTGAGAGCCAGCGGGCTGACCGCAGGCCGGAGCGGCCCAGGGTGCGGTAGTCGTCCAGCTCCACGGTCAGGACCCTTTCCTCGCCAGAGCGAGCAGGCTCTCCGCCGTCTCGACGATGGTGTCTTCGATCGGGCGGGCTTTCCAGCCGAGCAGGCGCTCGGCCTTCGCGGACGTCGCGTCCAGGTTGCGGCCCAGCAGCATACGCAGCGAGCCCATCTGCGGGTTGACCCGGGCCAGCCCGCGCGCGACCCACAGCGGCATCTCCCGGGTCGGCACCTTGGCCGCCCGATCGCCGAGCCGCTCGCGCAGCGCGGCCGCGACGTCCCGCTGCCACAGGCTGTGGCCGGCGGTGGCGATGAACCGTTCGCCCGCCGCGGCCGGCTCGGTCATCGCCAGCAGGTGCAGGGACGCCACGTCGCGCACGTCGACGAAGCCGGTAGCGAACTTCAGCAGCCGCGGCATCGACCCGTCGAGCATCCGGGCGATGCCGCCGAGCGACGGCGAGTAGTCCGGGCCGAGGACCGGGCCGAGCACCGCGGTCGGGTTGACCGTGGCCAGCTCCAGCCCGCGGCCCTCGCCGGCGACGAAGTCCCAGGCCGCCCGCTCGGCCAGCGTCTTGGACTTCTGATAGGGCGCGATGCCGGCGTCGACATCCGTCCAGTCCCGCTCGGTGAACGGGGTGTCGCGCGGCGGGTGGCCGTAGGCGATCGCGCCGATCGCGGAGGTCATCACCACCCGGCGCACGCCCGCCTCACCGGCCGCGCGCAGCACCCGCAGCGTGCCGTCGATGGCCGGGCGGACCATCTCGTCGTCGTTGCGCGGCACCCGGGTCAGCGTGGGCGACGCGACGTGCAGCACCGCGTCGCAGCCGGCCGCCGCCGCCCGCCAGCCCTCGTCGCTCCGCAGGTCGGCGCGCACCACCCGGAGCCGCCCGCCGGGATCGGTCCCGCCGCTTCGCAGCATCGCCCGCACCTGCGGCTCCCGGGCCAGGTCGCGCACGGTCGTGCGCACCGAGTGCCCGGCGCTGAGCAACGCCAGCGTGCACCAGCTGCCGATGTAACCCGAACCGCCAGTCACCAGAACTTCAGTCATGACTCGACGGTAATGGAGACCTCTCCACTTATGCAAGGATTAAGCGGAGAGATCTCCAGATACTCCGAGGCCGTCGAGGATCAGCTGCAACATCGGTTGCGTCCGGTCCGGTGCGGCTCGCCACATGGCCCCGGTGAGCTGCAGGAAGTCGCCGGGCTCGGCATCGGCGCGAATGCCGCCGGCCCGCTTGCCGGCGTCGAGCAGCTGGGTGATCGCGGCGATCACCGGGCCGTAGGTATGCTCGGTGATCGACCGGTGCGCGTCCGGGCTGAGGGCGGCGCCGAGAGCGTGCTTCTTGCGCATCGCATCCACCAGCTCGGTCGTCCAGCTCCGGAGCGCCTCCCGGGGCGTCAGCGTGGCCAGCAGTTCAGGCACCGAGCCGATGAGCAGATCGACCTCGTCCTGGTAAATGTCCAGGATGAGTGCCTCGCGCGACGGATAGTTGCGGTACAGCGTGCCGGGGCCGACGCCGGCCCGCTGCGCGATCTGATTCATCGAGGTGTCGCCGTCCTCGGCGAAGGCCAGCCGGGCCGCCGCCAGGATCCGGGCGCGATTCTCGCGAGCATCTGAGCGAACCATGCAAGTCCCTGCGATCCGATTTAGTGGAGACCTCTCCGCGACGATAGCCGGTTCAGCACTGCGGCGGCGCGGACGGCTCCCCGACGGCGACGAGCGCCTCGTTGACCTCGGTCGGGGAGGCGAGCCGGCCGAAGGTCGTCCCGAGCGTCAGGTCGACGATGTCGTCCGGGCGGCCGGGGTCGAACGACATGGTGGTGGCGCCGCGCAGCTCGGCCCGCAACAGGGTCGCCGCCCCGATCGCCGCCGGCCCGTAGCTCAGCATGGTCGCGTCGCCGGCCGTCCCGCCGGCGCCGCCGGTCAGCACGACGAAGCGGCGTTCCCGCAGCTGGACGGCGGTCACGTCGGCCAGTCCGGCTGATCCCCCGTCGAGCACCCGCACCCGGACATCGGCCGGGTCGTCCGGCAGGGTCAACACACATTTGAGGGGTACGGCGGCCGACGGCTGCGCGCCCGTCCGGGTCGGCGCGGAACCGATCCGGACGGCCGCGACTCCGGACGTGGCCGCGACCACCGCGACCCCCGCCGTCACGACCGCCAACTGGCGGCGCCCCCGGCGGCGGCCGCGGGCGCGGACGGCGGCGGCCGGCCGGACCTGGATCTCCTGGACCTCGGCCACCAACTCGCGGAGCCGCTCATGAACGGACATCGTCCACCTCCTGATCGTGTTCGCCGAGCAGGCCGGCGAGCGTGGTTCGGGCCCTGGAGAGCCGCGCCTTGACCGTCCCGGCCGGCACGCCGAGGCTCGCGGCGATCTCGCCGACCGGCATGTCCAGCAGGTAATGCAGGGCGATGACCTGTCGCTGCGGCTTCGGCAGCCGCTGCAGCGCGCCGGTGACCGCCACCCGGTCCGGCGACGGGCCGGCGCTCTGCCCGGCCGGTGGCCCCAGCCGGGCCAGGGCGGCGAGCCGGCGGCGCAGGCTGCGCCACCGGTTCGCCATCAGCCGCCAGGCGACCGTGCGCACCCAGGCCTCGGGATCGTCGTACCGGGCGACCCGGGGCCAGTGCTGCCAGGCCCGGGCGAAAGCCTCCTGCGCGATCTCCTGGGCGTCGGACCGATCACCGCAGGCGGCATAGAGATAGAGCACGACGCGCCGGACGGTCGCGAGGTAGAAGGCATCGAAGTCGGCTTGCACACTGACTAACACACCGCGCCCGGCGATTCGGTTGCGTACTTTCGGAGAAGGCAGACGACGGGAGCACACGATGAAGGCGGCGCAGTTCAGCCGGTTCGGCGGCCCGGAGGTCCTGGAGATCGTGGACCTGCCCGCCGTCACTCGACTTCGCCGGCGCCGCCGCGCTGCCGGCCGCCACCGAGACCGCCGCGCGGGCGCTCGACCAGCTCGGCGTGCGCAGCGGCAGCACGGTGCTGATCAGCGGCGCCTCCGGCAGTGTCGGCAGCGCCGCGGTCCAGCTCGCGGTGGCCCGCGGCGCCCGGGTGATCGGCACCGGCGGCCCGGCCAACCAGGAATACCTGCGCTCGCTGGGCGCCGAGCCGGTCACCTACGGCGAGGGTCTGACCGGGCGGGTGCGCTCGCTCGCGCCGGACGGCGTCGACCTCGCGCTCGACGTCGCCGGCAGCGGCGTGCTGCCGGAGCTCATCGAGCTGGCCGGCGGCGCGGAGCACGTCCTGACGGTCGCCGACTTCCTGGGCGCGCAGAAGTACGACGTCCGGTTCAGCCGGGGCGACTCCGGCCGGGCGCTCTACGTGCTGGCCGAGATCGGCGAGCTGATCGAGTCGGGGCGCTTCGCCCTGCCGGCGGTGCGGACCTTCCCGCTCGGCGAGATCGCCGAGGCACACCGGGTCAGCGAGTCCGGCCAGGTGCGGGGCAAGCTGGTCCTGCTGGTCGGCTGACCCATCTGCTGATCGGCTGGCTCACACCACTATCGGCAGCGGGGTCCTGGTCAGCCCGGCGCAGTAGTCCAGCAGCTCCTCCTGAACCTCGACGTCGCGGGTGATCGGGGCCGGTGCCTGCGCCCGCTGATGGAAGAAATATTCGCCGGTCACGTCGGCCGCCGGGTCGTCCGAGGTGGCCAGCCAGGCCTGGGTGACGTACCCCTTGCTCATGTCGTCGGGCGCGCCCTCGCCACCCATCCGGGTCGGCACCCAGCCGGGCTCCAGCGCGTTGGAGCGCACGCCCGGCCAGAGCCGGGCCACGCCGAAGGCCAGCAGAACATCGAAGAGCTTGCTGTCCGCGTACGCCTGGTGGCCGCGCCACCACAACCGGTTCTTCCACTGCGGATCACTCAGGTCGACCGAACCGCGGTGGTGCACGCCGGAGGAGAGGTAGACCAGCCGCTCCGGTGGGGTGATCAGCGCGGTCAGCAGGTACGGCGCGACCACGTTGATCGCGAAGAGCTGGTTGATGCCGTCCGCGGTGGTCCGCCGCCGCTCCCGGTCGCCGACCCCGGCGTTGTGGATGACCGCGTCGAACCGCCCGCTCGCGTTGGCCTGCTCGGCGACCGCCTCCATCCCGGCCAGCGAGGACAGGTCGCCGACCAGCACGTCCGCGGCGGCCGGCAGCGCCGCGCGGGTGTCCGCGGCCCGCTCCGCGTTGCGGGCGTGCAGGACGACCTGGTGTCCCTGTCGGGCGAGCAGCTTGCCGGCCAGGAGCCCGAGGCCCTGGCTGGATCCGGTGATGAGTACGCGAGCCATAAGATCAACTTTCCCCGCGGTACCTGTGAATACTCGTGTGATTCGCGTGACTCAAGGTGTGCTGCCGGGTATGCGTCGCGCATGCCCAACACGCGACGACCGTGGCCGCTCCCCTTCGCCGCCGCGGCCGCCCTCCCCGGGATCTATGCCGTCCTGACCGGCCTGGACATGAGCCCGTTCCTGGCCGCCGCCGTGTTCGGCGCGGCGATCATCGGCGCCGCGTTCCTGCTCTCCTGGGCCGCGGAGACCGCCGAGGTGGACGTGAGCGCCGGCGTCGCCCTCGCCTTCCTGGCGTTCCTCGCCGTTCTCCCGGAGTACGGCGTCGACTTCGTCTTCACCATGCGGGCCGGGCAGGCCGTCGCCGAACAGGGCCAGTGCGGCGACTCCTGCTCGCTGGCGCTGGCCAACATGACCGGCGCCAACCGGGTCCTGGTCGGCATCGGCTGGCCACTGGTCGTGCTGCTGGCCGCGGTGGTCGCCCGCCGCCACCCCGGCCGCGCCCGGTCGGAGCCGAGCGTGCCCGCCCCCGGCCACGTCAAGCTGGACAAACCGATGTCGGTCGAGGTGGTGTTCCTGGCCGCGGCCACGATCTACTCGCTGACCCTGCCGCTGCGGCACACGCTGACCCTGATCGACGCCGCCGTCCTGCTCGCGATCTTCGGCCTGTACGCGTGGCGGCTGTCCAAGGCCCCGGTCGAGGAGCCCGAGCTCGCCGGCACCGCGGCCTGGATCGCCTCCCACGGCAAGAAGACCAGGCGCTGGTGGGTGCTGGGTCTGTTCCTGGCCGCGGCGGCCATCATCGTGCTGACCGCGGAACACTTCGCCGACGCGGTCGTGCACAGCGGCCAGCGCCTGAAGATCGACGAGTTCCTGCTGGTGCAGTGGGCGGCGCCGGTCGCCAGCGAGGCCCCGGAGCTGATCGTGGCCTGCCTCTACGCGTGGCGGCTGCGGGCCTCGCAGGCGCTCGGCACCCTGCTGTCCAGCAAGGTCAACCAGTGGACGCTGCTGGTCGGCACGATCCCGATCGTGTTCGCGGTCTCCTCGGCGAGCCTGCACGGCCTGCCACTGGACGAGCACCAGCGCTACGAGCTGCTGATCACCGCGGCCCAGTCGCTGTTCGCGGTGAGCCTGCTGGTCAACCTGCGCCTGAGCATGTGGGGCGCGTCATCGCTGATCACGTTGTTCGCGATCCAGTTCGCGGCCAGCATCGTGCTCGGCGACGCCGCGAACCGGATCGTGATGCTGGCCCTCTCCGCCGTCTACCTGGTGTCGGCCGTGGCGCTGTTCGTCCGCCAGCACCGGCAGGGCCGCGACCTGCTCCGCATCGGCCTGACCGCCGACCTGAAGCAGCTCGACGACCAGCCGGCCCCCGCCTGACCTGCCCCGCCGTCCCGCCGGACTCCGAGACGCCGCTTTCAAGGAAGCGGGCCCTGCGCGGGCTTGTAAGACGCCGCTTCAAGGCAAACGAGCCCTGCGCGATCAGAGGCGGAGAAGTTGGCTGACCGCGGACGGGTCGCCGGAGTAGGCGGCTGCCTCGATCGTGACGTCGGCGGCCGCCGGGACAAATCCGCCGGAAACCCACCGCTGCAGCGGCCGGGTCGAGCCGGTGACCGCGACCTCGACGCTCTCCCCCGCCGCGACCTCGACCGGGGCGAAGCCGAGCAGCACCCGGCGCGGGAAGTCGTCCGCCTCCACCACGCCGTACAGCTGAACGACATGCCGGCCGGCCCGCTCCCCGGTGTTGGTGACGCGGACGGTGGCCGTGAAACCCTCGCCCGCGACCGGTGACAGCACGAGCCGGTCCAGGGCGAACGTGGTGTAGGACAGGCCGAAGCCGAGCGGGAACGCCGCCGCGTGCCCGTCCCGGTCGAGCAGCCGCTGCCCGAACCACCGGTCGTAGACGATGCTGCGCGCGTTCCGGTCGAAGAACGGCAGGTGCTCCTCGCTGACCGGGATCGAATAGGGCAGCCGGCCGGCCGCGTCGGCCTTGCCGAGCAGCACGTCGGCGAGCGCGTGCCCGCCCTCGACCCCGCTGTACCAGCCGATCACCACGGCCGGCACCTCGTCGCGCCACTCCTCGGTGATCACGGCGCCCGCGGTCACGATGACCACGACGGTGCGCGGGTTGGCCGCCGCGACGGCCCGGATGAGCTCCACGTCGGCCGGCAACAACCGCAGGCTCGCCCGGTCGCCACCCGCGGCGCCGCCCATCGTCGCGGCCGCCTGCGACAGGTCGAACCCGGCCGCCCCGTCCGGCACCGGCGGGAACAGCGCCTGCAGCGCCGGGTCGGCCATCGTGTCAGCGCCGAGGTATTCGCCCTCGTCAACGGCGGTGTAGCCGACCACCACGACCGCGGCGTCGGCGGTGCGTGCGGCCTCAGCGGCGGCCTGCGCATCATCGGCGACATGATTGACGCGTACGCCTGGGACCGCGGCCGAAAGGCCGTCGAGAACCGTGACCACCGCCGGGGACCGCACGTCCGACGAACCGTGATCACCGGTGTTGCGGGCCGCCGCCAGCCGGCCCGCCACCACGATGCTGGTCAGCGCCGGGGCGGCCAGCGGTAGCGTCCCGTTCTCGTTCTTGAGCAGCACGATCGAGCGGCGGGACACCTCGCGGGCGAGGGCCCGGTGCTCGGCGCTGAAGACGACCTCGATGCCCGGCGCGGGCTCGAGATCGCGGGCATGGTGCGCCAGCTGGGTGGCCAGGATCCGGCGCGCGGCCCGGTCGACGTGCTCGACGCCGGCCGACCCGTCCGCCAGCGCGGCCGGCAGGTGCTGCGCCCGCTGCTGGCGGAACGGCTCCTCGACGTCGAGGCCGGCCCGCAACGAGGCGCCCGCGTCGCGCAGACCGAAGATGAAGTCGGAGACGGTCACGCCGGTGAACCCCCACCGGCCGCGCAGGATGCCCTCCATCAGCTCTTCGTTCTGCCCGGCCCACTCGCCGCCGACCGAGTTGTAGGCGGTCATGATGCCGTCGACACCCTCCTCGACGACCCGGCGGAAGTGCGGCAGGAACACTTCGTGCAGGGTCGCCTCGTCGGCGGTGACGTCCACCTGGAAGCGGGCGTTCTCCATGCTGTTGAGCGCGTAGTGCTTGGCCACCGCCATGGCGTTGCGCCGCACCCCGCGCACCAGCGCGGCCCCGAACTCGCCGAGCAGGATCGGGTCCTCGCCGTACGTCTCCTGAACGCGCCCCCAGGCCGGATGCCGCGGCAGATTGATGCAGACGCCGCCGAAGAAGTTCGCGCCCTGGGCGCGCATCTCCCGCCCGATCGCGACGCCGACCCGCTCCTCGAGGCCGAGGTCCCAGGTGGCGCCGCGGGCCATCGAGACCGGAAAGGCGGTCGAGGCGCCCATCACGACGCCGCGCGGCCCGTCGCTGAACCGCAGCCCCGGGATGCCGAGCCGGTCGACCGCGCCCATCACGATCGGCCGCAGGTTGTAGCCGGCCGCCATCTCGGCCATCCCCGGCCAGAACTCGTCGTCGCCGTCGAGCAGCCACAGCTTCTCGTCCAGGGTGAGCCGCGCCAGCAGGGCGTCGGTCTCGGCAGCGAGGCCGGCCCCGCCCGTCACCCGTGCGACCGCTTCGTCGAAGGCCGTCATCCCGCCACTCCCTTACTGACACCAGTGTAGGTAGCAGCAGTTTACGATCACCCGATGGCTCCGGGGAAGAGGGTGCGGCTGACCGCCGACGTACGCCGCGCGCAACTCGTCGCCGAGGCGACCGCACTGATCGCCCGGATCGGCTACCACCGCTTCTCGATCAAGGCCTTGTCCGAGGCCACCGGCCTGACCCGGGCGGGCGTGCTGCACCACGTCGGCTCGAAGGAACAGTTGCTGCTGGACGTGCTGGCCCTGCGCGACGAACGCGACACCGAGGGCATCGACCCCACGATGCCGACCCGCGAGATCCTCGACCGCATCGTGCGGCGCAACATCGAGCAGCCGGAGATAGTCCGCCTCTACACGGTCCTCGCGGCCGAGGCCCTGGACCCGGCCCACCCGGCCCACGCCTACTTCGCCGACCGCCTGCACACCGGCACCACCCTCTTCACGGAGCTGCTGGGCGACCACGAAACGGCGGTCGAGATCTACGCCTTCATGGACGGCATCCAGCTCAACTGGCTACGCGACCCGACAATCGACATCTGGCACCAGTGGACCCGTTTCGCCAACCGCCTCTTCAACACCGAGTAGCGGTCCCAACGATGCCGTTCACCTTTCCGGTCCGAGCCTGGCCGCCGCCGGATTTCACCTAAACCAGCGGCTGTCCCGGGCCGCACACAGGCGATCGGCAATGCGGCGCCGGCACCGACGTCCGAAGCGCGACGGTCGGCCGGCGGTCGCCGACATCGCGTCACGGCGCACGCCGGGAACGCACCACCCGCGACGCCGCATATCCGAAAATCGCCCACAAATACCGGCCGGGCGCGCCATTCTGTCTATCGCAAAAACAAACGGATCGTCATAGGCGAGCTGCGGTGCCGCTGGCGGCAGGTCGTCAGGCGTCGCCGCGGACGGCGGGCTGGAAGCCGAACGGCAGCTCCAGGCGGTGGCGGGCGAGCAGGTCCGGGTCGGCCAGCAGGTCCGGGGTTGGGGCGTCGGCGACGATGCGGCCGGTGTCGAGGATTACCGAGCGGGAGCAGAGCTGCAGGGCGTAGGGCAGGTCGTGGGTGACCATGAGCACCGTTACCGGGAGGGATTCCAGGATCTCGGCCAGTTCGCGGCGGCTGGCCGGGTCGAGGTTGGACGACGGCTCGTCCAGCACCAGGATCTCCGGGCGCATCGCCAGCACGGTGGCTACCGCGACGCGCCGGCGCTGGCCGAAGGACAGGTGGTGCGGGATCTGGTCGCGGTGGGCGGCCATGCCTACCGCCTCGAGGGCCTCGTCGACCCGCTGCCGCAGTTCGTCGGCGCGCAGGCCCAGGTTGGCCGGGCCGAACGCGACGTCCTCCGCGACCGTCGGCATGAAGAGCTGGTCGTCCGGGTCCTGGAAGACGATGCCGACCCGGCGGCGGATCTCGGCCAGGCCGGGCCGGTCGGCCGGATCGACGCGCATCCCGGCCACCTCGATCGTGCCGGCGCCGCCGTGCAGGATGCCGTTGAGGTGCAGCACCAGGGTGGTCTTGCCGGCGCCGTTCGGGCCGAGCAGCGCGACCCGCTCCCCCGCCGCCACCGTCAGGTCGACCCCGCGCAGGGCAGCGCTGCCGTCCGGGTAGGCGAAGGTCAGGCCCGCGATACGCAGCGACGGCGTCATGGCTGAACCACCTTTGGCATGCCCTTCCGGCGAGGCGACTCGCGGAAGTGTGGCTCGGTGTGGGCGGTCATGCGAGGACCGTAGCGAGCGCTATGCCGGCCGATGCGAGCGGCAGTGCGGCGGCGGCGGCCCACTGCGCGGGCGGGGTGCGCCGCTGGTCGGGTGCGGGCAGTCTGCCGGTGTAGCCGCGCGACACCATCGCCAAGTAGACGCGTTCGCCTCGTTCGTAGGCGCGCAGGAACAGGGCGCCTATGCCTACCGCGAACGCCTTGGCCTGCCACAGGAAGCGTGGGTCGTAGCCGCGCGAGAGCCGGGCTATGCGCATCCGGCGGGCGTCGTCGGCCAGGACGTCCAGGTAGCGCAGCATGAACGTGGCGATCTGGGTGAACACCTGTGGGCAGCGCAGGCGGTCCAGGCCGAGGATCAGGTCGCGCATCGTGGTGGTGGCGGCCAGCAGCAGCGAGGCCAGCACGCCCAGGGTGCCCTTGGCGAAGATGTTCC
Organism: Actinoplanes sp. NPDC026619; assembly: GCF_040638295.1. Lineage (NCBI taxonomy): Bacteria > Bacillati > Actinomycetota > Actinomycetes > Micromonosporales > Micromonosporaceae > Actinoplanes > Actinoplanes sp. NPDC026619. The sequence goes on from NZ_JBEZYA010000001.1 coordinate 370,827, forward strand.
ACGCGCCGTAGAGGCCGTCGACCGACAGTGACATCCCCAGCCAGTCGACGCGCGCGCCGTGGCCGGCGAACGGCAGTGCGATCGCCAGCAGCACGAACGGCAGCTCGATCGTGGAGCGCTTGGCCAGCCACGCGGGCGGCACCCGCGCCAGCACGGTGACCACCGCCAGCAGCAGGGCGTAGCCGGCGAACGCCGCGAACTCCGCCCTCGGGGTGCTCACCACCACGATCGTGAACAGCAGCACCGCGAGGATCTTCACCTCGGGCGCCAGCCGGTGGACCGGGCTGTCCCGGTCGAGGTGCAGCGGGTGCGCGTGGCCCGCGCCCACTCAGGCTTCCTGCCGGTTGCGGCGGCGGGCCAGCCGGAACAGGCCGGCCCCGAGTCCGAACGTGATCAGAACACCGGCAACCCCGGAAAGGCCGGTCGAGACGTACGGGTGGGAAATGCCCTTGATTCCGTAGTCGGCGAGCGGGCTGCCGGCCATCTGATGGTCCTTCTCCCGCTGGGCCATGCAGGTGCCGCCGGTGATCTCGCCGGCCGCGTCGAACGTGCAGCCCTGCCGGGCGGCCGCGTCCAGTCCGTCGGGGCTGCCCGAGGCGAAGTTGCTGACCACGCCGGCCAGGAGCAGCGCGACGAACAGGCCGGCGAACCAGAACCACTTCTTCTTCAGGAAGGTCATGCCGGCACTCCGATCTCGGCGACTGCCTGCTTACGGAACCGGCGCAACGCGTACACCAGATCGGGCCGGACCTTGGCGACGGTGGCGACCGTGGTCGCGGCGATCAGGCCCTCGCCGATGCCGATCAGGACGTGCACGCCGGCCATGGTGCCGGCGATCGTGGGCAGCGAGAGCGCGGTGGTGCCGCCGAGCGCGTACTCCAGCACGAAGCCCTGCGACGCCAGCACGACGCTGACGATCGAGGCGATCAGGGCGGTGGTGCCGAGCCCGCGCGGGTTCTTCGGCAGCACCCGCAGCAGGCCGGCCACCAGCAGGTATCCGGCGGCGGTGCCGATCAGCGCCATGTTCGTGATGTTCAGCCCGAGCGCGGTGAGGCCGCCGTCGGCGAACAGCAGGCACTGCACGATCAGCACCGTCGAGACGCAGAGCGCGCCCACCCACGGGCCGACCAGGATCACCGCCAGGGTGCCGCCGAGCAGGTGCCCGGAGACACCGGGCAGCACCTGGAAGTTGAGCATCTGCACCGCGAAGATGAACGCCGCGACCAGGCCGGCCATCGGCGCCAGGCGCTCGTCGAGGTCGTTGCGTCCCTTGTACACACAGAACGCCAGCGCCGCCGCCGCGAACACCGCGAACACCGCCGAAACCGGCCCGTTCACGATGCCGTTGGCGATGTGCATCGCCACTGTCTCCATGAAGCCCTCCCGAAGGTCACCGGCTCTCCGGGGAGCATATGGGCCTCGTTAGGCTATTGCCAAGTAATTGCAATAGCCCAACTCGGCGCGTCAGCTGCCCGCGGGTGCGGGCGACACCGGCACCTCCGATCGGTCTGCACGGCGGCCCCGGACCGCCCCGATCACGACGTCGGCCAGCAGGAACGCGGCCAGAGGCAGGCCGAACAGCGGCAGCGCCCAGCCGATCGCGAAGATCACCGGGACGCCGACCGCGATCGCCCACGGGGGCAGTTGCTGCCACGCGCCCCGGCCGACCGGCGGCGCGCCGACCAGGGCGCGGCGGTCGGCCCGGGTGGGCCGGCGCTGCCACCACATGCGGTAGCCCCAGACGATCACGCAGATCAGGCCGAGCGCGAGGGCGGCCAGCAGGAGCTGGTTGGCCAGGCCGAACAGGTCACCCATGTGGGCGTAGATGCCCCACTGGGTGAACTTGGCCATCAGCGGCCAGTCGGCGAAGTCGCTCCGGTCGGTGATCGCGCCGGTGGCGCCGTCGACCGCGATGCTGTCCCGTCGCACCGGCCAGAGGCCGTCCTCCTGGGTGACCGTCCACGCGGTGGTGGCGTCGGCCGGCAGCGTGACCGAGATCGGTCCGTCCAGGCCGTTGGCGCCGGCCACCTGCATCACCCGGTCGATGACGGCCGGGTCGGCAGGCGTGCCGGCCGGCGCGGTGGCGCCGCCGCCGTGGTGGCCGGCCGGGGCCACGGCCGCGCCACTCAGCTCGGCCGAGACCGCGGGCCGGCTGCCGCGCAGCGCGTCGACCGCCGCGTTGAAGTTCTCGCCCGCGAGGTTCGACCAGGTCAGGCCGGTGACCGACAGGAAGAGCAGGCCGACCGACAGCCACAGGCCGGTGGAGGCGTGCCAGCCACGGGTGCGGCGCACGCCCTTCTTCGCGGCCAGGTCGGGCCGGAGCATCCGCTTGCCGCGCTGGCGGCGCCACCACAGCGCGACCCCGCCCAGCGCGAGCACCCACAGCCAGCTCGCCGCGAACTCCGAGTAGTAGTAGCCGACGCTGCCCAGATGCAGGTGCGTGTGCATGTCGTCGAACCAGGTCCGCAGCGGGGTGCTCGCCCACCAGGTGGTCAGCTGCCCGGTGACCCGGGCGTCGTAGGGGTTCACGTACACCGTGTGCTGGTGTTCGGAATCCAGCTCCGGCGAGCTGAAGTCGACCTGGGTGGTCCGCTCGCCGCTGCCCGGCCGCACGGCGGTGATGTCGCCGGCCGGATGGGTGGCGCGGGCCGCGGCGAGCTGCTCGGACAGCGGCCGGGCCGGGCCGGCCGGCGAGACGGCCAGCTCGTCCGCGTAGACCGCCCGCTCCAACTGCGGGGTGAACACGTAGGCGATCCCGGTCAGCGCCGCGAGCAGCACGAACGGGGCGACGAAGAGGCCGGCGTAGAAGTGCAGGCGTAACAGCAAGGGGCCGAAGCCGCTCACGGAACGCCCCGGTCGAGGCGGGGCAGGGGTCGGGGACGGTGACAGCTGTGCGGCGGTCATGGGCTCCTCGCTCGGGGTCCACGGGCGTCAGGGGAAGGTCACGCACGGGTTGGTCGAGCGGCCGCACCGGAAAGTTCCAGGAAGTTGTGACCTGGCACTCAGTGGGGATGCAGGGAACCAGGCGGGCCCGGCGAGCGACCACCCGGGGTGATCGTGAAGTGGGGAGCCCGGATCGGGCCGGTGATGGCGGCCGCGCTGACGCTGGTGGCGGCGCTGATCTTCGGCCACGGGGTGGACGACGCGGTGCTGCCGGGGATTCCGACGCCGGGCGCGGCGACCGAGTGGGCGCTGCCGGTGATGACGTTGCTCGCCAACCTGCTCGGGGTGCTGACCGTCGGCGCGACCGTGACCGCGGCGTTCCTGCTGCCGGGTGACGGCCGGAGCGTGTCCGCCCATGGCTGGCTGCTGCTGCGCCGGGCGACGTGGCTCGCGGCCGGGTGGGCGGTCGCCGCGCTCGCCCTGATCGTGCTGACCGTCTCGGACGTGCTTGCCGTGCCGGTCGGCGAGCTGGGCTCGCACGCCATTTACGGCTTCGCGTTGTCGATCTCGCAGGGTCAGGCGCTGCTGGCGCAGGCCGGCCTGGCGGCGCTGGTCGTGGTGCTGAGCCGGTGCGGTGTCGCGCGCGGACCGGCGGCCGCGACCGCCCTGGTGGCGATGGCCGCGCTGCTGCCGCCCGCGTTCACCGGGCACGCGGCCTCGGCCGGCAACCATCAGGTCGCGGTGACCAGCCTTGCCCTGCACGTGCTGGCCGCGACGCTCTGGGTGGGCGGGCTGGCCGGGTTGTTCGTGGTCCGCCGCACGCGCCGGTTCGCCGAGACGGCGGGCCGATACAGCCGACTGGCGGTGGGCTGCTTCGTGGCGACCGCGATCACCGGGGCGGCCAACGCGGCCGTCCGGCTCGGTGACTGGTCGCCGCTGTGGTCCTCTCGCTACGGCGTACTCGTGCTGCTGAAGGTGGTGGCTCTTCTCGCTGCCGGGCTGATCGGGGCCCGGCATCGCGCCCGGACCCTGCCCGCGCTGGCCGCCGGCCGGCCGGATGCGTTCCTGCGCCTGGCCGCCGGGGAGCTGGCGCTGCTCGGGGCGGCGATCGGGCTGGCGGTGGCGCTGTCGCGGAGCCCGACGCCGGTGCCGGCCAATCCGGAGGACGCCGATCCACTGGTCGACCTGCTGGGTTTCGCCGCCCCGCCGGTGTCGAGCGCCGCGCGGATGTTCGCCGATCCGCTGCCCGACCTGTTCTTCCTGACGGTCGCGGCCGTCGGCATCGGCGCCTACCTCGCCGGTGTCGTGCGGCTGCGCCGGGCCGGGCACGCCTGGCCGGTCAGCCGCACCGTCAGCTGGGTCGGTGGCCTGCTGCTGCTCGCCGCGATCACCGGCCTGGGGGTGGCGCGCTACGCCTACGTGCTGTTCAGCGTCCACATGGTGCAGCACATGGTGCTGTCCATGGTGGTGCCGATCCTGCTCGTGGCCGGCGCCCCGGTGACCCTGGCCCTGCGCACCCTGCGCCGGCCGGCCGACCCGCAGGTGCGCGGCGCCCGCGAGTGGCTGCTCGTCCTGGTGCACAGCCGCTTCCTGCGCGTGCTCACCCACCCGGTGGTGGCCCTCGCGATCTACGTGACCAGCCTCTACGGCCTGTATTTCAGTGGGCTGCTCGGCACCCTGATGCGCTACCACCTCGGGCACCTGGCGATGCTCACGCACTTCGTCCTCGCCGGATACCTGCTGTTCTGGGTGCTGGTCGGGGTGGATCCGGGGCGGCGGCGGATCCACCCGGCGCTGCTGACGCTCGTGCACTTCCTGGCGGTGGCGGCGCACGCGTTCTTCGGCTTCGTGCTGCTGCAGTCGACCACGATCATCGGCCTCGACTGGTACACCTCGGTGCACCCGGCCTGGGCCTCGTCGCTGATCACCGATCAGCGGCTGGGCGCCGGGCTGGCGTGGGCTTTCGGCGAGCTGCCGGCGGCCGCGGTGCTGCTCGTGCTGGTGCGCCAGTGGATCCGCAGCGACGAGCGCGAACAGGCCCGCCTCGACCGGGCGGCCGACCGCGCCGAGGCCAGCGGCGAAGAGGACGAGCTGGCTCGGTACAACGCATTTCTCGCCGCGAATGGAACTGAATCGCGGTAACGGACGACTACCGGAATGACACGTTCATCCCAGAAGTTACCGGAAAGAGAATAATGCGACGCTTCGCCCTCACGGCCCTGGCCGCCGCCGCCCTCACTCTGAGCCTGTCCGCCTGCGGCGGCAGCGAGGAAAAAGCGGAAGCGGCGGCGCCGCCGGCCGCCGAGCTCACCGTCAAGGACCCCTGGGTCAAGGCCGTCGACTCCGGCATGACCGCCGCGTTCGGCACCCTGGTCAACAACACCGCCGCGGATGTCACCGTCGTGAGCGCCGCCTCGCCGGCCTCGCCGATGGAGCTGCACGAGATGGCGATGCAGGACGGCGCGATGGTGATGCGGCCCAAGGAGGGCGGCTTCGTGATCAAGGCGGGCGGCACGCACGAGCTGTCCCCCGGCGGCGATCACCTGATGCTCATGCAGCCGTCCGCGCCGATCAAGCCGGGTGACGAGCTGCGGTTCACGCTCACCCTGGGCGACGGCGGGACGGTCTCGTTCAGCGCGGTGGCCAAGCCGTTCGCCGGCGCCGGCGAGAGCTACGCGCCCTCGACGATGCCGAGCATGGCTTCGTGACCCTCGACCGCCGAACCCTGATCACCGGCGGCGCCGGCGCGGTGGTCGGTGCCGCTGCCGGCGCGGGCGGTGTCGTGGCGCTGCCTGAAAAGGCCGCGGCGCTGTCCGAGCAAGCGGCCGGGAAAGCGGCCGGGGACGTCGGCTCCGGGACCGTCGCGTTCCACGGGCCACGCCAGGCCGGCGTGACCACCGAGCCGCCCGCACACGCCGCCTTCGTCGCCTTCACGCTGCCCGCCGGAACCGACCGGCGGGCCCTGGGCCGGATGATGCGGCTGCTCTCCGACGACGCGGCCCGGCTGACCCGGGGCGAGCCGGCGCTCGGCGACACCGACGCCGCCCTCGCTGCCCTGCCGGCCCGGCTGACCATCACGTTCGGCTTCGGCCCGGGCCTCTACACCGCCGCCGGTGTGCGGCCGCCCATCGCCGACCTGCCCGCCTTCCGGATCGACCGGCTGGAGCCGCGCTGGTCGGGCGGCGATCTGCTGCTGCAGATCTGCGCCGACGACCCGCTGACCGTCACCCACGCCCAGCGCATGCTGATCAAGGACGCCCGGCCGTTCGCCGCGGTCCGCTGGGTGCAGACCGGCTTCCGCCGCAGCCCCGGCGCACAGCCCGCCGGATTCACCCAGCGCAACGTGCTCGGCCAGCTCGACGGCACGGCCAACCCGACCGGCGCGGTCATGGACACCGCGGTATGGGCCCGGGACGGCAGCACCACCCTGGTGGTACGGCGGATCCGCGCCGAAATCGAGAAGTGGGACCTGCTGAGCGTCGCCGACAAGGAGAACGCGGCCGGCCGGCGGATGGCCACCGGCGCCCCGCTCTCCGGCCACCTGGAGCACGACGAGCCCGACTTCGCCAAGCTCGGCGACGGCGGGCTGCCGGTGATGCCCGACTACGCCCACGTCACCCGGGCCCACGTGATCGACCCGGCCCTGAAGATTCTGCGCCGGCCGTACAACTTCGACGGCGCGCCCAACGCCTCCGGGCAACCCGACAGCGGCCTGATCTTCGCCTCTTTTCAGGCCGACATCACCCGGCAGTACGTTCCCATCCAGTCCCGCCTCGCCGAGAAGGACCTGCTCAACGAATGGATAACACCGATCGGCTCGGCCGTCTTCGCGATCCCGCCCGGCTGTGCCGAGGGCGGCTGGATCGGCGCGGAGGTGCTCGGATGAGACGCCTGTGCACCGCGCTCGCCGTCCTGCTCGCGATGCTGCTGCCGAGCGCGCCGGCCTGGGCGCACAACTCGCTCGCCGAATCCAGCCCGGCGGCCGGCGCCACGCTGACCGCCGCGCCGGGCGAGGTGCGGCTGCGCTTCCTGCAGAAGCTCAACCCGCAGTTCACCACGATCGTCGTCTCCGACGCCGCCAAGCAGCGGGTGCCGACCGGCGAGCCGGCCGTCGACGGCGCCACCGGCCGCGTCACGATCAGCGGGGCGCTGGCCAACGGCGGCTACACGGTCGCCTACCGCACCGTCTCGGTCGACGGCCACGTCGTGCAGGGCTCGTACGCATTCACCGTCGCCGACCCGGCCGCGCGAGCCGCCGTCGCCTCTACCAGCGCAGCCGCCACCAGCACGGTAGCCACCAGCGCGGCAGCCGCCGCATCATCGGAGCCGCGGGATGACGGCGGCCTGCCCGGCCCGGTCGTCATCGGACTCGTTGCGTTCGGTGTGATTCTGGCCGGGCTCGCCGCCGCCCTCTATCGGCGTGGCCGCCGTCCCGGTCAGCTCACCCGGGCCAGCCACTCCAGGACGTAGTTGGCCACCGCCCGCCACCCCGAGTCGATGGTCAGCGAATGGCCGCGGTCCGGGAACTGCTTCAGGTCGGTGACCGCGGCCGCATCGCCGTACAGCTTGTAGGTGGCCCGGGTGACCACGTCGGGCACGGTGTGGTCCTGCTGGCCGGAGATCAGCAGCAGCGGGCCGCGGGCGGTGTTCGCGGTGTCGACGGCCGCGGGCGAGTTCTTCGTGAAGTTCGCGAACGCGGCCTCGAACAGCGGCCGGCCCGGCGAAGGGATGGTCCAGCGGGTGAACAGGTCGCCGGACTCGCGCTCGTCGAGCGCGTTGCCGAAGGCGTACCGGAACTGGGTCGGAGAAAGCGAGACGGCCCGGCGGCGATTCGCCGGGTTGGAAAGAACCGGGAAGCCGGAGCGCAACTGCGCGAACGGCAACGGTTTGACGCCTTTGATCGGGGCCGGGTCGATGGCGACGCCGGCCCGGGCGAGGCCGCGGGCGAGCAGCTTCTGGGTGATCAGGCCGCCGAACGAGTGACCGATGACGACCGGGGCGGCGGGCAGGCCGGCGATGATCCGCGCGTAGTGCTCGGTGACGTCGTCGATGCCGAGACCCGCGACGGCCTGCGGGGCGCGGCGGGCGGCCTCGACGGTGCCCGGCTCACCGGGCCAGCCCGGGGCGAGAGGGGCGAAGCCACGCGCGGCGAACAGCTCGCTCCAGGCCTGCCAGGAGGAGGCGTGCAGCCAGAGTCCGTGGACGAAGAGGACCGGCGGGTCAGTCATGACCGGAACACTCGACGCGCAGTCACCCCGGCCGAATCGGTCGGATGACTTAACCCAAGCACACAGCGAACCGGCAGGAAGTTGTCGAGCTGGGCACAGCCGGCGCACAGAAGATGGCTGCATGATGCACGCTCGGCCGCCGCTTCCCCGGCGCACGATCGCCCGCCTCGTTCAGGCGGCCGGCCTGTTCGACGCCGTCACCGCGATCGCACCGCCCCGGCACGGCCGGATGGTCGCCCTGATGGAGTTCGTCCCGGCCGCCGGGGTGCTCTCGGCGCGAGCCGGCACCGTCATGATCGGCCTGCTGCTGGTCTATCTCGGGGCCGGCCTGCGCCGCGGCAAGCGCCGGGCCTGGCAGGTCGCGGCCGGCCTGACCGCCGCCTCGATCGTCGGGCACCTGGTCAAGGGCCTCGACTTCGATGCGGCCGCGGTCGCCGCGGTCCTGCTGATCATCCTGCTGGTCACCCGCGACCGGTTCACCACGATCGCCGACCCGGCGCACCGGTGGCGGGCCCTCAGCGCGCTGCTAGGCTTCGCCGTTGCCGGGTTCGCCCTCGGGTTCGTCGAGATCGCGTTCCGGGCCAACCGGCTCGTCGGCTCGCCCGGCGTCGCCGACTGGGCCCGGGAGGCCGCCCTCGGCCTGATCGGCCTCGACGGGCCGGTCGAGTTCCGCTACCGCTTCGGCGCCGACGCGGTCGCCTGGACCACCGGGGCCTGCGGCCTGCTCGCCGCCGGGGTCGCGCTGGTGATCCTGCTCCGGCCCGGCTCACGCCGGCCACACCGCGAGGCCGCGAGCGAGGAGCGTCTGCGCGAGCTCCTTCAGCGGTACGGCGAGGCCGACTCGCTCGGCTATTTCGCGCTGCGCACCGACAAGTCGCTGATCTGGGCCCCGAACCAGGCCTCGGTGGTGGCCTACCGGGTGGTCAACGGCGTGAGCCTGGCGGCCGGCGACCCGATCGGCCCCGAGTCGGCCTGGCCCGAGGCGATCGGCGCGTGGCTGGCCGACGCGGACCGGCACGGATGGACGCCGGCGGTCCTGGGCTGCGGCAATGCGGCCGGAAAGGCGTACCGCAAATCGGGTCTTGATGTTGTTGAGCTCGGTGACGAAGCGGTCGTGGACACCGCCGTGTTCTCGCTGAACGGCCGGCCGATGCGCGGGGTGCGGCAGGCGGTCAACCGGGTGCGGCGGGCGGGTTACCACTGTCGCGTCGCCCGGCAGCGTGACCTCACCGCCGCCGAGCTGGCCGGCGCCGTGCGCGCCGCCGACCTGTTCCGGGACGGGCCGGTCGAGCGCGGCTTCTCGATGGCGCTCTCCCGGCTCGGCGACCCGGCCGACGCCGACTGCCTGCTGGTGCTCTGCCACGACGAGCAGCAACGGCTGCGCGGCCTGCTGCAGTTCGTGCCGTGGGGCGCCGACGGGCTGTCGCTCGACCTGATGCGCGGCGACCGCACCGCCGAGAACGGCCTCACCGAGCTGATGATCACGGAGGTCCTGACCGAGGCGCCGGCCCTGGGCGTACGCCGGGTGTCGCTGAATTTCGCGGTGCTGCGCTCGGTGTTCGCCCGTGCCGAGGAGCTCGGCGCCGGTCCCGTTCTGCGCCTGTGGCACCGGCTGCTCAAGGCCGCGTCCCGGCTGTGGCAGATCGAGTCGCTGTACCGCGCGAACGCGAAATACCAGCCCGACTGGCAGCCGCGTTACCTGTGCTTCCCGACGGCGCGCGACCTGCCGCGCATCGCCGTGGCCGCGCTGAGCGCCGAAGCCTTCCTGCCCGCTTCGCCGCTGCGCCGGACGCCCGAGCAGGTGGCGGTGTGACGCTCACCGGGCTGCCGCTGCTCCTGTTCGCCGCGGCCGCCGCCGTCGCGGCCGCAGCAGCCGTGGTCCGGCTGTGGTCGCGCGCCTGGATCGCCGCCCGCATCGCCGGGGTGCTGCTGCTGGAGACGCTGGTCGTGTTCGCCGCCGGGCTGGCCGTCAACCGGCACGAGATGTTCTATCCGTCCTGGCAGGCGCTGCGCGGCGACACCGGGACGGTCGCGGTCACCGCACCGGTCGCGGCCGGCCGGCTCGACGCGACGACGGCCTCGTCCTTCCGGTGGCATCCCGCCGGGCTCGCCGCGTGGCATCTGGCCGCGCCGCCGCTCGTGACCCTCCCGGCCGACTACCGGAGCCGGCCCGGCGTCACCTTTCCGGTCGTGCTGTCGATGGGCTCGGCCGTTCCGCGCATCCTGTCGGCCGTGACCGTGACCCTCGCGCCCACCCCGCGCACCACCACATCCGCCCTGCGCAGCCTGCCGTTCGAGCTCCGGCACGACCTGCGGGTGGCCACGACCGGGTGGGTCGTCATGGGCGCCGGGCGTTCCCTCGCCGATCTGCCGCCCGCCCTGGCCGCGCCGATGACGCTGCCGGCCGCATGAGCGTCGCCCTGGCGCTGGCCGCCGTGCTCGCGATCGCCGTCCTCCTGGCGACCTTCTGGAACCGGCTGCGCCTGGCCGGCCGCTCCGGGCTGATCCTCGCGGCCGTGCTCAGCGTCGTCGCCGCGGCCGCGTTGCAGGTCAATCAGCTGGTGCAGGCCTATCCGACCGGCGGCACGCCCGCCGCGGCCGCCTCCGGCAGCCAGATGCTCACCGTCTCGGTGCCGGGCCGGGCAAGTCAACTGACCCTGCAGATGTACGTCTACCTGCCTGCCGCCTACCGCACCGGCCGCGACCGGTTCCCGGTGATCGAGGCGCTGCACGGCTATCCCGGCTCCCCGCAGACCTGGCTGCGCCGCCTCGGCGTCCAGTCCTACCTGGACCGGGAGATCGCCGCCGGCCGGATGGCCCCGACCGTAGTGCTGTTCCCCTACCAGACCCCGAATCGCCTGCTCGACACCGAGTGCACCAACCTGCGCGGCGGCCCGCAGACCGAGACGTTCCTGACCGTGGACGTGCCCGCCTACGCCCGGGCGCACTACCGCGTCCGCCACTCGGACTGGGGATTGACGGGTTACTCGGCCGGCGCGTTCTGCGCGATCAACCTGGCGCTGCGCCATCCTGGTTTCTACGAGGCGGCGGCCTCGCTGTCGGGCTACGCGTCGCCCGGCATCAAGATCGGCGACGGCTCGGAGAACACCACGAACAACCCCGGCTGGCGCCTGCGTCACCTCCCCCAGCCACCGATCGCCCTGTGGCTGGGCTGGGCCGCCGACGACCGCGAGTCCGCCCACGACTCCCGCCGGCTCGCCACCCTCCGCCATCCCCCGCTGTCCCTGACCACCGCGGTGGTCGCGCACGGCGGTCACAGCGACGCGGTCTGGACCCGGATGGAGCCGCCCGCCTTCGACTGGCTCTCCGCCCACCTGCCCCGCCCGCTCTCATGAGGCTCGTCCTCCCGCTGCTCGCGTTGCTGCTGGCCGCCTGCGCACCACCGGCCGGCCCGCCGCGGCTGCGCACGGTGGTCACGCTCGGCGACTCGGTCCCGGCCGGCACCGCCTGCGGCTGCGACCCCTTCCCGACGGTGTACGCCCGGGCCCAGCAAGCCATCGACATCAACCTGGCCGAACCCGGCTCGTCGGCCGCCGACGTGCGCACCGCCGTGCCCGCCGACCGGGACGTGCTCGCCACCGCCGCCGAGGTGATCATCATGATCGGCGCCAACGACATGGCCGCGTCCTTCGACGACCCGTCCTCGTATGCCGCCGTCGCCACCGGCATCGAGACCGAGGTGGCCGCGTCGGTGACCGCGATCGAACAGCTCCACCCGGTCCCGGTGATCGTCCTCGGCTACTGGAACGTGGTCCTCGACGGCAAGGTCGGCGCCGCCCGTTACGGCCCGGCCGGCACCCGAGCGGCAACCCAGGCCACCGTCGCCGTCAACCGGGCCTTGCAGTCCGCCGCCGCCCGGTCCGGCGCAACCTACATCGCGACGCTGCCGGCCTTCCACGGCCCCGACGGCCACCAGGACCCGACCGCCCTGCTGGCCCCCGACGGCGACCACCCCAACGCCGCCGGCCAGGCCGCGATAGCCGCCCTCCTGCCCACCCTCGCCTGAACCGCCCGCCCGCCTCCTCCGCCGGTAGCGGCGGCGGCGGCCCGGAACCCGATCTTGGGCAGTTGCGGTTCGGAGCTGACGCCAAATCGCCATGATCGGCACATGGCGGCGCGAAATGCCGGCTCGCTCCAGCCGCATGACCGACCACCGGGCTCCCGCGCCGTTGACGGCCGGTCAGTCGATGGGCGCCGGCACCGCATTCGGCTCGACCGGGGTGGTGTCGTCGCCGTGGGAGTGGGGGCGTCCTTTGCCCGGAAAGGTGAGGGCGAGCCGGCCTACTTCGCGCTGACCGCGCTGACTCCGGACGCCGAGGCCCGCCTCGTTAAGCTGGTGAAACAGGCGATCAGCTGAGTACGCCGCCCACCAGTCATGATCTACTCGTCGCCACTACTTGCGTACGGAGGAGCGGGCGTTGTCCTCAGCCTCCCGGAGACGGGATTTCCTGGCCGGCATGCTGGCGGCCGGTGTGCCGCTGGCGGCGAGCCGCATCGTGCCCGGCCTCGCCGCCGACGGCGTCACGACGGAGCTGCTGATCAACGTGAAGGACCCGCAGTACGGCGCGGCCGGCGACGGCAGGACCGACGACACGGCTGCCATCCAGGCCGCGCTCGACGCGGCCGCGCCGAATCCGATCGGGGGCCGGGCCGGGCGCGTCTATCTGCCACCGGGCGATTACCTGGTCGGCCCGCTCGTCATCGGGCAGCGGGTCACCCTGGAGGGCGCCGGACTCGCCACCCGGCTCACGTTCAAGGCCGGCGCCGGCCCGCGAGCCGTGCTGATCACGAACGCCCAGAATTACGCCGGCCCCAGCGACGCCCAGGGCGTCACGATTCGCGACCTGCTGCTGGACGGCAACAAGTGGGAGAACAAAGGCACCTGGCAGAGCGGCATCATGCTCAACAACTCGACGCCGCCCGGCGACAACAGCGCCGAGTGGACGGACGGCCGGCACCAGGTCCACCACGTCATGATCCAGCACTTCACCGGTGACGGGTTCATCCAGCGCGACCGCGGCGGCGTGCAGGCGAGCGACATCCAGGTGTGGGCGGTCGACGGCTTCGGCTTCAACATCAACATGGACTCCGCCTACCACAACTGCGACGCGGGCGGGTCCGGGATCGACGGGTGGCTGATCCAGGGCAACAACCAGCTGACCGGCTGCAAGGCGTGGTTCTCCGGGAGCGCGCTGACCTCGAGCCGGGAGTCCGAGCCCGCCACCGCGCTGTCGGTGAACGCGCCGGACAACCCGTGGGACGGCGGCGACGTCTCCGGGCTGAAGTTCACGCTCGCGGGCGGCTGGGGCAACGGCTTCCACTACACGAACATCAGCGGCAACACGATCGCCGGCGCCTGGTCGGGCGGCACCACGGTCGGCTGCAACGCGCAGGACAACGCGCGCGCCGGTTTCCGCATCGACGGCGCCCGGCAGACGCTGGTGGGCTGCGAGGCCGACTCCAACAGCAACACCGGAACGGCGAACGGGGTGCCGGTCGGCGGCCGTTTCCCCGGCTTCGAACTGGTCGGGTGGGCCGGCGCCAACACCGTCAGCGGCCTGTCCTGGAACCGCAGCGCCAACCGGGTGCACCAGGCCGCCGCGCTCGGGCTGTCCGCCCATGCCGAGGGCAACCGGATCGAGCTGAATGCCGACGGCACGCTCGGCCTGGACGCCGGCGACCCGCTCATGCCGCTGATGACCACCGACTCCGTGATGGGCGGCAACCTCGTGCAGTTCGGCGCGATGGGCGGCGGTTTCGTCAGATCCGCTCTCGGCAGCTACACGCCCAACCCGTATGTGGCCGAGACTCATGCGCTGGCCGGCGCCGCCACCATCAACAACCCCTCGCTGGGCGGCAAGGCCACGGCGCCCGGCATCTACCTGATCCCCGGCATGCGGCTGCGATTGATGGTCACCCAGGGGGCCACCGGCCAGGCGGTGACCCTCGGCGACAGGTTCCGCCTCAACGGCAAGGCGTTCGCGACCACGGCGAACGCCACCACCTGCATCGAGTTCATCTACGACGGCGTCAACTGGCAGGCCGTCTCCTAGCAGCGCTCGACGTGGACGCCGCCGACCAGGCTGTAGTCGCGGACCTTCAGCGTGCGGACCGGTCCGCCGGAGCGCGGCGCCTCCTCGATGCGTACGCCGCCGAAGATCCGGAAGCCCTCGACCTCGACGTCCACATCGTTCGGCACCTTCAGCGAGACCCCGCCGATCAGGCTGATCTTGGTGAGCACCGCGCCCTCGGGCAGCTCGGCCTCGCACAGGTCCAGGTTCGCGCCGCCGAGGATGCTGATGGTCCGCATGTCCCGCGGCACGCGCCACGGGCCGCGGCGCTTGAGGCCACCCAGCACAGTGACATACCAGGTGGCCCCGGAGCGGCCGGTCAGGAAGGGTCGTTCTTCGTTCGCATCCATGACCATGAGGTTAGGTGGCGATCGATGCGTGCTTCCCTGCCGACCGGCATGGCTCGGCCGCTGACATCCGTCATGCCTCAGCAGGTTCCGATGTCGGTCCAGACGTCCCACTGGCCGCTGTGCGTGGCGGGTGACTCGTTCTGCGTCCACCACTTCGCGGTGTACTTGTGGCCGTTCTGGCCGGCCTGGTTGCCGCCGACGTAGACGGTGGTGGCGCTCCAGGCCACGATCGTGCAGCTACCACCGGTGGGCGAGGTGGTCGGCGCGGTGGTGGGCGGGGTCGTGGTGGTGGGCGGGGTCGCCCCGGCGAAGCGCGCGGAATACTTCGTGAACTCCCACGCCGTCTGGGGCACGCTGCTGCACGTACCGGAGGTGGTGCTCTGGTTGGGGTCGCTGCACTGCCGGTCCCGGTTGACCGACCAGTTGGTGTAGCGGGCCAGCTTGTGACTGGTCGCGTAGTCCAGCGTGGTCTGGAAGTCGGCCTGGTAGAAGTATTCGCCGGCGTCGCTGCGGCCGTTCATCTGCGAAATGCCCTCGTGCGCGTACGCCGTGGCGCTGTCCCAGCCGAACGTGTTCATCAGCAGCGTGTGGAAGGCCTCGAGCGCCGACACCTGCGAGCTGCCGCCGTTGAACCCGCCGTCGAACGGCATGATCGAGAAGTTGGCCGGGGTGAGACCTTGCGACTTGGCCTCGAGCAGCATCTGCGTGCCGAACCAGCCGGTGCCGGCCGCTGTGCCCGCGGTGGTGATCGAGACGTACAGGCCGGGGTTGTTCTGTTGCAGGATCTTCGCGGCGCCGACCTCGTTGTGCACGGCCGCGGTGTTCTCGTACTCCGGCTCTTCCAGGTCGAAATCCATCGCCTTGAGCCCGTACTTCGTGACGACCTGCTGGTAGGCAGCCGCGGTCGCCTCCGGGGAGCCGCAGGTCTGGCCGAGCTTGGTGCCGCCGTAGCCGCCGATCGAGACGCTGACGTCACCGCCGTTGTCCCGGATGCGGTTGATGAGAGACAAAGCCTCGGTGTCGCCGGAAACGGCGCGGGTGCCGTCCCAGGTGGGCGTGCAGCCGCCGCCGCTGGGCGCGAGGATGAACGCGAGCTGGAACGCCTTCTGCCCGGTGGCGTTCATGACCTCGACCGGGTCGGGCGGGCTGTTGTCGAACGGCATCAGGTACGGCGCGGAGGCGTACCAGTTGCTGGAGAGCGTGGCCGCGTCGGCCTGGGTGGCCACCGCGATGCCGGCCGCGGCGAGCGCGAGGACGCCGGCCCCGGCGAAGAGCAGTCTCTTCATGAGACCTCCTGGGGGGATTGAGGAGGAAGTGACTGCCATGAATCATTTAACAAAGCTAATTAATAACCCATGACATTTGTCATGGGCCGATGAAGGTCGGCACCCTGAAGACAAAGACATCTCCCACGGGTACGGGTGTCCCGAGCACCTGGAACAGCAGGCGGCGCAGCGAAAGCCGGTTCGGCGCGTTCGGCAGCACGACCACGATCCCTGCCCGCCAGTACCTCAGGTCGGCCCGAACGGCCCGGCGCTCGGCCGGCCCCAGCTTCGGCACGTGGCTGGTGCGGCCGACCACGGTGAGCAGGTTGACTGTGTAGAGCATCGGCGGCGCCCAACTTCCCGTGTCGTCGAGCGGCGGGTTCGCCGGCCCCAGGAAGTAGCCGCGCGGGATCGGGAAGCCGAGGTGGCTGAGCGCGGCGATGCGCATGCCGTAGCGGCCGGCGACCATGGCCGGCAGCGGCACGATGACGATGCTCTGATCACCGTGCACGTAGCTTCGCCACGTCCCCTGGACGAAGAACGCCGGCACCACCGGCGCCGGCGACGTGCGCAGCCCAAGCGGGAACATCGGCACCAGCGCGAGTGCCATGCCGGCCCAGAAGACGCCACGACCCCGCCCCCGCACCCGGTCGGCGGCCATCGCGAGGAGCACCCCGGCGATCGTCGTGGTGGCGAGGGCATATCGCGACGTGGTCACCAGGTCGAGCACCGGGACGTGCTCGGTCCAGCCGAGCGGGGCGGGCCCGATCTCGGTCGTCCGGGTGAGCCGCAGCCGGCCGCCGAACGACATCACCAGCAGGATGAGGCCGGCGACGGCGGCGGCCCGGGCGGCTGCCGACCGCCGCAGCAGCACGACCGCCACCAGGATCATCAGGCAGATGCCGGGCCCCCAGAACGTGGCGTCCTCGGTGACGCTGCCGCCGGTGACCGACCGGGCGATGGCCTCGCTGCCGGCGATCGACCGCCGCGGGAAGGCCGGGATCGAGCCGAGCGTGGTGGCGTACAGATCGAGCCGGAACGGCAGGCCGCGGTAGTGCCCCGGGCCGAAGAACTGGAAATACAGCGGGTACGCGAGCAGGGCTCCGGCCACCGCCCCGGCAACCAGGAGGCCGGCCACCAGGCGCCGGCTGATCGCCGCCTGGAGGAGGCCGACCAGCGTCAGCGTGATCGCCGTCAGCAGCAGGAGCTCCTCGTTGATGAAGGCCTGCACGACGATCAGCAGGCCGAGCAGCACCCCGCTGCGCCACACCCGGCCGGGCTCGCGCAGCCGGATCACCTGCCAGACGATGAACGGGAGCACGAATCCGCTGGCGAAGTTGGGCTGGCCGTTGGCGTGCGCCACGAATCCGGGGGCGAACCCGGCCCATAGGCCGCCGGCCCAGGCCCCGGCGCGACTTGCGACCACATGCCGGGAGAGCAGCCACCACCAGGCGGCGGCCGTCCCGGCCAGACCCACGGTGGCCATCAGCGCGACCGAGACCGCCGGGCCGAGGTAATGGGTGACCGGCGCGAACGGCAGGCTGATGCCCAGCACCGAGGTGTTGGCCATCAGGTTCACCCCGGTCGGCGCGTTCAGCCGGGTGGTGAACAGCGGCGACTCGCCGTGGAACAGCACGCGCTCGCCGTGCGCCATCATCGCCTGGAAGAAGCCCTGGTCGTCCGGGTTGTGCAGCCAGCGTCCGGCCGGGTCGGCCCAGAGACCGCGCATGATCCACCAGGCCAGCAGGGCATAGCTCGTCAGTGCCGCAGCATCTGCCCATGCGGTCCGGCGCGCCATGGCCTCATCATGGCCGGAATCGAACCGGATCAGCGGCGATAGGACGGCACGAATCGGTACAGCATTGCGGCGGCGGCCAGCCCCACCACACCCGACACGACCACCCCCGACGCCAGCCCGGCCACGCCGGCGACCGCGGAGAGCAGCACCGGCCCGAGCGCGGCGCCGCTGTCGGCCAGTTCCCGCCACACCCCGAGGAACGTCGGCCGGCCCAGCGCCGGCGCCGCGTCGGCGCCGAGCGTGTTCACGATGCCCGAACCGATCCCGTTGCCCAGGCCGATCACCATCGCCACCGCGCCCAGCGAGAGCACCCCGTGGGTCAGCGGCAGAGCCAGGAACGACAGCCCCATGACCAGCGTGCAGGGCACGGCCACGGCCCGCCGCCCGAAGCGGTCCATGACCAGGCCGGCCGGGTAGAAGACCAGCGTCTCGACCGCGCCGGAGACACCGAACAGGATCGACGAGGTGCTGGCGTCCAGACCGAGGTGGTGCGCCCAGAGCGGGACGACCACCTGCCGGGTCTGCCGGATGGCGGAGAGCAACAGCACCGCGACCCCGAGCGTGGCCAGGGTCCGCCAGTGCTCCCGGGTGATCGTCCAGGTCGAGATGCCACGGGCTTCGGCCGGGGCGGCGGCAAGATCGGGCACGGTGTACGCGATGACCCCGGCCCCGGCGATCGCGACCAGCGACATCCCGTACGCGCCGTCCAGCCCGGCCAGCTTGATCAGCCCCGCGCCGGCGAACGGCCCGATGAACGCCCCGATCCGCGCGACGCCGCCGAGGGTCGACATGGCCCGCGCCCGCATCCCGGCCGGCACCACCTCGGTCAGGTACGACTGCCGGGCCAGCTGAAACACCGCACTGGCCGTGCCCATCGCGAGCACCGCCGCGGCGAACAGCCACAACCCCAGGTCGACCAGGCACAACGCGATCGCGGCAACACTGAGCGCGGCCGCCGCGACCATCGCCCGCCGCTCCCCGAACCGGGTGGTCAGCGCCCCGGCCGGAATGTTCGCCACCAGCGCCCCGACGCCCATCAGCGCCACGACCAGCCCAGCGGCAGCGACGGTGGCGCCCCGCTCGATAGCGCTGATCACGATGACCGGAGCGATGACCCCCTGCGAAAACCCGGAGAGCAACGACGGCCCGTACGCCGAGACCGCCACCGACCGCAGGGTGAAGGTCTCGTTCGACATGTCCCGCATCCTCCGCGCCGAACCCGCACCGGCCCGCCACGCCCTCCCCCGGCGTTGGCTGGGCCACATCTCGCCCGAGCGGCCGGATCAGGACTGCCAGGCCGCCACGACATCACCGGGGCCCCAGACCACATCCACCGCATCGGCCGGCAGATTCGCACCGGAGCGAGACACGACGAGGAGTCCGGTGCTCGAGGCATCGAAGCCGGGCACCTGACGGGCCCCGTTCTGAAGCTTGTGCAGGTCATGCGCGCCGAACGGGGTTCCCAGCCACTTCAGCGATCCGCAGAAGTAGATCTGCGAGGCGACCGGCGCCCGATCGGCGCCCACCAGATCGATCTCCGGGTTGAACTGCCGGTTCCACCATCCGCCGACGAACTGGGCTTCCCGCCAAGGGATTCCACCGGCGACCGTGGCCTGTTCCAGCGACATGCGAATCAGCGGCTCGACGGCCCGGCCGCGCCAACTGGTCCAGCGATTTTGGAACAGGGCATACCCGGCCTCGGGGCGGCCACGCTGGGTCAGGTTGTAGACATCGCGCAGGACGGCAAGGTAGAGGCGCAGGTTGCTGTCGGCGACCCGGTACAGGACCGGTTTGCCGCTGACGGTGGACAGCGGATGGTCGGCCACCAGAACCTGTTTGTCATCGGTGAGCTGCCGCAGCAACGGAGACAGCGTGCCGGAGCTGATCGGCCCGCTACGGCCGCCGGCGATGCCGGCGATGCTTGCGAAGGCCCGCGAGTCACCGCCGACCCCTTCCAGGACACGCCGGGCGACGTCCGGGTTGGGAAACTCCGACGCCAACGACTGCTCCGGCACGATGAACAGCGGAGATGCCGGGTCGGCGCACTCCTCACGCAGGTAGTCGTCCGCAGAGGTCCCGGAGGGCCAGCGGAGCAGCATGCCGGGAAGGCCACCGGTGATCAGGTGCGCATCGATGGCGTCGGACCCGGTCAGCCCGGCCGCCGTGGCCGTCTCGCCGAGGTTCAGCGGGCCGAGCACGAGGTTGTCCGCGCGGCCGTAGAACGGCCGGTCATATGCGGTGAGGCGTTGCATCATGTGCAGGTCGCTGCCGAGAAGCAGCAGCAGGACCGGCCGGCGTGACAGCAGCCGGTCCCAGACGACCTGCAGGTGCCCGTCGAAGGTGTCGTCCTGCTCGTTGAGCCACGGCAGCTCGTCGAGCACGACGATGCACGGCTGGTCCGGAAGCGAGCCGGCGAGGACGCGCAGCAGGTCTCCCCAGCCACCGGTCGGCGGCGTGCCGGGGAGGAGCGCATGGTCGTTCGGCAGATCCGACTCGGTCAAAGCAGCAAGGAACTGGCTTGTCGACTTGGTGACGGATGCGCCTTTGACGGCGGTGAAATACAGGTAGGGCAGGCCGGCGCGGTTACAGAGTTCCTGGGCCAGACGCGATTTGCCGACCTGATGACGGCCACGAACCGCGACGGCGAGCCCTCTTCCGCTGCGCGCGATGTGATCGAGTCGCTTTGTCAGAAGAGACAGTTCCGTTTGCCGCCCGACGAACACTGGACCCCGTGAGGTAGACCGCATCTGGGTCGATGAATCTACCTCACCTCGGTGCCGGCCGGATCAGTCGGCGACCTCGCCGAAGAGGGCGGCCTGGACCAGGCGCTGGGCGGCCATCGCGTCCTGGCGGTCCTGGGCCTCGGCCAGGGCGACCTCGTCGAGGCGGTCCAGGGCTCGGTAGATGCGCTTGAGGATCTGGATCGAGGTGCGGGCGGCGTCGACGCTGTCCTCGCGGAACGGGAACTGGTCGAGCTGCCAGACGCCGTCCCAGTTGTTCTTGCGCAGGGTGTGGAAGAACTCGAAGATCTCGGTGAGGTGGATGGTGCCGACCACCAGGTCGTCGTCCCAGCCACGCAGGTTGTCGTTGACGTCCATGCCGTAGAGGCGGCCGTGGTCGATGATCAGCTGGGCGGCGTCGGCGGGTGACTCGCCGCCGTAGAGGCTGTGGCCGAAGTCGAGCAGGATGCCGACGTTGTCGAGGCCGATCTCCTGGATGCCGAGCAGTGAGCGGGCGGCCGAGTCCCAGGTCATCTTCACGCGGGGTTCGCGCGGCTTGTACTCGATCGCGAACTTCAGATCCGGGTGGGCGCCGGCCAGCTCGCGCATGCCGTCCACGGCCAGTTTCCACAGGGTGCGGTGGTCGACCTGGAAGGGGTAGTCCCAGCCGTCCTGGCCGGGCCAGATCTTCACGTAGTCGGCGCCGAGCTCGCGGACGATCCCGGCCGACTCGTGCATGAGGTCGAGTGCTGCCTTGCGTACACCCGGGTCGGGGTTGGTGAATGCGCCCTTGCTGAACCGGCGCAGGTAGATCTCGGGGGTGATGCCGATGGCCGTCAGGCCCTGCGCGGTCAGCGCGTCCTTGACCTCGGACAGGCCGACGCCCGGGGTGAACGGGTAGTTGAGGTCGACCACGGACAGGTCCTCGACCTGGCCGGCCAGCTCGATCGCCTCGAGGGTGGTGCGCGCCGGGCCGTAGCCGTCGGAGGCGTAGCGGTCGACGTAGGTGGCGAAGTGCCAGAGGCCGGCGCCGAAGCGGGGGTAGTCGGTCATGTCAGCTCCTTGCTGAGGGGGTGCGGGCCCGGTCGAGCGCGTCCCGCCAGGCGTGGCGGAGTGCCGGGTCGCTGGGACGGGGGGCGAAGTCGTCGTAGTCGAGCGGCCGGTCGATGCCGCCGGCCAGGTAGGCGGCGCCGAGGGCGGAGAGGTTGGCGGTGCGGGCCCGCTTGACCGGCAGGCCGGTGAGGTCGGCCTGGATCTGCATGAGGTGGTCGTTCTCGCTGGCACCGCCGTCGGCGAGAAGACGTTCCGCCCCGCTCATCGCGTCGATCACATCCGCGACCTGGTGGGCGATCGACTCGACGGCCGCGGCGGCCAGTTGCTCCGGCCGGGTGCCGAGGGTGAGGCCGCTGATCAGGCCGACTGCGGTGTCGTCCCACCACGGCGCGGCCAAACCCCCGAAACCGGGCACGAGGTGTACGCCGTCACTCGTCGCCTTCGTGGCCATCTCGCCGATTCGCGCCGGCGAGACGCCGAGGAATTCGGCCAGCCACGCGACGGTGGCCCCCGAGGAGCGGATGTTGCCCTCGGCGGCGAGCCGGTCGTTCCAGGCCACGGTGAGGCAGACGGCGTCGCCCGCCACCTCGCCGAGCCGCATGATCGACGAGCCGGTGCCGTAGGTCGCCTTGACGTCGCCGTCGCCGGCGCCGTGCGCGTAGAGCGCCGCATGCGAGTCGCCGAGCACCGCAGTGATCGGCAGCCCGGCCAGCACTCCCCCGAGCTCGCCGACCGTGCCGAGCTCGCCGGACGACGGGGTGATGGCCGGCAGCACCGCCGCCGGGATGCCGAACAGGTCGAGCAGCTCGTCGCTCCACCGGGCGGCCCGCACGTCGAGCAGTTGGGTACGGGAGGCGTTGCCGACTTCGATCTGATGGCTGCCGGTCAGCGCGAACAGCAACCACGAGTCGACGGTGCCGACCGCGAGCCGGTGCCGCGCCGGCAGCTCACGGTCGAGAAGCCACCGAAACTTGGCCGCGCTGAACATCGGGTCGAGCGGGAGCCCGCTGATCGCCCGTACACCGTCGGCTTCTTCCCGGAGGCCTTCGCAGACGCCCACCGCGCGCTGGTCCTGCCAGCCCAGCACCGGTCCGGCCGGAAGGCCGGTGTGCCGGTCCCAGATCACCGCCGACTCGCGCTGGGTGCTGAAACCGACCGCCTTGACCGCGCCGCGCGGAATGCCGGCAAGACACCGGGTCGCGGCGGTCAGGACGCTGTCGAGAATCTCGCGGGCGTCCTGCTCGACCCAACCGGGCCGCGGATAGCGGATCGGCACCGGCACGCTCGTCTCCCGCACGACCGCGCCCGACGCGTCGACCAGCAGGCACTTGGTGGAGCTGGTGCCCTGGTCCATCGCGAGGACGAGGTCGTCAGACATCGGCGGGCCTCACCCAAGCGGGGAACGGCCGGTTACGCATGGGCCAGGCCGATCGCGGCCGCGCGGATGTCGGTGGCCGTGAGGCCGAAGTGTTCGAGCAGGTAGGCGGTGCTGCCGGTGGGGGCGAACTCGCGGTGGATGCCGAGCATGCGCATCGGCACGCGGGTGGGCGACGTGACCACGACGGCGGCCACCGCCGCACCCAGCCCGCCGGTCGTGGTGGCCTCCTCAGCGGTGACGATGGCGCGTGTCTCCCGGGCGGCGCGCAGGATCGCCTCCTCGTCGAGCGGGGCTATCGTCGACATGTTCAGGACGCGGATCGAGACGCCCTGATCGGCCGCTTCCTCGGCCGCCTGCAGAGCCCGCGAGACCATGGTGCCTGTTGCTACGACAGTCACGTCGGAGCCGTCGCGAAGTGCGGTTGCGCGGCCGAAAGTGAACGGCCGTTCGCCGGTGACGGCCGGAATTTTGAAGCGGCCGACCCGCAGGAAGACCGGGGTCGCGGCGGCCGCCGCCCAGCGCACCGCCGAGCGGGTCTCGTTCGGGTCGGCCGGAACGACGATGCCGAGCCCGGCGATCGCCCGCAGCCAGGAAAGATCTTCGATCGAGTGGTGCGTGGGGCCGAGTTCGCCGTAGGCCATGCCGGGGCTCATCCCGCACAGGACGACCGGCGACTGGCTGTAGGCGACGTCGGCCTTGATCTGCTCCAGAGCCCGGCCGGTGAGGAACGGCGAGGCGCCGCAGACGAACGGCACGTAACCGCTGAGCGCGAGGCCGGCCCCGACGCCGACCATGTCCTGCTCGGCGATGCCGACGTTGATCATCCGGTCCGGGAACTCGGCGGCGAACCCGACGAGGTTGCTGGAGCCGACCGAGTCGTTGCAGACGGCCACGATCCGGTCGTCCGTGCGGGCCAGCGCGATCAGCTCCTCGGCGAACGCGACCCGGCAGTCGAAGGTCTCCGGGACCGAGCGGACGGGCGCGCTCATCGGGCCAGCTCCGCCGCCGCCAGCGAGATCTGCTCGGCGGTCGGCACCTTATGGTGCCATTCGACGCGGTCCTCCATGAACGAGACGCCCCTTCCCTTGGTCGTGTTGGCGATGACGCAGGTCGGGCGCTCGCCCCGGGGTGCGGTGAAGGCTTCCAGCAGAGCTGAATGATCATGCCCGTCGACCTCGTGCACGTCCCAGCCGAACGCCCGGAACTTGTCGTCGAGCGGGTCGAGCGCGTTCGTCTCCTCGGTGCGGGCGCCCTGCTGGAGGCGGTTGCGGTCGACGATCGCGGTGAGGTTGGCCAGGCGGCGGTGCCCGGCCGTCATCGCCGCCTCCCAGTTGCTGCCCTCCTGGAGCTCGCCGTCGCCGAGCACGACGTACACGTGCCGGTCGGAGGCGCCGAGCCGGCCCGCCACCGCCATGCCGACCGAGACCGGCAGGCCGTGGCCGAGCGGGCCGGTGTTGGTCTCGACGCCCGGCACCTTGACCCGGTTGGGGTGGCCGTTGAGCGCCGACAGCGGACCGGCGAACGTCGCCAGCTCGGCGGCCGGGAAGAAGCCGGCCGCCGCCAGGGTGCTGTAGAGCGCACCCGCCGTATGGCCCTTGCTCAGCACGAACCGGTCCCGGTCCGGCCAGTCCGGCTTCTCCGGGTCGATCCGCAGCACCGCGAAGAACAGCGTGGTGAGGATGTCGAGGACGGACATGTCGCCGCCCACGTGGCCCAGATCGGCCTGGCCGACCATGCGCAGGTCAGTGACGCGGGACTGGTTGGCCCGCTCCCGCAGTAACTCGCGGCGCAGCTCCGGCCCGGCGGCGGCGATCTCCTGACGGAGACTGCGCCAGGCGGCGGCGGTGGCGGGGTCGGCGACCAGCATGCGGTACCTCTCTCAGGTGGTGACTTTGTGCGCGGCGGGCGCCTCGCGCGAGGCGCCCGCCCGGAGACGTCAGGACGCGGCGACCGCGAAGTTCGTGACCGACTTCGCGTTGTCCGGGTTGACCAGGACGCAGTCGACCGACTGCTTCTCCGGCTGGTCGGCCTTGCCGCTCTTGATGAACGCGTCGGCCTGGTCGACGGCCATCTCGGAGATCTTGCTGGCTGGCTGGAGGACGGTCGCCTTGATGCCGTTCTTGAGGATCGAGGAGACGACGTCGGGGCTGCCGTCGAAGCCGGCGACGATGATGTTCTTCTTGGCGGCCTGCACCGCGGCCCAGGCGCCGAGCGCCATGGTGTCGTTGCCGGCGATGATGCCCTTGATGTTCGGGTGGGCCTGCAGGATCGTCTGGGTCTTGCTCAGCGCCTCGGCCTGGTCCCAGTTGGCGCTCTGCTGGGCGACCATCTTCAGGTCCGGGTACTGATCGAGCACCCCGTGGTAGCCCTGCGAGCGGACACCCGCGTTGGTGTCGGTGGGCTTGCCGGTGAGCTCGGCGTACTCGCCCTTGTTGCCCATCAGCTTGGCGAATTCCTGGCCGCCGAGGCCGGCGCCCTGGGCGTTGTTGGAGACGATCTGGGCGACCGCGACGCCGGTCTTGTTGATCTCCCGGTCGACCAGGAAGGTCGGGATCTTGGCGTCCTTGGCCCGCTGGATCGCGGTCACCGACGCGTCGGCGCCGGCGTTGTCGAGGATGATCGCGGCGGCCTTGCGGGAGATCGCGGTGTCGATCTCCTGGCTCTGCTTGGTCGGGTCGTCGTCGTGGCTGAGCACGAGGGTCTCGTAGCCGAGCTTCTTGGCCTCGGCGGCGGCCGCGTCCTGCTCGGCCTTGAAGAAGACGTTGTCCGGCGACGGCGTGATGATCACGATGAGTTTCGAGGCGGCCGGGGCGGCGGCGCCGCTATCCGATTTGTCACCGGCGGAGGAGCCGCAGGCGGTCAGGGCAAGGAGGGCGGAGGCGGCCGTGGCAGCCAGGAGTTTTTTCAACACGGGGGATCCCTTCAGGCGGTGCGTTTGGTGAGGCCCGACTGCAGGCGCTGCTGCGCCTGTTCGGTGATGACCGCGAAGACGATGACGGCGCCCTTGACCACGGACTGCCAGAAGGTGGAGACCCCCACCAGGACCAGGCCGTCGCTGAGGAAACCGATGACGAAGGCGCCCATGACGGTGCCGATGATGGTGCCGCGGCCGCCGCTGAGCGCGGTGCCGCCGAGGACCGCCGCGGCGATCGCGTTCAGCTCGTACGTGGTGGCGGTGTCCGGATAGGCCGCGCCGAGCTCCGAGGTGAGGAGCAGGCCGGCCAGGGCGGCACAGGCGCCGGAGATGACGTACACCGCGATCTTGATCCGATTGACCCGGATGCCGGAGAGAACCGCGGCGCGTTCGTTGCCGCCGACCGCGAAGATTCGTCGCCCGAAGGGCGTCTTGGTGGTGACGACGATGGCGGCCGCCGCGACCAGCACCATGATCCAGACCGCGACCGGAATGCCGAGCAGCGAATCCACCCCGATGAAGTGGAAACCTTCGTTCCCCCGCGCCGCCGAGCCGGCCAGATCCGGGTAGGTGCCGCCGTTGCTGTGCAGCTGGGCGAGGCCGCGGGCGACGTAGAGCATGCCGAGGGTGGCGATGAACGGCGCCACCTTGAACCGGGTGATCAGCACGCCGTTGACCGCGCCGACCAGCGCGCCCACCACGATGCCGATCAGGATCACCACGGCGACCGAGAAGAAGACGGTGCCGCCCGGGAAGTTGAGCCCTTTGAACAGCAGACCGCCCGCGACCATGCTGGACAGCCCGGCGATCGAGCCGACCGACAGGTCGATGCCGCCGGTGAGGATGACGAACGTGACGCCGATGGCGAGGATCGCGTTGATGGCCACGTGCTTGGTCATCAGGATCAGGTTGCTCTGCGTCAGGTACTCCGACGAGATGGCGCTGAAGATCACGATCAAGATCACCAGCACCACGAGGGTACGGCCTCGGAGCAGCAGCAACGCGGCCCGCGCGAGGGCCTGATTGCGGGGCGGATCCGGCTCAGGCGCCGCGGCCGGGGGCGCGGGCGCGACGTGCGTGTCGGTCATGCTCTGCCTTCCTCGTTCGATGCGGCCGGGCGCGGCTCGGGGCGGACGCCGCCACGCGGTGCGGCCGGGCGCGGCTCGGGGCGGACGCCGCCACGCGGTGCGGCCGGGCGCGGCTCGGGGCGGACGCCGCCACGCGGGGCGGCTGGGCGCGGCTCGGGGCGGAGGGTCATGCGCCGGCCTCCAGGACCCGGTCGGAGGCGGAGGCGGTGACCAGGGCCTCCTCGGTGACGGTCGAGGCGGTGAACTCGGCGGTGATCCGGCCGCGGGCCATGACCAGGACGCGGTCGGCCATGGCGATCACCTCGGCCAGCTCGGACGAGATGAACAGCACCCCGAAGCCCTGCGCGGCGAGCTCGGCCATCAGCGCCGCGATCTGCGACTTGGCGCCGACATCGATGCCGCGGGTGGGCTCGTCGAGCAGGAGGACGGCCGGTTCGGTGAGCAGCGCCCGGGCGAGGACGACCTTCTGCTGGTTGCCGCCGGACAGTGAGGTGACGGCGGCGGCCAGGCCGGGCATCTTGATGGCCAGTTCGCGGGCCTTGGCGGCCGCGGTTTTCTGCTCGGCACCGCCGGAGAGAATCCCGGCGCGAGCGAACCGGGCCACGGTGGCGAGCAGAATGTTGTCGCGCACGGACATGGTCTGCACCAGGCCGTCGCGCTGCCGGTCCTCGGGCACCAGGGCGAGCCCGGCGGTCATCCGGGCCTGGACCGTGCCGTACGCCTCGAGCTTGCCTTTGATCCTGACCTCGCCGGCGCTCGCCCGGCTCATGCCCATCAGGCACTCGATCAGTTCGGTGCGCCCGGCGCCCATCAGGCCGTAGATGCCGACCACCTCGCCCGCCCGGACGCTCAGCGAGACGTCGTCGACCGTGACCGTGCCGGGCACGCTCAGGCCGCTGACCTCGAGAAGGACGTCGCCGGCCGGGGTGCTGTTGCGGACGTAGAGCGAGTCGGGGTCGCGGCCGACCATCTGCCGGACGATCCAGCCGGTGTCGGTGTCGGCCATCGACTCGTGCGCGACCAGGGCCCCGTCGCGGAACACCGTGACCCAGTCGCCGATGCGGCGGAACTCGTCGAGCTTGTGCGAGATGTAGATGACCGTGACGTCCTGCGAGCGCAGCTCGGCCATCACCTCGAACAGCACGTCGACCTCGTGATTGGATAGTGCCGAGGTGGGTTCGTCCATGATCAGCACCCGGACGTCCTCGAGCAGCGCCCGGCCGATCTCGACCAGTTGCTGCTGCCCGATCGGGAGATCGCCGACGAGCGTGTCGGGGTCGAGCTTCGTCTGGCCGAGCCGGGCCAGGACCTCTCTGGTTAATCTGCGTTCGCTTTTTGTGTCGACGAATCGGCCGCCGCGCCGCAGCTCACGGCCCGCGAAAATGTTTTCGGCGATGGACAGATTCGGGAACAGGCTCAGTTCCTGGTGGATGATCCCGATGCCGCGCGCCTGAGCGTCACGTGGACTGCCGAGTTGCACCACCGCACCGTCGAGGAAGATCGAACCGCTGGTCGGCTGCTCGGAGCCGGAGAGGATCTTCATGAGCGTCGACTTGCCGGCGCCGTTCTCCCCCACCAGCACGTTGACCTTGCCGCGGTAGGCGGTGAACGTGACGTCCTTCAGGGCGCGCACCCCGCCGTAGTTCTTGCTGATGTTGCGGGCTTCGAGGATCACGGCGCCACCGTCAGCTCGGTCGGGACCAGGAAGATCGTGCCGGGCGACAGGTTGGCGAAGGCGCCGTAGAAGTCGACCTTCTTGCCCTTGATCGTGGCCAGGTCCACCTTGGCGATCACGTCGGTCTTGACCTGGCTGTTGATCTGGTTGGCCACCGCGGCGTAGTCGATCTGGTTGGTGAAGTCGCCGAACGAGATGAAACCGACCGCGTCGCGGACCGCGGTGCCGGCGATGACCGGCCCGGTGGCGATGGTGAGCTTCAGCTCTCCGACCTGAACCGTCATCGGCCCGGTCGGCACCGACTTGTCGATCTCGGTGACCGTGCCGGTGCCCTTGACCATGAACGCGTACGGGCTGCCGGTGCCGGACTGGTGGCCGAACTGCTTGCCGGCCGCCTCCGGGTCCTTCGCGATCGCCGCGGCCACCGTGGTCACGTCGGCCGCCTTGTCATGCACGGCCGGCACGATCTTCGACGTCCAGTTGGTGGCCACATAGGTCTTCGGGTCGGTGGCCCCGTCCGACACGGCGCCGGCCTGCCCGTCCTTCTCGTAGACGTAGACGCCCGGCACTTTCGAGCAGGCCGCCATCCCCGCCACGAGCACGAGCGCCACAACCCGGCGCGCGATCACCTTCATGTGAATATCCATTCATAGGCGATTGGCCATGCAGCTACTGTGAACGCCAGATGTCGGCCTTGTCAACGGGTCGGTTTTCGCTATCCGAACTTGAATGGATATTCTTGGTCGCTGCGCGTAGTCGATCTTCGGGAAGGACCACCGGTGGACAGTTACTCGGCCGATCAGATCCGGCTGCTCACCAAGGTCGCCCGGATGTACCACGAGCGCGGGATGCGCCAGCCGCAGATCGCCGCCCAGCTGCACATCTCGCAGCCACGGGTGTCACGCCTGCTCAAGCGGGCGGTCGAACTCGGCATCGTGCGCACCACAGTGATCGCCCCCCGCGGCGTCTACGCCGAGCTCGAGGAGCAGATCGAGCAGGCGTACGGGCTGACCGAAGTGATCGTCGCCGACATCGAGGACCAGGCCGACGAGGCGCACGTGATGCGGGCGCTCGGCGCCGCCGCCGCGGTGTACCTGGAGACCACGCTGATGGGCGGCGAGCGCATCGGTGTCTCGTCGTGGAGCTCGACGATCCTCGCCACCGTCGAGGCCATG
The DNA here is from genome assembly GCF_040638295.1 of Actinoplanes sp. NPDC026619. Lineage (NCBI taxonomy): Bacteria > Bacillati > Actinomycetota > Actinomycetes > Micromonosporales > Micromonosporaceae > Actinoplanes > Actinoplanes sp. NPDC026619. Next base: position 400,446 of record NZ_JBEZYA010000001.1, read on the forward strand.
CACCCGCGCCCGACCCCGGTTGCCGACCAGGTGGTGCAGATGCTCGGCGGCGTCGGCAACGTGACCGCGCAGACCCAGGCGACCCGGATCGTCGGCCGGCTCGCCGCGCTGACCGGCGCCGCCGCCGTCTACCTGCCCGCGCCCGGCCTGCTCGCGTCGGGCGACATGCGGCAGATGTTCGTCACCGACCCCAACATCGAGCCGGTGCTGCGCGCCTACGAAGACCTCACGATGGCCCTGGTCGGGGTGGGCAGCATCGAACCGTCGCCGCTGCTGCGGGAGAGCGGCAACGCGCTCGCCGAGACCGAACTGCCGGCGCTGCGCGAGGCCGGCGCGGTCGGCGACGTGTGCATGCGCTTCTTCGACCAGGACGGCCGGCACATCGGGTCGGACTTCGACGAGCGGGTGCTCGGCATCGCCCCGGACACGCTGCGGGCAGTGCCACGCCGGGTCGCGGTGGCCGGCGGCGCCCGCAAGACCGGCGCGATCCGGGCCGCCCTGCGCGGTGACTGGGTCAACGTGCTCATCACCGACGTGCAGGTGGCACGCAGCCTCGTCTGACCAACCGTTTCACCACCCGTGGGTGGTACTGCGCCGCGGTGGTCTGGCTGATGCTCGAAGCATGAACCTCACCGACCTGCTCCTCGGCCTCGCCGTCATCGCGTACATCTGCTCGAAGCAGCTCAGCTGGCGCCCGGTCGACCCGGCGAGCATGTTCAAGCTGCCGTTGATCCTCGGTGCCGCCGGTGTCATCTCGCTGGCCCGGCAGACCACCGAGATCCACCCGATCGACGTCGTCATCCTCGGCCTGTCCGCGGTGTTCGCGCTGGCCTCGGGCACCCTGATGGGCCGGATCGCCCGCTTCCGCGAGTCGCCGACCAAGCCCGGTCTGGTGGAGAGCCGCACCGGCGGCCTCGGCGTCGCCATCTGGGTCGGGCTGGTCCTCGTCCGCGTGGCGCTCGACCTGGCCGGCCACGCGATGGGCTCCGACCTGGCCGTCTCGACCGGCTCGATCCTGCTGGTGCTCGCCCTCAACCGGATCGCGAGCGCGCTGGTCGTCTCGGCGCGCCAGCCCCGCCGCACTTTCGCGATGGCCGGAAGATAGCTTCGTGATCCTCACCCCGATGCGCCGCCCGTGGGCCACGTTCCTCAACCTGGTCGGCATCGTCCTGGTGGGGCTCGACCTTTCGCAGCGGTCGCTGGCCGGCGCACCGGTGGTCGTGGCCGTCGCGGCCTGGCTTGCCTGGGCGCTCTGGCTGGTGACGATCTTCCTGCCCGAACACCGGCTCCGCCTGCGCGCCCTCGTCTATCTCGGCATGCTCGCCGGCGGCTCGCTGGCCGCGATCAGCACCGACGTGGTCGGCTTCGTCCCCGCCGCCGTCGCCCTGATCGCCCTGGCCGGCAGCCCGGAGTTCGCGATGCGCCTGGTCGGCGTGGCCGCGGCCGGATCGGTGCTCCTGATCGGGGCGGACGCGCTGATCTCCGCCCCGCACCGCGGCAGCCTCACCGGCGTCCTCTCCCTGCTGCTGGTCACCGGGGTGGGCGGCCTCTCCCGCCGGCAATATCGGGTGTCGGAGGCGCAGTCCCTGGCCCTGCTCGAGGAACGGATCACGGTCGAGCAGGAACGCGCCCAGGTGGCCGCCCTCACCGAACGCTCCCGCATCGCCCGCGACTTGCACGACGTGCTCGCCCACTCGCTCGGCGGCCTGGTGATCCAGTTGGAGGCGGTCGACGCCCTGCTCGAATCGGGCCGCCCGGAACAGGCCCGCGACCGGGTGCAGTCGGCCCGCAAGCTCGCCGTCTCCGGTCTCGACGAGGCGAGGCGGGCGGTCTCAGCGCTGCGCGAGCCGGACGAGCCGCTCTCGGCCGCGGTAGCCGCGCTGGCCGCCACCCATCGCTCGATCGGCGGCCAGGTCGCGGTGCGCGGCGACGCCGACCGGGGCATCCTCTCCCCTACGGCGCGGGTCGCGGTACGGCGCGCGGTGCAGGAGCTGCTGACCAACGCCCGGCGGCACGCCCCCGGTGCCCCCACCACCCTGGACCTGGACTGGGACGACAACATGCTGACGATCACCGCCTCGACCCCCGGCGCCATCTCGCCGGCCACCATCACGCCCGCCACCATCTCGCCAGGCGGCGGGCACGGCCTGGCGGGCATGCGCGAGCGCGTGACCGAAGCCGGCGGCACCATGGCAGTACGCGAGGGACCGCCCTTCGAGATCGTCCTCCACATGCCCGGAACCGCCACGCCCACCGGAACCGCCTCGCCCACCGCGGTCACCTCGCCCGCAGAAGCCGCCTCGCCCACCGAAACCGCCACGCCCACCGCGGTCACCTCGCCCGCAGAAGCCGCCTCGCCCACCGAAACCGCCTCGCCCACCGAAACCGCCACGCCCACCGCGGTCACCTCGCCCACCGAAGCCGCCTCGCTCGCCGGCGTCGTTCCGCCTGCCGGAATCGTTCCGCCGCTGTCCGTTGAGGATCCGCCTGCCGGAGTTGTCCCGCCGCTGCCCGCGGAGAACCCGTCGGGCGGGACCGTTTCGCGGTCGCCTGAGGAGCGGTCGTCGTGATCCGGGTGCTGGTGGCTGATGACCAGGCGACCGTGCGGGACGGGCTGGTCACCCTGCTCGACCTGACCGAGGGGGTCGAGGTGGTGGGCGCCGCCGCCGACGGCGTGGAGGCGGTGCGCCTGACCGCCGAGCTGCAGCCCGACGTGGTGCTGATGGACCTGCGTATGCCCCATCTGGACGGCGCCGGCGCGACCGCCCGGATCATGGCCGAGGTTCCCGGCACGGCAGTGCTGGTGCTGACCACCTACGCCGACGACGACTCGCTGGCCGGCGCCCTGCGCGCCGGCGCCCGCGGCTACCTGACAAAGGACGCGGGCCGGGCCGAGCTCGCGGCCGCCGTCCGCGCGGTCGCCTCCGGCCAGGCCACTTTCGCCAGGGAGATCGCCGACCGGCTCGTGCAGGGCTTCACCGACCCGGCCCCGGCGCCCCAGCCCGGCCTGCGCGAACGGTTCCCGGCCCTGACCGCCCGCGAGACCGACGTGCTCGAAGCCATCACGCTCGGTCACAACAACGCCCGGATAGCCGCCGACCTGTTCCTCAGCGTCGCGACCGTGAAGAGCTACATCAACTCGATCTTCGCCAAGCTCGGCGCCCGCGACCGCGCCCACGCCGCCGCGATCGCCCTGGGCCGCTCCGAGTAGCCGACAGCCTTCGAGGTCCAGACCCCGGCCGCCACCCAGGCAACCTGCCCAAAATCCTGGAAAACAGGCCCTCAACCGCAGGTCAAGACACAAACTTCAAGGAAAACGGGCCCTCCACCCCAGGCCCGGACCCCAACTTAAAACCGAACCCGCACCCCAGACCGCGACACCAAATTGCAAGAAAAACGGGGCCTCAATCGCAGGTCGAGGGGCCGATTTCAAGGAAAACGGGACTACGTCGGCTGTGGATGATCTCTAGTTGGCGAGGGTTCGCATGAAATGGGCGAAGGCGTCATTCGTGCGGGGGTGGTCGGCGGTGGCGTCCAGGTCCATGAGCAGGCCTCGGATGACGGCCAGTGTCAGCGTCGCGAGCTCGGGGCGGCCGATGCTGCGTAAGCCCTCCTCGAGTGGCTCCAACCAGTCGGTCGTGGCGGCGCGGCGGAAGCCGGGCAGCAGTTGCTGCGCCGCGCTTTCCCGCCACTGGCCGAACATTCGCAGGTAGGGCTGGCCCTCGGGGCCGGTGATAAAGGTCCAGGCGTTCGTCAGGGTGACCGGGTAGGGCTCGCCGGGGCGCACCCGCAGCAGGTCGGCGAAGGTGGTCAGCTGGCGCTGCCGCGCGTTTTCCAGGACCGCCCGCAGCAGCACGTCGCGGGTGCTGAAGTGGTAGATCAGCATGCGGGTCGAGGTGCCGGCCGCGCGGGCCAGCGGCTCGAGGCGGTCGGGCAGGCCGTGCTCGAGGGCGTGGTCGGTGCAGGCGTCGAGCAGCCGTTTCTTGATCTCGGGTTGCGGCCGCCGTCCCACCGACGCACTTTTTCACGTAACTGGCGGTACGTCTACCGTTGAGCAAAACGCGGAGGTGGCGGATGAGGGTCGTATTCGTGCACGGGGCATGCGTGCGGGACGGATCGTGGTGGTGGCACCGGATGAGCGAGCTCCTGCCGGAGAAGAGCGTGACGCCGGCGCTGCCGAGCTGCGGCGAGACCGGCGCGGTCGGCGCGGGGCTGGCCGAGGACGTTCGGGCGGTGCGCCAGGTGCTGACCGAGAGCGACGAGCCCACCATCGTGGTCGCGCACAGTTACGGCGGCATCGTGACTGCCGAGGCGGCCGCGGGCATCGCGTCGGTGCGCCATCTGCTGCTGATTTCCAGCTACCTGCCGGAGGTCGGGCAGAGCCTGTCCGACTTCGGGGACGGCGGCGGCCCCGCCCCGTTCCTCGACGTCGACCTCGACGCCGGCACCTTCAGGGTTCGGCCCGAGCTGCTGGTGGAGACGTTCCTGCAAGACTGCGACGCCGACGTCCAGGCACAGGCCGCGGACCACCTCGCCGCCCAGAACGTGCGGGTCACCGGCCAGCCGGTCGGGGCGGCGGCCTGGCACGACATCCCGTCGACCTACCTGGTGTGCGCGCGGGACGGCGGCACCCCGGCCCGGTTGCAGCGCGAGTACGCCCGCAGGGCCGGCCGGGTCGTCGAGCTCGACGCCGGCCATCACCCGTTCCTGTCCCAGCCGGCCGCGGTCCGCGATCTTCTGTCGAAAATTTAAAAGGTCCACCCGGACTCCCACCCGTGGTTGGTACTGCCTTCCGGCGGCCCGGCCGAGCATCGACGGCGACGTCGCGGAACGGCCGCGGCGACTGTCGAAAAGGGAGTTCGCCGTGGCCGCGACACTCGCTCGGATCGGAGCGTTCTGCGCTCGGCGGCGCTGGTGGGTGCTGGGCGCCTGGGTGCTGATACTGGTGCTCGCGGTGGGCCTGGCCGCCCGCTACGCCGAACCGCTGGACACCGAACTGACCGTCTCCGGGTTGCAGTCCACGCAGACCCTCGACCAGGTGAACCGCGAGTTCGGCACCGGCGGCGACGGTGGCGGTCGCGTCGTCTTCGCCGCTCCGGCCGGGCAGACTCCGGCCGCGTACCAACCGGCGCTGACCGCTCTCGGCACGGCGCTCGGCGCCGAGCCGACCCTGTCCCCGGCCGGCCGGGTCGGCTACTTCTCGGTCACCCAGGCCCCGGCCGCCGCCCTCGACCAGGCCCGCGCGGCCGGGCTCGAGGTCGAGGAGTCCTCCGAGCTGGCGCCCCCGCCGGGCGGCGGCAGCTCGCCGGGGATCGGCCTGGTCATCGCGCTGGCCGTCCTGGTGATCACGGTCGGCTCGCTCAGCGCGGCCGGCATGCCGCTGCTGACGGCGGTGCTCGGCCTGGGCGTCTCGCTCGCCGGGCTGCACGCGATCACCGCGCTGGTTCCGGTCAACTCGGTCGCGCCCACCCTGGCCATCCTGCTCGGGCTGGCGGTCGGCATCGACTACGCGCTGTTCCTGATCAACCGGCACCGGCGGCAGCTGATCGACGGCGCCGATGACGTACGGGCGTCGATCGCGCTCGCCACCGGGACGGCCGGATCCGCGGTCTTCTTCGCGGCGCTCACCGTGATCATCGCGTTGGCCGGGCTGGCCGTGGCCCGGGTCGGGTTCCTCACCCAGATGGGGCTGGCCGCGGCCGGCGCCGTGCTGGTCGCGATGCTGATGGCGCTCACCCTCACCCCGGCGCTGCTCAGTTTCGCCGGGCGGCGGGTGATCGGCCGGCGGCTGATGCCCCGGTTCACGGTCGCGCCGCGCTGGGCCGAACTGGTGGTCCGGCACCGGGTTCTCGCCGTGGTCCTCTCGGTGCTGCTGCTCGGCGCGCTCGCCGTGCCGGTGCTCGGCATGCGGCTCGGCCTGCCCGACGACGGCAACGACCCGACCGGCGCCACCGACCGGCGCGCCTACGACCTGATCGCCGAGGGCTTCGGGCCGGGCGCGAACGGACCGCTGCTGGTGCTGGCTCCCGACCGGGCCGGGGTGGGCGATCAGATCGCCGCGCTTCCCGGTGTCGCCCGGGTGCTGCCCGCCCAGATTCGTGGATCAGACGCGCTTTTCACCGTCGTACCATCAAGCGGGCCGAATGACGCAGCGACCGCGACCCTGGTCGCGAAGCTGCGTGCGCTGTCGCCTGATCTGCGGGTGACCGGGCAGACGGCCGTGGCCATCGACATCTCCGACCACCTGGCCGGCGCCCTGCCGCTCTACCTCGCGCTCGTGGCCGGGTTCGCTTTCCTGCTGCTCATGGTGGTCTTCCGGTCGGTTCTGATCGCCGCGAAGGCGGTGCTCAGCTTCCTGCTCAGCCTGGGCGCGGCGCTCGGCTGCACGGTCCTGGCGTTCCCGGGGGCGCTGCTGAGCTTCCTGCCGACGATCGTGATCGGTGTCCTGTTCGGCCTGTCGATGGACTACGAGATGTTCCTGGTCTCCGGCATGCACGAGGAGCACCGGCGCGGCGCCAGCCCGCGGGCGGCGGTCACCGGCGGGTTCGCCAGCGGGTCGAAGGTCGTGGTGGCCGCGGCGCTGATCATGATCGGGGTGTTCGGTGGCGGGGTGGCCGGTGGTGATCCGGTGACCGGGCCGATCGCGTTCGCGCTCGCGATCGGCGTGCTGGTCGACGCGTTCGTGGTGCGCCTGGTGCTGGTGCCGGCCGCGATCTCGCTGTTCGGCCGGGCCGCCTGGTGGCTGCCGAAACGGCTGGATCGGCTGGTCCCGGCGGTGGACGTCGAAGGCACCACCTTGATCGTTAACCAGGCATGATTCCCCAGCTCCTGATTGGCGTGGCTCTCGCCGCCGCGCCGGTGTCCTACAACCCGCAGGCGATGACCGGGTTCGTCGGCGAGAGCGAGGTGCGGGCCGCCTACGGGTGGTCCGCGGCGACCCTCGCGAAGCGGGCCGACGCCCTCGAGTTCAGCCACGAGTTCTGGACCGACGACACGTACTCGGTCAGTTGCGGCGGGGACGTCTTCCCCGTCGTACACCATCATGATTTTGGCCGTTTCGGTCTTGTCTTCCAGAAGGCGCATGCCGCCGGCGGTTACGGCAAGCTCACCGGCTTCCGGATCACCGGCGCGAACTGGGGGATCTCGGGCACCTCGGTGCCGCCGATGGTCGGCCAGCCGTGCCCCTCCGAAGGCCGCGGACCGACCGTCAAGAAAGCCCGGAAGGTGTCGACGACCAAGGGGTGCACGCTCACCGTCACCTCCGCGGACGTCCGCCGGGACCTGTTCGTCTGCTAACGGCAGATCCGCTTGGTACGCGGCCGGTCGGGACCCAATCGTGGAGGCATGCCAACAACGAACGGGAACCCGTGGACCATCGGGTCCATCGACGATCAGGTGGCCGCAAGGCTGCTCCACCAACGGATCATCGTGCTCGGCAGCGAGGTCGACGATCCGATCGCCAACCGGCTGTGCGGGCAGTTGCTGCTGCTGTCGGCCGAGGACCCGCGCGGCGACATCAGTCTCTACATCAACTCGCCAGGCGGGTCGGTCAGCGCCGGCCTGGCCATCTACGACACGATGCGGCTGATCCCCAACGACGTGAGCACCCTCGCTCTCGGCCTGGCCGGGAGCATGGGGCAGTTCCTGCTCACCGCGGGCACGCCGGGCAAGCGGTTCGCCCTGCCGCACGCGCAGATCCTCATGCACCAGGGGTCGGCGGGGTTCGGCGGCACCGCGGCCGACGTGGAGATCTACGCGGAGCAACTCGATCGGGTCGGCCAACTGCTCCTGCGCCTCACCGCCGAGCACACCGGCCAGCCGCTTGAGACGGTGGAGTTGGACAGCCGGCGCGACCGCTGGTTCTCGGCCGAGCACGCCCAGGCGTACGGCCTGATCGACCACGTCCTGGACAGCGTCGACGACGTACGCCCGACGATGACCCGCCAGCCGATGGGGTTGAGCGTATGAGCGAGCGCAGCGAGCGAATCGGCCAGCACAGTGCGGAATTGGCTCTTGGCAGCTCGGAGCGAAGCGAGGAGCTGGCATGAGCACTTACACGATCCCGACCGTCGTCGAGAAGACGCCCAACGGGGAACGCGCCTTCGACATCTACTCGCGCCTGCTGTCGGACCGGATCATCTTCCTCGGCACCGAGATCGACGACGGCGTGGCCAACGTGGTCATCGCCCAGCTCATCCACCTGGAATCGGCCGGCGAGCAGGAGATCGGCCTCTACATCAACTCCCCCGGCGGCTCGTTCAGCGCGCTCACCGCCATCTACGACACGATGAATTTCGTACGCTGTGACATCGCGACCATCTGCGTCGGGCAGGCATCGTCCGCGGCGGCGGCCCTGCTCGCGGCCGGCACCCCCGGGCGGCGGTCGGTGCTGCGGCACGCCAAGGTGACCCTCCACCAGCCGTCGTCGCAGGCCCGGGGCACGCTGCCGGACCTGGCGGTGGAGGCCAAGGAGGTGGCCAAGGTGCGGGCCGAGATGGACCAGATCCTCGCCGACCACACCGGCCACCCGATCGCGAAGATCCGGGCCGACACCGACCGCAGCATGACGCTGACGGCGGCGGAGGCGGTCTCGTACGGCCTGGCCGACCGGGTGATCACCCGGCGCGACCAGGTCCGTTCCTACCGCCTGGACAGCGCGGCCTGAGCTCCTTTTTCCTTATGCGGCCATCAGCATGACCTGGCCGCCTTGCATAGGAGGCTGGTGCATCTGAGTGGTGGCGAGCCGCAGAACGGGGGCCAGGGTGGCGGCGCGGTCGAGCTCGAGATCGCGTCGCACCTCGGCGAGCAGGTCGGACAGGCCGATGCGCAGCGACTCGCAGACCGACGCGAGGATCTCGGAGCTGGGCTCCTTGCGGCCGCGCTCGACCTCGGAAAGGTATTGCACCGAGACGTTGGCCGCGCGGGCCACCTCGGCGAGGGTGCGGCGCTGCTCCTGCCGGTGGCGGCGCAGCACCTCGCCGACCAGGATGCGCAGCAGTGGCCGGGTGCGCCGCTCGATGTCCGCCATGGGGTCACGGTAAATCAGTCGGCGGCGTGGCCGATACCCGGCGACCCCCGGTTCTGCCAGCAGCGTAGAGACGCCACACCGCGGCGAGGACGGCGTACACCCGGTACAGCGCGTAGACCACCCACCCCAGCAGCATCACTCCGCCGATGATGATCAGTGCGGGCCCGACGAACGGCGAGTTCTCCACCAGCGAGCCGCCGGTGAGCATGACGGAGGCCCCGACGACGAACCAGAGGACGGCGCGGCCGGCCTTGGTCACCGCGATCCACAGGCCGGCGGCTCCCGCGGCGTCCTCGGCCGGCGGGTCACCCGTCTGGGTCTGGACGACCAGTTCGTCGATCTGCCGCCCGGCGGCCCGGTCGGCGTCCTCGGGCGATTCGTGCAGCACCGCCGACAGCGCGCGCAGATCGTCGTAGCTGCGCAGCCGGCCGGTGCGCGGATCGCCGAGCAGCAGGACGACGTGCGGCGCCCCGAGCAGCCAGGCCTTGCCGTACCCCCGCTTCGACCCCGGCGGCAGCACGACCGCCGTGCCCTTCGTCAGTTGCATGCTGCTGATCGGGATGTCGGCGACGACGAGGTCCAGGCACCGGCTGAAGGTCGTCACGACCTGGTCGTAGGCCACGACGGCGGCGGTCAGGCCGGCCAGCAACGCGGCGACGCCGAGCAGTTCATGGGTCCGCGTCGCGAGGACCGTGAGCACCAGGGCGGGCAGGACGACGAGCAGGCACCAGCCGGCGAGCAGGCCGGACCGGCGCCGGTTCAGCCAGCGCTGCGCCCGCGCGTTGTCCACGCCTGACGGGAACGCGCGAAGCAGATAGTTCTCCGGGCGGCTCTCCGCGCTCACCTCGCTCAACCGGACCCGGGCGGCGTCGCTCAGCAACACCAGGCTCAGGTGGTAGATGCGGACGTCCAGGTGGTCGCCGGCCAGGTCGGAAAGCTCCCGGACCAGCGCGCCGGCCTCGTATTTCACGTCCTCCAGGTCGAACAGCAGCACGGCCGGCCGATCGTCCACGGTGGCCCGCATCTCCTCCGGCACGTCCAGGCTGACGCCCGGCACCGGCACCACGTACAGCGCCGGAAGCAGCCGTCGTCCCACCACCCGATTCTGGACCACCACCGCGGAGATCTCGGCCCACCGCAGGGTGCCGTCGAACCCGTTGGCCCGCACCGACCAGCCCGTGCGGTCGACATCGACCTCGAACCGCCCCATCACGGTCCGCGCACTGACGCCCGCCACGAACAGGGCCATCAGCGCCCAGAATCCGGAGAAGATCCGGCCCCCGATGCTGCCGGCCGTGACCGCCAAGCCCACCAGGTGGATCGCGAGTGCGAGCATCGCCGCGCCGAAGACCGCCGAGAACACACGGGAGCCGACCGGGCGGCGTAGCTTCACGAATCCATCATCATCTACTGCCGCAATCCGAGCAGCTCCCCGTTGCGCGGCAGCTTGGCCGTCGTCGCCTCGCAGTCTGCGCTCACATCCGTGGCGAAGCGGAACGGCAGTCCGGCGGCGAACGTCGGCGACGCCCGGTCCATGAGCTGGAAGTGCAGGTGCGGCTCGGTGGAGTTTCCCGAGTTGCCACAGCGCGCGATCGGCTGCCCTGCCGTTACGTGATCGCCGGCGCGCACGGTCGCGGAGTGCCGCTGCAGATGCGCATACAGCGCGTAGTGGCCCTCGCCCAGGTCGACCACGATGTGATTGCCGACCACCCGGCCCGCACCGAGCAGCTCGCGGATCATGCCCTCGAACACCAGGTAGATCAGCCCCGGCACCGACGTGCGGCTCCAGTGATCACGCTGGCCCTGCCGCACCCGGACGACCCGGCCGGCCGCCGCGGCATGAACCGGCTGCCCGAACCCGGGAAACTCACTCGCCCGACGAAGCTTCCGGCCCGGCGGGCTTGCCGGGCTTGCCGGGCTTGCCGGGCTTGCCGGGCTTGCCGGGCTTGCCGGGCTTTCCGGCGATTCAAAGACCAGATCGATGGCGTACGTCTGACCGTAGGCATGCAGGCCGTGACTGGGCACCCGGCTGGCCGGGCTGTTGACCGCGCGCCAGCTCCCGTGGACCGGCGGCTGCACCACCACCGGCTCGGCGCACACCCGGCCGACCCAGGCATAGAGCGCGAACGAGCCGGCGATCGCCGGGATGGTCACCCACCACGGCACGTCGTAACCCAGCAGCGGCTGGCCGATCAGCGTCAGCGCGACCAGCACCAGCAGCGGCACCCGGATGCGGGCGACCAGGCGAGCCATGAGCGTCCCCTTCCGCTAGAATTCCGGAATTACGTAATTCCAAAGTAGCGGAGGATCGCTCGTGTCCCCACCCGCCGAGGACGAATTGGCACAGCGGTTGGCGCGGATCGAGGGCCGCCTCGACGCGCTGGAGACAACCGGCGCGGCACCCTCCGCCCCGGCCTCCGGGGACGACCCTTACTGGGCGTTGAACCAGTTGCGCGACCTCGCCGACTCGCCCGGCGCGGTGCTCTTCACCGGCTTGGTCGACCTGCCGACCGGCGAGCACTACGAGTGGCAGCAGGGGGTGCCGGCCGAAGGCGTACTCGAATCGGATTGGTCTTTGCAGGCGCCGGCGCTGGCCGCCCTGGCCCACCCCGCGCGGGTGCGGATCCTGCAGGAGGTGTTGCGCGGCACCCGATCGGCCGCCGACCTGCAGGCGCTCGACGACATCGGCAGCACCGGCCGGCTCTATCACCACGTGCGGCAGTTGGTCGCCGCCGGCTGGCTGCGCACCGAGGGCCGAGCCCGCTATTCGGTCCCGCCCCAGCGCGTCATCCCGCTGCTCGTGATCATCGCCTGCACCGCGTCATGAGGCCGGGCCGCATCGTTTCTTGAAGCCGGGCCGCGTCGTTTCTTGAAGCCGGGCCGCGTCGTTTCTTGAAGCCGGGCCGCATCGTTTCTTGAAGCCGGGCCACTTCGTTTCACGTGGCCGAGCCATGGGTAGCTCTCGATGAGACCAACGAGGAGGATCCGATGGACAGCCCGCCCATCACGATGATCAGACTGACCGAGTCCGCTCACCGGAGCGCTCCCCCGGCCCGTCTCCTCGGCTGCCCGGTCACCGACCGCGACGGCAACGCCCTCGGCACGGTCGAAGACCTGCTGGTCGACGCCGAGGCGCGCCGCTTCCGCCTGATCAGCGTGGAACACGGCGGCGTGGCCGGCTTCGGCGCAACCCCGTCGTTCATCCCGGTCGAGGCGGTCCACGGCGTGACCGGCGGCCACATCCGGGTCGGCCGCAGCAGCGCCCAGGTGGCCGACGCGCCGCCCTACGACCCGAGCGGCATGGCCACCGGCGAGTTCTGCGAAAGCCTCTACGGCTATTACGGAGTGAGCCTTACCGCCGCCTGACCCCCTTACCCAGGGCGAGGACGGCCCGGCCGGAGATCGTGGTCAGCGCGCCCACGCCCACCGCCATCGCGGCGACGCCGAACGACAGCACCGACGTGAACAGCGACGCCCGCAGGAACGACGCGTTCATCATCGTGGCCCGGACCGGATCGTCCTGCGCCAGCTCGGCATAGGTCTTGCCGCCGCTGATGCCGCGGGCGTGGTGATCGATGATGTCGGCCTGCGAGAACGCGGTCAGCGGACCGGCCACCTTCGCACCCGCGAACCACCGCGCGTCGTCGGCCACCGTGATGCTCTCGTCCGCCAGCTTCCTGCTGATCATCGCCCAGGTCGCCGCGCCGGCCACCACCATGAACGCTCCCGCGCCGGTCAGCGCGACCCCGAACATGCGCGTCCGGGCCGGACCGACGACCGCCATCTGTGCCATGGCCTCACGCTATCCATCGTGCTGCCGGCGGGTAGGGGCTTTGTGCCCTGCCGCCCGCGGCATGCGTGCGGCAGGCTTCCCGCACGTCTGCCGCACCCAGCGGCTGCCGCGCCCCTGCCCCACCCCCGCGGCTGCCGCGCCTCTCCGCATGCCCGCGGCTGCCGCACCTCGTGCCGCACCCCCGCGGCTGCCGCACCTCTCCCTGCATGCCCGCGGCCGCCGCACCGCCGCCGCACCCCCGCGGCTGCCGCAGTCCCGTTGCGAAGCAGTCAGCTTCGCCGGCGCACGAGCGCATCCAGCAGCGGCAGGCTCTTGCTGATGGCCCCGGTCACGCCGAGGTGTTCGGCGCGGGCGAGATCGGACGCCGAGTCGACCGGCCACGCCAGGATCAGGTCGGTGGCGCGCCTGAGCTCCGCCATCACCGGTGGAGTGAGCAGCCGCAGCCGGATCGACACGCCGTCCACCCGCTGCCCGCGCATCCGGGCCAGCAGGCGCGCCACCTGCGCGGCATTCGCCGCGGAGAAAATCCGCTTCACGTTCGGGTCGGCGGCGAAGGTATCGAGCATCGCCCACTCTTTCGTGCAGACCGCGACGGGTACGCCGTGAGCCCGCACCCGCAGACTCTCGGCCACCCGCGCGGCCATCTCGAGCGAGCGGCCCTTGAGGTCAAGCATCAGGCGGGGGTCGCCGCCCGCGACAGCGAGAATCTCCTCGAGCTCCGGGAGCTCCCGCCGCCGGGTGAAGCCGTCCGCCCGATCCCACAACAGCCGAGACCCGACGGCCCGGCTGTGCCGCACCTCCAGGGCTCCGCGATAGAGCTGAACGTCCACCTCGACGAGGTCGACCCCAGCCGCCAGCGCAGCCGAAAGCCCAGCAACCGAGTTGCCGCCCCGATGAGCCACAGCGAGCATGCCCGAACTCTGACACACCCCACCACCCACCCACCGCCACCCGAGCGCCAACCGCCGACGCCTGAGCCGACCGAGACGCCATTTTCAAGAAAAACAGGCCCTGCCCGACTCATCCAGACCCCAACTTTCAAGGAAAACGGGCGCGCGGACCACCCACCGCCCGAGCCAACCACTGCCGGGCGTAGGTGGGCGGGCTGCCCGGGGGTGGGTGGAACACGATGCGGCGCGGATCTGGCGGGAAACCCAGAAGCTGATCAAGCTGGCGGGGTCTGGGCTTCGCCTCCTTACGCGTGGGCCTCGATCAGGTAGGCGCCGCCGCAGGACTCGGCCAGGGACGGGCCGAAGAGTGCCGCCGGGAAGTGGGCGCCCGGGCGGCCCTCGCCGGCCAGCAGGCGGCGGGCCACCTCGGCCGGGACCGCGCCGGTGAATGCCTGGGCGTCGCCGACCCGGAGCCAGCCCTCCCGGATGGTGCCGTCCGCCCACCGGATGCGCGCGTGACCCCACGAGTGTTCCCGGGGACGCTCGCGCGCCTTGAACTCGACCGCCGCCAGCCGCCGCCGGGCGAAAGCGCGCACCGCCGGGATCTGCAACAGGGCGGTGGCCAGGGGCAGCACGGCTCGGATGACCGGTGACGAGGGCGCCTCGGCCGAGGCGGAGATCACCGACGGGGCGCCGCTCGCGCGTTGGGCGGCCATCAGCTCACCGAGCGGCATGACCGCGGTCGTGACCTTGGCGCCGTCCGGCAGGGTGATCTCGAGCGGATCGCCGCCGAGCGGTGCGGGCGCGAGCCGTCCGTTGCGGTAGCGGCGGCCCTGGTAACGCCCGCCGCCCTCGACGCCCGGAAGACCCTCGACGAGGGTGCCGGCCAGGGCGTCGCCCAACGCGCCTGCCTCGATCGCCAGCGAGGGCACCATGTCGACGCGGACGTCCACCGGCGCGGGACGGTTCTCACACAGCTTGACGACGACGCTCTCGGTGGCGGTCGCGCCGAATCCCGAGCCGGTCACGAGCGTCCGCCCCGCGGCCGCGGCCGCGTCGTTCCAGCCGAGCACGGCAGCCACCGCGGCGACATCGTTGGCCAGGTCGAGGTAGTGACTCCCGGCCAGGCAGGCCTCGATGATCGGCGCAGCCGTGGTCAGGAACGGCCCGACGGTGTTGATCACGACAGCCGGCCGCTGCCGCCCAATCTCCGCAGCGATCTCCGACACCGACCCGGCCACCACTGTCCGACCAACACCGAAGCGACCGCCACCGCCGCCAACACGGTCACTGGCCAAGCCGCCGCCACCCAGGCGGTCGCCGCCCAAGCTGCCGCCGCCCAAGCGGTCGCCGCCCAAGCTGCCGCCGCCCAAGCGGTCGCCGCCCAAGCTGCCGCCGCCCAAGCTGCCGCCGCCCAAGCTGCCGCCACCCAAGCTGCCGTCGCTCAGGCCGCCGCCGCCCAAGCGGGTGGCGGCCTCGGCCAGGCGGGTGGCGTCTCGGCCGACCAGGACCGGGGCGATGCCTCGGCTGATCAGTTCGGCCGCTATCGCGCGGGCGCTGCGGCCGGTGCCGCCCAGAATCCAGACTTCAGCATCCACGGCCTGCTCCGCTCCTGTTATGACATGCCATGTCATCACCCTACGCCCCGATGACATGCCATGTCATCACGTAGGATGGAAGGGTGAGCAGATGGCCGGTGGACGCGCGGGAGCGCCTCGAGCGGGCCGCCATCGAGCTGTTCGTGGAGAAGGGCTTTGCGGCGACGACCGTTCCGGAGATCACCGCGCGGGCCGGCCTCACCACCCGCACGTTTCACCGGCACTTCGCCGACAAGCGGGAGGTGCTCTACGCCGGCAACGAGATCCCCGAGTTCACCACCCGCCTGATCGCCGAGGCGCCGGCGTCGTGGACGCCGATGCGGGTGGTCGTCGACGGCCTGCTCGCGGTCGCCGCGGCGCGGTTCGAGGGGCGCCGCGAAGACCTTCGGGTGCGGCGCGAGATCGTCCGCTCGGATCCCGGGCTGGGCGAGCGTGACCTGCGCAAATGGGCCGACGTCGGCTCGGCGGGCACGGCCGCCTTCATCGCCCGCGGCGTCGAGCCGATGCGGGCAGCGCTGCTGGCCGAGACGGCCGTGACCCTGCTGCGCGTCTCGGTCGGCGAATGGCTCGACTCCGACGACGACCGCGGGCTCGGCGAGATCCTCCGGGGCGCGTGGGAGGCCCTGCGGGACGCCACCTCACTCGACGGCCCGTAACGCCGTCATTTCTGGTCGCCCGGCCGCACCAGGCCGCTCTGGTAACCGATGACGACCAACTGCGCCCGATCACGCACGCCGAGCTTGGTCATCGCCCGGTGCACGTGTGTCTTGGCGGTGAGCGGCGACAGCACGAGCCGGCCGGCGATCTCGTCGTTCGAGCAGCCGAGCGCGACCAGCCGCAGCACCTCGCGCTCCCGGTCGGTGAGATGCTCGAGCTGCGGCGGAACCGGCGTGGAGCCCTTGTCCGGTTCGAGGAAGCGGTCGATGAGACCGCGGGTGGCCCGCGGCGTGAGCAGGGCATCCCCGGCGGCGACGACCCGGATTGCGCGCAGCAGCTCCTCGGGATCGACGTCCTTGCTGAGGAAGCCGCTCGCGCCCGCCCGCAGCGCGGCGAGCACGTTGTCGTCGGCCTCGAACGTGGTCAGCACGACGACGCGCACGCCGGTCAGCTCCGGGTCGGCGGCGAGGCGACGGGTCGCCTCGATCCCGTCGGCGCCCGGCATGCGGATGTCCATGAGCACCACGTCGGCGCGCTCCGACCGGGCCATCGCGACGGCCTCGGCCCCGTCGGACGCCTCGCCGACCACCTCCATGCCGTCGGCGAGGTCGATGATCAGCCGGAAGCCGGCCCGGATCAGCTTCTGGTCGTCGGCGAGCAGGACCCGGATGCTCATCCCGCCTCCTTCGTCACCGGCAGCGTCGCCCGCACGGTGAACTGGTCATCGGCAACCGTCTGCACCGTGCCACCGGCCGCGGCGGCTCGCTCCCGCATGCCGAGCACGTCCTCCTGCTGTGGTAATCCCGCTGGGGTAGACGAGACCCGCCCACGGGCGGATCCGCCCGGCTCCGGCGATCGGCACGATCAGCGGGTGGACATTCAACGGATCGCAAAACAGCTTTCCCGGGCTCGGCCGACTGCTCTACGGTGCGGGCGTGGCACGACCGGAGATCTACGTCAGCACCGATGTCGAGACCGATGGGCCGATTCCCGGCCCGCACTCGATGCTGAGCTTCGCCTCGGCGGCGTTCACCGCGGAGAAGGAGCTGTTGGGCACGTTCAGCGCGAATCTGGTCACGCTGCCCGGCGCGGAAGGCGCTCCGGAGACCATGGCGTGGTGGGCGACGCAGCCGCAGGCGTGGGCGGCGTGCCGGGCCGACCAGCAGGAGCCGGCCACCGCGATGGTCGCCTACCGGGAGTGGGTCACGAGCCTGCCCGGGAAGCCGGTGTTCGTCGGCTACCCGGTCGCGTTCGACTTCATGTTCGTGTACTGGTATTTGATCCGCTTCGCCGGTTCGAGCCCGTTCTCGCATTCGGCGCTGGACATGAAGACGTATGCGATGGCGCTGCTCGGCACCGACTACCGCTCGACGGTCAAGCGCACCATGCCACCGGAGTGGTTCGACGAGTCCCCGCACAGTCATGTCGCGCTGGACGACGCGCTCGAACAGGGCGCCCTGTTCGTTGCCATGCTCGCCGCCAACCCGAAGACCCGCAAAGCCGAGGGAGGCCCGCATGCCGATCGAGCTGGTGGCCCTGCTCGTTGACGAATACGACCCGGCCATCGCGTTCTTCACCGGAGTCCTCGGGTTTGATCTGGTGGAGGACTCGCCGTCGCTCACCAACGACGGGCGGGCCAAGCGATGGGTGGTCGTCCGGCCGCCCGGGGCGCAGACCGGCATCCTGCTTGCTCGCGCCGACGGGGATCGTCAAGCCGCCACCGTCGGGGACCAGGCGGCGGGGCGGGTCGGCTTCTTTTTTCGGGTCGACGATTTCGACGCCGCATACCGGCGGCTGGCCGAAGGCGGCGTGACTTTCGTGCGGGAGCCACGCGTCGAGCCGTACGGCCGGGTTGCGGTCTTTCTCGACATCGCCGGCAACCGATGGGACCTCCTGGGCGACACGTAAATCAACGCATAAATCAAAAAGGAGATGAGACCCAGATCAACGGTCTTCGGTGCCCGAGTCGCAGTAGCGTGGCGGCGTGTCGTTGAAAACCGAATTGACCAGCGCAGACCTCAGTGAGATCCGGCAGTCCGCGCTCGGCGCGGCCGACCCGCTCGGCATCGCGGCCGAGTTGGCCGACGCCGCGGACGATGGGTACCTCGCCGACCCGGAAGACGCCGGCTACGCGCTCGCGCTCGCGGCCGAGATCGCGGAGAGCCGGAGCAAGCTCGACGCCGCTTTGAAGTATGTGGACCGGGCCGTGGAGGCGTACGGGAAGCGGGACGACAGCCAGGCGGCCGCGGCCCACGCGCTGCGGGCGCGGATCCTGTTCCGGGCCGGCCGCGCGGACGAGGCGATGGCCGAGCTCGAGCCGTTGCGCTCGTTGCTCACCCAGCACACGGATGCGGCGGCGTATCTCAGTGCGGCTCTGGCCGTGGGCGGCCGCACCCGGGTCGCCGAGGAGTGGCTGACCGAAGCCGTGCAGACCACGCTGGCCGACCGTGAGAAGGGCCAGACCGCCGAGCCGGCCAGCGCCGACGACGCGGGGCTGCTGTTCTTCCTGTTGCAGCAGCGGCACCGGGTGCGCCACGCGCTCGGCCTGCAGCACGACGCGCACGACAACCTGGCCGAGCGGCTCGAGACCAAGCTCGCCAACACCACCGCCGCGGCGGCCGAGCCGGGCGACGACCTGCTGTTCTGGCCGCAGGCCGAGTTCGACAAGCTGCTCGCGCAGTGGCCGGACCTGGCCGAGGCGTACGGCAAGTCCTGGGACGAGCATCGCGCCCACCTGGAGCGGGAGCTGGTCCGGCTGGCCGGCGCCGGCCGGGTCGGGCTGACCGTGCTGCCGGGCTCGGTCGCGGGTCTGGACAAGTTCGCCGGCGACCCGGCCGAAACGAAGACCCGGGCCGGCTACGCCCGTCAACTGGCCACCGGGCCGGGGCAGATCAGCTGGCCGCCGGAGCGGAACGCGGCGTGCTGGTGCGGCTCCGGCAACAAGTACAAGAAGTGCTGCCTGCCGCGCTCACGCTGACGATCTCCACCAGGCCGGCGGCTACGCCGCCGGCCAAAGCGGCAGATTACGGCTTGCGGGCGACCGCACCGAACTCGTCGACCTCACGAAGCTCGGCAGCAGTGGCGTCCGGCGACGGGCGCCACTGCGAGCACGGCACCAGGCCCGGCTCGGCGATCTCGAGGCCTTCGAGGAAGCGGGCCAGCTCCTCGGGGCGGCGCAGGTGGTAGGAGAGCGGCGCGTTCGCGTTCCAGACGCCGATCGCCTCCTCGAACGCGGGGCCGTCGATCACGTTGGTGCCGTCGGCGGTGGCGAGGTAGCTGCCTGACGGCAGGGCGCCCATCAGGCGGCGGACGATCGAGACGGCCTCGTCGAGGTCGGGCACGTGGCCGAGGATGTTCATCAGGATCAGGCCGGTCGGCTTCGACAGGTCGAGTGTGGTGCGCGAGGCCGCCTCCAGGATCGCGGCCGGGTCTTTCAGGTCGGCGTCGATGTACTCGGTGACGCCCTCGGCCGTGCCGGTCAGCAGCGCCCGGGCGTGCACCAGCACGAGCGGGTCGTTGTCGACGTAGACGATGCGGGCGTCGGGCGCGGCGGCCTGGGCGACCTGGTGGGTGTTCTCCGCGGTGGGCATGCCGGTGCCCACGTCGAGGAACTGCCGGATGCCGGCTTCCTTCGCCAGGAACGTGATCGACCGTTTCAGGAAGGCGCGGGAGGACTGCGCCACCACGGTGATGTCCGGGTAGAAATCAGAGAACTGATCGCCGACCTGACGGTCGATCTCGAAGTTGTCCTTGCCGCCGAGCCAGTAGTTCCAGACCCGTGCGGAGTGCGGAATGCTGGTGTCTAGCTTTTCGGCGGACTCACTGTCACCCATGAGACCGTATGCTAGCGCTCAAAGATCACGAAGTTCCACTGTGGATCACCGTTTGGGGCAGGCGGGAGATTTGAGCCAGGGACAGGGTGCCGGTTCCACCGTGCGCCGGATGCAGCTCGGCGCACGGCTGCGCGCATTGCGCCGGGCCGCCGGTCTGAGCAGGGAAGATGCCGGTCATCCGATCCGGGCATCGGAGTCGAAGATCAGCCGGATGGAGCTGGGCCGGGTCGGTTTCAAGGAACGCGACATCACCGACCTGCTGACGTTGTACGGCGTGACCGACCCCTACGAACGCGAGCGGCTGTTCGCCTTCCTCCGGGAGGCCAACGCCCCGAGCTGGTGGCAGGAGTACGGCGATGTGCTGGACTCCTGGTTCCAGACCTATCTCGACTTCGAGCAGGCCGCCGAGCTGATCCGCACCTACGAGGTCCAGTTCGTCCCGGGCCTGTTGCAGACCGAGGCGTACGCGCGGGCGGTGATCAGTCTCGGGCACAACCGCAACGATCCGCACGAGATCGACCGGCGCGCCCGGCTGCGGATGGAGCGTAAACAACTGCTGCTGCGCCCGGACGCCCCGAAGGTGTGGGTGGTGCTCGACGAGGCGGTGCTGCACCGCCCGATCGGCGGACCGGCCGTGCTGCGCGAGCAGATCACCGCGCTGCTCGAGCTGACCGAGTCCGCCGGCGTACAACTGCAGGTCATGCCGTTTTTGTCGGGTGGGCATGCGGCGTCCGGCGGTGCTTTCAGCGTGCTGCGCTTCCCCTACCAGGAGCTGTCCGATGTGGTGTATATCGAGCATCTCACCGGCAGCCTCTACATCGACAAGCAGGAGGAGGTCGACCGTTATTCGGCGGCGATCGGCCGGCTGTTCATCGAGGCGGCGCCCCTGAGCGAGACCCCGGCCATCCTGACCCGGGCGCTGAAGGAGATCAGCTGAAGCTCAGAGGCGCCGCGCACTAGCCGATCTTGACCTCGCCCTGGTTCAGGACACGGGAGTGGAAGTAGGTGGCCTGGATCTCCGCGTTGGAGTTGTTGCCGCGGAGCTGCTCGGACCAGATCATGAAATACGCCCATCGGGTCTGCGACGCCAGCAGCGAGCTGTCCGGCATCTTGCCCATCTCGGCGATCGCGATCGGCTTGCCCGCCGCGATCGACTGGATCTGCGAATAGTCACTCGACGACGGATAGTTCTTGTACCACGCGTCGAGGGACACCACGTCCACATAGTTGCTGCCCGGATAGTAGGACGACCAGCCGCCGGCCGGGTTGTCCTGCACGTTCCAGACCCAGATCAGGTTGTCCAGGCCCTGGCTGTCGAAGTAGTCCTTCATCTGCTGGAAGATCTTGGCGCCGCCGTTCGCGCCGGGCCGGCCGCCCCACCAGTTCCAGGTCTCGTTCATCTCGTGGAACGGCCGCCACAGCACCGGTACCCCGGCGGCCTTGAGCTGCTTGAGGTAGGGCACGACGGCGGCCATCCGGCTGCGCCACGTCTGGTTGAGCGTGGTGCCGCCGGTGACGATCTGCTGGAACTGCGCGTCGGCGATGCGGGTCTTGACGCCACCGTCGAACTCGCAGGTGCTGCCCACCGTCGGTGAGCAGGCGTGCCAGGTGAGCGCGACCAGGGAACCGTTCGCCCATTCGGTCTTGGCCTGGTCGATGACGCGCTGCCGGTTGGCGACGTCGTCGGCGCGGAACATCATGTCGCCGCCCCACAGCCCGGGCCACTGCCCGGTGACGTCGTGCACCTGCTGGGTGTACTGCCCCGGCGACGTGGCCGGCTCCTTGTTGTGCTGCCCGGAGACGATCGAGGTGCCGGTGATCGACTTGAGGTAGTTGAGGACGGTCGTGCGTGAGGTGGCCGCGAACGCCGAGGCGTCCGGGGCGCTGTGGACCATGCCCGCGCCGAGCAGCACCAGAGCGGCGCCGACGGCCCAGACCGGGCGGGGGATCTTCATGGGGGGAAACCTCCGTTGGGGAGACGGATTTTCTAGGACCGCAGGGCCGTGGCCAGGTCGGTCAGGACCCACGGGGCTTTGATCAGGCCGGCATCGAGCTCGGCCGGCGCACGAACGGCAAAGGTGGTCGACTCCCCCGGCAGCAACGTCACGAACCCACGGTCCACGACGGCGTCGGGGTGCAGACGATCCGGCTGAAGCAGCAGGTCACGGGCGAGTCCGGCCGCCGTGACATGCACATCGAGCCCGCCGGGCACCGATTCGGCGGTCACGGTCAACTCCGAATCAACAAGATCAAAATCAGAGGCGAACCACAGATTTTGTACGCCGTTGAACCGCGCCACAACCATCTCGGCCGCCCCCGGAAGCTCGGGAACTTCCACGAGCACGACGGATCGCGGCGGAACCGAGAGGTCCGTGGCGGTCGAGTCGATCCACAACGAGCCGGCCCACGGCGCATCGTGGTCGTTCATCACCGCGACGACCAGACCACCGTCCCGCGGCTCGATCGACAGGGCCCGCGCGGCATAGAGCGACTTCAGCTCGAAGTACAGCGGCTTGTACCGCCCCGCCCCGTCGATCGCCGCCCACGAGGTGACCGGCCACAGGTCGTTGAGCTGCCACAGGATGGTCCCGGCGGTGTGCGGCCAGTGCGACCGCCAGTGCGAGATCCCGGTTCGCACGGCGCGGACCTGATTGAGCTGGGTGAGGTAGTGCCAGGCCTCCATCGAGGACGGGGCCGGCGCCGGGAAGTGCGCCGCCAGCCCGCGGGCGAGTTTTCCGTTCCCGTCCTCGGCTTTCTGGTGATGAAGCACGCCCGGCGAATCCGGGCGCAGCGGCGAGTCCGAGAGGGCGTCCCGAAGGGTTCGCCAGGCCGGCGGCGCCTGCCACCCGAACTCGGCCACGAACCGCGGCGCCGAGTCCCGGTAGTGCAGATAGTCCTGCCGATTCCAGACGTCCCACGAGTGGAAAGTTCCGTGATCAACTGCGTTCGGCTCGTGCTCCCACGACCCCGACCAGGGGCTGCCCGCCATGTAGGGCCGCGACGGGTCCAGCTCGGCGACGATCGCCGGCAGCGTGTCCAGGTAATACTTCGAGCCCCAGCTGAGGTCGCCGCCCGGCTGAGCGTCCCAGCCGCCGGCCCGATAGAGCCAGAGGTTCTCGTTGTTGCCGTTCCAGGCGACCAGGCTCGGATGCGACGACAGCCGCACCACGTTCTCCCGCGCCTCGGCCACCACTTCGGAGTAGAGCGGCTCCTCCTCCGGGTAGCAGGCGCAGGCGAACAGGAAGTCCTGCCACACCATCAACCCGAGCTCGTCGCACACCTCGTAGAAGTCGCGCGACTCGTAGATCCCGCCGCCCCAGATCCGCACGAGGTTGACGCCGGCCGCGGCCGCCTCACCGAGCCGCCGCGCATACCGTTCCCGGGTCATCCGCGACGGAAAGATGTCGTCCGGGATCCAGTTGACCCCCTTGATCAGCGTCGGCGCGCCGTTGACGTGAAAAACGAACCCGCCGCCGGACGTGTCGATCTCCACCGTGCGAAAGCCGACCCGCCGCTCCCACCGGTCCAGCTCGGTCTCCCCGTCGAGCAGCACGACCACAAGTGAATGCAGATTCGGCTCATCCGGTTCCCACGGCGCCACCCCGGCGATCTCATGCGTCAGCGTCACGCGCTCGCCCGGCAGCGGGCCGGCCGCGGACTCGCGCACCGGCACGGTCGCGATCTCGTTGCCGTCGAGCACGACGCGGGCGCGCAGCGCCGAGTCCCGGGTGCGCTCCACCGCAATGTCAACGTCGAGCAGACCGGTGCCGTCCCGGTAGGTCGTCAGTGCGCGCACCGACCTCAACCGGGCCGTGCTCCACCCTTCGAGGCGCACCGGCCGCCAGATGCCGGCGGTGACCAGGGTGGGGCCCCAGTCCCACCCGAAACTGCAGGCCATCTTGCGCACGAAGTTGAACGGCTCGGGGTAGGCGTTGGGGCGGGGACCGAGCTCAGCGCGTACACGATCGGCTTCTTGGTAGGCGGAAGTTAATCGGACTCGCAAGTCTCGCGGGGTTTCGTCGATCAACTCGGTGACGTCGAAGCGATAGCTTCGGTGCATGTTGCGGGTCGACCCGAGAGTGACGCCGCCGAGCGAGATGTCGGCAACCGTGTCGAGCCCCTCGAAGACCAGGTCGATGCGGTCCGGCCGCGGCCCGGTCCAGGCGACGTCCCGGTTGTAGGTCCAGTCGGCGCGGCCGATCCAGGCCACCGCGTTCTCGTTGTCGTCCAGGAACGGGTCGGGGATCAGCCCGGCGTTCAGCAGATCGACATGCACGCAGCCGGGGACGGTCGCCTCGGTGGTGAGAGGGCCGCTCAGCGTCCAGCCGCTCGCGAGATCCATCGATGATCCTTTCATTTCGTCGCTCCGGCGGTGATGCCGTTGTAGATGAAGCGCTGGAGCAGCAGGAAGATCACGACGGTCGGCAGGATGACGATCATGGTGCAGGCGGCGATCGTCTCCCACTGCGCGCCGTAGGGGCCCTTGAAGCGGAACAGCGCCGTCGAGATGACGTTCAGATCGGGCGACCGCAGGTAGAGGAAGGGGATGTAGAACTCGTTGTAGATCGCGATGCCCTTGATGATCACGACGGTGGCGATCGCCGGACGCATCAGCGGCAGGACGATCTTGCGGTAAACGGTGAATCGCCCGGCGCCGTCGATCAGCGCGGCCTCGTCGAGGCTCTTCGGGATCGACTGCATGAACTGGATGAAGATGTAGATCGAGACGATGTCGGTGCCGAGGAACAGCACGATCGCCGACCACAGCGTGTTGACCAGGCCCATCGACTTGACGATCTGGAACGTCGCCACCTGCGTGGTCACCCCCGGCACGAGCGCCGCGACCAGGAACAACCCGAGCACGACGCGCTTGAGGGCAAAGGCAAAACGACTGATGGCGTACGCCGCCAGGGTGCCCACGAAAACCGTGCCGGTCAGCGAGACGACCAGGATGATCGTGGTGTTCCAGAAGCCGCGCAGCATGTGCCCGCCCCGCCAGGCGGTGGCGAAGTTGTCCAGGTTGAACCAGTCATGCGGCGGCGTGAGCGGCCCGGTGGTGCTGTATTCGGCGTGCGTCTTGAACGCCGCGAACAGCACCACCACCAGCGGGACGAGCACGACGATCGACGCGACGACCAGGGACAGATATTTGGGGATGCTCCTCATGAGAGCGTCACCTCCTCGTCCGGCAGCAGCAGGCGTTGCAGCCAGGTGAGGGCGAGCACGATGAGCAGCAGCACGACGGCCATCGCCGAGGCCAGCCCGATCTGGCGGAACTGGAACGCGGTGTCGTAGGCCTGGATGACGAAGGTGCGGGTGTCGTTCGCGCCGCCGGTCATGATGAACGGGATCTCGAAAACCGCGAGGCTGCCGGAGATCGCCAGGATGAAGGACAGGCTGATGATGCGGCGGATCCCGGGCGCGATGATGTGCCGGAACTGGTGCCACCGGGTCGCGCCGTCGATCTCCGCGGCCTCGTAGATCTCCCCCGGGATCGACTGGATCGCCCCGAGGAAGAGCACGAAGTTCAACCCGGTGAACCGCCACACCGACGTGCCGGCCAGGGAGAAGTTCGCGATGTCCGGATCGCCCAGCCACAGCGGAGTGTGGCCGCCAAGGATGGTGTCGAGCGTGCCGCCGGGCTGGAAGAAATAGAGGAACACGAACCCGACGGCAACCCCGTTGAGCAGGTACGGGAAGAACAGGATGCCCTTGAACAGGTTGCGGAACCGGGTCTTGAAGGACAGCACGGTCGCGAAGTAGAGGGCGATCCCGATCTGCGCGAACGACGCCACGAAGTAGTAGAGGCTGTTGAGGAAGACCCGCCAGTACCGCTCGTCGGTGAAGACCCGCACGTAGTTGTCCCAG
Organism: Actinoplanes sp. NPDC026619; assembly: GCF_040638295.1. Classification (NCBI taxonomy): domain Bacteria; kingdom Bacillati; phylum Actinomycetota; class Actinomycetes; order Micromonosporales; family Micromonosporaceae; genus Actinoplanes; species Actinoplanes sp. NPDC026619. Next base: position 426,113 of record NZ_JBEZYA010000001.1, read on the forward strand.
CCCACCGGCGTCATCACCGGCCGAAGCCCGTCCCACTGGTGGAAGCTGTAATAGATCATGTTCGCGACCGGCACGTAGGTGAAGATGACCACCAGGGCGAGCGCGGGCGCGAGGTAGAGCCAGGGCTTCACTTCATGACCCGGGCCTGGGACGCGCCCCACCGCTTGTTCAGCTCGGCGAAGTAGGAGTCCTTGTCGCCCTTGGCGGCGCCCCGCGCGACGTCGACGAGCTTCTGCCGATAGATGTTGCCGCCCAGGTCGATCTCGGAGTCCTTGACGATCAGGTCCTCCTTGCCGGCGTTGGTGGTCGCCGCGGGCAGCTCGATCAGCTCGACGCCGGTGCCCTGGAACTCCTGCAGTGCCGTCGGCAGCGGCTGGCCGATGACCGGCGGGACGGCCTGCTGGTCGGCGGCGAAGCCGGACTCGGTGACGAAGAAGTCGAGGAAGGCCCGAGCGGTGGCCTTGTTCTTGGAGGTCTTGGCCACCGCGGCCTTGTAGTCGCCCTGGATGCTCGAGTAGAACTTGCCGCCGGTCTGGTAGGGGAACGGCCAGAACGCGATGTCGTCCGGGTTGGCGCCGGCGGACTTGGCGGCCTCCTTCATCTGCGGGATGGCCCACGAGCCGAGCAGCATGGTGGCGACCTTGCCGGTGCCGATCATCGGCTTGGAGCCTTCCCAGTTGGTCGTCAGCGGGTCCTTCTCGCTGAGACCGGCGTGCACGATGTCGTACAGCAGGCCGTCGGTGATGTACTGGATCTTCCCGGGCTGCCAGGGCGCCGGGTCGGCCGGGAACTTCTCGTTGATCGCCGCGTCGTCGAGGATCGACCGCTCGCTGTTGAAGACGCTCAGCGGCCAGCCGTCCTTGTAGTTGGTGTAGAACGGCACTGCTCCGGTCTTCTTCACCAGAGCGAGCCCGGCCAGGAACTCCTCGGGCGTCTTCGGCGGCGTGGTGACGCCGGCCTGCGCCCAGATCCGCTTGTTGATGACGACGCCGCTGGCGACCCCGCCGACCGACAACCCGTACACCTGGCCGTCGTACGCCTTCTCGTCGGTGAACCGGAATTTCGCCTTGAGCGAGTCGACGCTGCCGAGCGGTTCGAAGAACTGCGACAACTGGTCGACCGTGACCGTGTTCGGGATCAGCAGCACGTCGCCGTAGTCGCCGCCGCTGAGCTGAGTGGTGACGTCGCCCTCGTAGTTGGTGACGCCCTCGAAGGTGACCTTGGTGCCGGGGTATTTGGCCTCGAACTTCTTCGCGTACGCCGGGAGGGTGCTGTCGACCAGGTCGGTGCGGTTGGTCAGCACCGAGATCGAGCCGGTGATGTCCCCGCCCTTGTCCCCGCCGTCGTCGTCGCCGGCACCGCCGGTGCAGCCGGACACCAGCAGGGTCGCACCCGCGATGGTCATCAGGAATCGCCGTCTGTTGATCATGTTCGCCACCAGTCATCGATGCGTCGGGCGCCCAGCATGTGACGTACGTTGCAGCCATGTCAAGGTTAGATTAATAATTTAAGTAGTCATCCTCCGTGGAGAGAACGCTCTGACCAGCCTCTTTTTAGCGGGTGCTAGCGCGCGCCACGAGATGGGCGGTCGGCGCCTCATAGACCGCGGGCGGCTTACCGGCCATCGCGTCGAGCAGCGCCCCCGCCGCGAGCTCACCGATCCGGCCGACGTCGTGGCTCATCGCGGACAGCGCCGGCACCGCCAGCTGGCACAGCGCCGAGTCGTCCCAGGCCACCACCGAGACATCATCCGGCACGGCCCTGCCCTGGTCGCGCAACTCGTCAAGGGCGGCCAGCGCCATCAAGTCGTTGTCGCAGACGATCGCGGTCGCGCCCACGCGGATCAGCTCCGCCGCCCCTTTTCGCCCGGACTCGTACGAATAATCGCCCTCGGCCCGCTCCAGGTTCACGGCGCTGTCCCGCGCCTCCGCCTCCGCGCCCGCGCGCCGCAGTTGGGTGTGCACGAAGGACGCCGGGCCGCTCAGGTGGCCGATCCACACGTGTCCCCGGCCGACCAGGAAACGGATCGCCTCCCGGGCGAAGCCGGCGTCGTCGGTCCACACGGTCGGCAGCCCCGACGCGGTCGACGGCGCACCGATCACCACCGCCGGCAGCCCCAGCCGGTTGACCTGAGCGACCCGCTCGTCGTCGGGCGCCAGGTCGACCAGCACCACACCGTCCACGAAGCCGCGCGCCGCCCACCGCTCGTAGGTGTCGCTCTCCGCCGCCCGGTCGGTGACGACCTTGACCAGCACCGACACGCCCGCCGGGGTCAGCACGCGCTCGAGCCCCTCGAGGAACTCGTGATAGTAGGGCTCCTCGCCGAGCACCCGCGACGCCCGGGCGAGAACCAGCCCGACCCGCCGCTGCTCCGTCAACACTTCGCTACCGTACCTGCCATGGCACGTCGTGAAGCCGCAGCCGGAGGCCCGGGCAGCCGCGCCCTCGTGGTGGACGTGGTGCGCTCGGCGACCGCAATCAGCCGGGTCGAGCTGGCCGAGCTGACCGGCCTGACCCAGCCGTCGATCTCCAACATCGTCCGCGAGCTGATCGCCGACGGCGTCATCCACGAGACCGGCTCGGCCGACTCGATCCGCGGCAAGCCCCGCAAGCTGCTCGCCATCAACCCCGACAACCGGTTCGGCCTCGGCTTCCAGCTCGGCCCGGAGTCGGTGACCTGCGTGGCCATCGACCTGACCGGCGGCGTGGTCGGCCGCGAGGTGGTCCCGCTCGACGGCACCGACCGGCCGGCCCAGCTGGCGGCCCGCTTCGACGACTTCACCACCGGCCTCGACCTGCGCCCCGACCGCATCGAGGGCCTGGCGATCGTGGCCCCCACCGCCCCTTCCTGGGCGCCCGAGCTCGCCGACCGCCTGCGCATCCCGGTGCTGGCCGAGAACGACGCGGCCGCCGCCGCCCTCGGCGAGTTCTGGAGCCGGCGGGTCTCCCGCGAGCAGGCGTTCGGCAGCGTCTACCTCTCCACCGGCATCGGCGCCGGCCTGGTCTTCGGCGGCGCGCTGTTCCGCGGCGCGAGCTTCGACGCCGGCGCGCTCGGGCACGTCTCCATCGCGTACGACGGCCGGCCCTGCCCGTGCGGCAACCGCGGCTGCGTCGAGCAGTACGCGTCGATGGCCGCGACCGTCGAGGCGGCCCGTTCCGCGGGAATGCGCCTGGGCCCGACCGTGGCCGGCGCCTACGACACCCTCGCCCGTGCCGCGGTCAGCGGCGACCCGGAGGCGTTCGCCATCGTGGACCAGGCAGCGGAATACCTTGCCGTCGCCGTGACGTCGATGGTCAACCTGCTCGACCTCGGCCGGCTCGTGCTGACCGGCCCCGGCACGGCGGTGGCCGGCTCGATCTACGCCCGCCGGTTACGCACCCACCTGGCCGCCACCGCCCACGCCCGGCACAGCCACGAGATCGTCGTCGAGCTGTCCGCCCAGCCCCGGGACGCCGCCGCCATCGGCGCGGCGGCGCTGGTCGTGCAGGCCTCGATCGCCCCGGGCCACACCCCCAGCGTTACTCCGGCCTGATCACGGGTATGCCTCCGGCATGGCCGACAATCTGAAAAAAGGCGACAAAGTCACCTGGAGCAGCCACGGACAGACGGTCGACGGCGAGGTGGAGAAGAAGATCACGTCAAGGACGAAAGAGGCCGGCCGTACGGTCGACGCCTCCCCCACCGAGCCCCAGTTCCAGGTCCGCAGCGACAAGACCGGCCGCGACGCCGTACACAAGCCGGAAGCCTTAGATCTTTGAGTTGTCGTCGAGGGTGGCCAGCCGGTTGCGGAGCAGGCCGTGGCGGAACTGGTAGACGCTTCCGGCCCGGCGGAGAACGCCGCGGTCGCAGGCTTCGTCCAGGCCGCGCAGCAGCTGCCACGGCGTGCGGCCGGTGACGCCGAGAACAAGCGTCGCGAGGACGAACTGACCCCAGGCGCTCAATAGGATCGCGGCCAGAGCGACGGACAGTCCGCCCAGCCACGGCCAGGGCTGCGCCAGGCTGACACCGAACGAGAGCAGGAAGACCTCGGTGGCGCCGGTGATCCCGGCCGAGAGGAGTGCGGCCGCCCGGTCCTTGGCCAGTGCGACGAGCGGGCTCACCGCGGACGGGGCAACCTCCGCACCGCTGGCGCAGGCCGCGACCAGACCGGCCGACAACGCGAGGCCGAGGCCGTTGGCGGGGTGGCCGGTCACGCTGCCGATCAGGAAGAGCGGCAGGCCGGCGACCAGGGACAGCGACCGCAGTCCGCGCCACGTGATCCGTCGCGGATGGTGCCGGTCGGTGAACAGCATGCGCCCGAAGGCGACGAAGACGCCGAGCCAGGACCCGAGGAAGATCGAGCCGAGCAAGGACAAACCTTCGTCGGCGAACACAACGGACGCACCGGCCGAGAGCGAAAAAATGTTGACCACCAGAGCGGTGAGAATGACGTACGCGATGGAGATCAACTGAGCCGCCGGGACCGGTTTGATCTCGTTGATCTGCCACCAGGCGAGGTCATACGTTCGCTCCGCCCGCATGTGGCGGGCGAGGACGGACAGCCACCGGCGGGTCCGGCCGATATTGGTCTGCGTGCTCGCGTAGGCCGCCGGCACCAGATGCTCCAGCAGGTGCTCCTCGATCCCCACCCGGCTGGTGGCCCACTCGGCGAGCAGAAGCTCATCCGGACTCGTGCGCGGGCTCTGATAGACCATCCGGGCCAGCCAGATCATCAGCGGCGTCGAAAGCGCCCCGGTCAGCGGCGTCGAGGCGCCGGCGCGCAGGTGGTGAAGCACGCCCGCCCACCGGGTGTCGGCCATCGCGGCGCTGTCCGCGAGATGCTGGGCCGCCTCGGTTGCGGCGATCGGCTGGAGCTCGACCACCGACGCGGCGGGAATCGGCCCGCAGGCGCGCACCGCGGCCTCGTAGGGCACCGTCCGCGACGTCACGACCAGCTCGCGGCCGGCCGCTGCGGCGGCCGAGATGCCGATCAGCGCGGCCCGCTGGAACTCGTCGTTCATCTCGTCGAGTCCGTCCAGGACCGGCAGGATCGATCCGCGCGCCACCAGCTCGCGCGCGAGGGTGCGCCGTCCCCCGCCCGGCGCCGGCACGGTTCTGCCCAGCCGCCCGTCGGCGCTGACGATCTGGGTGGCGATCCACTCGTCGAGCGGCTGAACCGGGTTCCAGCTCGCCGCGGTCAGCAGGACCGGAACCGGTCCGTGTCCGGCGCGGCGTTGCAGCAGTTCGAGCGTCAGGTGCAGGACCAGCATCGACTTGCCGGTGCCCGGGTCACCCAGCACGACGAGGCGTCTCGGCACGTCGTCCCGTTCGAGCAGGTCGGCAATCTCGCCGTAGACCCCGTCCAAATCGACCGAGCCGCCTCCCGGTTTGCCGCGGACCGAGGCCCAGCTCGCCGACACCGCCTGCGCCCGGGCACTCGACAGCCACCGCACGTTCAGTGGCCAGGGATCCCGGATCCGCCGGGCCGCCTGCTCGGCGGTCCATTGCTCGCGTTGTGCCTCGGCCAGCCGGGCGAGCGCCACCTCTTGACCGTCGCGCCGGGCTGCACCGAGCTGCCAGAGCCGGAAGAGCGCGCCGGCGGCGATCGCGAGGGATCCGACCGAACCGAACACGACGCTCGACCACTTGTCCGCCTTGTCGAGACCCTCCTGCCCGAGGAACCAGGCCAGCAGAGCCGCGACGAGCGCGGTCGCCGACAAAATGATCAAAAACCATGCTCGGGGGCGCAAATACCATCGCGGCACCCAGCAATGATGCCCGTCGATAGATAGGCCCGATACCTCCGTACGGCTGACCCCTCAGGTTGAGGCGGTCAGTGGGGTGGCGATGTCCTCCAGGCTCATGCGCTCGGCCTTCACGCCCAGGAATGCCTCGACGAGGCCGCCGGCGATCATTACGGCGGCGCCGATGACGAAGGCGACGACGGTGTCGCTCACCTTGCCGCTGCCGACCAGCTCGGAGAAGATCAGCGGACCGGCGATGCCGCCGGCGGCGGTGCCGATCGCGTAGAAGAAGGCGATGGCCAAGGCCCGGGTCTCCATCGGGAAGATCTCACTGACCGTCAGGTACGCCGAGGAGGCGCCGGCGGAGGCGAAGAACAGCACCACGCACCAGCAGGCGGTCATGGTGACCGCGTTCAGGGTGCCCGCGCTGAACAGCCACGCGGTGCCGAGAAGGAGCACACCCGACAACACGTACGTGCCGGTGATCATGACTTTGCGGCCGATCGAGTCGAACAGGTGCGCCAGCAGCAGCGGGCCGGCCAGGTTGCCGACCGCGATCACGGCGAAGTAGTAGCCGGTGCTGCCGGACGGCACCTTGAAGAACGTCTGCAGGATCTGGGCGTACCCGAAGGTGATCGCGTTGTAGAGGAACGCCTGCCCGATGAACAGCGAGAACCCCAGCGTGGCCCGCTTCGGATACTTCGTGATCAGCGTCTTGGCGATGGTGCCGAACCCGATCTGCTTCCGCTGGTGGATCTCGATGGTCTTGTCCACCGGCTCGAGTGAACCGCCGATCTCCTCCTCGACCCCGCGGACCAGGGCTTCCGCCTCGTCGCCGCGGCCGTGGATGAACAACCAGCGCGGGCTCTCCGGCACGTGCCGCCGGACCAGCAGGATCACCAGGCCGAGCACCACGCCCATGCCGAACGCGACCCGCCAGCCCCAGCCGACCGGCAACTGGGTGAGGATCGGCACGGTGAGCAGCGCGCCGAACGCCGCACCGGCCCAGTAGGTGCCGTTGATGATCAGGTCGATCCGGCCGCGGTGCCGGGCCGGGATCAGCTCGTCGATCGCCGAGTTGATGGCCGCGTACTCGCCGCCGATGCCGGCGCCGGTGACGAACCGGAACAGGAAAAACCACCACGGGTCGAACGAGAACGCGGTCATCGCGGTGCCGAGCAGGTAGACCGCGAGCGTCACCATGAACAGCTTCTTGCGGCCGAACCGGTCGGTCAGCCAGCCGAAGAACAACGCTCCGCAACAGGCGCCGAGCACGTAGATGGCGGCACCGAAACCGGTGACCTGACTCTGCGTGATGTGCAGGCCGCTGCCCTGTTCGGACAGTCGCCCGGAGAGATTACCGACGATCGTGACCTCGAGGCCGTCGAGCACCCACACGGTGCCGAGCCCGATCACAATCATCCAGTGCCAGCGTGCCCAAGGCAGGCGGTCGAGCCGCGCGGGCACATCGGTGCGGATCGTGGACATGCGATCGCTCCTACCCCGGCGGGGCGGGAGCCATTCGGAAAGCCGCGCGGTACGTTTCGGGCGTTACCCCACGCACCCGGCGAAAGTGCCGCCGCAGGGTGTCGGCGCTGCCGAAACCGCAGTGCCGGGCGACCGCGGCGACCGGCAGGCCGGAACGTTCCAGCAACTGCTCCGCATGACGTACGCGCTGGTCGCGCACCCAGGCGGCGGGCGTCTCACCGGTCGCCGCCAGGAAGTGGCGGATGAACGTGCGCGGTGACATCGCGGCCCGGAGCGCGAGCGCCTCCACCGACAGGTCCTCGCTCAGGTGGTCGGTGATCCAGTCGAGCAGCTCGGCGAGGCCGTCGCCGGTGCGTGGCGGCGGGACCGGAGCGCGGGAGAACTGGGCCTGGCCGCCGCTGCGGTGGGCCGGCACGACCAGCTCGCGGGCCATTCGGCCGGCCACGTCGGCGCCGAACTCGCGGCGCAGCAGATGCAGGCACAGGTCGATCGCGGCCGAGGCGCCGGCACTGGTCGCGATCGGTCCGTGCACTACGTAGATGCTGTCGCGATCCACGGTGACCTGCGGAAACCGGCGGGCAAGTTCATCGGCGTACGCCCAATGCGTCGTCGCCGTACGCCCATCCAGCAGGCCCATCGCGCCCAGCTGGAACGCTCCGGTGCAGAGAGCCGCCACCGTCGCACCCCGCGCGACGGCACGCGTCAGCGCCGCCGCAAGCTGGTCGCCGGGCGGCGGGACCGGTGGCGAGGCGCCGGTGACGATGATCAGGTCAGCGGTTTCGAGGCGGGTCAGATCGTGGGCCGGTGTGATCGTGAATCCGGTCGAGGAGCGCAGCGGCGCGACCCGCTCGGCACACACCGCGTAACGGAACCGGGGCAGGTCGGCGTCGATCGCGGCGAGCCCGAAGATCTCGCTGGCCACGCCCAGTTCGAAGGCGGGCACCGGCTCGGCGATCACCACCGCGACATCGGTGAGCATGCCTCCAGCATGGCACGAACTGCGGCATGCATGGCAAAACTGCCAACCCCGGCGTGGGTACGGGATGACTATGACCTCACTGGGACCGCTGCTCATCGTGTACGTCGTGTGGGGCTCCACCTATCTGGCGCAGAAGGTGGGCCTGGACGGCATCCCGCCGCTGACCCTGAACGCCATCCGGTTCCTGCTGGCCGGCCTGATCCTGTTCGCGTACTGCCGCGCGCGCCGGTGGCCGATCCCGAACCGGCGCGAGTGGCGGGCCGGCGCGATCCAGGGCCTGCTGCTCCCGGCGGCCGGCACCGGCGGCGCGGCCTGGTCGGAGCAGTGGTTGCCGTCCGGCATCACCGCGCTGTTCCTGGCCACGATTCCGCTGTGGATCGTGCTGGGACGCCGCGTCACCGACGGTGAGCGGATCGGCTGGCCGGTCGGGTCCGGCCTGGTCCTCGGCATCGCCGGGGTGGCGGTGCTGACCCGGCCGAGCGGTTCGAGCGACGCGGTGGCGATCGCCGTGGCCCTGGCCGGCGCGATGTGCTGGGGCCTCGGCTCGGTCTACGCGATGCACGCGCCGCGCCCGTCGCACGCGCTGATGGCCAGCGCCATCGAGATGCTCTGCGCCGGCGGCATCCTCGCCGTCCTGGCCGCGTGCACCGGCGAGCTGACCCGCATCCACTTCGTCCCACAGTCGGTGTGGGCCCTCGCGTACCTGGTCGTGTTCGGCAGCATCGTCGCCTACACCGCCTACACCTGGTTGCTCGATCATGTCGCGCCGCGCATCGTCGGCACCTACGCCTTCGTCAATCCGGTCGTGGCCGTCCTGCTCGGCTGGTGGATTCTCGGCGAGCCGCTCGGCGCCCGGGTGCTGGCCTCCACCGCGTTGATCGCCGCCGGCGTGGCGCTGATCGTGACGGCCCCGGCCCGCCCCAGGTTGCACGATCAGGCAAAGAGAGATGTGCATCTCCTGTGCAACTCCCATGAACGTGCCACCTAGTTGATCGGCCGTCCGGCGCTCCCTTTTCGTTGGCCAACCTTCTCACCGGTTGGGATGTGAAAGGGAGTGCCAGATGAGGTTGTCCGTGGTTGTTCCCGTGTTCAACGAACAGGACGTGCTTCCGCTGTTCGCCGACCGGCTGCGCCCGGTGCTCGACAGCCTGGGCGGGTCGTACGAGGTGCTGGCGGTCGACGACGGCAGCTCCGACGCCACCCCGGCGGTGCTGGAGCTGATGCGCCGGCAGTGGCCCCAGCTGCGGGTCGTCCGGCTGCGCCGTAACAGCGGTCATCAGAACGCGCTCACCGCCGGCCTGCACCGCGCCCGCGGGCAGTACGTGGTCAGCATCGACGTCGACCTGCAGGACCCACCCGAGGTGATCGCCGAGATGCTGCGGCTGGCCGAGAGCTCGGGGCTCGACGTGGTGCACGGCGTGCGGGCCGACCGCCGCACCGACAGCCCGTTCAAGCGCTGGACGGCCGGGGCGTACTACCGCCTCGTCCGGCGCGTGGCCGGCGCCGCCGTGCCGGCGAACGCCGGCGATTTCCGGCTGCTGAGCCGAACCGCCGTGGACGCCCTGACCGGGCTGCCCGAGCACCGGCCGGTCTATCGCCTGCTGGTGCCGTGGCTCGGCCTGCCCAGCGGCGAGGTGACCTACACCCGGGAGCGGCGGGCCGCGGGCCGCTCGAAGTATCCGATCGCCAAGATGGTGCGGCTGGCCGTCGACAGCATCACCGGCTTCTCGGCCGCGCCGCTGCGGTTCGCGACCTGGCTGGGCTGCGCCGGCATCGTCCTGTGCCTGCTGCTCGCGGCCGGTGTCCTGGCCGCCCATCTGTGGGGCAACGTCGTACCCGGCTGGACCTCGCTCTTCGTCGCGATGGTGTTCCTCGGCGCGCTGCAGCTGCTGTGCCTCGGCCTGCTCGGCGAGTACGTGGCACGGATCTTCACGGGCCTGCAGGGCCGCCCCGACTACGTCGTCGTCTTCGACTCGGCCACCGTCGACCAGGGAGCCCGCGTTGCAGTCCGTTCTTGAGCCGGCCACGGTCCCGGCCCCGGCGGCGGCACCGGCGGTCACCCCGGTCCGGCAGCCCTGGCGGGCGGCGTTCATCGCGGCCCTGGCGATCTGGTCGGCCGTCACCGTCACCCATCTCGCCGTGAGCGCGCTGGCCTGGCTGCCCGGTAAGGAAGGCCAGACCCCGGACCTGTCGATGATCTTCCTCGGCTGGAACCACTGGGACGCCGGCCATTACGTGCGGATCGCCGAGAGCGGCTACCACCTCGGCCCCGGCTTCCCGGCGTTCTTCCCGCTGTATCCGCTGCTGATCCACGTCACCGACGTGGTGCTGCCGGGCGGCGCCCTGGCCGCGGCCCTGGTCGTCGCGAACCTCGCCGCGTTCGGCGCGCTCGCGGTGCTGCACCGGCTCGCCGAGCACGAGTTCGGCCCGCGGGTGGCGCAGCGCGCGGCGTGGTACCTGGCCGCGTTCCCGACCGGGTTCTTCCTGTTCATCGGCTACAACGAGTCGCTGTTCCTGCTGCTGGCCGTCGGCGCGCTCTACGCCGGGCGGCGCGGGCACTGGTGGCTGGCCGGCTCGCTGGGCGCGCTGTCCTCCGCCACCCGGCTGTTCGGCCTGCTGCTGATGGCGCCGCTGGCGATCGAATACCTGCGCCGGCGCCGGTTGCGTCCCGACGTTCTCGGGATCGCGCTGGTGCCGCTGGGCGTCGTGGCCTACAGCGTCTACTGCCGGCTGGAGCTGGGCGATCCGCTCGCGTTCAGCGCCGCGCAGGACCAGTGGGGCCGGCGATACACGTTCCCCGGCGAGGCCTGGCTGATCGCGGTGCGGCAGGCGAGCGGTCATGGTCTGCTCTCCCCGGCCGCGCTGGGCGGAATCCTGGACGCCGGCACCATCCTGGTCGCGGTGGTGCTGCTGATCCTCTGCGTCGCCGGGCCGGTCAGGTTCCGTCGCGACCAGCTCTACCTGGTGGTGCAGGCCGCCCTCACCCTGGTCCTGCTGATGTCCACCGAGGTGGGCGGCCGGTCGATGCAGTCGGCGGCGCGCTACACGATGGAGGCGGTGGCGGTCATTCTGGTGCTGGCCCGGCTCGGCGCCAACCGGCTCGTCGACCGCAGCGTCCTGATGATCGGCGCCGCCCTGCACGCCGTACTCCTGGTGGTCTTCATGACCGGAACGTTCCTGGTCGGCTGACCGCTCCGCCGGGGCCGCCGCTCAGCTCCCGGTCCAGGGTCTCCTGGGCGTCGCGCATCGCCTCGGCGAATCGCGGCTCGGCCAGCCGTCGCATGCCTACTTCGGGCGCGACGTCCTCGACCACCGCGCTGATCCACCAGATGTTGCCGGACGGATCACGGACCCGGCCGCCCCGCTGCCCGAACGCGTGGGTGGCGGACTCGGTCACTACGCGAGCCCCGGCCGCGACCGCCCGCTTCATCGTCGCGTCGGCATCGGCGACGAAGACCCGGAGCAGCGACGGCATGGCCGGCCAGTCCGGCCGCCGGTCGAACGCGAGCAGAACCGTGTCGCCCACCCGGATCTCGGCGTGCCCGATGCTGCCGTCCTCGAGCGCCACCCGGCCCAGCTCGACGCCGTCGAACACGGCGGTGACGAAATCCAGCAACGCCCCGGTGTCCGGCGTGACGATCCACGGCGCGACGGTCGTGTAGTTCTCCATACCGGCCACGCTAGGCCGCTCAGCGGTCAGTTCCTGTCCTGATCGCCCTCGCCGGTCCGGCGGGGCCGGACGGCCGACGAGGTGGCGGGCGGTTCAGGCCAGGCGGGTGGCGGCCAGGGCGGAGGCGGCCAGCAGGCCGAGGCCGTTCGTGGCCCAGTGCAGGGCGGCTGAGGCGAGCAGGCTGCCGCTGCGGCGGCGCAACTCGCACAGCAGCAGGCCGGCTACCGCCGTGAAGGCGACGGCGCCCGCGACGGCCAGCACCCGGCCGGTCATGCCGGCGCCGACGGCGGCCCCGACCGCCTGGTTGGCGTGGTTGAGGCGCAGGGACGGCAGGATGTGCCAGAAGCCGAACAGGACCGACGACGTGATGCTGGCCCAGGTGGCGCCGCGGTGCCGGTTGACCAGGCCGAGCAGGACGCCGCGGAAGGCGATCTCCTCGAGCAGCACAGTGCCGATCGGCACCACGATGAACGCGGTCATCAGCGCGGCCCCGGGATGCAGGTGGTAGCGCACGTCCTGGAAGGCGGGGCGGGTCAGCGGCAGGGCGATCCCGATGCCGTAGACGACGATCACCGCGCCGACCGCGCCCACCGCGTATTTCAGGCCGGGCAGCAGCGTCTGCCGCGACATGCCCAGGTCCCGCCAGCTCAGCCCGGCCCGCCGCGCGATCAGCACGAGCATCAGGGCGACCAGGGGGCCGGCGACCAGTCCAGTGTGCCGCGGGCCGAACTTGTCGGCGATGTTGACGGCGGCGAGAACCAGGACGACGGTTCCGAAGAGGAGGGCAAGACGGCGGGTTTGGCTGGACATCGCGACCAACAGTACCCACGGCCTGGGTTAGGCCCGCCTGTGGCGATCTTTAAGGAATCCTGAAGAGTCGTACGGAATGGATCGATGCTGCGCATAGTGGTCAGTCGCGCCGCCCCACGACGCACATCGACCATGAACGAGGACAAACGTGCTTTCCCGTCACCGCAAGCCCACCCGGACCCGCTACGTAGTCCTGGCCGTCGCCACGGCCGGCCTGCTCGGCGTGACCGGGGTCGCCTCCGCACGGACGATCCACCGCTCGCACGACGCCCGCCCCGCCTCGGCGCTCGGCTCGGCCACCACCGAGGCCTACCGGCACCGGCCGCGACCGACCACCTCGGCCACGACGGCACCGACGACTCCGGCCACGAGCGCGCCGACGACGCAGCCCACCGCGCCGCCGCCGACCGTCCCGGCCTCGCCCTCGGCCACGCCGTCCGCCACCACGCCGGACACGACGCCGACCACGGTGCCGACGACCGCCCCGGCCACCACGCCGACCACCGTGCCGCCGACCACGACGCCGGCCGGCGACCCGGTGATCACGGCCGCGCTCGAGCACATCAACGCGGCCCGGGCGGCGAACGGCGTCGCGCCGCTCACCCTCAGCGCCCAGCTGTCCACGGCGTCCGAGGCGCACAACGCGCTGATGGCCGGCGGCTGCGGCCTGTCGCACCAGTGCTCCGGCGAGGCCGGACTGGGTGACCGGTTCACGGCGGCGGGCGTCTCGTGGAACACCGCCGGCGAGAACATCGGCCAGGGCAACGCCCAGAACACCCAGGCGTCGATCATCGCGGCGGCCAACGGGCTGACCGACCTGATGATGGCCGAGGTGGCCCCGAACGACGGCCACCGCAAGAACCTGCTCAACACCAGCTTCAAGCGGATCGGGCTCGCGGTCACCCGCGACTCGAACGGCAAGGTGTGGTTCACCCAGGACTTCGTGAACTGACCCGGTGCGGGTAACGGCCCGGAAGTCGTTGCGGCTTCCGGGTCAGGGCGCGGCCGCGGCGACGCGATAGATCGCTCCGGCCAGGTCGTCACTGACGTACAGCGCGCCGTCCGGGCCCTGCACGGCCGCGACCGGGCGGCCCCAGCGCGAGCCGTCGGCGTTCTGGAAGCCGGTCAGCAACGTCTGCTGCGGGCCGAGCGTGCCGTCGCGCCACGGGAAGAACGCGACCTCGGGCGCGCGCGGCGGCTTCCGGTTCCACGAGCCGTGGATGCCGACGAGCGCTCCGGCGCCGTACTCACCGGGTAGGCCGGGCGAAGTCGCGAAGCTCAGCCCGAGCGGCGCGCTGTGCGCGCCCATCCCCTGCTCGACCGCGGGCAGCGTGGCACAGTCGAGCTTGGCGCCGTCGGCGTTGGTCTGCAGGTCCCGCACGAACGGCCGGTTCGTGTAGCTGAGCGGCGAGTTCTTCTCCCCCGGCTTCAGGTCGGGGTCCGGATTGCAGTACGGCCAGCCGAGGTCGCGCCCCTGGGTCAGTTTGGCGAGCGGCTCGATGGGGTGGTCGTTGACGTACGACTGGATGACCTTGCCGTGGTCGTCACCCTCGTACGGATAGGCGGTGTTGTCCCGGTTGTTGACCGCGGTCCAGACCCCGCCGTCCGGGTCGATCGCCAGGCCGGTGCCGTTGCGCACACCGCGGGCGAACGTCGCGGGCGACCCGCCACCCGGCGGCACGCGCAGGATCGAGGCCCGCTCCGGGGTGGCGTCGCGGTCGTCGGCCGAGATGTTGCCGGTCGAGCCGATCGAGATGTAGAGCGCGCCGTCCTTACCGACCGCGACGCTCTTGAGCGCGTGCGCGTAGGCGCCGCCCAGCTCGGGGCTCTTCGCGTCGGGCAGCCCGCCGGCGACCAGCCGCTTGCCGGAGAGCGCGCCGTTCGCGTAGGTGAAGCCGTCCACCTGGTTGCTCTCGGCCACGTAGAGGGTGTCGCCGGCGAAGGCGAGGCCGTGCGGCTGGTTCAGGCCCTCGACCAGCGTCTGCTGAGCCGGCACGGCGTCGCCGGAGCCGGGGGTCAGCTCGATCACGTCGCCGCTCTTGGGCCGGGAGACCAGCAGTTTCCGGTCCGGGGTCCAGGCCAGCAGGCGGGCGCCGGGCAGCCGGGCCCAGACGCTGACCGTCCAGCCGGGCGGGGCCTGCACCTCGCGGCTGGAGTCGAACGGGGCGGCGCCGGTGCCGGCCAGCGGGCGAACGGTGGTGGCGGCCAGCGCGGGCGCCGGGCCGCTCGACGGCGCCACGGTCGTGGCCGCCGGTTCCGCCGATGAGCTCGAGGAACAGGCGGCCAGGCCAAGCGCCAGGCTGCCGGCCAGAACCGCACGAACGACGTTGGTCATCCCGCATCTGTACCCACCGGGCCCGCCGAGCCGCAACCTTTCCCGATCGATCAGACCTTTTCGGTTGATCCACGATCTTGGGGGTACGGCTTTCAAGATCCCCATCTGGAAAGGGGTACGTCGTGGCGGGAGCACGATGCGGTGCTGTACGTGGACGACGCGCACGGCATGGGCGTGATCGGCGAGCGCAGTCCGATGGAGACCTCGCGCCGTACGGGCGGCGCGCTGCGGCCGACCAGCCCCCGCCAGCGCGTGGCGGGGACTGACCGGTCAGCGACGCGGTGGTGGGAGGCCGGGCAGGGTCGGTGGCGTTCCCGGTTTCGCGGCGCCCTTGCCGTTGCTGACCTGGATGATCACCACGCCGCCCTTGATGGTGCGGCCGCTCGGCTCGGTGCCGGCGGCCGTGCCGGCCGGGCACTTCGAGTCGACCTGGCCGCTGCCGACCCAGACCGAGAAACCGGCGCCCTCGACGCGGCTGCGCGCGCGGGCGACCGTCAGGCACTCGACGTCCGGGATGGAGCGCTGGTCGCCGACCGCGATCTTGCGGCTGCTCGGGGTCTTGAACTGGATCTTCGGCTTGCCCTTCATGTAGTCGGCGAGGGTGTTGTAGACCGCCGGGTTGACCGTGGAGTGCTCCATCCGGTCGGTGTGCGCCTGCCAGTCCGGGTTGACCAGGTAACCCGCCACGACCAGCGACGTGGTGCCGGCGATCAGCGCGGCGGTCTTGTCGCGGTCGGTGGTGCCGGTCTTGCCGAACACCGGGTGCCCGACCACGCCGCGGGTCGCCCGCGCGGTGGCGCCGTTGCAGCTGCCGAGCTGGGCCGAGTCGCCGACCGGGCAGCGGGTCGCGTCGAGCGCGGCGCGGGCCACGTCGGAGCTGGTGGCGCGGGTGCAGTGCGGCTTGCCGACGTCGAGCTTCTCGCCGGAGAGGGTGGCGATCTGCTCGATCGGGGTGGGATCGCAATACATCCCGTCGCCGGCCAGCGTCGCGTAAGCATTGGCCATGTCGAGCGGGGTGGTCGACGAGACGCCCAGGGTGAACGCGCCCCACTGGTGCGAGTTGCCCGGCTGGGCCAGCACCGCGTCGCTCGGCGCGCGGAACTGGACGCCGAAGCGCTTGGCCACGCTGACCACATTTTCCGCGCCGACCCGCTCCTCCAGCGGCACGAAGAAGGTGTTGATCGACTTACCGAAGCCGGTCCACATGTTGTAGACGCCCTCGCCACCGCCACCCGAGTTCTGCGGGCACCAGAAGTGCGTGCCGGCGCAGGCCGAGTCGTTGCCGGAGTCGATGATGTAGCCCGACCGGTACTGCTTCTCGGCCTTGATCGTGTACGCCAATGGGTAGCCCTTTTCCAGGGCGGCCACCATGGTGAACATCTTCATCACCGAGCCGGCCTGGTAACCGGTGATGTCGCCACCGCCGGTGAGCAGCGGGTTCGTGGTGTTCGGGTAGGTGCCCCGGACCCCCTTCTTCGCCTTCTTCGGGTCGGACGAGATCTTGTTCGCCGGGTGGGCCGGGTCGTCGAGCTTGAACCGCCGGTTCGCGGCGAGCAGCCGCACCTTGCCGGAGCCGGGCGCGACCGCGGCCAGCAGCAGGGCGTTCTTGTTGCCGTCGGAGATCGCGCCGGCGACGTTGGCCCGCGCGTCCTTCTGCGCCTTGATGTCCAGGGTCGTGGTGATGCGGTAACCGCCGCTCTTGAGGCGGCGCTCGCGGTCATAAGGGGTGCTGCCGAACTCCTCGCGCCCCATCCACCAGCGGTAGAAGTAGTCGCAGAAGAAGCCCCACTCGTTCTTCGCCACCGACACGCAGCCGTTGCTGACCGCCCGCACCTCCTTCGGGATCGGCTCCTTCAGCGCCTTGTCCGCCTCGGCCTGGGTGATCGCGCCGGTCAGCACCATGCCGGGCAGCACGTACGCGTTGCGGCGCTGCAGCAGTTGGTCGTAACCCTCGCCGGTGGTCGGGTCGTAGTAGGACGGCGCGCGCACGATGCCGGCGAGCATGGCGGCCTGGCCGACCGTGAGGTCCTTCGGCTTCTTGTTGAAGTAGACCTGGCTGGCGGCGAAGATCCCATACGTCTGCTTGCCGAACGGCGCGATGTTCAGGTAACGCTCGATGATCTGGTCCTTGGACAGCTCCTTCTCGAGCTGCATGGCGTACTTCATCTCGGTGACCTTGCGCTTCGGCGTGTCCTTCGTGGCGTCGACGACCTCCTGCGGGTTGGTCGCCGAATAGGCCAGGGACATGCGCACCAGCTGCATGCTGATCGTCGAGGCGCCCTGCTTGCCGGCCTTGCCCTGGTTGTTGCTCACCAGCGCGCGGGCCACGCCCTTGACGTCGACGCCGTTGTGGTTGGGGAACTCCCGGTCCTCGGCGGCGATCATGGCGGCAGGCATGTACTTAGAGATGTCCTTCAGCGGGACGTCGCTGCGGAACTCGTCGTAGAACTGGGCGATCTGCGTCTTGTTGTCGGACGCGTAGATGCGGGTGATCTGCGGCGACCGGAACTGCTTGATGTCGCTGGGCAGGCTCGCGAACGCCTGGTTGCCGGCCCGCGCGGCCAGCCCCGACATCGCCGCCACCGGGAAGACGGCGGCCGCCACGACGACGCCCATGAGCAGGCCACAGGTCAGGAACGCGAGCACGTTGAAGAAGACGTTGTGATCGCGACGCCTCATCCAGGACCTCACCGCACCACCACCCCGTGACTGGGCCCCGCGATCGGGCGTTCGCCGGGCTCGCATGATAGCGAGCCGGGTCAATCACACATCACGGTGTCAAGTGGGGGAAGGGGGCAAGGCCCCCTTATCGGCCGCGGCCGGTCTTCTCCTGCAGCTCGTCGATCTTGCGGGACGCATCGGCCTTGGTGAGGCCCTCGGGGGCGCCCTCGCCGGCCTCGGTGGCCAGCGTGTGCAGGTAGGACTCCTGCGCGGCGGTGGCCGGCTCGTCACCGGTGGTCCAGTCGGCCGGGTCCTTGGCGGCGTTGCCGTTCGTGGTGTCGGTCATGAGTCTCTCCCTTCGAACATCCGTCTCACTACCCCTTCGCCGTGACCGGAAACGTGATCACCATGGCGACGCCGGGATCGCGGACCTCGGCGACGGCCTGACCGCCGTGCGCGACCGCGAGCTGCCGGACGATCCACAGGCCGAGCCCGACCCCTTCCGGGCCACCCACGGCGAACTGCCCGAACAGGGTCGTCCGCAGCTCCGCCGGGATGCCCGGGCCGTGATCGCGCACTTCGAGCCGGTCCTTCTCCAGCCTGATGACGACCGGCGGCTTGCCGTAGCGCAGCGCGTTGCCGACCAGGTTGATCAGGATCTGCTCGAAGCGCTGCTTGTCGACGCAGATCATCAGGTCGTCGTCGACGTCGACCACCACCTCCTTGTCGGTGCGCACATATTGGAGGGCCTCCTGCACCAGCGTCCGCGCCCGCAGCTCGCGGCGGTCCAGCTTGAGGTGGCCGGTGCTGTCGATGCGCTGCATGTCGAGGAGGCCATCGGCGAGGCGGAAGACCCGGTTGGTCTGTCGCAGGGCGGCGTCGACCATGCGCTCCTCGTGCCCGGTCGCGGTCTCCTTCAGCTCTTCGAGGGTCATGCGTACGGTCGACAGGGGTGACCGGACGTCGTGGGCCAGGGTGTTGACCATCGCCGAGCGCCACTGCTCGATGCGCGCCAGCCGCTCCCGGTCGTCGCGCAGGTGCCGGGCCTGCGCCTCGATGAGCAGGGCCACGATGATCGTGACCGGCATGAAGATGAACGCGCTGCCCACCACCATGGGTGGCTGGCGGGTCAGGATGAGCGGAACGAGATAGGCGGCGGTGGCCGGCGCGGCGTAGGCCAGCAGCACCCACCGCGGGTAGTGCAGCGCCGCCCAGGCGTAGAGCAGCACCAGGAACGGCCCGGTGCCGCTCGCGACGCCGCCGAACGACCAGGTGGACAGGCCGAGGACGCCGAACCCGAACAGGCCGAGCAGGGCCGGCGCGTTCGGCCGCCACCGTTCCCACGGCAACAGCCGGGCGGCGAGCGCCATGACGAAGTCGCAGACCGCCACGATCAGCAGGTCGCGGGCGTGGCTCGCGTCGTTGCCGATGGCCGCGACGCCGAGCACGCCGGCCAGCGCGAAGAGCGCGGCAGCCTGCCGGGCCGCCGCTCGCGGCCCGGTTCCAGGAAGCCCGAAGAGCCGGTTCCGTCCTACCTTCTCACTATATAAAACCGTACGACCCGGCCAGGATGTCCTCGACCAGGGTCGGACCGGTGGGAACCCAGTCGAGCAGCGCACGGGTGCGCGCGCTCGAGGCGGACATGCCGAGGCGAACGGCCGGTCGCTGCCGGCGAGAGCCTCGGCCATCGTCTCGACCGCGGCCCGCTCGGCCCGGTCGGACTCGGCGGGGTCGGCCCAGTCATGCTTCTGCACGCGGTCGACGACCTCCTGCTGGAGGTCGGGTACGCCGCCATGACGATGAAGGGCATCGCCGAGCGCGCGGGTGTCGGCCGCCAGACGGTCTACCGCTGGTGGTCGACGAAGGCCGAGGTCCTCTTCGAGGCATGCGCCGCCGACGCGGAGCAGGAGCTCGCCGTCCCGCCCGCGGCGACTCCCCTGGCCGAGCTCACCGCCTACCTCGGCGCCCTGGTGCGGTTCCTTGCGCACTCCCCGGCGGGCGCCCCCTACCGCGCGCTGCTGGCCGCCGCCCAGCACGATCCCGCGGTCAAGGAGTTGATCTCAACGAGGGAACTGCTCGGCGACAGCGCCCGCGTCGTGCTGGAGCGGGTGGCCGGCGCCGGGAGCGACGAGCACATCGCGCTCCTCGTCGGCCGGCCTTCTTCTGAGTGATGAGCGGGCGCGACCCCGCGGCCCTGGATCCCAGCCGGCTGGCACGCGAATTCACCGGACTTATCCATATATAGGGGTTTACCGGCCATCGGCGCGGGCACCGGGAGGGGAAACACGGGGAGGGAAATCATGACTATCGCCCAGAATCCGCTGATCGCGTTCGCGCTGGCCGCCAAGCCCGAGGTCGAGGACGTGACCGGGGCCGGAGCCGGCGTTCCGATCGGCGCCGCCGACGTCGAGGCCGACATCGCGCGCTCCGGCGGCCGGGCCGACCTGACGCTCGGGGCCCGCGACTCCGACGGGGTGCCGGTCGGCGAGGCCGACCACGAAGCCGACAAGCGGGCCTCCGGCGCCTGAGCGAGCGCACTACGCTGGCGGACGTGCTGCCATGGGATCACGAACTCGCCGGGGAACTGCATCAGGAGACGATCGAGTCGGAGCTGCTGCGCGGCAATCCGCTCGGTGATCCGCACGTGCGGCCGCTGTGGGTCTACACGCCGCCGGGTTACGCCGAGTCGGGCGAGCAGCGCTACCCGGCGATCTACGTGATCCAGGGTTACGCCGGGCACATCAGCATGTGGGCCAACCGGACGCCGTTCCGGCAGCCGTTCATCGAGACCGCCGACGCGGTGTTCGCGACCGGCGAGGCGCCCGGCTGCATCCTGGTCTACGTCGACGCCTGGACGGCGTTCGGCGGGTCGCAGTTCGTCGACTCGGCCGGGACCGGGGCCTACCACTCGTACCTCTGCGACGAGGTCGTCCCGTGGGTCGACGCCAACTTCCGCACGATCGACGCGCCCGGCTCCCGGGCGATCAGCGGCAAGTCGTCCGGTGGCTTCGGCGCGATGATCACCCCGATGCTGCGGCCCGACCTGTTCGGCGCGCTCGCCACCCACGCCGGCGACGCGCTGTACGAATACTGCTATCTCAACGAGTTCGCCAAGGCCACCCGGGCCCTGCGCGACTACGACCACGACATCCAGAAATGGTGGGCGGACTTCCGCGGCCGCACCCCGTTCACCAAGGAGCACGACACCGCCCTGCTGCTCCTCCTCGGCTGCACCGCGGCCTTCTCCCCCGCCGCCGACGGCACGCCGCAACTGCCGTTCGACCCGCGCAGCGGGCAGCTCATCCCCGAGCGGTGGGAGCGCTGGCTGGCCTGGGACCCGATCCGGATGATCGACCGGTACGCCGACGCGCTCCGCTCGCAGCGGGCCATCTGGATCGACGCCGGCACCCGCGACGAATGGTTCCTGGACCTGGGCGCCGAGGCGTTCCGGGCCGGTCTGTCCCGCATCGGCGTCCCGGACGACCGCGTCCAGTTCGAGCTGTTCCCGGCAAGCCACGGCGGCATCGACTACCGCTACCCGCAAGCCGTGGCGTGGCTCGCGCACCGTCTGGAGCGCGCGGAGAAATAGGCGGAAAGACCTCGGCAGGGCCGGTGGCCGACCGGCCCGCGGTTGCAAAAGCGCCGTTCGTCAGACGCATGACTCCTTCCCGTGATGGCCTGGTCGGGTCATGTCATGAGTAGGGAGGCGCGACATGCACACCACGGCAAAACTGTCGATGCTCCTCGGCGCCGGTCTTCTGACCGCGATCGTCGGAGCGGGACCGGCTCAGGCCAGCCCTGCGCCGCCACCGCGCCACGATGAGGACGTGATCGGCTACTTCAGCAACAGCTACGACTGCGAGTGGGTCGGGCGCCTGGGCGATTCCCAGAACCGCTGGGAAGACCCGGACTGCGATCAGGTCAGCTGGGGCCCGTACCGAGGCCAGTACGTGCTGAAGGCCGAACGCCGCGATCACAACGGCTGGCCGGATCAGCAGGCCCAGGGCCAGGGATGGCCGGGGCCGGGCAGGCCCGGCGGCGGACACCCGCACTAAACAGGTTTCTGGTGGAGGCCGGGCGCGGTGCGCCCGGCCTCCGTCGTGTCATCCGGCGATCATGCGAAGACGAGGACCGGCTTGATGGCGGAGCCGTCGCGCATGCCGGCCACCGCGCCGGCGATGTCCTCGAAGGGGAACGTGGTGATCAGGCGCTCGATCGGCAGGGCGCCGCGCCGGTGCAGGTCGATCAGCCGCGGGAGGAAGCTCTGCGGGTCGGAGTCGCCTTCGAGCACGCCGTGGATGCGCGCGCCCGAGTTCAGCAGGCTCATGATGTCGAACGTGACCTCGCGGCCGATGCCGACCATGGCGAGCGCGCCGAGCGGCCGCAGCGCTTTCACGGCGGCGGTGAGCATCTCGGGGCGGCTCGTGGTGTCGACGATGTGGTCGAAGTGTCCGGTGAGTCCGGTCGGGCCGGTGGCCTCCGTCGCGCCCAGCTCGACCGCGAGGGCGCGCCGCGACTCGATCGGGTCGACGGCGACGACCGGCGTGCAGCCGGCCACCACCCCGGCCAGCACGGCGCTGAGGCCGACCCCGCCGCAGCCGATGACCAGCAGCGAGTCGCCGGGCGCGGGGCGCAGGCGGTTGAGGACGGTGCCGGCGCCGGTCTGCACGCTGCAGCCCAGCGGCGCGGCCACCGGAAAAGGAAGGTCGGCGGGCAGGCGAACGGCGTTTCGTTCACTGGCCACGGCGTACGTGGCAAAGCTGGATTGACCGAAGAACCCGCCATGCACCATTTTTCCGTCCCGCGACAGCGGGGAGGTGCCGTCGCCGCGGCCGCCGGAGGCGTTGAGGGCGCGCGCCGAGCGGCAGTAGGCGGGCCGGCCGGCCGCGCATTGGTCGCACGACCCGCAACTGTGGAACGTGAGGCAGACATGATCGCCGGGCGTGACCGTGGTGACCTGCTCGCCGACCGCTTCGACGACGCCGGCGCCCTCGTGGCCGAAGACCATCGGGGTCAGCGGCCAGACCGCCTGCATGGTGAGGTCGGTGTGGCAGAGCCCGGCCGCCATGACCCGGACCAGCACTTCGTGACCGCGCGGCGGCTCGAGATCGACGTCCTGGACCACGAACGGCCCGCCGGCCGTCTCGGTGACCGCGGCCCGGATGCGCATCAGGCCCTTTCCAGGATGAAGTAGTAGAAGAGTCCGCCGTTCTGCTTGACGTTCATGATGCCCATCAGGGTGTCGTCGTCGACCCGCTTGAAGTGGTCGAACACCGGCTGTCCGTCGTAGACCATGGTCGCGGTGACCTCGCCGCGGAACTCGATGTTCCACAGGCTGGCCTCGCCCTTGCCGAGCTCGGTGTTGGAGTAGAGCTTGCCCTCGGCGTCGCGGCAGATGAGCGGCTTGGCGTCGGACACGCTCACGAACGTCTTGCCGAACCACCCGGCCTGTTCCAGCCGGCCGTTGAGCGGGTGGCCGGTGTCGAACTCGCTGCCCCGCCACTCGCCGAGGATCTCCTCGGGCCGCACCGTGCCGAGCAAGGCCCAGACCTCGTCGAGCTCACCGGCGTCGATCCGGCCGGCCTGCTCCCGTAGCTTCGCGAACCTCTCGAGCGGGGCGCCCGGCACCTCGGTCACCGCGGCGTTGCGCTCCAGCAGCCACCGGGTCATCTCCCGGAAGACCGCCTCCTTGTTGCTGAAGTACTGGTACAGCGCCGGCCGGGACATGCCGGCCGCCGAGGCGACCGCTTCCATGGAGGTACGCCGATAGCCGTACCGGGCAAAGGTGACCGCCGCCGCCTTCATGATGCGGGCGTGGCGCTGCTCAGCTGCGGAACTCACCCCGCCAGTCTCTACCCCCGCCGCCAGGGGGATTCGGGACCTTAGTCCTCTTGACTTTCCTCGCTCACAGGTGATCCAAAGGGAGCTCCGCTGCGTATTGAAGACCACCAGCGTGGTTCGCAAAAGCGTCGAGGAGGCTCCCGTGTTCTGGTGGCGGCGTGTGTGGGGTCCGTTGTTCGCGGTGGCGGCGCTGGTCCTGCTCGATTCGTCCAAGGCGCTGGCCTTTGCCGAGCCCGGGGTGCCGGTGCCGCCCGGCGAACTGATCACCGACACCGGCGAGGGCCAGCTCACCGACGCCGACAAGGACCTGGTGGTCAAGGTGCGGCTGGCCGGGCTCTGGGAGATCCCGGCGGGCGAGATGGCCCAGCAGAAGTCGAAGAACCCGAAGATCCAGGAGATCGGGAAGAACATCGCCGCCCAGCACGTGGCGCTGGACAAGCTCGACCGGGCGGCCGCCAAGAAGCTCGGCATCAAGCTGCCGAACCAGCCGAACAAGGACCAGCAGGGCTGGCTCGGCGAGATGCGCGAGGCCGAGGGCGAGGAGTTCGACCAGATCTACATCGACCGGCTCCGCGCGGCCCACGGCAAGATCTTCCCGGCGATCGCGACGATCCGGGCCAGCACCCGCAACGACACCGTGCGCAAGCTCGCCCAGCAGGCCAACCAGTTCGTCGCCACGCACATGACGCTGCTGGAGTCGAGTGACATCGTCGACTTCGCCGCCCTGCCGACCGCGCCCGCGCCGTCCGCCGCCACCTCCGCCTCCGCGGCCGCGCCGGCCGGTGGCACGGCGCTCAACTCGGTCGCCGAGAACCAGACCCTCGGCACCAACAAGAACGTCATCCTCGGCGTGCTGGGCGCCGCGGTGGCCGCCGGCGCGTTCCTGACCTGGCGAACCATGTCCTCGCGGCGGCGGCCCCGGCGTTACCGGTACTGATTGTCTTCTCGGCCGCGGTGCGGCACCCTCGGGCCATGGACACCCCCATTCTCGAGCGCATCCGCCGCGGCCTGATCGGCGCCGGCGCGGTCCTCGACGGCCCGTACGGTCCGCGGCGCATCACGCACGCCGACTACACGGCCTCCGGTCAGGCTCTGGACTTCATCGAGGATTTCATCCGCTTCCGGGTGCTGCCCGGCTACGCGAACACGCACACCGAGGCGTCCGCGACCGGCGCACAGACCGGCCGGCTGCGCGAGGAGGCCCGGGCGCTGGTCCACCGCAGCGTCGGCGCCGGCCCGGAGGACGCGGTGCTGTTCTGCGGCTCGGGCGCGACCGCCGCGGTCAACAAGCTGGTCGGCATCCTCGGCCTGCGACTGCCGGAGACCCTCGACGACCGGTACGGCCTGTCCGCCCACATCCCGCAGGCCGAACGCGCGGTCGTCTTCATCGGCCCGTACGAGCACCATTCCAACGAGCTGCCCTGGCGTGAGTCGACCGCCGAGGTGGTGTCGATCGGCGCCGACGACAACGGCCACGTCGACCTCGACGACCTGCGCAAACACCTCGAGGAGTACGCCGATCGCCCGTTGCGCATCGGCGCGTTCTCGGCGGCTTCGAACGTGACCGGCATCCTCACCGACGTGGCCGCGGTGTCGGCGGTGCTGCACGAGCACGGCGCCCTCGCGGTGTGGGACTACGCCGCGGCCGGCCCCTACGTGCCGATCGGCATGCACGACAAGGACGCGGTGTTCCTGTCCCCGCACAAGTTCGCCGGCGGCCCGCAGACCCCCGGTGTGCTGGTGCTGCGCCGCGAGCTGATCGCCAACCGGGTGCCGACGGTGCCGGGCGGCGGCACGGTCGCGTTCGTCGACCCGATCGGCCACAAATACCTCGACGACCCGATCGCGCGCGAGGAGGGCGGCACCCCCGCGATCGTCGAGTCGATCCGGGCCGGCCTGGTTTTCAAGATCAAGGATGAGGTGGGTACGGATCTGATCGGCGCCCGCGAGCACGAGCTGTGGCAGCGCCTGCTGACCCGCTGGACCGCCGAGCCGCGCATCGAGATCCTCGGCGATCTGCACGCCGACCGCCTGCCGATCGTGTCGTTCCAGATCCGTGCGGGCGCCCGCTATCTCCACCACGGCTTCGTGGTGGCGCTGCTCAACGACCTGTTCGGCATCCAGCTGCGCGGCGGCTGTTCCTGCGCCGGCCCGTACGGCCACCGGCTGCTCGGCATCGACGACGCGCACTCCCGCGAGTTCCGCGAGGAGATCGCGGCCGGCTGGGAGGGCATCAAGCCCGGCTGGTCCCGCCTCAACCTGGGCTGGTTCATCTCCGACGCGGTCGCCGACTACCTGGCCGAGGCGGTGGCCCTGATCGCCACCCACGGCGCGCGCATGCTCCCCGACTACCGCTTCGACCCGCACACGTCGCTCTGGTCGCACGTCGCCCACACCGAGCCGGCCATCCGCCTGGCCGACCTGCGCCTGGCCGACCTGAGCCCGGACGCCGAACTCCCGATCGCGCAGCCCACCCTGGGCGAGGCCGTCCTGCCCGCGCACCTGGCCGAGGCCCGCCGCCTGATGGAGTCCCGCCCCGACCCGGTCGACGGCTCCGCCCCCGGCCTGCCGGCCAGCTTCGAGAAGCTCCGCTGGTTCCTGCTGCCGGACACCTGCCTGGAATAACGGGCCCGCAACCGGGCCGCTCCCACGGGGGAGCCGGGCTGCACCCCGGGGGAAACACGCTCTTCGGGTGACTACGCGACCCGAGCACATGAGCGCCCGAGCCCGACGTTTCACCGCGGCAGCCGTCATCGCGGCGGTGGGTGGTGTGCTGCCCCTTGCCTCGGCGGTGGGGACGGCCGAGGCGGCCGTCCCCATCGCCGCCAACAGCTGGTCGACGCTGATGTACCGCAGTCTTACCGCGGATGCGCAGCTCGCGCAGCTGCGCACGGTTCTCGGCAGCCGGAAGACCGCGTTTGCCGGCGCGGTCGCCGACGTGACCGCGGCCAAGGCGGCCGGCACCGGCGCACAGGCGCGGCTGACCAGCGCCACCGACGCTCGCACGGCGGCCGGCGAGCAGCTCGCGGCGGCGGTCCAGGCCGCCACGGACGCGAAGAAGAACGTGGCCAAGGTGTCCAAGCAGAAGCCGCGCAGCGCGGCCGCGGTCACCAAGGCGACCAACGCGGTCAATGCCGCGGTGAAGACGGTCAACACGCGCAAGGTCCAGGTGACCCGGGCTGACGACGTACTCAAGCAGGCCCGGACCGACGCGGGCAGCGCAACCACCGCGTTGAACGCCGCGCTCGGCGCGTGGAAGACCTCGTCGCTCGCGGTGGCGGCGACCGAGAAGGCCATCGCCGGCCTCGGCTCGGCCGAGAGCCTCGCCGCGAAAGCGGCGGCGATGAGCCAGGACGTGGTCAACCAGACCCGGCCGGCGTTCACTACGCAAGACACTGCCCAGGTGTACGGCGTGACGGTGCACAAGAGCGTCGCGTTCGCGTTCCGGCACATGGTCGACGCCGCCAAAGCGGACGGGATCGCGATCTCCGGAGGCGGTTTCCGGACCAAGCAGCGGCAGATCGAGCTGCGGACGATCAACGGCTGCCCGGACGTGTGGACCGCGCCGGCCTCCTCGTGCCGGGTGCCGACCGCGATTCCGGGGCGGTCGCTGCACGAGATCGGCATGGCCGTCGACATCACGTCGGGCGGAAAGACGCTCACGTCGAAGAGCCCGGCGTTCGCCTGGCTGAAGGTGCACGCCGCGGAGTACGGCTTCGTGAACCTGCCGGCCGAGGCGTGGCACTGGTCGATCACCGGCGGTTGACGGAGAAAGTCGAGCGCCGATGTTCTTGGATGACACCGGGAGCATCGGCGCTTCGGCAGTTTGTGCCTGCCCGAACGACGGGCTCCCCCGGACCGAGCGGCTATACCGCGATCAGGCAATTGGGCAGGCGATAGTCGCTCCTGAATGGGGCCGCACCGGCGAATATCTTGGGAACGCCGGGCGTAGCTTGCTCCGGCCGCCGGCGCGCCGTCCATCGTGGCCGGACCCAATCCCGTTGCGCGACAAGGATGAGTGCCTATTCATTCATCTATTCGCGTCCGATTCATTAATTCCCCTGCGGCTTAAATTGATCACATAACGATTACCCCGAAGAAACTGTCATTGACGGATACCAGTTTTCGGCGTAACACTTGAGGCACCTCACCGCTGCAATTGCCCATCGGTCGAAAGATCGTAGGCAGCCTGAGGGTCCCTTCGCTCGGTTCAATCCGTAGCCGAGCTCCGCCCGAAACCGGGAGCAAAAAATGATCCGTAAGACTGGCGCTGCCCTCGCTATTGCCGCGGGCGTCCTGGGTGCTGTCGCCCTCTCGACGTCGGCCTTCGCCGCGCCGAACGGCGTGGCCAACCTCGGTGAGTTCGTGGTGTTCGAGGACGCGAACTACCTCGGCGGGGTGTACGACACCACCGGTGACGTCACCAACTACACCCTGCCGCTCACTGCTCCCCCGACCTACTTCGGCACAACCCGTACGGTGAACGACTCGGGCAGCAGCGTGGCCAACTACTCCTCCAGCTTTGTCCGGGCCTACGTCAATGCCATCGACACCGGCATCGCCAACGGCGGCGCGTACATCAACGTGTACCCGTACCAGACGTCCTCGGGTAGCCAGAGCTGGGCGTACTACAACCTGAGCAGCTTCGACAACGCGATCAGCTCGCACGACTTCCAGTAAGCCGGCCGTGTAGCTGACCACCCGAACGACAGCCCGTCCGGCATTCCCGGGCGGGCTGTCCCCACCAGGGAGTCGTCGAAGATGATCATCAAGAAGATCCTCGCCTGCGGCGGCATCGCCATGGTCATTTCCACGGCCTCGGCGTGCACCGCCTCACCGGCGCCGACGTCCGAACCGCCGATCGGCGCCATTCCGGTGGTGCGCTCGGATTCCGATATCGTGCTGCCGATCGACGCTTATCGGCTATCCGCCGACAAGATTCGCGCGTTCACCGTCGCCGTGGATATTCTCGGCCGCGCCTGCATGAATCGGTTCGGTCTGTACTGGCCACCGAATTCGCCGACTCCCGGCCCGCCGGCGGCGCAGAACGCGCGACGTTATTCGATCACCGATCCGGACAAGGCGAAGATCGAGGGTTACCACCACCTCGACGCCGAGAAGCGCGGAAAAGATATTGCCGCCCGGCAGGCGAAGCAAAAGCAGCCGACCAGCGACGCGGTGAACGTCTGGGGTGGCACCGGCGAACAGACATTCGGCGGCCAGCCGGTTCCGGCCGGCGGATGTGCCGGAGAAGCCACCCGGCAACTCGACAAAGGGGCGCCGAAGGCTGATCCCGGAATCGCGGAGCGGCTTCAGCTCGACACGTACCAGCAAATGGCGCACGACAGCCGCGTCGCCCATGCCGTAGGCGAGTGGCGCAAGTGCATGACGGCGGCGGGCTTCGACTATCCCGACCCGTCGGCGGCCGGCGCGGACAGACGCTGGCAGACCGCCCAGCCCAGCAAGGCGGAGATCACCGTGGCGACCGCCGATGCCGCCTGCAAGACGCAGGCGAAGGTGGCCGGCACGATGCTGGCGGTCGAGACCGCCTACCAGCAACGGGCGATGGCGAAACACCCCACCGAGATGGCGGCGATCAAGCAACTGCTGGAAACGCAGTTCGCGAACGCGACCCAGGTGGCCGCTACCCGTGGCTGAGGCTCAGGGCGCCGATCTTCTTGTGCCTCTTTGCCTCGTACATGGCCAGGTCGGCGCGGGTGATGACGTCGTCGGCGGTGTCACCGGGGCGGGCGTGGGTGACGCCGACGCTGACGCCGATGCGGACCCGCTCGCCCCCGGTGGCCTCGCCGGCGGTGAAGTCGCCGGCGACCATCGCCCGGATCCGGTCGGTCATCGCGCCGGCCGCGCCCGGGCCGCGGCAGATGATCACGAACTCGTCGCCGCCGAAGCGGCTGACCAGGTCGGCGCCGCGCAGCCCGGCCCGCAGGTGGTCGGCGACCGCGATGAGCACGGCATCGCCGGCGGCGTGCCCGAGGCGGTCGTTGACCGGTTTGAAGCCGTCCAGGTCGCAGAACAGGATCGCCAGGTCGGCCGGGCCGGCGGCCAGCTCCTGGTCGATGCGCTCGACGCAGGCGGAGCGGTTCGGCAGCCCGGTCAGCGGATCGGAGGTGGCCAGCCGGCGCAGGGCCAGCTCGGCCGCGCGCCGGGCGGTCGACAGGCGGGCGATCCGCACCATGACCAGCGGGACCATCCCGGCTGACGACAC
Organism: Actinoplanes sp. NPDC026619; assembly: GCF_040638295.1. Classification (NCBI taxonomy): domain Bacteria; kingdom Bacillati; phylum Actinomycetota; class Actinomycetes; order Micromonosporales; family Micromonosporaceae; genus Actinoplanes; species Actinoplanes sp. NPDC026619. Next base: position 455,847 of record NZ_JBEZYA010000001.1, read on the forward strand.
CGCCAGCAGGACGCCGTCGGTGGGCAGATCGAACATGGCGCGGCCGCCGCCGACGATCGGCCCGATCGCCAGCATGGCGCCGAGGAAGACCAGCCGGCCGGTGTTCAGGTGATCGTCGGGGACCTGGCCGGGGGTGGTCATCCAGGCCATCGACGGGTGCAGCGCGGCGCAACCCAGTGCCACGAAGCCGGCCAGGTAGAACACGTTCACCCAGTCGGCGCCGGAGCGGCCGGTGACGGCCGCGGACACGTTCTCCAGCAGCGCGAACCCGACCGACACGGAGATCAGGCGCACCGAGACGATGCGCTGGTCGGAGACGAGCGACACCCGCAGCAGGGCGCCGAGCGTGCCGGCCATCAGGAAGACGTTGACGAAGTTGAAGATCTGCAGGCCGGTCGCCACCCCGGCGGCGGTCAGCGCGGGCCACAGGGTGGTGTCCCACAGGACGCCGGTCAGCCCGACCGCGGCGATGACCGAGTCGATGATGCCGCCGAGGTCACCGCGCCCGCGCTGCCGGACGACGACCAGCGACGCGGCGAGTGCGAGCATCCCGCCCAGGCTGGACGCGATGCTGACGGCCGGGAAGTCGTTGGCCGCGGCCCGCCCGGCGGTCGCGATCAGCCAGGCCCAGGTGAGGTTGCCGGCGCCGTAGACGACGATCGCGGCCAGCAGCAGCCACAGGGCCAGCCGGGTGCCGGCCGGCGCCCGCCGCAGCCGCCCCAGCAGAGCGGCCAGCGGGCTCAGGGCGACCACCACCAGCAGCCAGGGCCGCACCCCGGCCGGCCAGGCCAGGTAGGTCACCACGAGCACACCGGTCACGGCGGCGTACAGGCGAACAAGCGGCACATTCGCCTTATCGGCCGACTTCGCTCCCGAAATGAGCGGCCAGCAGATCCCGCAGGGTCCGGGCGGCGCTGTCGGCCAGTGCGGCCGGCAGCCCGCCGCGTGGCTGGACCGACAGCACGAGCGGTCGCGCGGCCGGCAGGTCGTCCCGCGCGATCAGCCCGTCGAGCTCCCGCTCGAGCCCGGCCATCAGCGCCACGCCCAGGCCGGCCCGCACCGCCGCCTGCACGCCGGCCAGGTGGGCCGCCTCGCAGCCCATCTCGGCGGGCAGGCCGTGCTCGGCGAGCGTGTCGAGGGCCCGGCTGCGCAGCGCGCAGGGCGCGTCGAAGGCGACCAGCGGCACCGGGCCGCCGTCGGCAGCAGGACGCCAGTGCGGCGCGGAGTACCAAGTCAGGGGCAGTTCACCGACGGCCCGGCCGTCGTCGTCGGCGCCGATCAGCAGGGCCAGGTCGATCCGGCCCTCGGCGAGCGCGGCCCGCAGTTGCGCCCCGCGGTCGATGCGGAACCGCACCCGGCGGCCGGGGAAGGCGCCGGCCAGGGCCGGGAGCAGCACCGAGGCGGCGTGCTCGGTCGCGCCGATCACCAGGCGGTGCTCCGGCTCGACCTCGAAGACGCGCAGGGTCTCGTCGTGGGCGGCGAGGATGCGCCGGGCCTGGGCCAGCAGCGTCTCGCCGTCGGTGGTGAAGCGCGAGCCGCGGCCGTCCCGCTCGACCAGCGGCCGGCCGAGGGCGGACTCCAGCCGGCGAACGTGCTGGCTCACGGCGCCCTGGGTGAGGTGCAGCGACGTGGCGGCTCGCTGGAAACCGCCGCAGTCGGCCACCGCGACGAAGCTGCGCAGCGGCCCGATGCCGAGAATCCGACTCATGCCTATCAGTCTACTAGGAATTAATGAGGCAGCGTAATGGCTGGCATCACGTTCTCTCCTTGGACATCACCCCGACGAGCAGCCGAGACTCGGTGCCATGGCAGCTCGCAAAAATCTCGTGCTCGGCGCCGTCTTCTACGGCGTCGGTGGTCCCGGTCAGCACCACACGTGGCTCAGCCCGGAGATCCCCGGGGATGCGAGCGTCGACATCCGCTGGTACATCGCCCGCGCCCAGCAGGCCGAGGCGGCGAAGTTCGACCACATCTTCATCGTCGACAGCCAATACATCACCCCGGACTCGCCGAATCACTACCTGAACCGGCTCGAGCCGCTCACGCTGCTGTCGGCGGTCGCGGTGCACACCGAGCACATCGGGTTGGTCGGCACGCTCACCACCTCGTACAACGACCCGTTCAACCTGGCCCGGCGACTGGCCTCGCTCGACCTGATCAGCGGCGGGCGGGCCGGCTGGAACGTGGTGGCGACCGGCGACGGCGGCACGGCCGGCAACTACGGGCGGGCCGAGCACTACGACTACGCGTCCCGGTACGGCCGGGCGCTCGAGTCGGTCCGGGTCGTTCAGGGGCTGTGGGACTCGTACGAGGATGACGCCTTCCCGCGGGACAAGGAGCAGGGCCTCTTCTTCGACAAGAGCAGGCAGCACCCGCTCCACCATGTCGGCGAGCACTTCAACGTCGTCGGGCCGCTGAACATCGAGCGCTCGCCGCAGGGCCAGCCGGTGATCTTCCAGGCCGGCGACTCCGACGAGGGCCGGGACCTGGGCGCCTCGATCGCCGACGCGATCTTCACGCACGCGGCGACGATCGAGCAGGCGGTGAAGTTCCGCGACGACCTCCGGGCCCGGGCCGCCGCCAAGGGCCGCGACCCCGACCTCGTGCTCATCGTGCCCGGTTTCAACCCGATCGTCGCGGACACCGACGAGGAGGCGCGCGCGATCGAGCAGCAGCGCCTCGGGGGCAAGAGCTTCGACCGGGCGCTCAAGGAGCTCGGCCGGCCGTTCGGCTGGCACGACTTCACCCAGTACGACCTGGACGCGCCCTTCCCCGACCTCGGCGACGCCGGCGAACGCAGCTTCAGGACGCAGGCCGAGGGCATCAAGAAGCTCGCCCGGGAGCAGAACCTCACGCTGCGCCAGGTCGTGCAGCGCAGCATCGACTCGCAGCGCTCGCCGTTCGTCGGCTCGCCGCTGACCGTGGCCACCGCGATCCAGGAGTGGTTCGAGGCGGGCGCGTTCGACGGACTCAACGTCGGGGTCGCGGTGCCGAGCGAGTTCGCCCGGTTCACCGACGAGGTGCTGCCGATCCTGCGTGAGCGCGGCGTCGCCCGCACCGAGTACGACTCGACCACGCTGCGCGGCAACCTCGGCCTGCCGGTCCCGGAGAACGTGCACACCGCCGCGCGCCGATCGGTTCTGGTGCCGTGATGAGCGAATCGCGATTCCGGCTCGGATTTCTGACGCACGTGCAAGGCCGCGGTGACCTGGGCGAGGCCTACCGCAACGCCCAGGAGTACTTCGTCGTGGCAGACGAATTGGGATTCGACGTCGGGTGGGTCGCTCAGCACCACGAGCCCCTCCAGGGTGGGGGCCTGTCCTCACCCTGGACCTTCCTGGCACACGCGGCCGCCCGAACCCGAAAAATCCGGCTTTCTACGGCGATAACCATCATCCCGCTGGAGCATCCGATCCGGCTGGCCGAAGATGTCTCGGTGGTGGACACGCTCAGCGGCGGCCGCGTCGAGATCGGCGTCGGCAGTGGATCCGGCGCGGCCGAGTACGCGGTGTTCGGCCAGGATTTCGAGCAGAAGCGCGAGCTGACCACGGCCGGCCTGCACACGTTGCGCGCGGCGCTGGCGGGTGCGGAGGTCGGCCCCGGATTCACCATCCAGCCGCCGGCCCGCTGCGACTTCTCCGACCGGATCTGGCAGGGCATCTTCAGTGAGGCGGGCGCCCGCTTCACCGCCCAGGAAGGCTCGAATCTCCTGCTCAACCGGGCCACCTACGGCTACGACGAGGACACCGACGTCGTCCAGCGGGGGTGGGCCGACGCCTTCCTGGCCGAGTGGACGCTGCCCCGCAGACCGCGGATCGGCCTGTCCCGCTTCGTCTTCCCGGCCAAAGACCGCAAGGAGGCGCTCCACCAGATCGAGGACGGCCTGAACAACGCGACCGCCGGCTTCGTCAAGCGCGGCACCTTCCCCGCGGGGCAGAGCACCGAGGAGTATCTGCGGCGGTTTCACGCCTTCATCGGCCACCCCGACGAGATCATCGAGGCGCTGCAGAAGGAGAAGGTGCTGCCGGTCGCCACCGACCTGATCACCCAGTTCAATCCCGGCATTCCGGACTTCGACGCGGCGGTGAAAGCCCTCGAACTGATCGCGACGGAGATCGCGCCGGCCCTCGGCTGGCAGCCGCAATAATCTGGAAACAGATCGGCTGTCTACTCCTGGTCATCGGGGGTCGTCGACCTGAAGGCAGGGGACATGACAGCAGCGGTCGAAACAACAGAGGCTGAAGTCCGGGAAGGCAGTTACGGCGCCCGCGTCACGGCAGTGGAGCCGGGCGGCGCGGGTTTCATTCCCCTCACCGAGCGGCACGGCAAGCCGCTGAATCTGCTCTGGACGTGGATGTCGCCGAACCTCGAGTTCGCGACGATCTTCGTAGGCGTCATCTCGGTGCTGTACTTCCAGCAGACGTTCGGCCAGGCGGTGGCCGCGATCGTGCTGGGCACGGCGCTGGGTTCGGCGACGCACGGCATCCTGTCGGCGCGGGGCCCGTCCATGGGCGTACCGCAGATGGTCCTGTCCCGAATTGGTTTCGGCTATCGGGGCAACATCCTTCCGGCCGGGCTCAACGCGGTCGTGGCGGGCATCGGCTGGTTCGCGGTCAACAGCGTCAGCGGCGCGCTCGCCCTGGCCACGCTGACCGACCTGCCCAACGTGCTCTGCCTGATCATCGTGGTGGTTCTGCAGGTGGCGGTCGCGTTCTTCGGGCACAACCTGGTGCAGGCGTTCGAGCGCTACGCGTTCCCGATCCTCGCGGTGATCTTCCTGATCACCTCGATCATCACGCTGAGCAAGGCCTCGCCCTCGGCGGCGGCCGGCGGCACCGGCGGGCTCGGCGGCTTCCTGCTCACGGTCGGCGCGTCATTCGGGTACGCGGCGGGCTGGAACCCGTACGCCACCGACTACACCCGCTACCTGTCGCCATCCATCAGCAAGGTATCCACCGGACTCTTCGCCGGGCTCGGCGTGTTCGTGTCGTGCACGTTCCTGGAGATCGTCGGCGCGGCGTCGGCAACCATCGCGGCGCCCGGCATCGAGAACCCGACCGAGGCGTTCACCAGCCATCTCCCGTCGGTGATGGCGAACCTGACGCTGCTGGCCATCGCGCTCGGGGCGATCAGCGCCAACGCCATCAACATCTACTCCGGCTCGATGTCGTTCCTGGCCCTCGGCTTCACCGTGCCGCTGGGCCTGCGGCGGGCCATCGTCTCCGGTGTCTTCGGGGTCGCCGGCTTCCTGCTGGCCTGGTCGGGGCTGAGCGACGCCGGGCACAAGTACGAGAACTTCCTGCTGGTCATCGCGTACTGGATCGGGCCGTGGCTGGCTGTTTACCTCACCGACTGGTTCCTGCGGCGCGGCAAGCGGCTCGACGGCTTCCTCTACGACAAGGCGCACAACCCGTGGGGCGGCGCGGTCGCGATGGCGGCCGGCATGGTCGTGTCGATCTGGCTCTTCTCGAACCAGAGCGAATATGTCGGCCCGGTCCCGTCGCACTGGCCGTCGTTCGGCGACTTCACGTTCGAGGTCGGCTTCGTGGTGTCGGCGGTGCTCTACTGGATCTTTTTCCAGTTCCAGCCGGACCGGAACGCGGTCAGCGAAAGTCAACTTCCTGGGTGACGCCGTCCCAGGTGACGGTGGTGTGGGCCGGCTCGGTCGAGGCGACGACCCGGCCGGCCCGCAGCACGAGATGCCGGGGCCGCTGCAGCCGCAGCGCCTCGGCCTCGCTGGTCGCGTCGAACACGACCAGGTCGGCACTTTTTCCAAGATCAAGACCATAATTGGGTACGCCGAGGGCCGTCGCCGGCGCGATCGTGATCATGTCGATCAGGGTGCGCAGCTCGTCCGCGCCGCTCATGTGCCCGAGGTGGGCGAGCACGAACGCGGCTTGCAGCGGGTCGCCGAAGCCCAGTGGGTACCACGGGTCCATCACCGAGTCGTGCCCGATCGCCACGTTGATCCCGGCGGCCAGCAGCTCCTTGACCCGGGTGTGGCCGCGCCGGATCGGCCCGGTGTCGAAGCGGCCCTGCAGCACGGCATTGTCCAGCGGGTTGGTGACCATGTGCAGGCCGGCCCGCGCGATGTTGTTGATCAGGCGGTAGGCGTACGCCGCGTTGTAGGAATGCATGGCCGTGGTGTGGCTGGCGGTGACCCGGCCGCTCATCCCCCGCCGGATCGTTTCGGCCACCATCGTCTCGAGGAACCGGGAGTGCTCGTCGTCGGTCTCGTCGCAGTGGATGTCGACCTGCAGACCTTTCTCCTCGGCCAGCGCCATCGCGAACCGCACCGACTCGACCCCGTCCTCGCGGGTCAGCTCGTAGTGCGGGATCGCGCCGATCACGTCCGCGCCGACCTCGACGGCCTTTTTCATGAGCGCTGCGCCGCCGTCGAAAGACAGAATGCCCTGCTGCGGGAACGCCACCAGTTGCAGGTCGATGATGCCGCGGGCCTCCTCGCGCAGCTCCACGAGCGCCCGCAGGGCGGTCAGATCGGGATCGCAGACGTCGACGTGGCTGCGGACGTGCTGCACACCGCAGGCGAGCTGCCAGCGCAGCACCCGCCGCACCCGCTCCTTGACGTCCTCGGCGGTCAGATCCTTGACCCGCTCGCCCCAGATCGCGATCCCCTCGAACAGCGAACCGGACCGGTTCGACCGCGGCTGCCCCTCGGTGAGCACCGCGTCGAGGTGGATGTGCGGCTCGACCAGCGGCGGCGTGACCAGCCGGCCACCCAGATCGCGCGTCTCCCGCGCCGGCTCCGGCGGCACGATCCGGCCGTCGGAGATGCCGATGTCGCCCCGGGACGTGTTGGTCAGCAGCAGGTCGATCATGCACCCCAGTCTGCGGCTCACAGGTTACGAAACTGAGGCGACGCTGAGGGTTGTTCCGGACGGTTGGGGCCAGGTCGCGAAGCTACGGCAGACTGCCCTCAATGAGAGGGGGGTCATTTCGGGTATGGCCCCCGCGCGAGAGGATCGACGTCGTGGGCGAGAGCGGGGGGCTTCGGGTAACGCTGCTCGGCACCTTCGAGGTGCGCCGGGGCGATGCCGTCGTGCCCGTTCCCGGGGCGCGGCTGCGCGGCCTGCTGGCCCGGCTCGCGCTGGCCGGCGGCCGGCCGGTCGACCCGGGCGTGCTGGTCGACGCGCTGTGGCCGGAGGAGCAGCCGGCCGACCCCACCAATGCGCTTCAGTCCCTGGTGTCCCGGCTCCGCAAGATCATCGGTGGCGACAAGCTCCTCGGGGTGGGCGTCGAGGGCGGCTACCGGCTCGACGTGACCGGCGAGGACGTCGACGTGCTGCGCTTCGAGCGCTGGGCCGCCGACGGCCGGGACCGGCTGCGGGCCGGCGACGCGGGCGGCGCGGCCGACCTGCTCGGCGCGGCCGTCGCGCTGTGGGGCGCCCCGTCGGCGGTCGCGGCGGTGGCGCCGGGCGCGGCGACCCGCCTGCTGCGCGAGTCGGTCGAGACCGCCGCCGACCTGGCCGCCGCCGAGCTGGCCCTGGGCCTGGCCGGCACGGCCGAGACCCGGCTGATCGGCCTGCTGGCCGAGAACCCGGCGCACGAGCGGGTGGCCGCGCTGCTGATCGACGCCCTCGCCGCCCAGGGGCGCGAGGGCGAGGCGCTGGCCGTGTACGAACGGGTCCGCGAGTCGCTCGCCGACGCCCTCGGCGCCGACCCGGGCGCCGCCCTGCGCGAACGCCACCTGCGCCTGCTCCGCCCGCCCGAGATTCCGGAAATATCCGACACCGACGCCGCGCCCGGACTGGGCACGACGTGGCCGGGCGCCGGCGGCCCCGGCGCGGGTGGGCAGGGCGCGGGCGGGCAGGGCGCGGGTGGGCAGGGCGCGGGTAGGCAGGGCGCGGGTAGGCAGGGCGCGGGCGGGCAGGGCGCGGGTAGGCACGCCGGCCCCGGTGTGGGCAGGCAAGGCGCGAGCCGGCCGGGCTCGAACGGGCGGCGGCCCGTGGCATCGGAGCAGGCGCCGAGCAATCTGCCGGCGTCGCTGACCAGCTTCATCGGGCGCGATGACGACCTCGCCCGGATCGACACGCTGCTCGCCGCCGGCCGGCTGGTCACCGTGCTCGGGCCGGGCGGCGCCGGCAAGACCCGCATCGCGCTCGAGGCCGGCCGCCGGCACCGCCACGAATACCAGGACGGCACCTGGCTGATCGACCTCGCGTCGGTCACCGAGCCGGCCAAGGTCGGCGCCGCCTTCCTGGCCGCGATCGGCCTGCGCGGGGGCGCGTTCTTCGAGGGCTCCAGCAAGGCCCCGCCCCAGGGCGACGAGCTGGAGGTGCTCACCGACCAGCTCGGCGGGCGGCAGGTCATGCTCGTGGTCGACAACTGCGAGCACCTGATCGACGCGGTCGCCCACCTGATCGCGGCCCTGCTCCCGCAGTGCGCCGGGCTGCGGGTGCTGACCACCAGCCGGGAACCGCTCGCGGTGGACGGCGAGTCGCTGGTCCCGCTCGGCCCGCTCACCCTGCCCGAGCCGGACGACGGCGTCGAGCGGGCCCGCCGGACCGCGTCGGTGCGGTTGTTCACCGAGCGGGCCGCCTCGGTGCGGCCGGGCTTCGACGTCGACGAGCACAGCCTGCCCGACATCGTCCGGGTGGTCCGCGGCCTGGACGGCATGCCGCTCGCGCTGGAACTGGCCGCCGCCCGGCTGCGCACGCTGTCGCTGGCCGAGCTGGCCGCCGGGTTGTCCGACCGGTTCCGGCTGCTCACCACCGGCAGCCGCACCGCCCTCCCCCGGCACCGCACCCTGCGCGCCGTCATCGCCTGGAGCTGGGACCTGCTCAGCGACGACGAACGCACCCTCGCCGAACGGGTCTCGGTGCTGCCCGGCGGCGTCACCGAGGCGTCGGCCCGGGCGGTGGCCCCGGAGATGCCCCCGGCCGAGGTCCCGGACCTGCTCGCCGCGCTGGTCGACCGGTCGATCCTGCAGCTCGCGCCGGAGCCGGGGCGGTACCGGATGCTGGAGACGCTGCGCGAGTACGGCATCGAGCGGCTGACCGAGCTGGACGCCCTCGACGTCGTGCGCGGGCACGCCGCCCGCCATCTGTCCGCGCTGGTGGCCCGGCACGAATCGCAGCTGCGCGGCCCCGGCCAGCTGGTGGCCCTGCGGGCGATGCACGCCGAGTACGACAACATCCTCGCCGCGCTGCGCCACCTGTGCGATTCCGGCGACGACACCGGCGCGCTCGCCCTGGCGCTGAATCTGGCCTGGTACTGGCAGATGCTCGGCCGGCACGCCGACGCGTCCTACTGGCTGGCCGAGGCGCTGGCCGTGCCGACCGGCGGGCCCACCCTCGACCGGGACTGCGCGCGGGCGATCCTGCTGCTCAGCGAGATCAACGACCGGTCGTCGCTGATCGCCGAGGCGGCCAAGGACGGCAAGTCCGAGCTGCGGGCGCTCGCCGACCGGCTGCTGACCTACCCGGAACTGCCGGGCCTGGCCGGCGCGCTGACCGCGGTGACGCTGTTCTTCCTCGAGGAGACCGACACGTCGCTGGCCCTGATGGGGCGGCTGGCCGACGGGCCGGACGTGTGGCTGGCCGGCCTCGCCCGGATCTTCCGGGCCCAGTTCGCCGAGAACAGCGGCGACCTCGACGGGGTGCGTGCCGACGTGCCGGCGGCGCTGGAGTGTTTCCGTCGGGCCGGGGACCGCTGGGGCCAGGCCACGGCGCTGCCGATGCGCGCGCTGCTGCGGCAGTACGACGGCGATCTCGAGGGCGCGCAGGCCGATCTGAGCGAGGCCCGGGCGCTGGCCCGCGAGTTCGGGTCGCTGAGCCTGAGCGACGAGGTCTTCATCGATCTGCGCTGGATCGACTTGAACATGCGGCGCGGCGACACCGAGTCGACCATCGCGATGATCCACGAGATCCGGGACCGGGTGCAGCGGCTGGCCTCGGCGGAGATCGTCATCCTGGTCGACGCGCTGGCGGCCAGCTTCTGGCTGCGCATCGGTGACCTGGACCGGGCCCGCGAGCTGGTGGACCGCGCCGAGGCCGGGATGGCCTCGGAGCTCACCGTCACCGCCGACCACGGTCAGGCGCTGGTCAACGCGGTCCGCGCGTCGCTGTGCATCGCGAACGAGGACGGGCCGGGCGCCGAGGCCGCCCTGGCCCGGGCCTACGCGGCCGGGCTGCTGACCAAGGACATGCCGATACTGGCTGTCGTCGCGGTTACCGCGGCCGGCCTGGCCACGTACTACGAGCGCTATCCCGAGGCGGCGGTCATCCTCGGTGCGTCGGCCCGGCTGCGCGGCACCCACGACCGCACCGATCCGGAGACTCACCGGCTGGTCCGCCAGATCACCGGGGAGATCGGCGAGAGCCGGTTCGCCGAGGCGTACGAAATCGGCTGGAAGCTCGACGGGACGACGGCCCGCAAGCAGGTCGACCCGGCCCGGCTGCGCCGAAGGGCGCTGCCGGCCGGGGACCAGAACTCCATCTCTCAAGCGCGCCGCGAGTAGGCGCGCAGCGCCAGCGGCACGAAGACCACCAGCAGACCGGCCATCCAGGCCAGGGTCTGCCACAGCGGGCTCGCCACCGGGCCGCCGACCAGCAGCCCGCGGATCGTGCCGACCAGCGGCGTGATCGGGTTGACGTGCACGAACGCCTGCAGCCAGCCCGGCATCGTGTTGGCCTGCACGAACACGTTGCTGCCGAATGACAGCGGGAAGATCAGCAGGAACATCACGCCCTGCACGGCGCCGGAGGAGCGCACGATCATGCCGACCCAGACCGAGATCCAGCAGAAGCTGAGGCCGAACCCGATGGCCAGGGCGACCGCGGCGACCGCCGGGAGGAAGCCGGTCTCCACCCGGAAGCCCATGATCGTGCCGAAGCCCAGCATGACCACGCAGACGGTCAGGTAGCGGACGACGTCCGCGGCGACCGCGCCGGCCAGCGGGGCTATCCGGGCCACCGGCAGCGAGCGGAAGCGGTCGAAGACGCCCTTCTCGATGTCGGCGTTGAGGTTCTGGCCGAGCGCGATGCCGCCCATCGCGAGCGACTGGGCGAGCAGGCCGGGCAGCAGATATTGCAGGTAGCCATGCCGGTCGCCGCCGGCGATGGCGCCGCCGAAGATGTAGGTGAACATCAGCAGGAAGATCACCGGCTGCAGGGTCACGTCGATCAGGGCTTCCGGCGTCCGAATCGTCTTGATCAAACTTCGCCGCGCGAGTGCCACGCTGTGCCGCATGAGCGCGGCGAGCGCGCCGCCGCGAGGCCGGTCGATGTCGAGGTCGGTGGTGGTGGGGTTGATCGTCAACGTGGTCATGCTGCGTCCTCCTCAGGTGTGCCCTTCTGGCCCTCGCCTGCGGCCTGGGCGGGAATCTTGCGTAAGTGCCGCTCGGTGCAGGCGGTCACACCAGCTCCGCTTCCTTCGGCGCAGGTGCGTCTTCGCTGGTCAGGGCGTGGAAAACCTCGTCGAGGCTGGGCAGGTGCAGGCCCAGTTCGGTGACCTCGACGCCGGCCCGGCGCAGGGCCGGCAGCGCCTCGTCGAGAGCCGTGTCGGCGGCGACCGGCACGCTGACCGCGCCGCCCCGGGCGCCGGCGGTGTTGTCGGTGCTGGCCGACGTGCCGGGCGCGGCCACCATGTCGAGCACGCGCAAGGCGTCCGGGACCCGGGCCGGGTCGGCCGGCCGCACCCGCAGGGTCAGGCCACCGACGCGGCGCTTGAGCCCGTCCGGGGTGTCGAACGCGATCACGCGACCCTTGTTGATCACCACGATCTCGTCGGCGAGCGCGTCCGCCTCCTCGAGGTACTGCGTGGTCAGCAGCACGCTCGAACCCTCGGCGACCTGGGTGCGCACGACGCCCCACATGTCCTCGCGCTTGGCCGGGTCGAGACCGGTGGTCGGCTCGTCCAGGAAGATCACCTCGGGCCGGCCGACCAGGCTCGCGGCCAGGTCGAGCCGGCGGCGCATGCCACCGGAGTAGGTCTTGGCGGGCCGGCCGGCGGCCTCGCTCAGGTCGAACCATTCGAGCAGCTCGGCCGCCCGCTTCTTGGCGTCGGCCGAGTGCATGTCGAGCAACTGGCCGATCAGCACCAGGTTCTGGGTGCCGGTCAGGTCCTCGTCGACGCTGGCGTACTGGCCGGTCAGGCCGATCCGCCGGCGCACCCGCTGCGGGTGCTTGAGCACGTCGATGCCGGCCACCTCGGCGTAACCCTCGTCGGGCTTGAGGAGCGTGGCCAGCACGCGCACCGCGGTGGTCTTGCCGGCGCCGTTCGGGCCGAGCACACCGAGCACGGTGCCGCGGCGCATGGCCAGATCGACGCCGTCCAGCGCCTGGGTCTTACCGAACCGCTTGCGGAGCCCTTCGGCCCGCACCACAAGTTCGCTCATGTTTCCCCCTCGGATCGGAGCTTCGAGGGAAACACTGCGCCGGGCCGCTGACATGGCCCGCACATACCGCTGATACGCGGCTGACGAAAATCAGCTCACGGCAACAGCGTCCGGATACCACCGGCGAAACCGGACGGATCGGCGAGGTGCGGGAACACCGGCCGAGTGGTTTCCACCGGCCAATCGACGTACGCCGTGAGCAGCGCCGAATCGTGCCGGGGCTCGGTGAAGGGCCGGAAGTACTCGGGCACCTCGCCGGGGCCGGCCGAGTCCTCGATCGTGATCACGTCGTGGGTGGCGTACCGGTCGGCGAAGGCGGCCGCCAGCGGCGCGGCGGTGGCGTGCCCGACGACGATCGGCGCCCGGTGCAGGTCGAGACGGTTCACCAGCATGGCGAGATCACCGGCGAGCGCGTCGACGCCGATCTCGTCGCGGGCCGGGCTGTCACCGTGGCCGGGCAGGTCGGGGGCGACCACCGTGCAGCCGCTGGTGAGCTCGGCGGCCAGCGGCCACCACATGGTGCGATCGAAGAGCAGGCCGTGCAGCAACAGCACGGGCCGGCCGAACTGCCCCCACCGGTCGTAGACGAGCATGTTCCTCGGGCTGCCGGTGACATGCGTGCTGCGCCTCGGTGGTTGTGGATGCATGCTGCCCTCAACTCCCCACGCACCGATCGGTGACCGTCGCATACCCGTCGGTGCGCGCGGTCACACTCGATAGGTGACTGCCGAAGTTCTCCTCGTTTTCGGTCGCGGAGTGCGCTGGACGGGCGACGCCTGGGAGCTCACCGCGGCCGGCGCCGCCCGGGTGCGGGCCGCGATGCGATACGTCGCCGCGAACGCCCCGCACCGCCCGCGCGTGATCTTCACCGGCGGCTGGCCGGAGGCGAGCACGGGCGCCGCGCCGCCACCGCCGGGCGCCCGCGAGGGCGATCTGATGTTGCGCGCCGCCATCGACGCCGGCCTCGGCGCGCACGCCGACCTGCATGCCGAAACTCGCTCCCGGAGCACCCTGGAGAACCTCCTGCGCACCGTCGAGGATCAACTGCTGGAGGGGTACGCGTTCGGCGCCGCCCACCCGCTCGGCCTGGTCACCCACGACTGGCATCTGCCGCGGGCGCGCTTCCTGGCCGGCAAGGTCCTCGGGTTGCGCGGGGCGGCGCTGCTGGACGTGCCGGCCACCGGCGGCGAACACCACAACGACCGGGCCGCGCTGCTCGCCGCGCGGCTCGGTCTGATCGGCGCTCGCCGCGGTCGGGTCCTCCTAAGGAGGGAACGGATGATGGTCGCTCTATTGAGGAGGACCACCGCTGGGTAAGAGCCGGTCATGCTTGTCCTGCTGCCGGTCTACCGGCCCGGTCCGGAGTTCCTCCGCCTGCTGCGCGATCTGCGCGGCGACGGCACGACCGTGGTCGTCGTGGACGACGGCAGCGGGCCGTCCTTCGACCCGGTCCTGGCCTCCGCCGAATCGCTGGGCGCCAAGGTGCTGCACTGCTTCGTCAACCGGGGCAAGGGCGCCGCGCTCAAGACCGGGTTCCGGCACTGCGCCGAGCAGCACCCGGACGAGGACGTGGTGACGGCCGACGGCGACGGCCAGCACACGGCCGCCGACGTGCGGGCGGTGGCGGCCCTTTCCGGCCGGGGGCATCTCGTGCTCGGCGTGCGGCGGTTCGACCGGATGCCGCTGCGCAGCCGGGTCGGCAACGTGCTCATCCAGCGGCTGTTCCGGGCGGTCACCGGACAGTCGGTTTCGGACACCCAGACCGGGCTCCGGGCGTACCCCGCAAGCCTCTTGAAAGATCTTGGCGACGTGCCCGGCGAGCGCTTCGAGTACGAGATGAACGTGCTGCTCGCCGTGGCCGGCGCGGGGTGCCGCATCGACGAGGTGCCGATTCCCGCGACCTATCTGGACGGCAACGCCGCGTCCCACTTCGGCGGCGTGACCGACTCGGTCCGGGTCCTGGGTTCGCTGATGCGGCACGCCGCCGGTCAGTTCACGACGTAGAGCAGGCGGTTCGGGGTGCCGGTGCCGACGTTGGTCACCACGTTCGGGGTGGCGTTCGTGGTGAGGTAGGACGAGACCTGGGCCGGGGTGTAGGACGGGTTGGCCTGCAGCACGAGCGCGGCCGCGCCGACCACGTGCGGGGTGGCCATCGAGGTGCCGCTGATCGTGTTGGTGGCGGTCGTGCTCGAATACCACGACGACGTGATGTTGACGCCCGGCGCGAGGATGTCGACGCAGGTGCCGTAATTGGAGAAGCTCGCCGCCGCGTCGTTGTTCTGGGTCGCGCCGACCGTGATCGCGGTCGGCACCTTCGCCGGCGAGTAGTTGCAGGCGTTCTGCCGGCGACCGAGGACGTTGCCGTTGCCGGCCGCGACGCCGTAGGTGACACCGGAGGCGATCGACGAGGCCACCGCGTTGTCGATGGTGGTGCTCGAACCGCCGCCGAGGCTCATGTTCGCCACCGCCGGCTTGATCGCGTTGCTGGTCACCCAGTTGATGCCGGAGACGACACCGGCCGTGGTGCCGCTGCCCGAGCAGTTCAGCACCCGCACGCCGACCAGGGCCACGCCTTTGGCCACCCCGTAGGTGGAACCGCCGACCGTGCCGGCCACGTGCGTGCCGTGCCCGTTGCAGTCGGTCGCGTTCGAGTCGTTGTCGACGAAGTCGTAGCCGCTGGTGGCCCGCCCGCCGAACTGCGTGTGGGTGGTCAGGATGCCGGTGTCGATGATGTACGCGTGCACGCTCGACCCGGTGCTCGGGTAGGTGTAGGTGGTGCTGAGCGGCAGGGCCCGCTGGTCGATGCGGTCCAGGCCCCAGGTGGCGTTGCTCTGCGTGTCGGCGATCGTGAACGTCTGGTCCTGCTCGACGTAGGCGACCGCCGGGTTGGCGGCAAGGCGCTTGGCGGCGGACACGCTCATCCTGGCGGCGAATCCGTTGAGCGCGGCGGTGTAGCGCTCAGTGACGGTGACGCCGGCCGGCACGGCGGCGCCGCTCTTGAGCACGACCAGGTAACTGCCGCGGATAGCGGTGGCGGAGCCGGCGTACCGGATCTCGCCGGTCGGGGCGGCAACGGCGGCAGTCGCGCCGGAGGCAGCGACCAGAGCCGCCGCGATCAGACCGGTGGTCACGAACCGACGTAGGGTCATCTTCGCTCCCCTCCCGTTGTTCGGGGGATTGACGGTGTGCGATCGGTTAACGACCGATCGTAGCGGCTGTTTTGACATCGATCTATCTATTGCGGCCCGATTTTCGATTAACGTCCATCCATGGCTCAGCCACCCGGGGAACTCGAGCAGTTCGGCTACCGCCAGGAACTCAGCCGCTCGCTGAGCTTCGGCGACCTGCTGATCTACGGCCTGATCCTCATGGTGCCGATCGCCCCGTTCGGCATCTTCGGCAGCGTCTTCACCGGCTCCGGCGGGATGGTCGCCGATCGCGGTGCTGTCGTTCCTCGGCTTCGACGGCATCTCGATGCTCGCCGAGGAGAGCCGCGAGGAGGCCCGGCAGATCGGCCGGGCCATGGTTGGCTGGGCATCGGCCTGCTCGTGCTGGCGGTGTTCTACGCGACCGGCCGCCGACCGGCCCTGTCCGGCCTCTGAGGAGAAGTTGTGGTCATCTACCGCCCGTCACCCGACGAACTGTCCTACACCTTCGGCGGCCGGCCGCCGGCGATCGGCGTGAAGCCCGGCGAAACCGTCGAGCTGTACACCGAGGACTGCTTCGGCGGCCGGGTGCGCACCGTCGACGACCTGCCCTCGCAGGTCTGCGAGTTCCCCTACCTCAACCCGGTCACCGGGCCCATCCACGTCGAGGGCGCCGAGCCCGGTGACACCCTGGCCGTGCACTTCGTGTCGATCGCACCAGCCCGTGAGTGGGCGGTGTCCTCGACGTTCCCGCACTTCGGCGCGCTGACCGGCACCCACACGACGGCCACCCTGCATCCGCCGCTCGACGAGCTGGTCTGGCTCTACGACGTGGACCCGGCCGCCGGCATCGTGCGCTACCACGCCCGGCGAGGCGACTTCCGCATGGAGCTCCCGCTGGACCCCATGCACGGTACGGCGGGGGTGGCGCCCGCCGCGTTCGAGTCCCGGATGACGATCGTCCCCGACGTGCACGGCGGCAACATGGACACGCCGGAACTGCGCGCGGGCGTGACGGCCTACTTCGGCGTGAACGTGCCCGGCGCGCTGTTCGCCCTCGGCGACGGCCATTGCCGCCAAGGCGACGGCGAGGTTTGCGGCACCGGCGTCGAATCGGCCATGAACACCGTGCTGATCTTCGACGTCATCAAGGGCGTGGCCACCCCGACCCCGCGGTTCGAGTCCGACACGGCCCTGATGTCGGCCGGCTCGGCCCGCCCGCTCGAGGACGCCTACCGCATGAGCCAGCACGACCTGGTGACCTGGGCCGCGTCGCTGACCGGCCTGGACCTCCTCGACGCCTACCAGTTGATCAGCCAGGCCGGCGAGGCCCCGGTCGGCAACGTCTGCGACCCGAACTACACGATGCTCGCCAAGGTCGCCAAGCGCTACCTGGGCACCCCCACCGCCTACGGCGACACCCACGCCCGCCTGCGCAGCTCCCGCTAAAGCCCGCAAGAGCTCCTGGGGTATACGTAGGCGGCTCCGCGCCTATGGCGATCTGCTCTCGAGCCATCCGGTAGGAATCGGAATCCTCGAGGCGGGTCAGCATCAGCGGACTGCCGAGAAGGGGGAAGTTGCAAGACATCCGGCAGGTTGCGGTTGGACCAGCATCGAAGTTTCGACGCTACCCCGCGGGGAATGCCGCGGTAATGCGGATACTCACCCGGCTGGAAACGGCTCGCGCGCTCGACCCGGTCAGCGACAAGCTGCAGGATGCGGTGTTCGCCGCGCCGGTGCCCGACGGCGTGCGGGATCTGCTGCACGGCACCTGGCTGGGCCATCCGCTGCATCCGGTA
Source organism: Actinoplanes sp. NPDC026619 (assembly GCF_040638295.1). NCBI lineage: Bacteria > Bacillati > Actinomycetota > Actinomycetes > Micromonosporales > Micromonosporaceae > Actinoplanes > Actinoplanes sp. NPDC026619. Next base: position 473,150 of record NZ_JBEZYA010000001.1, read on the forward strand.
CTGGTTCAGGCGCCGGTGGGCGCGTTCATCAGCGCCGCCGTCCTGGACGTCCTGCCCGGCACCCGCCGGGCGGCGACCGCGCTGGTCGCGGTCGGCACCGCCGGGGCGGTTCCGGCGATGGCGGCCGGGCTGGCCGACTGGTCGCAGATGACCCGCGACCGCCGCCGGGTGGGTCTGGTGCACGCGGCCGCGAACCTCGTCGCGGTCGGCCTCTACGCCGGATCGCTGGTCGCTCGCCTGCGCGGCCGGCACACCCGCGGCCGCGCCCTCGGCTTCGCCGGCCTGTCGGTGGCCGGGCTGGGCGCCTATCTCGGCGGCCATCTGGCGTACGCGCAGAGCGGCGGCGCCAACCAGGCCGCGCCGGAGATCGCCCGGATCCCGGAGGAATGGACCGTCGCCGGCTCCCTGGCGTCGCTGCCGGACCGTAAGCCGGCCGTGCGCACCGTGGGCGACGTGGCCGTCCTGTTCTACCGCGACGGCGACACCGTCAGCGCGATGATCGAGCGCTGCGGCCATGAGACCGCCCCGCTCGGTGAGGGCGACGTGATCGGCGAGGGGCCCGACGCCTGCGTCGTCTGCCCGTGGCACGGCAGCACGTTCCGCCTGCGCGACGGCGCGGTGCGGCACGGCCCGGCCGCCAGCGACCAGCCGATCCTTCCGGTCCGGGTGCAAAACGGCAACGTCGAGGTCCGCCAGCCCTGAGCCGGCATATCCGCCTGCCGCCGGGGTACTCACGCTGCGTGGCTAAGGTGACTCGAACCATTCAGGCGTCCGCGGAGCAGGTCTTCGCGGTGCTCGCCGACGGCTGGGCCTACAGCGACTGGGTGGTCGGCACGGCGCACATCCGGGACGTCGACAGCGGCTGGCCGGCGGTGGGCGCCCGGCTGCACCACAAGGCCGGGCCGTGGCCGCTGTCGCTGCAGGACTCGTCGACGGTGCTCGCGATGACGCCGGACCGGCGGCTCAAGCTCAAGGCCGGGCTGTGGCCGCTCGGCGAGGCGACGGTCGACATCGTGCTGGAGCCGGCCGGGCCGGACGCGACCCGGGTGACCATGCATGAGGAGTTCGACAAGGGTTTCCTGATCTGGATGCGCAACAAGGTGAACGACGTGCTCCTGCACGGCCGCAACACCGAAGCGCTGAGCCGTCTCGCCGACCTCGCCGAACGGCGTTAACCGCGCCCCGGCTCGCCGTCGCTGACCTCTTCGTCCTCCTCCACGTCGTCCTCGTCGATCCAGTTGTGCCGGTACCACGGGATGGCGACCCAGAAGGACAGGAAGAACAGCGCGGTCAGCCCGCCGAGCAGCAGCGCCATCGGGCGGGTCAACAGGTAGTCGATGATCAGGAAGACGCTGGACACCATCGAGATCAACAGGAACGCCAGGCCGCCGGTGAGCATCCGGTGGGCGTAGCGGACCAGTTCCGGCTTGCGGCCCTGGCGGAACAGGGCGCGGTGAAAGGCCACCGGCGAGATGATCATCGTGGTGGATGCGGCCGCGGCCAGCAGCGCGACGATGTAGATGTCTTTCTGGAACGCGGTGGTCTTCGGGAAACCGTTGCTGAACGGCAGGGTCAGCAGGAACGCGAAGAGGATCTGGATGCCGGTCTGCGCGACCCGCAGCTCCTGGAGCAGATCGGCGAAGTTGCGGTCCCAGCGCTGCTTCTCGTTCTCGTGCTTGATGTGCCTCTTCTCAGCCGCCATGGCGCTCTACGCTTCCCACTCGGACCGTCAGCGAAACGATTAGACGTTCATCGAAACGACTGGTGGCGCACGATCAACAGCGCGACGTCGTCGGTCGGCTCGTCCAGCCCGTCGGCCGACATGATCATCGCGCAGAGGTCCTCCGGCGGGGCCGGCCGGATCACCGACGCCAGCCGGGCGATGCCGTCGTCGATGAGCTCACCGCGGCGCTCGACCAGCCCGTCGGTGTAGAGGACCAGCACGCCGCCGTCGGGCAGCTCGAACGCCGTGTTGCGGCGTGGCCGCTGACTGATGCCGATGCCCAGCGGCGGGTCGGCGGGCACGGTGGTCACCACCGCGGGGCAACCGGGGATGGCGAAGATCGGCGGCGGGTGGCCGGCGGTGGACAGCCGGACCTCGGTGCGGTCCGGCGAGATCATCGCGTACAGCGCGGTGGTCAGGCTGCCGGCCTCGAAATGCCGGACCTTACGGTCCAGGAGGGTCAGGGCCTCGGCCGGATCGTCACTGACCAGCGCGTACGCGCGCAGAGCGCTCCGGACGCGGCCCATCACCACCGCGGAGGCGAGGCCGTGGCCGGAGACGTCGCCGATCACCACGCCCAGCCAGCCGGACGGGAGCGTGAACACGTCGTACCAGTCGCCGCCGATGCCGAACGCGTGGCCGGGCACGTAACGGGCGGCCATCTCGACGCCCGGCACCTCGGGCAGACTGCTCGGCAGCAGGCTGCGCTGCAGGGCCAGGGCGGTGGCCTGCTCGAGTTTCTGGTTGCGGATCTGCCCGGCGGTGCCGGCCCGGTCGGCGGCGAGCTCCAGAAGGCGTACGTCATCGGGGGTGAAGATCCGTGGTTGAAGAGAGCCGACATGCAGCACGCCGATCACCTCGCCGGCGGCCAGGATCGGCACGCCGAGCAGGGAACGCAGGCCTATCTCGAGCAGCAGCGGGTTGACCACGTCAGCGGCGGTGAAATCGGTGAGCGTCAGCGGCCCCCGGGTCTCGGCCACCCGGCCGGCGAAACCGCGGCCGAACGCGATGCGGACGCCGCGCCGCACCTCTTCCTCGAGGCCCTTGGCCGCGGTCGCGACCAGCTGCCGGGAATGGGGGTCGAGCAGCAGGATCGCGGCGGTGTCGGCGTCGAGCAGGTCACGCACCCGGTCGAGGAGCTCGTCGAGCAGATCGGAGGCGTCGAGGCGGGACAGGGTGGCGTCGGTGACCGCCTCGAGACGGCGCAACCGCTCGTCGTTCTGGATGCTGTCGACGCCCATGCGCACAACCTACTCAGCCAACCCCGGTCTCCGGCTTCAAGATTTCACGTACTTCGGTTTCGGTTCCGCCACGGATCGTCTCGCCGTGCTCATACCGGTCGATGACCCGGGGATCCACATACGAGGCACGGGCCACCGCCGGGGTGTTCCCGAGTAGGTCCGCGACCTGCTTCATCGCCTGGGAAACGGCCTTCTTGCGCTTCGCCTCGGTCGGTTGCGGGCCGGCCTCGGCGAGCGCGGCGGCGGCCTCGACCGTGCCGTGCCAGGTGCGGAAGTCCTTGGCCGTCAGCTGTTCGCCGCTGATCTCCTTCAGGTAGTCGTTTACCGCGTCCGCGTGAATCTCGGTCCACTGCCGGGCATGCCGGTCCCAGTAGGCGAACAGGCGGTCCGCGCCCCGCCGGCGCCGCCGCAGATCGGTCAGGACCGTGCTGACCTCGCCGTCCTCGACGATGCCGGTGTGCTGCACGCCGGACTTGCCGGGGAAGCAGAACTCGATCTGGCCGCGGCGGGTGCAGAGATGCTCCGGACGCAGCGTGGACAGGCCGTACGAGGGGTCCTCGTCGCGGGCCGCGTACTCGTTGCCGCCGATCCGGAACATGCCGAGGTCGAGCAGCTGGACGATGGCCGCGAGCACCCGTTGCCGGGTGAGCCCGCGGCCGCTCAGGTCCGCCTGGATCCGCTCACGGATCTTCGGCAGGCGCGCGGCCACCGCCCGGACGTGCTCGAACTTCTTCGCGTCCCGGGCGGTGCGCCACTGCGGGTGGTACAGGTATTGCTTGCGCCCGGCCACGTCGACGCCGGTGGCCTGGATGTGGCCGAGCGGGTCGGGCGAGATCCACACGTGCTGCCAGGCCGGCGGGATGACCAGCGCCTTGATCCGGTCGAGGGTCTCGGCGTCGGTGATCTTCTCGCCGTCCACGCCGAGGTAACGGAATCCTCGTCCGCTGCGGCGCCGGGTCAGCCCCGGGGCGGTCAGTTTGCTGCGATGTAACCGTGCCACGGGCGGCGGGATGCCCCGGCATCGAAGCAGGCAAACACATGATGGTCAGAGGAATTCCTTGCCGTACAGGTCGATGAGCTCGCGGTAGTTCGGGCCCATGTTCGCCACGTACACCTCGTCGAAGCCCGCGTCCTCGTACGCCTTGAGCTGCTCGGCGTGCTTGGCCGGGTCGGGTCCGCAGGCCACCGAATCGCGCGTCATCTCCTTGGTGACCAGCTGCGACGCCTGCTCGAAGTGCTTCGGTGACGGCAGCACCTGGGACAGCTCGCCGGGCACGCCGGAGTTGGCCCACAGCCGGTGCGCGATGTCGACGCCCTCGTCCTCGGTCGGCGCCCAGCAGCCCTTGAAGCCGCCCTGGGCCGGCTTGTCGCCGCCGCCCATCTCCCGCCACTGCTCCAGCAGGTCGGCGTCGGGTGAGGTGGAGATGTAGCCGTCGCCGATGCGGGCCGCGACCTCGAGCGCCTTGGGGCCGAACGCCGAGACGTACACCTTCGGTGGGGTTGCCGGGCGGCTGTAGACCTGCGCCTGATCGACCGTGTAGTGCGTGCCGTGGTGGGTGACGAAGCCGCCCTGCCACAGCTCCCGCATGACCCCGACGGCCTCCTCGAGCATCTCCAGGCGCTCGTCGGCGAACGGCCACCGGTCGCCGAGGATGTGCTCGTTGAGCGCCTCGCCGGTGCCGACGCCGAGCACGAACCGGCCGTCGTGCAGCATCGCGCTGGTCGCCGCCGCCTGGGCCACGACGGCCGGGTGGATCCGCATGATCGGGCAGGTCACGGCGGTGGTGACCGGGATCGTCACGACCTGGCTGAGCGCACCGATGATCGACCAGACGAACGGGCTCTGGCCCTGCTCGTCGTTCCACGGGTGGTAGTGGTCGGAGATCCATAACCCCTGGAAGCCGGCCTCCTGGGCGAGCTTGGCCTGCTCGAGCAGCTCGGCCGGGGTGTACTCCTCGCAGGAAAGAAAATATCCGATTCGCATGCCGGTCGAATACCCCCGGATCGGCGAACTATGGCAGGTCCCGATGAGGTGTGCGATCCCCTGATGGCGTTGTTGTTTATGGTCCGGCATACGGGGCAACGAAGCGGGGCTGAGGCTGAGCAGAGGCGGGCGACGGAGAGGTCAGCGTATGCCAGGTAGGGATCAAGTCGGACCACTCGAGGATCTTGACCTTGCCGCGTTCGAGTACGCGGTGGCGAGCGCGGGCGCCGACGACGTGACGCAGGAACGGCTCCGGACCGATTTCGTCGGGCTGGCGCTGCCGTTCGCCCGGCGGCTGTCGCGGCGTTACCGGGGCCGGGGCGAGTCGGCCGACGACCTCGAACAGGTGGCCCGGCTGGGGCTGGTCAAGTCGGTCGATCGGTTCGACCCGGAACGGGGCTCGTTCACGGCGTACGCCATCGTCACCATCACCGGCGAGATCAAAAGGCACTTCCGCAACCACAGCTGGGGTGTGCATGTCCCCCGCCGGATGCAGAACCTCAGCCTCGAGGTGGGCGCGGCCCGGGTGGCCCTGACCGGCGAGCTGTCCCGCCGGCCCACCGCCGGGGAGATCGCCCAGCGGGTCGGCATCGAGGAGGCCGAGGTGCTCGAGGCGCAGCTGTCCGGCGCCGCCTACACGCCCGGTTCGCTGAACATCGCGGCCGACGGGTACGACGGGGTCGAGATCGGCGACCTGATCGGCGCCCCCGACCCCGGTCTCGGCCTGGTCGACGACCGGGTGAGCGTGGAACGGCTGATCCTGCGGCTGCCCGAACGCGAGCGCCGGCTGCTCGGCCTGCGGTTCTACGGCAACCTCAGCCAGGTCGAGATCGCCAGGGAGCTGGGCCTCTCGCAGATGCACGTCTCCCGGCTGATGTCCCGGGCGCTCGCCTGGCTGCGGCAGGCGATGCTGACCGACGCGCCGCCCGCGTGGACCGCGCTCGACGAGACCGACCACCGGCTCGTGCTGGCCACGACCGGCCAGGGCGAGGTGATCCGCTGCCGGGTGACCGGGGAGATCGACCGGGACAACGCCGGCTACCTGCGCGACGAGCTGATGGCCGCGCTGCCCGGCGGTGGGCGGACGGCCCGGCTGGAGCTGGATCTGTCGGCGGTGCCGCTGCTGGACGCGGCGGGCATCGGGGTTCTGGTCACGCTGCGCGAGGCGGCCCGGGTGCGGGACATCGAGGTCCGGGTGACCGGACTGCAGCCGTACGCCGCCCGGATCGCCGCCGCCTCGGGCCTGACCGACCTGCTCGGCTGACGTCAGAAGTTCAGCGTGGCCCGAACGACCTTGCCGTCCCGCGCGGGCAGCCAGCCCCAGTCGGTCGCGACGGTGCTCACCAGCATCAGCCCGCGGCCGCGCTCGGCCGCCGCGGCCACCGGGCGCTCGACCGGCTCGCCCGCGGAGCCGTCCCGGACGGCGATGTGCAGGTGCCCGGCGCGCCGGGTGAGCCGCACGGTGATCATCGTGCCGGCGTGCTCGACCGCATTGGACACCAGCTCGCTGACCACCAGGCAGGCCGGGCCGACCAGGTGCGGCAGGTCCCACGCGGCGCAGGCCTCGGTGGCGAGATTGCGGGCGTGCCGGGCGGCCCCGGCGATCGGCAGGATCTGGTCGCCGATCCCCGGGACGGCCTCGTCCACCACGACCCGGGCCTCGGCGACGCTCCGGTAGACCGTGAGTCCGCCGCGCTCCAGCAGCGCCGCCACCCGTGGCGCCGGATCGCACGGGAGCAACGGAGCGCCCGGCCACCGGGCGCTCTGCTCGGCCACTTCCGCGAACAGCGCCAGGGCGGCGTCCTCGGCCAGTTCCAGGCCGGACAGTTCGAGCAGCAGGGCGGCGGGCTGCTCGGCGAGACACTCCAGCAGGGCCGTCTGCAACCGCGGGGCGCCGGGCAGGTCGAGGCAGCCGCGCACGGCGACGACGACGAGGCCACCCTCGTCGCGCGCGGTCCAGCTCAGCGGCATGATCGCCACTTGCCCACCTCCGTACGGGCCGGTTGCATGCCCCGCCGGCCCCGGAGCAAACCGTCAGCAGACTAATCCGCCGTCATCGAGTCACCTGCCGCCCGATCAGCCCGGCCGCGACGACCGCCGCAACGGAGCCGGCCGCGGCCAGCAGGCCATGGTGCTGCGACGCCCACACCTGCACGCTGCTCTGCTTGGACCGGTCGTCGAACTCGCCGTGCGCGCCGTAGTCGTGGCCCTGCTCGCCGTCGGCCGGCTCCCACAGGTTGCCCGGGGCGTTCGGGTCGTGCGGCTCGGACGTCTGCTGCGAGTCGACCCCGGTGCGGCCCAGGTAGCGGTCGAGGATGCCGGGGGCGATCGCGTTGGCGGCGAGGGTCGCGGCGGTGGAGGCGCCCACCCAGTACTCGCGGCGGCGGGGGTGGTCGGCGGCGTACACGATCGCTTGCGCGGCCACCTCGGGCTGGTAGATCGGCGGCACCGGCTGGGCGTGCCGGCCCAGCCTGGAGCGCAGCCAGGTGAACTGCGGGGTGTTCACCGCGGGCAACTGGACCATGGTGGTGCGGACACCGCTCTTGGCGTGCAGCAGCTCGCAGCGCAGCGACTCGTTGAAGCCCTGCACCGCGTGCTTGGACCCGCAGTAGGCGGTCTGCAGCGGGATGCCGCGGTAGGCCAGCGCGCTGCCGACCTGCACGATCGTGCCCCGGTCGCGGGGCTTCATGCGGGTGAGGGCGGCCCGGGTGCCGTACACGTAGCCGAGGTAGCTGACCTCGGTGACCCGGCGGAACTCGTCCGGCGTGATCTGCTCGAACGGCGCGAACACCGAGGAGAACGCGGTGTTGACCCAGACGTCGATCGGGCCGAACTCGCTCTCCACCTTGGCCGCGGCGGCCTCGACCGCGTCGAAGTCGGCCACGTCGACCGGCAGGGGCAGGGCCTGGCCGCCCGAGGCCCGGATCTCCTCGGCCGCCGCGTCGAGGCCCTTCTCCCCGCGGGCGAGCAGGGCGACCCGGTCGCCTCGTGCGCCGAAGCGGCGGGCAACGGCCCGGCCCACCCCGCCGCTGGCTCCGGTGACGACCACGACTGCCATGGTTCCTCCCTCATCGTCTTGTTCGAGGGCGGGATACCCGCGGCCGTGCGGGCTGAACCTGTTAGCTCGGCGTCATCGACGCGTCCCGCACTTCCTTCTCCTCCCAGGTGAAGGACGTGCCGGCCACGGTGACGGTGCGCTTTCGCCGCTTCTCCGGCGGATGGCGCCACCACCAGACCAGGATCTCGGCCAGTACGGCGATGAGCACCAACGCCGAGAGCCAGTACCAGAAGCTGCCGCGCTGGGCGGACAGAGCCGTCTTCTTCGGCTCGCCGGCCAGGGTCGACGTGAGAGTGAGGTCCAGCTCGTTGTTCAGCACCGGCGACCAGGAGGTGGTCACCCGGGCCGACATCTTGAGCTCGGTGCGGCCGTCGACCGTGAAGAACGGCCACTTGCGGCGCGGCCCGGCGTCCCAGTGGGCGGTGATCGGCACCTTGATCGCCTGGCCCGGCCGCAGCTCGATCGGGCCGCGCGGGACGGAGACGCGCACCCGGGGATTCGTGCTGGTGATCCGGAACTTGTCCAGCGTCACCGGCACGTACTTCAGCGGCGACTTGACCTCCACCTCGGTGACCGACCGGCCGTGCGGGACGCCGCCGTACTCCGGCCAGTTGACCCGGATGGGCTTGACCAGGTCGCCGGCCAGCAGGTTGCGGGCCTTGATCCGCCGGGCCGAGTCGCGGACCTGGCCCAGCATCGCGGGCAGGTCGTCGATCGTGGTCTCGGGCACCACGGTGGCGGCGGACCAGACCTTCGTCAGCAGCGGGGCACTGGTCACCTCCGCGAGCGGGATCGCCCACGCGTCGACCCGCTGCCACACCGCGCGCGCCTGCTTGGCGAGCGCTTTCCACTCGGCGCCCTGGGCTGCATTGGTCGCGTCCGGGCCGGCCGTGATCAGCAGGACCGTGGCCAGGCCGGGCGCCGTCGGGCGGCGCAGCGTCGAGATGGTGGCGTCCACGGCCGTACCGAGGTCGGCCGGGCCACCGAGGGGCGCTGGAGGAAGCGAATCGATCATCCGGCCGGGGTTCGTTCCGACACGCTGCGTAGCCGTGACGGTCGCGTTCCTCGCGTACGCGACGAGTGTCACCTGATCGACCGGCGCCAGGGTCTTGAGGTAGCCGGCCAGGCTCTCCTTGACCCGCGCATAGCTGATGTCGTCCATCGAGGCGGACACGTCGATCATCACGACGACGTCCGCCGTCGCCCGGTCGACATCGTTCCCGACCAGGGCCAACACGTCATCGAGCGTCGGCGTGCCGGGCGCGGCCACGGCCGGACCACCACCGAACACCAGCCCCGCGAAGATCATCGCGACGGCGACAAGCCGTCCGAGGCGCCTCATTTCATGCCCCTTCGCCGTTGTCCGTCCCCCGACGGAACAGCGAGCCGATCATAACGATGACCGCAAAGTCGAAGGTTTCCCGGCGGTTACCGACCGTTTCGCCACAGGATGGCCGGGTACGGATCTCGCCCAGCGCCGAAATTTGGCTGACGCAGCAACTTCGAAGGGACCTCTCGATGGCTCAGGTCAAGCTCTCCGTCATCTACTATTCATCCACCGGCACCCTGCACGCGATGGCGCAGCGCGCCGCGCAGGCCGGCGAGAAGGCCGGGGCCGAGGTGCGCCTGCGGCAGGTGGCCGAGCTGGCGCCGGCCGAGGCGATCGCCTCCAACGCGGCGTGGAGCCAGCACTTCGACGCCACCAAGAACGAGCCGAAGGCGACCGCCGACGACGTGGTCTGGGCCGACGCGGTGCTGTTCGGCTCGCCCACCCGTTACGGCAACGTGGCCAGCCAGCTCAAGCAGTTCCTCGACACGCTCGGCCCGCAGTGGGCCCAGGGCCAGCTCGCCGACAAGGTCTACGCCGGCTTCACCGCCAGCCAGACCGCGCACGGCGGCCAGGAGTCGACGCTGCTCGCGCTCTACAACACGATCCACCACTTCGGCGGCATCATCGCGGCGCCCGGCTACACCGACCCGCTGAAGTTCTCCGACGGCAACCCCTACGGCGTCTCGCACGTCACCGGCGCGAACAACAATGCCCCGCTCGGCGACGCCGAATATGCCGCGCTGGACCACATGACCGAGCGCGTCGTCAAGGTCGCCGGGAAGCTGAGCGCCTGACGATGATCTCCGCGACCCGGCGGACGGCGGGCGAGGTCTCGCCGGCCCGGGTCGCGATCGCCAGGCCGACCGTGACGGCGCCGGTCAGCTCGACGTAGGCCACCCCCGCCAGGGCCAGGCTGCGGACCGGCTCGGGCACCAGCGCGACGCCCAGGCCGGCCGCCACGAACACGACCAGGGTGGCGGTCTCGCCGACCTCGACGATCTCCCGCGGCCGGAAACCGGCCTCCTTGCAGGCGGCCAGAACATGCTCATGCATGGACGAGCGATGGCCGGAGAAGTGCATCACGAACGCTTCGTTCGCCAACTGCACAAGATCTATTTTTGTACGGGTGGCAAGTGCATGCCGATCCGGCAGCACCGCGATCAGGCGTTCGTCGCGCAACACCTGCTCGTCGATCTCGGGCCGTTCGATGCCGTCCGGGCGCAGGACCACCAGGTCGTAGGCGCCGTCTCGCAGGCCGTCCAGCAACCTCGGGCTGAGCAGCTCGCCGTGCAGCTCGAGCTTGATCCCGGGCAGTTCGTCGCGGACCTCGCGGGCGGCCAGCGGCAACAGGTCGTAGGTGGCGGTGCCGATGAAGCCGACCGACACCCGGCCGGCCTGACCCGCGGCGACCAGGGCCATGTCGGCCGCCGCCCGGTCGGCCGAGCCGAGCACCGCGCGGGCGTGCTCGGCGAACCGGCGGCCGGCCTCGGTCAGCTCGACCCGGCGGGTGGTGCGGCTGACCAGCTCGACGCCGAACTCGCGCTCCAACTGCTTGATCTGCTGGGAGAGCGCCGGCTGGGCGATGTGCAGCCGGACCGCCGCCCGACCGAAGTGCTGCTCCTCGGCGAGGACGGCAAAGGCGCGCAGGTGGCGCAGTTCCATAACCGTACGTTATCAATCGGTCTTGATTTGGTCTTGGCGTGAATGAGTGGATCGGGCTTACGTTGGACAACATGACTTCCGCCTTCCTGTACGCCGCGGCGCGCACGCCGTTCGGACGTTTCGGCGGCGCGCTGGCCGAAGTGCGCCCGGACGACCTCGCCTCGACCGCGTTGCAGGGCGTGCTCGGCAAGACGCCCGACCTCGACCCGGCCGCGATCGGCGACGTCGTCTGGGGCTGCGCCAACCAGGCCGGCGAGGACAACCGCAACGTCGGCCGGATGGCGGTGCTGCTGGCCGGCCTGCCGGTCTCGGTGCCGGCGACCACGGTCAACCGGCTGTGCGGCTCGTCGCTGGACGCCGCGATGATCGCCTCCCGGACCATCGAGTCCGGCGACGCCGACATCGTCGTGGCCGGCGGGGTCGAATCGATGACCCGGGCCCCGTGGGTGCTGCCGAAACCGTCCCGCGCCTTCCCCGCCGGAAACGTCACCGCGGTGTCGACCACCCTCGGCTGGCGCCTGGTCAACGACAACATGCCAGCCGAGTGGACGGTGTCGCTGGGCGAGGCCAACGAGATGCTGGGCGACAAGTTCGGCATCTCCCGGGAACGGCAGGACGAGTTCGCGGCCCGCTCGCACAACCTGGCCGCGTCGGCCTGGGACGCCGGCTTCTACGACTCCCTCGTGGTTCCCGTCGCCGGCCTCTCCCGCGACGAGGGCATCCGGCCCGGATCGACGGCTTCCAAGCTGGCCGCGCTCAAGCCGTCGTTCCGGCCGACCGGAACGATCACGGCCGGCAACGCGTCGCCGCTCAACGACGGCGCCTCCGCTCTGGTCCTCGGCTCCTCCGACGCCGCCACCCGGATCGGGCGCGCGCCTCTGGCCCGGATCGCCGGGCGCGGGGTGTCGGCCGTCGAGCCGCCGATGTTCGGCTACGCGCCCGTCGAGGCCGCCGACCGCGCTCTCGCCCGGGCCGGCATCACCTGGTCGGACGTGTCGGCGGTCGAACTCAACGAGGCCTTCGCGGTGCAGTCGCTCGCCTGCGTCGACGCGTGGGGCATCGACCCCGCCATCGTCAACGCCGCCGGGGGCGCCATCGCCATCGGCCACCCGCTCGGCGCCTCCGGCGGCCGCATCCTCGGCACCCTCGCTGAACGCCTGCGCACCTCGGGTGACCGGTGGGGCGTCGCCGCCATCTGCATCGGGGTCGGCCAGGCCCTCGCCGTCGTGCTGGAGAACGTGTCGTGACCGCGTCCTTCTTCGATTCGCCCGCTTCCGCGGTAACCGGCATCGCCGACGGTTCGACCGTGCTGATCGGTGGCTTCGGCATGGCCGGGATGCCGGTGCAGCTGATCGACGCCCTGATCGCCTCGGGCGCCGGCGATCTCACGGTGGTGTCCAACAACGCCGGCAACGGCGACACGGGCCTCGCTGCGTTGCTGGCGGCGGGCCGCGTACGCAAGGTGATCTGTTCTTTTCCCCGGCAGACCGACTCCTGGGTCTTCGATGGCCTCTATCGCGCCGGGAAGATCGAGCTGGAGGTCGTCCCGCAGGGAAATCTCGCCGAGCGGATGCGCGCCGCCGGCGCCGGGATCGGCGCGTTCTACTCCCCCACCGCGGTCGGCACGCCGCTCGCCGAGGGCAAGGAGACCCGCGAGATCGACGGCCGCACCTACGTCCTCGAATATCCGATCAAGGGCGACGTCGCGCTGATCGGCGCGTACCGCTCCGACCGGATGGGCAACCTCGTCTACCGCAAGACCGCCCGCAACTTCGGCCCGGTGATGGCCACCGCCGCGTCCCTGGTGATCGTCCAGGTCAACGAGATCGTCGAGACCGGCACGCTCGACCCCGAAGCCGTCGTGACCCCCAGCATCTACGTGGACCGGGTGGTGGCCGTATGAGCCTCGACAAGAATCAGATCGCCGCTCAGATCGCGCGCGACATCCCGCACGGCTCCTACGTGAACCTCGGCATCGGCCAGCCCACCCTGGTCGCCGACCACCTGGCTGCCGACGCGGGCGTGGTCCTGCACACCGAGAACGGCATGCTGAACATGGGCCCGGCCGCGGTCGGTTCCGAGATCGACCCCGACCTGATCAACGCCGGCAAGATCCCGGTCACCGAGCTGCCCGGCTCGGCCTATTTCCACCACGCCGACTCGTTCGCGATGATGCGCGGCGGCCATTTGGACGTGTGCGTGCTGGGCGCCTTCCAGGTGTCGGCGGGCGGCGACCTGGCCAACTGGCACACCGGCGAGCCGGACGCGATCCCGGCGGTGGGCGGCGCGATGGACCTGGCAATCGGCGCCAAGAGCATCTACGTGATGATGACCCTGTTCACCAAGGACGGAACCCCGAAGCTGGTGCCGTCCTGCACCTATCCCCTGACGGGTGTCGGCTGCGTCGACCGCATCTACACCGACCAGGCCACGTTCCTGATCACCAAGGACGGCGTCGTGGTCCGCGAGACGTTCGGCATCTCCTTCGACGAGCTCAGCGAAAAGCTGGCGGTGCCGCTGAGCGAGGGCTGAGCGGGGCTGACCAGCTTTGACGGTTCCCGGGCCGAAGCGAGCCACGCGGACAGCGGCAGCTGTCCGCGTGACCGGCGGTGAGAGCTCAGAAGACTCGGATGGCGGCCTCGGCCGGGGCCGTGAGCAGGCCCTCGATCTCGTCGTCCAGGCGGACCAGCGTCAGGGAGGCGCCGGCCATGTCGAGTGACGTGCAGTACTCGTTCACGTAGCTCCGGCCCACCGTGATGCCGAGCGACGCCAGTCGCTGGTGGGCGCGCCGGTACAGGATGTACAGCTCGCTGACCGGGGTGCCGCCCAGGCCGTTGATCATCAGGGCGACCCGGTCGCCGGACTCGTAGGGCAGGTCGGGGACGACCGCGTCGAGCATGTCGTCGAGGATCTGGTCGGCCGGTGCGAGTTTGCGGCGTTCGCGGCCCGGCTCGCCGTGGATGCCTACGCCGAACTCGATCTCGTCGGGGCCCAGTTCGAACAGTGGGGAGCCCTTCGCCGGTGGGGTGCAGGCGGTCAGGGCCACGCCCATCGTGCGGGTCACGTCGTTGACCTTGCGGCCGATGCGCAGCAGTTCGTCCAGGTCGGCGCCCTGTTCCGACGCGGCGCCCACCGCCTTGATGACGAAGAAGTTGCCGGCCACGCCGCGGCGGCCGACCGTGTAGAGGGAGTCCTGCACGGCCACGTCGTCGTTGATGGTCAGGATCTCGCAGCGCACGCCGTCGGCGTCGGCCATCTCCTTGCCCATGTCGAAGGCCATGCGGTCGCCGGTGTAGTTGTTCACCAGCAGCAGCACGCCTTTCGGGGAGGCGAGCAGTTTCGTGGTCTCGTAGACGTAGTCCATCGGGGGCGCGGCGAACACGTCGCCGGGGCAGGCCGCGTCGAGCATTCCCCTGCCGACCGCCATCACGTGGGCCGGTTCGTGGCCGGAGCCGGAGCCCTGGACGATCGAGACCTTGTTCTCGTACGGGGCGTCGGCTCGCATGATCAAGTTGTAGGCGGGGATGTACTTGAGGGTGTCGGGGTTGGCGAGGGCCACGCCTTCCAGCATTTCGGCGACGTAGCTCTTCGGATCGTTGACGAATTTCTTCACGACGTGGCTCCTTGCTTCCAGGTCTCGCTGATCCGTTCGGCGATTACCGCCAGCGCCGTGGCGCCGGCGTCGACCGAGCCCCGGCTGCGCTCGCCGGTGTACGCCGCGCGCCCTCGCTTGGCGACCATTCCGCTGGTGGCGTCGGCTGCTTCCCGGGCGGTGGCGGCGGCGGCCCGGATCGCTTCCTCGGCCGGTGCGCCCTCATCCAGCGCCTGCGAAAGGCGGTCGGTGAACGGCACCAGCGCATCGAGCAACGTCTTGTCGCCGACCTCGGCCTGGCCGCGCGCCTTGATGCCCTCGATGGCCGCGCGCAACATCGCGACCACACCGTCACCGTGGGAGGAGGCGGCGCCGGCGCGCATGAACGCGGTGCCCCACAACGGCCCGGACGTGCCGCCGATCCGGGACGCAATGACCATTCCGGTCCGTTTCAAGAACACCCCCTCGTCCGTACGGTCGAGGTCATCCCAGCCTTCGAGGAGCTTTTCGAAACCGCGCGCCAGGGAGTAACCGAAATCGCCGTCCCCGACGACCGAATCGAGGTCGCCGAAGTATTTCTCGTTCTCGATCGCGGTCTCGGCGATCGTCCGGACCACGTATTCCGTCGTGGTGATGCTCATCGGTCCCCTCCGGAAAGGCAGGCACGCAGGTCGTCGAGGGTGAGGTAATCGCCGGGCCGGGCCGCGCCACGATTGGCGAGCACTTCGATCGGCTTTCTCCCCGGGTCGCCGAGTTCCGAGACCACGAGCGTGGCCTCGGTGAAGTCCTCGTCGCGGGTGTATCCGTTGACCGTCACGAGGCAGCGCAGCCCGGCGCCGGTCGCCGCCAGCAATCCGTTGCGCGAGTCCTCGACGACGAGGGTGTCCTGTTTGTTCAGTCCGAGGCGAGACACGGCGAGTTGATAGATGGCCGGGTCGGGTTTCTTGGCCGGCACGACGTCACCGGCGAACACCGGCACACGCTCCGCGACCGATGAGCCGACCGCATCGGCCAGCACCGCGCGCACCGACTCTTCGGCGGACGTCGATGCCACCGCAACCGTCCATCCTCGTGCCAGCGCCGCCGCGATGATCCGGGCAATGCCCGGGCGAGGCGGAATCCGGCCTTCGTCGATTAACTTCCGGAAGGCTGCGCTCTTGGCTTTGTGCCAGGTCAGAAGCGCTTCGGTACGGTCGGAGTCACCGACCGCCGCGGCGAATGCGGGATCAGCGAACAGGCTCGCCATCCGCTCTTTCCCGCCGCCGATCGCCAGCTTCGCGCCGTATTCCTCCTCGCTCCAATGAGCCGGCAGCCCGAACTGCGCGAAGGTGGCGTTGAAGGCGGGCAGGTGGCCGTACCGCTCGGTGTCGGCGAGCACGCCGTCGCAGTCGAATACGACGGCCGTCACCAGGCACGCCCCGATCCGCCGAACAGCCGGATGTGCCGGCGCGCCATTTCCAGAACGGCCGACCGCTGGTGCTGGAACAGCGCGGGCGGATCCCATTTGTCGCGCTCCGAGGCCTCCCGCAGGAAGGACAGGCCCGACTTCATGAAGCTTTCCTTGAGCGCCGTCGAGATGTTGACCTTGGCGCAGCCACGGGCGATCAGGTCGGTGAACTGCTCGTCGGACAATCCGGTGCCGCCGTGCAGCGCCATCGGCACGCCGGTCGCCGCGACCAGGTCGCTGACCCGCTGCGCGTCCAATTCGGGCGCCTGTTTGTACTGCCCGTGCGCGTTGCCGAGGGCCGGCGCGAAACAGTCGACCCCGGTGTTCTTGATGAAATCGACGGCCACGTCGAGCGACTGAATTGCCGACGCCTCGTCCGAGCCGAGGTCGTCCTCGACGCCCTGAATGCCTTCGATCTCGCCCTCGACGTGCGCGCCGGTGCGCCGGGCCTGCGCCACCACCTCGGTGGTCTGCCGCAAATTCTCGGCGACGGCCAGTTCATGCGCATCGAAAAGCACCGAGTTCCAGCCCCCGGCAAGGCAATCGGCGATGACCGTACGGTCGGGGCAGTGATCCAGATGCAGGGTGACCGGCACGTCGACGTCGCGCATGAGGGCTTGGAAGATGTCGAAGAGCTGGCCCCGCCCGTACATCAGCACGGTTTTGACCGAGGTTTGCAGGATGACCGGCGCGCGTTCCTCGACGGCGGCCGCAAGGACGGCTTCGATGCTCAGGTCGTTGACGACGTTGAAGGCGGCGACCCCGTAACGGTCGGCGAAAGCGCGGTCCAGGATCTCTTTCATCGACACGACGGGCATGCAGCCAGTCAAGCTATCGGGCCGCCGATCGCGGTATGGGGTGTTTCCCCCATGCCGTCAACGAATCCAGCCGCCGTCCAGGGCGGTCACCACCGCGGCGGTCCGGTTCGAGGTGCCGGTCTTGCGCATGATCGCGCCGATGTGTTTCTCCACCGTCTTCGGCGAGAGCGCCAGCCGGGAGGCGATTTCGCGGTAGGTGAGGCCCTGCCGGAGGAGTTCGAGCACGTCGAACTCGCGCGCGGTTAACGGCGGTTCGTTTTTCGGCATCGCCGGCGGCGGCACGAGGCGCAGGGTCCGGACGATCGCGGC
Source organism: Actinoplanes sp. NPDC026619 (assembly GCF_040638295.1). Classification (NCBI taxonomy): domain Bacteria; kingdom Bacillati; phylum Actinomycetota; class Actinomycetes; order Micromonosporales; family Micromonosporaceae; genus Actinoplanes; species Actinoplanes sp. NPDC026619. Next base: position 490,314 of record NZ_JBEZYA010000001.1, read on the forward strand.
CGCCGCCGCCTGGGTCAGGATTTCCAGGTCGTCGACGTCGCGAGTGGAGAACGCCGGTGCGAAGGTCACGCTGACCGCGATCACCTCGCCCCGCCACCAGATCGGCACCGCCGCGGCCGGCCCACGCCGCACCGGATCCGCGCCGGCCAGATGCCCGGCGCGCAGTTGGCCGTACTCCGGGATGACCACCGGCCGGCGGCTCCCGAACGCCCGGCCGGTCGCCCCCTCGTCCAGCGGAAACGTCTCGCCGAGGTGGCAGAGCGCGCCGTACTCGGCGGCCTTGGTGTATTTCCCGGCCGCCGCGTCGATCAGCGAGACGCTGCCGGCGGCCGAACCGGCGGCGCTGCCGGCGGCCGAACCGGCGACGCTGCCGGCGGCCGAGCCGACGAGGCGCGCGGTGTGGCTGAGCAGCCGTCGCAGCACAGTCTCCAGCCGCAGGTCGCCATAGACATCGGCGATCGCGTCGGCAAGCCGGAACCCCTGAACGGGAGGCACCCCTCGAACCTATGTTTCGCGCGCTCGATCCGACAGCCCACGACCGGAAATCCGCACCGGCGGCGCCCACCACCCGCGAGCACGGCATGACCCTGACCGGTGAACGATTCTTCGTCTCCGTCCGCGGTGAGACCGCCGAGGAGGTCGGCGCGCTGTGGGACAAGCTCGCCGACGGCGCCGACATCGCCGAGAAGTACGGCTCCTCGCAGTGGGCGCCGGGGTTCGGCATGCTGACCGACTGCTTCGGCGTCACCTGGATCCTCGACGTCGCCACCTCGTACGCCGGCTGAACCATGCGTGTGCGCACTCTCGGCCGCACCGGCATCCAGGTCAGTCCCTACTGCTTGCCGCGAACTGGCCCGTTTGCCTCGTCCTGCCGCCCCGCGGCGCCCCTCCCGGCCACCCCCGTGGTGCCGGGACGGGCGCCGCGGCGGCAGGTGTTACCAGTGGTTGGCGTCGACGACCGTCAGGTTGCCGTCGGCCATTTCCAGGAAGGTGGCCGGGGCCATGCACTTGCGCAGCTCCGGGTCGCCGTCCTGCCGGGGGCCGGTGAAGCTGACCCGGTCATGGTGGCCGAGATCGGTGACCCCGAAGCCGACCCGGTCGCCCACGTATTTCTGCGACTCGGGGTTCGTCTCGACGATGACGCCGGTGACGGTGGCCGTGTTTCCGCCCGTCACCAGGCAGTCGACGGCGACGCTGTACCAGTACGTGCCGTAGCCGGCGTGGCTGTGCGACAGCCGCGCCGTGCCCCAGGACTGCGAGGGGAACGGCTGCTTCATCGGGTCGTCGTAGCGGGAGTGCGCGTCGACGCTGAAGATGATCTCGTCGTCCGGGAAGGCCGGGACGCTGACGTGGCCGGAGCCGCGCAGCGACGCGGTCCCGGAATCGGTGGCGCGACCGGCGGCAGCGGCCGGCGCCGCGGCGGTGAGCAGCAGACCGGCGGCCGCGAGCAGGGCGCCGTTTCGGAGGTGACGGGACATCGCAGAACTCCTGTCTCGAGCGGAACGCATCCAGTCTTTTCAATGGGTGCTGTGCCGCTCCTGAAGCCCGCTCAGCGCTCACTCAGGACAACCGCCGGCCCGCCTGATCGTGGGCCGGGCCGGCTCCGCGGCGCCCTTGGGCCAGACCACCTGCATGATGACCGCCGGCTTCCCGGCGACCGTGACCCGGAAGATCGCGGCGCGGTCCTTGAAACAGAGGTTGTCGACGATTCTTCCCGGCACCTGCGTGATCAGCTTGGTGGGATGAGTGGTGGCCGGGTCCACGCCGCCCACCACCACCTCGAGCATGTCTCCGGCCGGGTCGGCCTTGGCGTTGCACCGCATGATCAGGAAGATCTCGTCCTCCGTGTCACCGCCGATGTCGTGGGACTGCTTGCTGGTCCGCGCTCCGTCGAGGCAGTTGGCATCCGAGCGCCGGGCATCTCCCCAGTTGATCTCGGCACTGCCTTGGGCAGGTTCCGGGCCGCAGCCGGCTACCAGCATCAGAGTCCCGGCTGCCACCACACATCGAATTCGTCGCATGGGACGAACCTCCTTCCGGCTCCATTCCAGGCTGAGCAAGGCGCGAGCCGGGGACCAGTGCGACGGTGTCAGTTGACAAAACGCTGCCAGTCAATCGAGCTCCGCTCGATCGGTTTCGCCACAGGCGACCTCGGCGCCGTCGAAAAGCACCGTCACCCAGGCGGAGAACGCGCCCTTGCCGGTGGTCAGCAGGCCCCCGAAATGGTGATCGAAACCGTACTCGGTGGAATATCCGAGGCGCCGGTCATCGGCTTCGCGGGTGATCCCGATGGTGAGATCGACCCGGTAGCGGTGCATCGCGAGCATGTCGAGGCCGGGCTCGCCGAGGAACCGCCCCCAGGCGGCATGCGTGCCCGGGGAATGGCGCAGCTCGACCCGCCCGATGATGTGCCGCCGCGCGGCCAGCGACACCAGGGCGGCCCGGACGGTGACGGCGTCGAGATGGCAGCCGGCGCCCATCGGATCGTTGCCGTCGGCCACCTCCTCCTTCGGCCAGGGCACCGCGACCGACGGCTCGGACTCCAGCGAGAAAACCGCCGCATACGTACGCGTCCATCGGCCCCGCCATTCACCGACGTCACCGCCGCAGGCCGCCACAAAGGCGATCGTCACCTCGAGAGAGGGCAGTTTCCGCCCGCCGGCCGCATCCGTGATCGCGGTATGTGAGTAATGCGTTCGCCGCGCCAGGGAACGCAAACTCGTGATGCCCGCCGCAACGCGTAATCGTTCGAGATCCGCGCCGAACCGGCGTTTAAGATCGGCGATCTCCTCGGGTGAAGCGCTCATGATCCGCCGCTCCGGGTACGTCGTCGTCCCGTCATTCCATACCGGCGTCCGGCCGATGGCAACGCCGCCCGGAAGTGGGCACACTGACGACGACGGCGACGGGAGGCGGGCTCATGGGATTCGTTCTCGACACGACGGGGCTGCCCGTGCAGGAGCGGGTCGAGGCGGTGCACACCGCGATGATGTTCGCGTCGGCCCCCTGCCACGTCATCCATGAGGATCCGGGCGGCGACGTGCATGCGCGGATGGAGGTGTGGGACCTCGGCAACGCCACCATCTTCACGCACCGCTCGAGCGGGATCCGGCTGCTGCGCACGGCCAAACTGGCCCGCCAGGACGCCATGCCGGTCATCGCGCTGTCCGTGCAGAGACGGGCGCAGGGGCGGATCGAGCAGCGCGAACGGCAGCAGGTCGTGCCGCCCGGGGAGCTGCTCGCCGTGGACCTCTCCGCGCCGTACGACTATTCGTGGTCGGGTGACGGCGAAGCCGGTTGTCTGCAGATTCCGTTCGATCAGCTGGGGCTTCCGATCGATCTGGTGCGCCGGGCCGCGCCGGCGGTGAGCGCCAGTCCGCTCTACCGGATGGTCACCGATCACGTCGCGCATCTGGCCCGGGATCCGGCCGCGATCACCGGCGACGTCTCGGCCGCGACGGTCGCGGCGGCCAGCGTCGATCTGGCGCGCGCGATGCTGGTCTCGGCCGACCGGTCCGGCCGGCACGCCCGGCAGGTGTACGCCGAGACGCTGCTGCCGCGGGTGCGCGCGTTCACCCGCCGGCACCTCGCCGATCCGGACCTCGGCCCGGCGACGATCGCGGCGGCGCACAACGTGTCGCTACGGCGGCTCTACCAGGCCTGTTCCGACGCCGGGTTCAGCCTCGAACAGTGGATCATTCAAGAGCGGCTTCAGCGCGTACGCCATGAATTGACCCAACCGCAACGGCGGCACCTGCCGATCGCCGCCGTCGCGCGGCGCTGGGGTTTCCGCGACGCCACCCACTTCACCCGGCGATTCAAGGCGCGGTACGGCATGACCCCGAGCCAGTGGCGGCGGTCGGCCGAGGCCGCACGCGAGTAGGACCGCAGCGAGGGCCGACAACCGCGCACGCACAGCCGATTCCCGGCGCGAACTCCTGGTTACGGTCGGCCCGGCCGGCCTTCTCGAGGGAGTTCGCATGAGCACGATCGTCCTGGTTCACGGTCTCTGGGTGACCCCGCGCAGCTGGGAACACTGGGTGCCCTATCTGGAGGCGAAGGGCCACACCGTGGTGACCCCGGCCTATCCCGGTTTCGAGGTCGAGGTGGAGGCGCTGCGGGCGGATCCGGCCCCGATCGCCACGCTGACGGTCCCGGAGACCATCGCCCACCTGGAGAAGGTCATCGCGGCGCTGCCGGAGAAGCCGATCATCATGGGCCACTCGTTCGGCGGCACCCTCACTCAGCTGCTGCTCGACCACGGGCACGGGGCGGCGGGCGTGGTCATCGACTCGGCGCCGACCGAGGGCATCCGGGTGAGCCCGCCGTCGCAGCTCAAGTCGCTGTTCCCGATCCTGGGCAACCCGGCGAAACGCCACCAGGCTGCCGGATTCACCCCGGACCAGTGGCACTACGCATTCGGCAACACACTGTCCGAAGAGGACTCGCTGGCGGCGTACGAGCGGTACGCGATCGCGGCGCCGGGCAGCTGGGTCTGGGCGTACGGGCTGATCGCGAACTTCAAGCCGGGCAGGCAGGAGACCTGGGTGAACTACCGCAACCCGGACCGGGCGCCGCTGCTGTTCATCGCGGGCGGTGCGGACCACATCATGCCGCCGTCGGTGAACCGCTCCAACGCCCACCACTACCAGGGCGAGGGAACCGTCACCGACTTCCTCGAGGTGCCCGGCCGGTCGCACTGGACCTGCGCGGAGCCGGGCTGGGAGCAGATCGCCGACGCCGCCCTCGACTGGGCGGTGGAGCACGCCAAGGAGCGCTGATAGCGTGTGATCACGGCGGTGGGGCCCGCCGACCCCAACGCCGGGGTGAACCGCGCCGCTGCCAACGGTCCCTGCCAGTGTTCCCTGGTAGGGAGAAGTTATGGAGCAGCAGAAGCGGACACCGGTGCTGGCCGCGATCTCCGCGGGCGGCGTGCTCGGTGCGCTCGCCCGCTACGGGATCGCCGCGGCGTGGCCGCACGACCCCGGCGGTTTTCCCTGGTCGACGCTGGTGATCAACGTGACCGGGTGCTTCCTCATCGGGGTGCTCATGGTGATCGTCACCCGGGTGACGCCGAACCAGCGGCTGCTGCGGCCGTTCGTCGGGGTGGGCATTCTCGGCGGCTACACGACGTTCTCCACCTACATCGTCGACATCTACCGGGCGGCCGAGGCCGGCGCGCCCTGGGTGGCGCTGGCCTATCTCGGGTCGACCCTGGTCGGGGCGATGCTGGCGGTCGCGGCCGGCAGCGCGCTGACGAGCCGGCTGGTGACGCGATGACGCTGCTGCTGGTGGCGCTCGGGGCCGCGGTCGGCGCGCCGCTGCGCTATCTGACCGACCGGGCGATCCAGGCCCGGCACGACTCGGCGTTTCCGTGGGGCACTCTGACGGTCAACGTGCTGGGGTCCTTCGTGCTGGGCCTGCTCACGGCCATTCCGGCGAGCGACAAGTTAACCGCGATTCTCGGAACCGGGTTCTGCGGGGCGCTCACGACGTATTCGACGTTCAGCTACGAGACGCTGAAGCTGACCCAGGACGGCAACCGGTTCTTCGCGGCCGCCAACATCGTCGTGTCGGTCGTCGCGGGGCTCGGCGCCGCGGCCGCCGGGCTCATCCTGGGGATGGCCGTCAGCTGAACGTGAGGTAAACGCCACAGCCGGAAAACAGCTGGTTCACAGGGGCCCCAGGCGTAATGGGGCAGTGGATCAATTCCTTGCCGTGGTGGTCGACATCGCCGCCATCTCGCTGTTGACGTTCGGTGTCTTCTTTCCCCGGCATCACCGGCGTGACCTGGTCACTGCGTTTCTCGGCGTCAACATCGGGGTCCTCGCGACGTCGATGGTGCTGGGTTCGTCGACGGTCGGCGCCGGGCTCGGGCTCGGCCTGTTCGGCGTGCTGTCGATCATCCGGTTGCGGTCGAGCGAGATCGCCCAGCACGAGGTGGCGTACTACTTCGCGTCGCTCGCGCTCGGCCTGCTGGCCGGCCTCGGCGCTGACGTGAACCCGCTGATCGCCGGGCTGATGGTTCTGATCATCGCGACGCTCTGGGTGGGCGACCACCCGCGGCTGTTCCACCGCTACCGGCAGCGGACGGTCACGCTCGACCGCGCCCACACCGACGACGACAAACTGCGCGAGGACCTGGAGTCGCTGCTCAAGGGCCGGATCGTGAACCTCTCGGTGCGCAGCGTCGACCTGGTCAACGACACCACGGTGGTCGACGTCCGCTACGTCACGGCGACCGCATGATCACCACGGAGCCGGTCGGCGACATCGCGAGCATCGGCCTCGACGAACTGGTCGAACGCGCCGAGCTGCTGACCCGTATCGACCGGAAGTATCTGCTGCCGGCCGCCGCGCTCCCGGCGATCCTGGCCGGGCTGCCGGGCGACGCGCGCGTCCTCGAGATCGACGGCGGCCGCACCTTCGCGTACCGGTCGCAATACTTCGACACACCCCGGCTGGACAGCTACCGGACCACCGCGCAGCGCCGCCGGCGCCGCTTCAAGCTGCGCATACGCAGCTATCTCGACAGCGATCTGCATTTGCTCGAGATCAAGACGCGGGGCACGCGAGGCGTGACGGTCAAGCAGCGATTTCCGTACGCCGGGGACGGCGTCACCCTGTCGGCCGAGATGCGGGCCCACGCCGTACGCGCGCTGGAAGCCGCCGGAGTCGCCCTGCGTGACCGGGAGTTCGAAGCCGTCCTGACCACCCGCTTCGAGCGCATCACCCTGTTGCTGCCGTCGACCGGCAGCCGGGCGACCATCGACCGCGACCTCACCTGGACGCTGCCGTCCGGCGCCACCCTGTCGCTGCCGGACCGGATGATCGTCGAGACCAAGTCGCCGCACGGCGCGTCCCAGCTCGACCGGCTGCTCTGGTCGCGGTCGCATCGGCCCTGCGCGATCTCCAAGTACGCCACCGGGATGGCCGCGCTGCGCCCCGAACTGCCGGACAACCGGTGGCACCGCATCCTGCGCCGGCACTTCGTCCCGACGGAAGCGAGTCGACCATGAGACTTGGCAGGCGGCTGCACGCCGCGATCTTCTCGGCCGCGCTGGCCGCGGCCGCCCTGGCCGGCTGTTCCTCCTCGTCCTCGTCCTCCTCGGCGGACTCGGCGGACTCGGCGACGAGCACGACCGTCGCCGTGCAGAGTGCGAAGGACGTGCTCGCCGCCGACAAGACCGTCCATTCCGCGGCCGCCACCGACAGCAGCACCGCAGTCGCCATCACGCTGTCCGGCAGCTCCGCCACGTCGTCGGGCGCCGGCGTGCAGGTCGACGGCTCGACCGTGACCATCTCGGCGGCCGGCACCTACCGCATCTCGGGCACGCTGACCGGGCAGATCGTCGTCGACGCCAAGGACGCCACGGTGGTGCTGATCCTCGACGGCGCCCACATCACCAGCTCCACCACCGCCGCGATCGCCGCCACCGCGGCCGACCAGCTCGACGTCGTGCTCGCCGACGGCAGCACCAACACCCTCACCGACGCCACCTCGTACGCGGAGGACGCCGACGTCAACGCGGCCCTGTTCAGCGCGGGCGACCTGACCGTCACCGGCGGCGGCGCGCTCACCGTCAACGGCCGCGGCAACGACGCGATCACCTCGAAGGACGGCCTGCTCATCACCGCCGGCACGATCACCGTGGTGGCCAAGGACGACGGCATCCGCGGCAAGGACTATCTGGTGATCAGCGGGGGCACGGTCACCGTCGCGGCCGGTGGCGACGGGCTGAAGGCCGACAACGCCGACAACGCCGACGACGCCGACGAGGGGTTCATCGCCATCTCCGGTGGCACCGTCACCGTCACCTCCGGCGGGGACGGCGCGGACGCCGCCAGCGACCTGGTGCTGACCGGCGGGACGGTCCAGGTGACCGCGGGCGGCGGCAGCGCGGCCGGGAAGCCGGCCGGCGACACGTCCGCCAAGGGCCTCAAGTCCGGGGTGATCACCGTCCTCGAGGGCGGGACGGCCACCGTGGACGCCGCCGACGACGCATTGCACAGCAACGGCGTGGTGCGGCTGAGCGGGGCCACCGTGACCGCGGCGAGCGGCGACGACGGCGTGCATGCCGACCAGACCCTGCAGATCGACAGCGGCAAGCTCACCGTGACGAAGTCGGACGAAGGCATCGAGTCGGCGAACATCCTGGTCAAGGGCGGCATCACCGCGATCACCTCGAGCGACGACGGCCTCAACGCGTCCGGTGACTCGGCCGACTCCGGCGACCAGGGCGGTGGCCCGGGCGGCGGTCCCGGCGGCGGTGAGGAGGTCGGTGACTTCACGGCCGTGATCAGTGGCGGGACGCTGATCATCAACGCCGAGGGCGACGGTCTCGACTCGAACGGGACGGCCACGATCACCGGCGGGACCGTCGTGGTGAACGGGCCGACGCAGGGTGGCAACGGCGCGCTCGACGTCAACGGCACGTTCACCATCAGCGGCGGCGTGCTCGTCGCGGCCGGCTCGTCGGGCATGGCGGTCGCGCCCGGCACCGACTCGGCTCAGGGCTGGCTGTCGGCCACCCTCGGCTCCACCGTTGCGGCCGGCACCACCCTGCAGGTCACCGATTCCAGCGGCAAACTGCTCGCCACGTTCGTGACCAGCAAGGACATGCAGAACATCGTCTACTCGTCGGCGCAGATCACGTCGGGCTCGACGTACTCGGTCTACTCCGGCGGCACCGCCTCGGGCAGCAGCACCGGCGGCCTCGCCGCGTCCGGAAGCCTCGGCAAGGCGACGAAGCTGGCGACCGTGACGGCCGGGGACGCGCCGGCCGGCGGCGGCTTCGGCCGAGGCGGCCGCTGAGTCTTTCGGCCCTACTGACCAACCCCCGTCTGGCCTGATCATCGAAGGGAGCCCGGCAACGGGCCGGGGCGATCTCGCAAGGAGGGGCCTGATGCAGGACAGGCTTTGGGCGCGCTTGCGCCGCATTCGTCGCCGCCCCTCACGGCGATGACGGCGCGCGGTGCGGTGACCGCGGGGATCCTCTCGTTCCTCGGGGTCACCGCCCTGGGCGGCGGGGTGGCGATCCTGGTGGGCGCCACCCCACCGTCGTCCTGGCTCGACGACGTGCCGCTGATCCACGGATGGACGATCCCCGGCCTGGTCCTGACCGCCGGCTTCGGCCTCGGTTCGCTGCTGGTGGCCGTCGCCGTGCTGCGCCGCGTCCGGTGGTCGCGCGCCGCCGTCCTGCTCGACGGCCTCGCCCTCGTGGTGTGGATCGCCCTCGAGGTCGCGTACCTCCCGAACACGTCCTGGCTGCAGGTGATCTACGCGGCGGCCGGGGTCGCTCTGCTGCTTCTGGCCGCAACCCCAAGGAGAGTGCCATGCCGTCGCTGAGTGTCTTCGACCTGCTGGCCGTGCACGACTTCGTCGCCGACCTGCCGGGTGAGTGGATCACCCGGCTCGCCGCGACCGGCCACCCGGTCTACTACGGGACCGGGCACCGGCTGTTCCGCGAGGACGGCGCCGCCGACAAGTTCTGGCTGCTGCACACCGGCGTCGTGGCGATCGACTTCTACGTGCCGGGCCGCGGCGACATCGTCATCGAGCGCGTCGGCCCCCGCACGCTGATCGGCTGGTCCTGGCTGAACGTCCCCTACCGCTGGCAGTTCGGCGCGGTCGTCGCCGAGGACGTGCGCGCGGTCGAGTTCGACGCGGCCGCGGTGCGGGGCCTGATCGACGAGGACCCGGAGTTGGGCCGCGAGCTGACCACCCGCATCCTCAAGGTGACCGCCGAGCGCCTGCAGGCGTCCCGCCACCGCCTGGTCGAGCTCTACGCCTACCCCGCCGTGTCCGGTTGATCAGACCGCGGTTCCGGGCGGCGACTTCAGGTGGGCCGCCGCCTCGGGCGGGTAGCCGCCGTGGCCGGCGCGCCGGGCGGCGGCGGCCAGGCGGATGAGGTCGATGTTCACGCCGGCGGCGCCGCTCGGGTCGTGCACCTGAAGCCGGACGTCCAGGCTGATCGCCGTCTCGCCCCAGCCCTGCGCCTCGACGTTGAGGTGGGTGATCTTCTGCGATTTCAGGTGCGGCATGTAGGCGAGCGGCGCCAGCTGCACCTGGCCGGAGCCGAGGGCGTTCAGCTTGGACTGTTTCTTGCTGTCCGGGTTCTCGACCAGGTTGCGGAAGTCCTCGGTGCCGCCCAGGTTGACCTGGTAGGAGCTGACCAGGGTGAGCCCGCGCTCCGCGAGCAGCCGCAGCAGCGCGCGGTGCAGCACCGAGGCGCCGAACTGGCTGGCCAGGTCGTCGCCGATCAGCGGCAGGCCGGCCCGCTCGAACCGGTCGAGCAGCGACGGGTCCCGGGCGACCGGGTCGGCGGTGGTGTTGACGAAGGCGACGCCCGCCCGCAGCGCCACCTCCGCGTACGCCCGGGCGGTCTCCGGCCGGCCGCTCGGCGCCGAGTAGAGCAGCACCTCGGCGCCGTTCAGCGCCTCGGCCACCCGCGCGATCCCGGCCGGGTCCACGAGGCCGCGCTGCACGGTCACGCCCGACGGGGGCAGCTCGACGTCGAGGCGGGGGAAGTTGTTGGGCGGCGCGAGGATCGCCTGGTGCAGGTCGCTGCCGACCTTGCCGTCGGACCGGGCGAAGGCCGCGACGACGTCGATGTCGCCGACGCCCAGCCCGGCCACCTGCGGCTGGTGGATGCCGACGAGGCTGCCGCTGCTGCGGTAGAAGGCGATGCCCTGCACCAGCGCCGACGTGTTGTTGCCGACCCCGACGACGGCGACCTTCGCGTTTTCGATCACCGCGTGAGGCTATCGAGCCGGACGTGCAGCCGTGGTAGCGCGCGGCCGGCAATGGCCGTCGATGCCACCGTGGTGCGCCGCGCGCGGATGTCGTCCGGGCTCAGCGTCAGGTCGGCCCGGCACGCGTCGAGGAACCCCTCGTCGTACCCCCAATGGGCCTTGGATCGCCGGGCCAGCTCGCTCAGCGCCGCCGCCTCGCCGGGGCGGGCCGGCCGGATGGTCACGGCGTAGACCGCATTGCGGGTGACGCGTACAGGCTGGGGATCCGGAAGCCGGCCAGCCAGGCCGTCAGTCGCGACGCCTCGGTGTCGAGCGCCGTGCGCTCGGCCGCCGAGACCTTCTCCAGCAGGCGCAGCTCGACGACGCCGGCGGTGTCCTGCACCCAGCAGCCGACCACCCGGCCGTTGACCCAGGCGGTGGTGCCGGCGTTGCCGGTGCGGTCGAAGAGGGGGTCGCGGTGCGGGCCGAGGTAGAAGTCGCGGCCCTGCCAGCCCATCACCGTCGGGTCGAGGATCGGCAGCAGCGCCGCCCACGGGCCGGGGTCGGGCGCCTCGTCGGTGTCGCCGGGCAGCAGCCAGCCGGTGGCGCCGCCGTCCAGGCTGACCGGCACCGCGTCGAGCGAGGCCAGCGCGGCCCGCACCACCGCCTTGGTGGAGCCGAGCCACCAGACCAGGTCGTCCTCGGTGCCGGGGCCGAAGGAGTGCAGCCAGCGGCGGATGATCTCGCGGTAGCCGGCGTCGGCGTCCAGCCACGGCGGGACCTCGCCGAGCCAGTCGCGCATCAGCGTCCAGCGTGGCCGGGAGATGTGCCAGCCGCCGGTGTTCGCGCCGCGGACGAGGTCGGCGGTCAGCCCCAGGTGGGTGAGCACCCGGGAGGCGCCCCAGGCGTTGCCGGCCGAGACCGCCACCTTGATGTCGAGCATCGGGATCGCCTTGCGGATGTCGGCGGCGATCCGGCCCTGCGGGGCATCGGCCAGCACGTCGAGCACCTCGGCCCGGGCCCGGTCGAGGAAGTCGTCGCCGAGCTCGGCCTTGACCGCGTCCTTCGCCATCCGGGCCCGCTCGGTGCCGGCCACCCGGGCAGACGCGCTCGGCCACACCGCCGGCAGCAGCTCGCGCGGGAAGACGAACAGGGTGCGGCGCATGGCCAGCTGTTTCACCAGGGTGCGGTCGTCGTAGAGGGCGCGGTCGACGTCGGCCGGCTTGATCTGGTCGGCCCGCGCCCAGCAGGACAGATAGACGGTGGCCGGCTCGGTCGCGTGCAGCACGGTCATCGCGCGGGTGGCCGCCTCCGGCGAGTCGACCCGGGCGGCCGGCGCCAGCGCGTGCCGGACGGCGAGCCGCGCGCGGCGTTCATCATCGGTCACATGCCGCATCGCGTCATGCTGTCACACGGTCAGCGGTAGGCGCGTTCCTGCAGCCGGTACAGCTCGGCGTAGGCGCCGGCCGCGGCCATCAACTCCTCGTGGCTGCCCTGTTCGCGGACGCGGCCGTCGTCGAGCACCACGATGTGGTCGGCCATCCGGACGGTGGTGAAGCGGTGCGAGACCAGGACGGTGACCGCGCCGGCCCGGCGGGCGCTGTGGGCCTGGGCGACGAACAGCTGGAACAGCTCGTGCTCGGCCAGCGGGTCGAGGGCGGCGGTCGGCTCGTCGAGCACCACGCACAGCGGGGTCTCGCGCATCAGCGAGCGGGCCAGGGCGAGGCGCTGCCATTGGCCCAGGGACGGCTCGACGCCGCCGAAGGGGGCGCCCAGCTGGCTCTCCAGACCGTCGAAGGCGGGTGCGCCGGCCCGCGCGATCGCCGCCTCGATGACCGGCTTCGCCCTGATGTATCGGACATTTCCAATGCCGACGGTCTCCCTCAACCGCAACCGTAAGCGGGCAAAATCCTGGTGCACCCCGGACAGCCGGGCATTCCAGCCGACCGCCGACAGCGACGCCAGCGGAGTCCCGTCGACCGTCAGAGAGCCGGCCGACGGCTCGTACAGACCGGTGAGCAGCTTGATCAGAGTGGATTTGCCGGCGCCGTTGGCTCCGACGATCGCCACTGTCTTCCCGGCCGGAAGCTCCAGATGAACGTCATGCAGCGTGTCCGACGAGGCGCCCGGATAGCGGAACCGGACCCCGCTCAGAGTGATCCCGCCGGCCAGCACCGGCGGCGGCGCAAGGCCGGAACTGCCGGCCGGATAACGTCGCAGCCACCAGTAGTGGGACACGGCCTGGCCGGCCTCGGCCGCCGTGGTCAGGCTCTGCAGCACCACCCGGAGCTGGCTCTGCAGCTGGGTGGCGAGCGAGACGACCAGCACGGCCGCGCCGACGGTGGTGCGGCCGTCGCGGATCAGGCCGGCTACGACGATCATCGCGCCGGCGAAGCCCGCCGCGTACAGGATCCAGGCCGTGCTCTGCCAGGCGGCGCCGCGCAGCCGCGCGCTCGTCTCACGCACCGCGGCGGTCTCCCAGAGATCGCGGGCCCGCCGGTCGAGCGCCGCTCCCCCGTCGGCGAGCATGACCTCCTTGGCCGGCTCGGGCTCGACGCACAGCGCGTGCAGCCGTTCCTCATGCCGCAGCAGCTCGGTGTTCGCGTCGCGGGAGTCGCGCAGCAGCCGGTCGGCGCGCCGGTTGGCCAGCAGCAGCGGCACGCCCAGCACGGCGAGCAGGCTCAGCGCCGGGCTGATCGAGGCGAGCAGCCCGACGGTCACGGCGAGCCCGAGCACGGCCACCACCGAGTCGAGCGCCGACCACGGCATCGCGGACAGGGCCTGCGAGCTGTTGAAGATCCGGTTCCAGCGGTCGATGTAGGGGGCGTGCTCGAGGTGGGTGATGGTCGGGATCGACGACACCAGCCGCTGGATCTGTTCGCTGAGCCGGCCGCGGACGCGGCCCACGAGGTAGAGCAGCAGATTGCCGCGCACCCGGCCGGTCACACTGCTTGTCGCGTACGCCATGGCGCCGAGCACGACCGCGGCGGCCACGCCCCCGGCGGCTCCACCGGCGCTGTCGTCGACGAGTTTGCGCTGGCTCAGGCCCATGGCCGCGATGACGCCGGCCTCACCGACGATGAGCAGCGCGAGGATGACCGCCGACCGCCGGCCCTCGCGCAGGGTGAGCCGGCTGATGTGGGTGAGCAGCCGCCACCAGTCCCTCACCGGAATGCCTCCGCCTGGGTGTGGAAGAACCGCGCGTAGCGCCCGCCGAGCGCGAGCAGCTCGTCGTGCGTGCCGTCCTCGGCGACCCGGCCGTCGTGCAGGAGCAGGATGCGGTCGGCGGAGCGGACGGTCGACAGCCGGTGCGAGATGAGCAGGGTGGTGGTGTCGCGCACCTGCGAGATGACCTGTTCGTGGAACTCGGCCTCGGCCCGGACGTCGAGGTTGGCGGTCGGCTCGTCGAGGATCAGCAGCCGCCGGCCGGCGTCGACCGCGTAGAGCGCCCGGGCCAGGGCCACCCGCTGCCACTGCCCGCCGGACAGGTCGGTGCCGCCGTCGCCCTCGCGCCAGAGCAGGGTGTCGAGCTCGGCGGGCAGCCCGTCGGCTCCGGCCTTGCGCAGCGCCTCCCGCACCGCGTCGTCGCTGTCGTTGCCCGGGGCCGCGGCGGTGACGTTGTCGCGCAGGCTGGCCGGGTAGTGCACGAAGTCCTGGAACAGCACGGTGACGGCCGGCCGCTGCTCGTGCGGCTCGGCGCCGTCCACCGTGATGCGGCCGGAGCTCGGCCGGTAGAGCCCGGCGAGCAGTTTGACCAGGGTGGTCTTGCCCGCGCCGTTCTCCCCCACGATCGCGACGATCTGCCCCGGCCGCAGGGTCACGTCGAGGCCGTCGATCACCGGCTTCGCCGAGCCCGGGTAGGAGAAGACGACCTCGTCGAAGGTCACGGCGGGCGGCCCGAGCGCGCCGGGGGCGCTGGTGCGATTCGCGTCGCCGTGTGCCGTGGTCAGCTCGTCGGCGGCGGCGATGCCGCGCAGGCCGTACTCGATGTCGAAGGCCTCCATACCCATCGCGCTGATCGCGAGCACGCCGAGCCCGGCGAGCACGATCGTGATGAGCCGGCCGGCCTCGAGCCGCCCGTCCACGACGGCGGCGGCCGGAAACCCCATCGTCGCGGCCGCCGCGACCAGCAGAACCGCGGCGACCCACCACTGTCCGCGCAGGACGCCGACGAGCTCCCGCCAGACCGGCCCCCAGGTGCGGGCGTTCGCGGCCCGGAACCGGTTGCCGAACCAGTGGCCGAGCCCGTAGAGACGAACGTCCTTGGCGGCGCCGATCACCGACTGGGAGGCCACGTAGAACTCGTAGCGCTGTCCGGCGGTGTCGGCGTCGAGCTTGTCGATGATCTTCAGCCACTGGCGGCGCATGATCACCCGCAGCGCGAGCGCGGTGGCCAGCAGCCCGATGGCCAGCGCGACGGAGTAGGACGCGACCACCGCGGCGGCGGCGATCGCGCTGAGCATGCGGACCATGAGCTCGAACTGGCCGGCGGCGGCGCTGCCGGCCGAGCGGTCCCGGGCGAGGCCCATGCCGTTGTCGACCGCCCGGGAGACACGGTCCTGGAAGTCGCCGCTCTCCAGGGTGGCCAGGCCGGGCAGGCCGGTGGCGATGGCCCGCATCCGGCCGCGCAGGTCGCCGTCGATGCGGCGGACCAGCAGGTTGCGCACCGGGATGATCAGCAGCCAGGCGATCTGGTCGAGGAGGAAGAGCCCGGCCACCGCGGCGGCGGCCACGGTTTGCCCGCCGCCCTGCGTGAACAACGTGGTGGTCAGCCGGCCGACCGCGACGGCCAGGCCGGCCGGCAGCACGGCCCGGATCAGCTGGAGCGCGACGAGGGCAGCGAGCAGGCCCCGGCCACCGCGCGGCAGCAGGCGCAACAGACGCAGGCGATCGGTGAACATCGAGCCCCCCGTAGGTCGAGTCGCATCGATGTTACTAAGTGGAATCGGCGGCCGGGAGTTCGTGCATGGTCCGCACCGGGGAGAAGATCACCCAAACGACCCCGAGCAGGGCGCCGACGGTGGCGATCCACAGCGCCGGGCGTACGCCCAAAGCAGCGCCCAGCGTGCCGCCCAGCATCGCGCCGATGGGCCGGATGCCGTAGTTGACCGTGCGCTGGAAGCCGGCGACGGCGGCCAGCCGGCCGGCCGGGGTCGCCGCGGTCTGCAGCGAGCCGGCCGTGATGTCCAGCAGCATGACGCCGAGGGCGGAGCCGAACTCGGCCGCGAACAGCAGCGCCAGCACGACGGACCGGGGGCCGCCGGCGAGCGGCACGAGGATCAGCGGCGCCGGGAAGACGACCAGGCCGAGGATGAGCGCCCGGCCGATGCCGAGGCGGCGGCTGACCGGCCCGGCGACGGTGGCGCCGAGCAGTCCGCCGACCGCGCCGAGCCCGACGATGACGCCGAGTGTCCCCGGCCGCACGTGCAGCTCGGTCGTCACGAACAGCACGAACAGCGCGGCGAACAGGTAGTTGAACAGGTTGAGCGTGGTGGTGCCGAGCAGGATCGCCCGCAGCACCGGGTGCCCGAGCACGAACCGCATGCCGTTGCGCTGGTGCGGCTCGGCCCGCACCGGGCGCTCGGTGATCGGCATGCGCTTCAGCAGCAGCGCCGACGCCAGGAACGTGACCGCGTCGGCGAGCAGCGCGAACGGCGCGGTGAAGACCTGCACGAGCAGGCCGCCGGCGCTGGGGCCGGCCACGTACGACATGGCCCGGCTGCCGTTGATCAGGCTGTTCGCGGCGAGGTAGTCGGGGCGGTCGACGAGGCTCGCGAACAGGCTGCTGTGCGCCACCTCGAACACCACCGACAGGGTGCCGGCCCCGAACGCCACCGCGTAGAGGACGTGCAGGGTGAGGCCGCCGGTCAGCCAGAGCGCCGGGACGATCAGCAGCAGCGCGGCCCGGCCCAGGTCGGCGAGGATCATCAGGCGGCGCTTGTGCGCGCAGCGGTCCACCCAGGCGCCGGCCGGCACCGAGAAGAACAGGTTGGGCAGCAGGGCCGCCGCGGTGAGGTAGCCCATCTGCTTCGGGCCGGCGCCGACGGCGAGGACGGCGAGCAGGGGCATGGCCAGCGCGGTCACCTGGTCGCCGAAGAGCGAGACGGTCTGCGCCGACCAGTAGCGCCGGAACGCGGGCCGTCGCAGCAGGGTGTCAGTCATGGCCGCCTCGCGGCAGCGCCAGGTGGATCAGGTGGACCGGCCGGGTGCCGGCGGCCCGCTCGCGATCGGTGTAGCGGGCGAGCAGGTCGTCGATCTGGCCGGTGATCTCGCGCAGCTCGCCGGCGGTGACGTGGATCAGCGCGTCGTTGAACCCGGCCGCCGCGCGCCACTCGACCGGCTCGTCGCCGCGGACGGCGAGGTATTCCTGGGCCCGCTCGACGTACTGCCCCAGCACCACGCTGGTGAGCTGGTCGGCGGCGGCCCGGATCGCCGGGTCGTCGGAGTCGTCGTCCCACGACGTGTACTGCGCGGTGGCCTGCCAGGGCCGCTCCCGCGCGTCGGCGCCGGGCGCCCGCTCGACCAGCCCGTACTTGGCGAGCTGGCGCAGGTGGAACGAGCAGTTGGGCACGTTGTCGCCGAGGCGGGCGGCGGCCTGGGTGGCGGTCATCGGCCCCTCGCCGCGCAGCAGGCCGATCAGCCGCATCCGCAGCGGGTGGGCATAGGCCCGCAGCGACCGGGCATCGCCGAGCTTAACTTCGTCACGCATACCCTAGAGAATGCTTTAGAAAGACTTCTCTAGCAACCACGAAGCGTTCATCTTTCGGTAACACGGCGTCGCCGGGACACAACAAACGGCACCGACAATCGACGGATGTCGACGACCGCGGAGAAACATCCCGTCGATCAGATGCTGCCGCTGGGCAGGCTGACGGTCCTCGGGTTCCAGCACGTTCTGGTCATGTACGCCGGGTGCGTCGCCGTCCCGCTGATCGTCGGCGGCGCGCTCGGCCTGGACGGCGCGACCATCGCCGTACTCGTCAATGCCGATCTGTTCGTGGCCGGTGTGATCACCATCGTGCAGAGCCTGGGGATCGGGAAGATCCTCGGTGTGCGGCTGCCGATCGTGGCCGGGGCGACGTTCACCGCGCTCAACCCGATGATCCTGATCGGGGCGAAGTACGGGATGCCCGCGGTCTACGGCGCGATCCTCTGCGCCGGCGTGTTCGGGCTGCTCATCGCCAAGCCGTTCTCGAAGATCATCCACCTGTTCCCGCCGCTGGTCACCGGCACCGTGATCACGATCATCGGGTTGTCGCTGATCGACGCGGGCGCCGGGCTGATCGCCGGCAACGACCCGGCGGCGCCCGGCTACGGCAATCTCGGGCACATCGCCCTCGCCGGGGCGATCATCCTGCTCATCGTGCTGATCAACCGGTTCGCGAAGGGTTTCCTGGTCTCCCTCGCCGTACTCATCGGACTGATCTTCGGCATTGTCGTCGCCTCGCTGATGGGGCTGGTCGACTTCGCCGGCGTCGGCGACTCGAGCTGGTTCGGGCTGGCCAAGCCGTTCTACTTCGGCGCGCCGAAGTTCGAGGCCGCGGCGATCATCTCGATGTGCGTGGTGATGCTGGTGATCTACGTCGAGTCGACCGCCGACATGGTGGCGGTGGCGGCGCTGGTCGACAAGGAGGTGTCCGAGAACGACATCGCCCGCGGCCTGGCCGCCGACGGCCTGTCCGGCATCCTGGCCGGCACGTTCAACTCGTTCCTGGACACCGCGTTCGCGCAGAACGTCGGCCTGGTGCAGGTGACCCGGGTGCGCAGCCGGTTCGTGGTCACCGCGGCCGGCGTCATCCTGGTGCTGCTCGGCCTGATCCCGAAGCTCGGCGCGATCATCGCGGCCGTCCCGGGGCCGGTGATCGGCGGGGCGGCGCTGGTCATGTTCGCCACCGTCACCGCGGTCGGCATCCGCAGCCTGCGCCGGGTCGACTTCGAGGGCAACCACAACCTGCTGATCGTGGCGGTGTCGCTGGGCGCGGGCATGGTGCCGGTGGTGGCGCCGTCGTTCTACGCCCGGATGC
This sequence comes from Actinoplanes sp. NPDC026619, assembly GCF_040638295.1. Classification (NCBI taxonomy): domain Bacteria; kingdom Bacillati; phylum Actinomycetota; class Actinomycetes; order Micromonosporales; family Micromonosporaceae; genus Actinoplanes; species Actinoplanes sp. NPDC026619. The sequence goes on from NZ_JBEZYA010000001.1 coordinate 509,072, forward strand.
CGGACGAGCTGCAGATCATCTTCGGCAGCTCGATCACCACCACGGTCATCATCGTCTTCGTGCTGAACCTGCTGTTCAACGTGTGGGCCCCGCGCGACCCGGGCGAGGCCCCACCGGACCAATCCGCCACCCCGGACGGCGAACCGGCCGTCACAACCCGCGGCGACTGATCGGTCAGGTCACCAACCCGCGCCGGTAGGCGTAGACCACGGCCTGCACCCGGTCGCGCAGGTCGAGCTTCGTCAGGATCCGGGAGACGTAGGTCTTGACGGTCTCGTGGCTGATCACCAGCGCGGCGGCGATCTCGCTGTTGGAGCGGCCGTCGGCGATCAGGCGCAACACCTCGAGCTCGCGGGCGGTCAGCGGCACGTCGCCGGCCGGCCCGCCGGCGGGGCGGATCCGGGTGGCGTAGCGGCCGACGAGCTGGCGGGTGACCTCGGGGGCCAGCAGCGCGGCGCCGGCCGCGACGGTGCGAATGCCCTGCAGCAGTTGCGCCGGCGGGGCGTCCTTGAGCAGGAATCCACTGGCGCCGGCGCGCAGCGCCTCGTAGACGTACTCGTCCAGGTTGAAGGTCGTCACGACGAGGACCTTGACCGGGTCGGCGACGCCGGCGCCGGCCAGCAGGCGGGTTGCCTCGATGCCGTCGAGGATCGGCATCCGCACGTCCATCACGACCACGTCGGGCCGCAGCCGGCCGGCCAGCTCGACCGCGGCGCGCCCGTCGCCGCACCCGGCCACCACCTCGAGGTCGGGCTGGGCGTCGATGATGGTGGCGAAGCCGGTGCGGATCAGCGCCTGGTCGTCGCAGACCAGCACCCGGATCGGGGCGGTCATGCCGGGATCCGGGCGCGCACGACGAAGCCGCCGCCGGGCTGCTGGCCGGCGCTGAACTCGCCGCCGACGAGGTCGACGCGTTCGCGCAGGCCGTTGAGGCCGTGCCCACCGGACACCACGCCCGGCGACCTGACCCCGGCGTCGGTGGACACTTCCACGGCGATCTCCTTCGCGCTGCGCCGGATGTTAACGGCGGTTCGCCCGCCGTGGGCGTACTTAAGGGCGTTGGTCAGGGCTTCCTGCACCACCCGGTAAACCACCACTTCGGCGCTGCCGGTCGACACCGGGCCCCCTTCCTCCGTCATCTCCACCGGCTGTCCCGCCCGCCGCATCTGTTCGACGAGCTCGGCGAGGTCACCGCCGATGGGCGCCCGGGACGCGCCCGTGTCGGGGTTGAGCAGGTCGAGCAGGTGACGCAGGTCGGTCAGGGCGAGCCGGCCGGTGTCGGTGACCGCGGTGAGGGTCTGGTCGAGGCGTTCCGGGCTGGCGGTCAGGTACCGCGCCGACTCGGCCTGCACGACCATCGCGGTCACGTGGTGGGTGACGACGTCGTGCAGTTCGCGGGCGATCCGGGTGCGTTCGGCGATCCGGGTGGTCTCGGCGAGGTGCCGGCGGTGCTCGGCCTCGGCGGCCCGGGTCTGCCGCAACCACGCCCCCATCCCCCACGCCACCGCCATCAGCAGGTAGAACGTGGCGAACCCGGCGAACCCCTCGGTCGATCCCTGCCGGTCGAGGTCAACGGCCAGCGGCACGTATGCCACCGTGACCAGCACCATCGTGGCGAGCCGGTGCCGCGCGAGGTGGGCGCCCGCGCTGATCAGGGCGAAGGCCAGGGCGGTGCCGGCCGCGGTGTGGTAGCGCAGGATCTGATCGGCGGCGAACCCGGCGCCCACCAGCGCGAGGCTGGCGCCCGGCCACCGGCGGCGCCCGATCAGCGGGAGGCACTCGAGGGCGATCACCGCGAGGGTGAGCGCCCCGAACGGCCGGTCCGGCAGCTCGCCGACCTGGGTGCCGTGGCCCTTGAGCGGCGGCGCCAGCGCGGCGACGATCACGATCAGCGCGATCGGGAGGTCCCGGACCGTGACGTCCAGCCGGCGCCAGCGGTCCTGCACAGCGCGGACGTCGGTCACTGGGCGAGCGTAACGGCCGGAGTTGCGCCGGTGCGGCGCGGCATGATCAGGCCGCGCCGGCGGGCCAGCCACATGAACACCACCGTGACGATGACGCCGGCGAGCACCGAGTAGAGGCCGGCCTCCGGGCCGAAGGAGCCGCCGGTCAGCGCGGCCGGGCCGGACATCACGCCGTGCACGATGCCCTCGGGCGAGTTGTTGCCGGAGACCTCGGTGCCGAACAGGCCGGCCTCGGCGAAGTTCCAGCCGAAGTGCAGCCCGATCGGCACCCACAGGGTGCGGGTGGCGGCGTAGCAGGCGGCCAGCATCCCGCCGGCCTCGACCGCGACGGCGATCGCGCCCCACAGGCCGGCGTGCGGGTTGAACAGGTGCGACAGCCCGAACAGCAGGCCGGTCCCGCCGAGAGCCCACCAGGTGCCGAACCGGCCCTCGACGATCCGGAACAGCACGCCCCGGAAGATCAGCTCCTCGGTGACGGCGGCCGCGGCCATGAAGCCGACCAGCGCGACCGTGCCGCCGACCGACCCCCACCCGTCGATCCGGTAGCCGCCGAGCAGCGCGATGTTGGCGATGACCGCGGTGAACAGCGCGACGCCGATCAGCACCCCGCGGCCGAGGCCGCGGCGGGAGCCGGCGAGGGCCACTTCGTCCGGCTCGCGCTTCTCGGTGCGGCGCACGATCCAGGCGTACGCGGCGAGCGCCGCCACCGCCGTGCCGAGCCCGAGGATGAGGGTGAGGGGCGCGTTCCAGTGGACCAGGTTGACCAGCTGGCTGCCGGCGAACGCGATCACCGCGACGACGAGGAGCTGCTTTACCAGTCGCATGACGACTCCTTCGGGACCGCCGCGACCGGAGCGCCGCGGCTGCCCCGAACGCTATTTATCGATCTCGGAGAATTCGTCACCGTGCGGTGGACACTTCTGCGTAGCTCGCACGGGGGACAGACGTACGCTTCGCTGGTGGGACGGCGTGCGGAATATCAAGCCGAGCTGGCGGCGCTCGATCCGGCCGGCTGGCCGGGCTTCCTGGACGAGCGGTCCGGCCTGCCCGGTCCCCGCGCGAACCTCGAACTGGCGCAGGCCGTGGCCGACGCCGGCAACGCGCCGCTGTTCGACCGGCTGATCGCCACCGGCGACGAATACCTGACGCTCTGCGGCGTCGTCGGTCTCGGCCGGTTGCTGGCGGAAGATCCCGACAGCGCCCCGGTCGCCTTGGAGAAACGGCTGCGTGAGCACGCGTCCGACGACCGCTGGCGGGTGCGCGAGGCGGTCGCGATGGCCCTGCAGCGTCTCGGCGACGCCGACCCGTCCCGGCTGCGCGCCGTGGTCGCCGGCTGGTCCGGGTGGGAAGACCCGCTGGTGCTGCGCGCGGCGGTCGCCGCGATCTGCGAACCGCGGTTGCTGAAGGTCCGCGAGACGGCCGCCGCCGCCCTGGACGCGTGCGCCACCGCGACCGACCGGCTGGCCGCGATCCCGGCCGACCGGCGGCGCGACGACGACGTCCGCACGCTGCGCAAGGCGCTGGGTTACTGCTGGAGCGTGGCGGTCGCCGCCGATCCGGTGGCCGGTCTGCCGCAGTTCCGGGCGCTGTCCGCCGCCACCGACGCCGACATCGTCTGGATCGCCCGGGAGAACGCGAAGAAGACCCGCCTGGCGAAGCTGCTGCCCTGAGCCGGCTTCATGCGGCCGGCTTATGCGGCCGGCTTATGCCGCCGGGACCCGGACGCGTTTCGGCGCCGGCAGGTCGTCGGCGCGGGCGGCCGCGATGCTGCGGGTGAGCGCGGAACGCATCAGCGGCATCAGCGGCCGCTCGACATAGCGGTGCACCAGCCACGCCATCCCGCCGAGCACGACGATGGCGGCCGGGATCAGCAGCCACGCCGGCGCTGCCGTGAGGTGGTAGCCGGTGCGGACCAGGGCGTACCCGACACGCTGGTGCAGCAGGTAGAACGGGTAGGTCAGCGAGCCGGCGACGGTGAGCCACCGCCAGCGGATCCGGTCGGCGTGGCCGTGCGCGATCGCCAGCATGACCGCGAAGAACACCGACACCAGCAGGTAGCCGGGCCAGGTCGGCACCTCGAAGCCCGGGTGGACGCTGCCGAGCCGCTCGCCGAGCCGGTCCATCGAGACCAGCCACGACATCCCGACGATGCCGTAGAGCAGCGGCGTCGCCCCGAACCGGTGGATCAGATACATCGCCATCCCGGCGACGAAGTAGCACGCGTAGTCGGGAATCGCGACAAGGTCCACGAACGGCAGCTTCCAGGCGGGCGCGAGCACGGCCACGGTCAGCCAGACCGAACAGAACAGGACCACGCGGCGGTACGTCGTGCCGGCCCACACGACCAGCGCGAACAGCAGGTAGAACCGCAGTTCGACGAAGAGCGTCCAGTACACGGTGTCGACCGACGACACCCCGAGCGGCTCCTGCAGCATGGTCAGGTTGATCGCCACCCCGGGCAGGTCGGGCAGCTCGCCGACCGGCACCCCGCCGCTGATCGGCAGCGCCAGCACGACCAGCACGGTGATGGCGATGCACACCCAGTAGGCCGGGTACAGCCGGCTGACCCGGGACACGAAGTACCCGCCGAGCGGCCGGTCCCAGGCGCTCATGCAGATGACGAACCCGCTGATCAGGAAGAACAGCTCCACCCCGAGGAAGCCGTAGATCACCACGTGCGACCCGGTCGGCAGGAAGAAGTCGGGCGGGCGCACGCCGTCGAGCCGCCACGAGGCGCCGAGGTGGAACACGGCGACGGCGACCGCCGCGAGCAGCCTCAGCCCGTCGAGAGCCGCCAACCGAGGAGTGGACATGCGGGGCACGGTAGGTGCTGACCGCAATCGATGCAGCCCCGGGTGATGCCGGCCGGCACGAACAGGCGAGCCGGCATCACCCGCAGTGTCAGTCGAACTGCGTTCCGTCAGCGGCTTTCGCCAGCAGCAGCGGTGGCGGGGTGAAGCGGTCGCCGTAGCGGTCGGCCAGTTCGCGGGCGCGGGCGGCGAACGCGGGCAGGCCGCCCGGGTAGCCGTTGATGTACTGCAGGACACCGCCGGTCCAGCCCGGGTAGCCGATGCCGAGGATGGAGCCGATGTTCGCCTCGGCGACCGAGGTCAGCACGCCCTCGTCGAGGCACTTCACCGATTCCAGTGCCTCGATGAACAGCAGCCGCTCCTTGAGGTCCTCGAACGGCACCCGGGCGTCGGGACGCGCGTAGGCCGACAGTCCGGGCCAGAGGCGGGTGCGCTTTCCCTCGGCGTACTCGTAGAAACCGGCGCCGGAGGATCGGCCCGGCCGGTCGAATTCGTCGATCATGCGGTCGATCACCGCGTCGGCGGGATGCGGGGTCCAGTCGTCGCCGGCGGCGGCCCGGGTCTCCTCGCGGATCTTGCGCGGCAGGGTGAGGGTGAGCTCGTCCATCAGGGCGAGGACCGGCGCGGGATAACCGGCCTGGCTGGAGGCCTGCTCGATGCTGGCCGGCGGCACCCCCTCGGCGAGCATCGCGATGCCCTCGTTGGTGAACGTGCCGATCACCCGGCTGGTGAAGAAGCCGCGGCTGTCGTTGACCACGATCGGCGTCTTGCGCAGCCGCCGCACCACGTCGAGGGCGCGGCGGCGGGTCTCGTCGCTGGTCTTGGCGCCCGGGATGACCTCGACCAGCGGCATCTTGTCGACCGGCGAGAAGAAGTGCAGGCCGATGAAGTCGGCCTGGCGGCGCACCCCGTCGGCGAGCAGCGTGATCGGCAGGGTGGAGGTGTTGGAGCAGAGCAGCGCGTGCGGCGCGACGACGTCCTCGATCTCGGCGAACACCTTGTGCTTGAGCCCGGCGTCCTCGAAGACCGCCTCGATCACCAGGTCGGCGCCGGCAAGATCGGACACCTCGGCCGTCGGCCGGATCCGATCAAGAAGCTCGCGCCCCTTGCGCTCGGTGATCTTGCCGCGGGCAACGTCCTTGGTCACGAGCTTTTCGCTGTACGCCCGGCCGCGCGCCGCCCCTTCCACGGTCACGTCGCGCAGCACAACATCAAGACCGGACCGAGCGCAGACGTACGCGATGGCCGCCCCCATCATTCCCGCGCCGAGCACCGCGACCTTGTGGACCGGCGGGACGGCCCCCACGTCCCGCCGGTTGACCTCGTTGAGGTCGTAGAAGAACGCCTTGATCATGTTCTTCGTGGTCTGGCCGGTGGCCAGGTCGGCGAAGTACCGGCTCTCGATGACGAACGCGGTGTCCACATCGACCTGCGCGCCCTCGACCGCGGCGCACAGGATGTTGCGGGGGGCCGGATAGGGGGCGCCTTTGAGCTGCTTGCGCAGGTTGGCCGGGAAGGCCGGCAGTTGCGCGGCCAGCGCGGGCGTCGCGGGCGAACCGCCGGGGATCTGGTAGCCGGGGCGGTCCCACGGCTGCGCGGCGTCCGGATTCGCCGCGATCCACTCGCGGGCGGCGGCCAGCAGCTCGTCCGGCGACGCGACCACCTGGTCGATCAGGCCGAGTTCGAGCGCGGCGGCCACCCGGTGGCGGGTGCCGCGCAGCAGCACCTGGGTGAGCGCGGGGATCAGGCCGAGCAGCCGGACGGTGCGGACCACTCCCCCGCCGGCCGGCAGCAGCCCGAGCGTGACCTCGGGGCAGCCGACCTCGAGCTTCGGGTGGTCGAGGGCGATCCGGCGGTGGCAGGCCAGCGCCAGTTCGAGGCCGCCGCCGAGCGCGGAGCCGTTGAGCGCGGCCACCACCGGCCGGCCGAGCGTCTCCAGCCGGCGCAGCTGCGCCTTGATCCGGTTGGACTGGTCGAACGCCTGCTGCGCCTGGTCGGGGCCGATCTGCCGGAGCGCGTCGAGGTCGCCGCCGGCGAACCAGGAGCTCTTCGCGGACGTGAGGATCACTCCGGTGATCTGGTCGCGCTCGGCTTCGAGGCGGGTGAGGGTCGCGTCCATACTCTCGACGTACGCCTGGTTCATGGTGTTGGCGCCGCGCGCCGGGTCGTCGAGGGTGAGCGTGACGATGCCGTCGGCCGACCGGTCAAAGTTGATCATGAGAGTCTCTCGATCACCGTGGCGAGGCCCATGCCGCCGCCGATGCAGAGGGTGGCCAGGCCGTAGCGGCCGCCCCGCCGGTCCAACTCGTCGACGAGGGTGCCGAGGATCATCGCGCCGGTGGCGCCGAGCGGGTGGCCCATCGCGATCGCGCCGCCGTTGACGTTGACGATGTCCGGGTCGAGCTTCATGTCGTCGATGTAGTGCAGCACCACGGCCGCGAACGCCTCGTTGATCTCGACCAGGTCGAGGTCGTCGACGGTCAGGCCGGCCTTGGTCAGCGCCTTGCGGCTGGCCGGCGCGGGGCCGGTCAGCATGATGGTCGGGTCGGCGCCGCTGACCGCGGTGGCCACGATCCGGGCGCGCGGGGTGAGCCCGTTGCGCACGCCGGCGTCGGCCGAGCCGATCACGCAGAGGGCCGCGCCGTCGACGATGCCGGAGGAGTTGCCGGCGTGGTGGACGTGCTCGATCCGCTCGACCCAGTGGTATTTCTGCAGCGCCACCGCGTCGAAGCCGCCCTGGTCGCCGACCTTGGCGAAGGACGGCGGGAGCGCGGCGAGCGAGGCCACCGTGGTCTCCGCGCGGATGTGCTCGTCGCGGTCGAGCACCAGCAGGCCGTTGCGGTCGCGGACCGGCACGACCGAGTCGTCGAACCAGCCGTTGGCCCAGGCGGCCGCGGCCCGCTGCTGCGAGCGCACCGCCCACGCGTCGACGTCGGCGCGCGAATAGCCGTCCATCGTGGCGATCAGGTCGGCGCCGACGCCCTGCGGGACGAAACCGGTGGTCAGGTTGGTCTCCGGGTCGAGCGCCCAGGCTCCGCCGTCGGAGCCCATCGGCACCCGCGACATCGACTCGACGCCGCCGGCCAGCACGAGGTCCTCCCAGCCGGAGCGGACCTTCATCGCGGCGATGTTGACCGCCTCGAGCCCGGAGGCGCAGAAACGGTTGAGCTGCACGCCGGCCACCGTGTCGGGCAGCCCTGCGGCGATCGCCGCGGTCCGGGCGATGTCGGCGCCCTGCTCGCCGATCGGGGAGACGACGCCGAGCACCACGTCGTCGATCTCGGCCGGGTCGAGGCCGGGCCGGCGCCGGCGCAGCTCGTCGATCAGCCCCACGACCAGCGAGACCGGCTTCGTGCCGTGCAACGAGCCGGTCCGCTTGCCCCTCCCCCGGGGTGTGCGCAGGGCGTCGTACAGGAACGCCTCGGTTGCCACAGCTACTCTCCCATCGCCTCAGCGGTGCGAATCTTCGTTAACTTTTTCGTGTGTTTCGCCTTCATGTCAAGCAAATCAAACAACGTCACAAACGAATCATGAATAACCGGAGGGGTACGCTGTCGCGGTGCGCAGCTCAACCGTCGACGTGCCCGGCAGCCGGAAACGCCCCAAGGACCGCAAGGCCCAGATCGCTCAGGTCGCGGCCGAGCTGTTCTGCGCGCGCGGTTACCACGGCGTCGGGCTCGAGGAGATCGCCGCGACGGTCGGCATCAGCGCCCCGGCGGTCTACCGCCACTTCGAGAACAAGTACGCGATCCTCGTCCACGCTACGCGCAGCCTCGTCGCCACGACACTGATCGCCACCCGTCCGCTGCCCGCGGAAGATCCGTGGATCGTGGTCAGCGAGATGGTCGAGGCACTCGCGCACGTGGCGGTCGAGCACCGCAAGACCGCCGGCCTCTACCAGTGGGAGTGGCGCTATCTGACGCCGGAGCACCGCGCCGAGTTCCGCACCGACCTCGGCGTCCTGCTGCAGCGCATGGTCACGGCGCTGTCCGCGGCCCGCCCGGAGCTGTCGCCGGCCGACGCCGGCGCGCTGGCACGAGCCACGTTCAGCGTGATCGGCAGCATCAGCACCCACCGCGCCCCGATCCCGAAAGGCCGCGCCGAGGATATCCTGCAGGCGGCCGCTTTCCAGGTGCTGCGCGGAGAGCCGCCCACCCCACTCGCCCCGCTGCCCGAGCAGCCGCGGCCGCGGAAGCTGCAGGTCGGTTCGCGCCGGGAGGTCCTGCTCGCCGAGTCGATCACGCTGTTCCGCCGGCACGGCTACCACGCCGTCAGCATCGAGGACATCGGCCGGGCCGCGGGCATCAACGCGTCCAGCGTCTACCGCTACTTCCCCGGCAAGGCCGACATCCTCGCCGCCGCGTTCCATCGCGCTTCGGAGCGGGTCACCGAGGCCACCGCCGCGGCTCTCACCGGAGCCAAGAACAACACCGACGCGCTCCACCGCATGATCGAGTCGTATGTGGACCTGACCTTCGAGCGCAGCGACCTGGTGTCGGTCTACCTGGCGGAGAACAACAACCTGCCCGAGTCCGATCGGCACGAGTTGCGCAAGGCGCAACGGCTGCACGTCGAGGAGTGGGTGCGGCTCGTCGGCGCGACGCGCCCGGTCACGCCCCCGGAGGCGCGGGTGTTCGTGCACGCTGCCATCAACGTGGTCACCGACCTGAGCCGCTGGGTGCACTTCGACCGGCGCACCGCCATGGACCACCACCTGGTGCGCCTCATGCACACCGTCATCGGCCCGGTAAGTTAATCCGAGTTCGCCAAATACACCTGGCAGATACTGCGGAAAATCGCGTCATGAGCGCGAGACTGTTCCCAACAAGTTAATCGTCGTTTACGTTCTTCGGCATGGATGACGGCCTGTTCGACGACGCCGCGGTCATCCGGCGGGTGGCCCGCGAAGGGCTCCTCCTCGCCGGTGGCGGTCGGGCGACGCTGCTGCAGGTCGCACACCCCGGGGTCGCCCAGGGGGTGTACGACCACAGCAACTTCGCCGAGCGCCCACTCGACCGCCTGCGCACCACGATGAGCTACGTCTACGGGGTGCTGTTCGGCACCCGCGAGGAGGCGCGGACGATCAGCCGCGCCGTCGCCGCGATGCACCGCAAGGTCACCGGCCCCGGCTACTACGCCGACGACCCCGACCTGCAGGTCTGGGTCAACGCCACGCTCTACGACACCGCCGTGGTGCTCTACCAGAAGGTGCTGCGCCCACTGACCGGCGCCGAGCTCGACGACTGCTACCGGCAGTACAGCGTGCTCGCCACCTCGATCGGCTGCCCCGAGGAAGCCTGGCCGGCCGACCGGGCCGCGTTCGACACCTACTGGGCCCACATGACCGGCACGCTGCGGGTCAGCCCCGAGGGCAAGGCGATCGGCGACGCCCTGCTGTGGCCGAAGAACCTGCCGCTCGCCCTGCGCCCCGGCATCCCGGTCAACCGATTCACCACGATCGGCCTGCTGCCCGCCCCGATCCGGGCCGGCTACGGCTACTCCTGGTCACCGCGGCAGCAGCGAATCCTCGACGGAAGCTTCCGCGCCTCCGCCGTCGTCTACCCCCACCTGCCGCTGAAGCTGCGGGCGGGTTTCAAGGACTACTACCTCAAAGATCTCCGCAAGCGATTCGCCCGGCGCCGCAACCCGCTCGCGGCCGACGGCTGAAGGAGGACGACCGATGGACTCTTCCGTCGCCCGGCGGTGCGCCGACACCGCCCGCGGGCTGACCGTTCCCGTTCTGCTGCACCGCAACGCGACCGAATTCGGTGACCGGCCCGCGCTCAGCGTCCTCGGCCGCGAGGGCACCCTCACCTGGCGGCAACTGCGCGACCGGGTGGCCGCGCTGTCCCACGGCCTCGCCGAGCTGGGCCTGACCTCCGGCGACCGCATGCTGATCATGATGTCCGGCCGGCCCGAGCACTGGCTCGCCGACCTCGCCGCCGTGCACCTGGGCGCGGTGCCGTCCACGGTGTACGCCACCCTCTCCACCGAACAGCTGGGCTACCTCGCCCGGCACAGCGGGGCGAAGATCGTCGTGGTCGAGGACGATTCCGCCCGTACACAATGGGAAGCGATCGTCGCCGACCTGGCGCAACCACCGCAGATCCTGGTCGTCGGCGGCTCGCTCGCCGAGGCCGAGACACGCGGCCGCGCCGCGCACGAGGCCGACCCTGAGGCATTCGAGAAAACCTGGCGAGAGGTCCGCGCGGACCAGCCCGTCACCCTGCTCTACACCTCCGGCACCACCGGGGATCCGAAAGGTGTCGTGCTCACCCACGGCAACGTGATCTACCAGTCGGTCGTGCTCGAAGCCACCGTGGCCACCCCCGACCACGCCCCGTCGCTGGCCTACCTGCCGCTCGCGCACATCGCCGAACGGATGCTCGGCATCTACAACCCGATCTACCGGGCCGGGCACGTCACCATCTGCCCCGACCCGACGATGCTGGTCGCCGGGCTGGTCACCGTACGGCCGGTGTCGTTCTTCGGGGTGCCCCGCATCTGGGAAAAGATGGTCGCCGGCATCCAGGGCCGGCTCGCCGCGGCCGACCCGCAGGTGCGCGGCGCCGTCGAGATGGCGAGCGCGGTCGCCCTCGAGGTCTACCAGCTGCGCGGCGCCGAACAGCCCGTGCCCACTTCATTGCAGATCAAGCACGCGACCCTGGATGCTCAGGTGCTGCGGCCGCTGCGCGCCAAACTCGGCCTCGACAACCTGCAGTGGGCCGGCAGCGGCGCCGCCCCGATCCCGGTCGACATCCTGCTCTACCTGGCCGGCATCGGCGTCGACGTGCTCGAGGTCTGGGGCATGACCGAAACCACCGGCACCGCGACGATCAACACCCCCGACCACTTCCGTACGGGCACGGTCGGCCGCGTCAACCCGGGCATGGAGATCAAGCTCGCCGAGGACGGCGAAATCCTGGTCCGCGGCCCTCTGGTCGCCGCCGGATACCTCACCCCCGACGGCAAGGTCGCCCCGATCGTCGACGCCGACGGCTGGCTCGCCACCGGCGACGTCGGCACCATCGACGCCGACGACTACCTGACGATCACCGACCGCAAGAAAGAACTGATCATCAACTCCAGCGGGAAGAACATCTCCCCCGCCCAGATCGAAAACCTCCTGCGCGCCAACCCGCTGATCGCCCAGGCCGTAGCCATCGGCGACCGCCGGCCGTACGTGACCGCCCTGATCGTCCTCGACTTCGAATACCTGCCGGCCTGGGCCGCCACCAGGGGCCTGGTCACCACCACCCCCGACCTGGCCACCCATCCCGACCTGCTCGCCGAGGTCAGCGCGGCCGTCGAGGCCGCCAACGCCAAACTCGCCCGCCCCGAACAGGTCAAGTCCTTCCGCGTCCTGCCCACCGCCTGGACCCCGGAAACCGGCGAACTGACCCCCACCCTGAAACTGCGCCGCCGCGTCGTCCAGGAGCGCTACGCCGACACCATCGGCTCGCTCTACACCTGACGCTCCTCACCGACCGTCGCGCGCCTGACCGCCACCGGCGTGACCTCGCAGGCCTTGATCGCCGCACGCCCTGGTCGCCTCGCGCCTTGATCGCCTCGCGCCTTGATCGCCTCGCGCCTTGATCGCCTCGCGCCTTGATCGCCTCGCGCCTTGATCGCCGCACGCCTTGATCGCCGCACGCCTTGATCGCCGCACGCCTTGATCGCCGCACGCCTTGATCGCCGCACGCCTTGATCGCCTCGTCGCTTAGGAGCAAGTCATGCCTTCCATCGAAGGTCGCACCCACTGGGGTCGCTCGGCTGTCCTGCTCATCCCTGCCCTGGTCGCCCTCGGCGGCCTCACCGTCGCGATCGCCGAGGGCGCGCTGGCCGCGTCGTTCGGCGTCTCCGGGCAGTCCTTCAAGGTCAAGGCCGCGCACGTGAAGGGCACCGACGTCGCGGCCTACCTGGACACTGCGGCCAGCGTCGACGGCAAGCACCACCCGGTCATGCTGGCCGGCGTCGGAAAGGCCACCATGCGCGACGTCTGCACCTCGGCCGTCGTCACCGTTCCGGTGGTCGGGAAGATCTCGCTCAAGGTGATCGGCGGCAAGACCGAGCCGATCACCGGCACCAACGTGGTCGCCGACGCCGAGGCCCTGCTCGGCGGCAACGGCGTCGTCACCGACGTGGAAGCAGGCCGGGACGCCTCCACCCTCGACCGGGTGCCCGGCGTGGTCGGCGAAAAGGGTCGTTTCGGGATACAGGCCAGTTCCCTGACCACCGAGGACGTGCGCAGCACCGCATGGTCGGCGAACGGCGGCACGATCAAGCTCTCCGGCGGCCTCGACGTCAGCGTCACGGCCGGCGTCCACGAATGCTTCTAGACGTGTTCTCCGAGCTGACGGCCCGGCTGGACGAACGGTTACCCGCCCGCCGCCCACGCCGGGCCTTCCGCCACTGGCGCCGAACCCGCCCGTTCTGGGGCGGCGCCGCCACCATCGCCGGCGGCGTGACCATCCTGATGGTCCCGCTGGCCCCACTCCCCATCATGATCCACGTAGGCACGGCCGCCATCTCCGGCCTGGCGATCGGCTTCATCCTGTTAGCGGCCGGCCTGTTCTTCTGGTTCGCCCCGGCCCAACGAGCCTTCGTGGCCGTGGTGAGCACCATCTGCGCCCTGGTCTCGGTCGTCACCAGCAACTTCGGCGGCCTGGGCTTCGGCGCCCTGGAGGCCTTGCTCGGCGCAGCAATGGCCTTCGGCTGGAAGCCAGCCCCGCCCGCCCGGCTGGAGGACTCTCCGGATCCCGAGCAACCAGACCCGCTCAACCCCGCCGACCCTCCGAACCCGGCAACCTCCTGGATAGCGGAACCTCATCGGGCAGTCGAGGCCCCAATTTCAAGGGAACGGGCGTCGCTCCGACCCGACCACCCCGCCGAGCCCTCCGGCCCTGCGGACCAACCCACCGGGCCACCTCGCCGAGCCGAACCACCCCGGCACGGCGCACCTTCCACCGCCCAAACCGACCCGCAGCAGGCCACCACGGATCGGGCCGGCACGGATCGGGCCGAGGTCATGGGGCCGGCGAAGGTTCCGACGTGGCCGGCCTGGTCAGGGTGGTTTCGGCGGGCCAACGCGTTTGTGCTGATCCCGGTCGTGCTGGCCGCCGTGGCGGTGCCGGCCCGGGCTGAGGCACGGGCTCAGGCGCCGGAAACCGTGCCGACCTGCGTTCCGGTGCCGGGCGCGACCCGTCCCTGGTGGGTCCCGGAATGGCTCTGGTTGATCTGTCCCAACCCGTCGGCCACCCCGTCGCCCACCGCGAGCGGGCCGGTTCCGCCCAGCCCGACGCCAAACCCGACCGGACCGAGTCCGACGTCGGCCCCGACCCCAGACCCGACCGGCTCGGGGCCGGAGGGGTCCAGCCCGAGCGGTCCCGGAGCTGGTGGCGCCGGCGACACGGCGAACGGACCGCCCGGCTCCGGCGAGGGCGGACCTTCGGGCGCAAGCGGAACCCCGGGGCCCGGCGCGAGCGGCCCCGCGCTCCCCTCCGGGACGCCGACTCCGGGTGTCTCGCCCAGCGCCGTCGCGATGACGCCGCCGCCGGCCATGGCGAACCCGGGCCGGATCACCGAGATCAGGTACGGACCGAACGTGCCCGAGGTGGCCGCGGACCGCCTGCTGGCGACCGGCTTCTCGTTCAAAGGCACGGTCGACATGCCTACCGTCGGCGGCGGCAGCGTCAAGGCGCTCGTCTTCCACGCCGACAACCTGAAGGCCGACAACTACCGGATCGGCACCACCGACCCGGGCTCGAAGCTCACCCTCGGCATCGACCTGGACATCGACGACGTCGACATCTACGCGACCTACCTCGGTGGCCTGATCACGGTCCCCTACCTGAACGTCCCACTGCTCGACATCACGATCGGCGCCGGCCTGATCCCCACCTGGCTGCCGCTGAACATCAGTCTGCCGCTCTTCTCCGGCGACAAGATCAAGGCCGGCCAGGTCTTCATCCGGGCCGGCACGGTACGCGGCAGCGACCTTTCCGCGGACGTCAGCTCCGGAGCCTTGCGAAGCTCCTGACGCCCGCCACAGGCGCGGATGCTTCACCGCAGACCGCAACGCTCAAGCGGGCCCTGATGCGAGCGCGGGTCGTCAGCGCAGACCGCCATGCCCGACGGGGGCGCCGGCGCGAGCGCGGTCGACGACGATCTGGGCGGGCCGATCATGGCCCCTGACGGTGGCACCGGACGGGCCGATCGACAGGCCCATGCCCGGTTGGTAGGCGATCGTCGTCCGGTTGGGCCACCGCAGTTTGCCGGGTTCGCGAGCGAAGTCCTTCAGGTAGCCGCACCAGACCTCGGCCGCGAGCGGCGAGACCGCGACCACCGTGCCGTCGTCGCGGCGGCGGATCTGCACGACGGCACGACCGTAACCGTCCGGATAAATCGCGTAGACCGCCTGGGCGACGTGTTTGCGGTCGGGGCTGGTCTTCGCCGGCCCGCGGCAGCGGTAGCGCAGGCCGGCGGCGAGCACGTGAGCGCGGGCTCGGTCCCGCGCGGACTGAACCCAGCCACGGTCACAGCCCAGCCGGGTGGCGGCCGCGTGCACGGTCTCGAGAGCCAGTTCCGCGCGGGCCTGCGGGGTCAGCTCGGCGACTCCGGTCGGCAACAGGACCACGCCTGACTCGAAGCCTTCGGTCTCCTCCGGGAACACCGTGACAAGGGCATCGTCGCGTTCGCCCTCGTGACCCAGACCGAAGTTGATCATGGCATGGGATACCGTGCGCAAGGCATCCTAGGATCCTGGCCTGATAGAGGTTCGGATCGACGTCAGCGATGCGAATGGAACATGCACGGTCGAGCAGGCCAGCCCGGACCTGACGATTAGGTCGCAGAACGGGACGGCACTCGCGGCGCGCGAGTCGACCGAGGCGGGACCTCGGCGCTCCGGGTCAATTCCGGAACCGCGGGAAATGAGTACATTCTCTGCCCCGGTGTCGTGTCTCTCGTCGTAACCACGCGCTGCCCAAGAGGACAAGCGCCGAGACCGACCTTCGACGATCACGGCCCCGACCAGAAGGCCAGCCTACCTGCGACTACGCCGCTTGCAGTCTGCTATGTAGCTACCAGCCGTAGCGCGGTCAGCGGTACAGCAAGATCTATTGGTTCCTAGTCAGCTTACATGCAGGCTCCCGCATGGACGGACCAGGATGCAGGTACCGATCTGCTACATAGCTAACGGGATGGTACCGTCAGCCATGTAGCAACTGGATATCGTCGAGGAGATCTTGATAATGGCCGAAAGTCCAGACCCGGCAGTCCTGCGTCGCCGGTTGCAGATCGAGCTGAGAAAATCTCGAGAAGCGACCAGGCGGTCGCAAAAGGAGGTCGCGGACGCGCTGGCCTGGTCCCCTTCCAAACTGCTCCGCATCGAGAACGGCGCCGTCGGGATCACTGTCACCGACCTGCGAGCGCTGCTTGATCACTACGGCGTTCGTGATCGAAAGCGCGTGGAGGAGCTGACGAAGCTTGCGCAAGCCTCCCGGAGGCTCAACACCGCCACCTATGGCAGTTCCGTCCCCCAGAGCACAATCAAGTTTTGGAACCTTCGCACTTCGGCCGTCCGGGTCCGACAATTCGAGACCCTCCTCATTCCCGGGCTGTTGCAGACGGAGGAATACGCGCGCGAGGTCATCACGGCCTACTCAACGCCGGACCTGTCGCCAGAGGACATCGATGACAGGGTCGCCGCCCGCATGGACCAGAAGGGCCTCCTCGACCGAGAGGAACGACCCGAGCTCTATTTCATGATCGACGAGGCTGCGCTTCGACGCTGGGTCGGCGGGCGCGAAGTTATGCGCAACCAGGTTGAACAGCTCAAGAAGGAGGCCGAACGGCCAGGTCTGACCATTCAGATCCTGCCCTTCGACCTCGGTGTTCACGGTGGCATCCGAGGCCCGTTCCAGATCCTCGAGTTCGCCGAGGGGACGGACTACGTGTTGTATCTGGACGACGCGTCGGGCGGCATCGCCTCTCGCGACATGGAGGCGGAAACCGAGCGCTACCTAACCCTCTTCTGGGATCTCGAAAACATCGCAACGAAGCAATGGGAGCTCAACGAGTTCCTCGATCGCGTACTGGCTGATCTGCACACGAAGCCGGCCGACGAGAACGGGGAGCCGGCCACTACCTGATTACAGCGGCGCCGCGGGCATCAGGGAAGCCCGCTTAACCACCGGAGACGCCATGAGATCGACGCTCACGGATCACTGGGCTGCCCCCTCGTGCATTCGTGTGCGTCGATTGCGTAAGGGACGGCCGTGATGGTCGCCCGCAAACCCGCCGAGCCAAATCCAGACAGATCAGAGCTGATCGGGTTGATCCGATGGGTACTCAGCAGCTGGTCACGCGTATGGCGGGTCGCCGTCCTGGTCATCACTCCGATCGTGGCGATCCTGATCTTCGCCGGCGTTGCGGCGACAGTGATCTTCTACCTCAAAGTCAACCCGCAGCGATGGGGCGCGGTAGCGGGGCTCGGCGTCATCACAGCCGGCGCGGCAAAGGCAATCTACTTAGTACGCGGTTGGCTGGACCGCCGCCGCACGTCAGCGGCCCCGGAGGGACTGCCAACGGGATCTCAGGAGATCACTGGCGCCGAGGGCACCGCCGGCGCCACCGGCGACAACCAGGGAGACGACAATCTGGGTAAGTAGCGCCGCATCTGAATCGCGCGAAAAAATCGCACTTGCGGCCTTCCCGCACCCTAGCGCCAGAATCCCGGCCAGGAAGGCGCAGACGCTCAGCGCGGGCCACCCTAGCGATCTTCGTGAAGTCGCAGCTTCACGCTGTCCGGCCACGATGCGACACCTCCGCAGACGCCGTGTGCTTCCTGGCTTCCTCCCCGACGACAGCCCGGCTGCCCAGCCGTGAATTTGCCTCGACCATAACGGCTACTCGGCAGTAGCGGACGTACCTGCAGACTATCCGACGGAACGCTGTCACCGGGCCGAGTGTCGGCCTTGAACGCTGAACTAGTAGATCGACCAGTAGCTATCTAGACTGGCGGTGTACGAGAGATCACTAAAGGTGAGATCGATGATCTACCTTGCCGTGGCAGCAGGTGAGGCGTAGGCGCGAGCCAAAGATGGCTACCGCCCAAAGCGCGTACGCCTCGATCAAGGAGGCGAATGTGACGGGTACTGGCCAGAGCGCTGAAGCCCGCTGGTTCAAAAGCCACAGGAGCGGTGGTGGGGACTGCGTGGAGGTGGCCTTCGTCGGCGACGACGTCTGGGTTAGAGATTCAAAGGACCCCTATGGCCCGGTTCTGACTTTCTGCCAGCAATCCTGGCGGGCCTTTCTCACCGAACTCCCCGATATTCCACCGTCAACCACCTAGCAACCGAGGTCCCCGACGTTGTGCCGAGGGCAGGCTCAGTCGACTTCCGGGCGACCTACGCATCTCGATCGTGGCGCACAGTCACGGACAACAGCCCCGCTAGAAGCACGAATGCCAGACCCAGCAGGCCGACCAGGAACACCAGGCACAGTGTTGCGGCGGCCCGGTCCGGGAATAGGTGCGCGGGGTAGGCCAGAGCCACGACGCGGCCCTGCACCGACGAGGCGGCGGCCGGCCCGGTGGCCCGGGAGTCGACCGAGGTGGGCAGGTTGTCGCCGAGGAGAAACAGGGCGCCGGCCGGTACGCGCAGGGAGAGGGCGGACGGCGGGATAACCTCCGCGGACCCGTTGACCTGCGGCCGGCCGGTTGCGTCGCAGCAGGTCACGGTGTCGCCAGCCACGGCGGCGACGCGTTTGACCAGGCTTGGGCCGGTGCCGGTGACCAGGACGATGTCGCCTCGGCGGGCGGTGCGCGACCACGTGTCCACCACGATGCGGTCGCCGGATTCGATCGCCGGGGACATCGACGTGGTCGGCACCTGGTAGACGCGGTAACGCAGCAGGAACGTGGCCGCCGCGCCGATCTGGAGGATCAGGCCGGCGGCCAGGAGCAGTCCGCGCAGGCGGTCACGCACTTCGGCGCAGGTGCTCGGCCGGCAGGTCCGGCGGTGGTTCGGGGGCGCCCAGATCGGACGGTCGGTAACCCTCGGGATAGCCGGGATAGGTGCGGCTGTGTTTGGCCACGCCCAGGACGCTCGTGCGGCGCGGCGGCAGCAGGCGAACTGCGGCGGCGCGGGCCCGCAACGAGGCCGATGCCATGGCGCCCACCCATGTCGGGGCGGGCGGGAAGCCGAATGCGCGCAGCATCGGTTCGTCGAGCATGCCGCGCACGCCGAGGCGGACGGCGGGGTGCAGGAAACCGGGGAACCACGCGGCGAACAGGCCGACCGTGTATTCACCGACCTTCCGGTTCGTCTCCGAGTAGACGAAGGACGAGGCCTCGTAATCGCGTTTGAAAGCGGCGAACTCCTTGTACGACAAAGGCACGGAGCGAATCCCCATCCGCCGGCCGACTTCGCCGTAGTAGTGGAAGGCGGCCAGTTTCTCGTGGAGATGCAGCGGCCGCCAGCCGAAACGGGCCAGCCAGTCGATCGGGTCGTAGACGAACGTCGACAGCACATAGAGCATGTCGTCGTTGCTGATCGCGTAGCGGCCGTGCGCGCGGTTGACCACCTTGAGGGCCTCGCGGCCGCGCGGTGAGTCGTAACCGTGGGCGGCGATCTCGGCCATCAGCAGCGCGGTGTCGTCGTAGCGTTTCTGCGGCCGTTTCTCGAATTCGCCGGTGGCCGCCAGCAGCGCGGAAATGCTGGGCACGCAGTACGTGCGGAACAGCGCGAACTCGAGCGCCCGGGTGTAGTCCCACGGGAATTCCAGGCCGGCCGAGAGCTGGTAGATCTCCAGGTGGTCGCGAACGGGATCGAGCGAGGCGATGTGCTGCAAACGGTCGTAGCGGCGGCTCATCCCAGCATCTCCTTGACGGTGGCGAGCAGGTGGACCGCATCGTCGCCGATCGGGGTCACGTTGAGCACGGTCACGCCGGACTCGCGGAAGGCGGCGATCCGGTCCCGCACGTACGATTCCGGGCCGATCAGGCTGGTGCGTTCCAGCAGTTCGGCGGGGACGGCGGCGGCCGCTTCCGCCTTGCGGCCGGAAAGGTAGAGCTCCTGGATCTTGTCAGCCTCGGCGGCGTAGCCGTATCGGCTGACCAGGTCGTGATAGAAATTGCGGCCGCGGGCGCCCATGCCACCGACGTAGAGGGCGATCAGCGGCCGCCCGAGATCGCGCAGATCGGTGACGTCGTCGCCGATCGCGAGCATCCCGCCGGCGACGATTTCCAGCGGCGGCAATTCCGGATCCCGGACGGAAAGAGCCGAACCCCAGATGTCCGAAGCCTTTTCCGGTACGTACAGGAAAGGAATCCACCCGTCAGCCACCTCGGCGGTCATCCGCACGTTGGCCTCACCCAGGGCGGCCACGTAGATCGGGATGCGGTCCCGGACCGGATGGGTGAGCATCTTGAGCGGCTTGCCGTGCAGCGGCAACTGGTAGAGGCCGTCGTTGACCAGCACTTCCCGGCGCCACGCGGCCCGGCAGATCGCGATCGTCTCACGGGTGCGCGCCACCGGCTTGTCGTAGCGCACGCCGTGCCAGCCCTCGATCACCTGCGGCCCGGAGGCGCCGAGCCCGAGGATGGCCCGCCCGCCGGACATCGCGTCGAGCCCGGCGGCGGTCTGCGCGAGCAGCGCGGGAGTGCGCGAATAGAGCGGCAGGATCGCCGAGCCGATCTCCACTCGTTCGGTTCGCGCCGCCAGATAGCCCATGATGGTGGGCGCGTCGAAGCCGTACGCCTCGGAGACCCACACGACGTCGAGGCCGGCCCGTTCCCAGCCGGTGACCTGGTCCGCGGCCGAGCGCGGATCCCCGGCGTACATCAGTGACGTGCCGAGCCTCATTCGCCGTACCTCCGCAATTGATTTGATATTTGATACTGTGCGGTCCTATGCGACCCCAGCTCTCCGACGAAGTTGCCGCGGCGCTGCGCGCCCGGATCATGTCCGGCGAGCTGCGGCCCGGCGCCCGGATCCGTCTCGAGGAGGTCGCGGCGCAGCTCGAGGTGAGCATCACGCCGGTGCGCGAGGCCCTGCTGACGCTGCGCGGCGAGGACATGGTGGAACTGCAACCCCGCAAGGGGTACGTCGTCTCGCCGCTCTCCAAGCAGGACGTGCACGACCTGTTCCAGTTGCAGGGCGACATCGCCGGCGAGCTGGCCGCGCGGGTCGCCGGCGTGATCACCGACGGTCAACTGGACGAGCTGACCCTCGCCGACCGGGCGCTGCAGCGGGCCAGGCCGGCCGATGAGGTCGAGCGTCTCGAGTTCGCGTTCCACCGCACGATCAACCGGATCGCGGACGCCCGCAAGCTGAGCTGGTTCCTGCACACGGCGACGCGTTACACGCCGGTGCGGTTCTACTCCAGTGACGCTCGGTGGCGAGGCGGCATGAAGCAGGATCACCAGGAGTTGCTGGCCGCCTTCACGGCGCGTGACCCCGGCGCCGCCCGCGCCGTCATGACCCGGCATTTCACGGACGGCGCCGACCTGCTGATCAAGCATCTCGATGATCTTGGGATCTGGGCATAGCCCCGCGCGCGTGGCGCATCTTGAAGATCCGAACCGCGCGATCCAGTACGGCGGGGTCGCGCGACAGGCTCATGACGTCCATCGGCGCCTTGAGGCGGCGCCACGTCACCGACTGCGGCCGGCTGAACTCGCGTAGCCCGTCCGCGCCGTGCACCCGGCCGAAACCGGAGTCGCCGACCCCGCCGAACGGCAGCGCCGGAACCCCGGCGAACCCGAGCACCGAGTTGATCGAGGCGGCCCCGGTCCGGAGCCGGCGGGCGATCGTCAGCGCACGAGGGCGATCGGCCGAGAAGATCGACGCGGCCAGGCCGTAGCGGGACGAGTTGGCCAGGCTCACCGCCTCGTCGAGCGAGTCGACCGGGTTGACCACGACGGTCGGCCCGAAGGTCTCGTCGGTCATCGCGGAGCTGTCCTCGGGAACCTCGGCGAGGACGACCGGGAAGACGTACGGCGGCTTGATCGACTCGGGTCCGCCGACCACTTTCTTTCCACCGCGGGCGAGGGCGTCGTCGACGTGGCCCCGGACGATGTCGACCTGGGCGGGGACGGTCATCCGCCCGTACGGGCCGTCGTCTCCGGGTTGGATGTTCTCGGCGATCGCCGCGAGGCGGGCCAGGAAATCCGGGTAGACGCTGCGTTCGACATACACCCTCTCGACCCCGGCGCAGGTCTGGCCCGCGTTGCCGAACCCGCCGAAGGCCGCCGCCTTGGCGGCGGCATCGAGATCCGCGTCGGCCGCGACGATCATCGCGTCCTTGCCGCCGCCCTCGATCACCACCGGGGTGAGGCTCCGCGCGCAGGCCGCCATGACCGTGCGCCCGGTAGCCGCCGAGCCGGTGAAGGCGATCTTGTCGACGCCCGCCTCGACCAGCGCCGCACCGGCCGCGCCGTCGCCGGTGACGACCTGCAGAACCGGATGCCCGACGGCGTCCCGCCACGCCGAGGCCAGCCACTCCCCCGTGCGCGGGGTGTGCTCGCTCGGCTTGAACACCACGGCGTTTCCGGCGGCGAGGGCGTAGGAGACCGAGCCGAGCGGGGTGTAGACCGGATAGTTCCACGGCCCGATCACGCCGATCACGCCGAGCGGCCGGTATTCGAGGGCCGCGCCCTGGTCCGCGGCGAGCAGGCCGGACCGGACCCGGCGCCGCCGCAGCACGCGCGAGGCGTTGCGGGCGGCCCAGTCGAGGTGCTCGACGGCCAGCATGATCTCGAGCAACGCGTCGCCGATCGGCTTGCCGGTCTCTTCGTGAATGACGGCGGCCAGCTCGTCGGAGCGGGCGGCGATGACTCGTTTCCAGTTCAGCAGGTGCGCGCGGCGCTCGCGAAACTCCAGGCCGGCCCACCAGACGGCGGCTTGCCGGGCTTTGAGGACGGCTTGCATTGACGCCTCCCAGATTTGATATTTGATATGCTACGTTCGCGGCAATCCCTAGGACAACCCCGGGAAGGGATTGACATGGATCTTGATCGCACCGACGAGCAGCGCGACTTCGCGAACGCCGTCGCCGACTTCTGCAAGCGCGAGACCGGCACCCGATCGCAGCGCGACGCCCTCACCGAGAACGGCCTGCACAAGCACCACCAGGGCCTCTACCAGAAGATGGCCGACCTGGGCTGGCTCGAGGTGGTCGAGAGCAGCATGGTCGACATGTGCCTGTTCCTCGAGGAGACGGCGTACGGGCAGGCCCCCATCGGCGGTTTCGCCACCTCGTCCATCGTGGCCGGCGCGGTGAGCCGCTTCGGCTCCGCCGAGCAGCAGAAGGCCGTGGTCGGCGGAACGGCCGCCGGGCGTACGTTCTCGATCGCCATGTCCGAGCCGGAGGCCGGCTCCGACGTGGCCGCCCTGGCCTGCCGTGCCTCTTTCAAAAACGACGGCTATGTGATCAACGGGCAGAAGACCTGGTGCTCCAACGCCCACTTCGCCGACGCGATCCTGCTGGTCGCCCGCACCGGCGGAGTGCCGGGCGAACACGCCGGCCTCACCATGCTGCTGGTGCCGGCCGACAGCCCCGGCCTGCGGATCAGCGGCATCGACACGATGGGCGGCAAGGAGGTCAACGACCTCTGGTTCACCGACTGTGTCGTCCCCGCGGACGCGGTCGTGGGTGAGGTCGGGGCGGGCTGGAAGCAGCTCATGGCCGGTCTCAACGTCGAGCGGCTGATCCTCGCCGCCCTGATGCTCGGCACGGCCCGGCGTGCCTTCGACGACGTCCTGGCGTACGTCAAGGACCGAAAGCAGTTCGGCCGGCCGGTCGGCACCTTCCAGGTCCTGCGGCACCGCATCGCCGACCTGGCCACCGAGATCGAGTGCTGCAAGCTGCTCGTCTACCGCACCGCCGAGCTGGTCGACCGCGACCCGTCGCGGGTGCTGCCCCGGGAGAGCTCGATGGTCAAGCTCAAGACCACCGAGGTGGCCCGCGAGATGGCCCTGGCCGGCATGCAGATGATGGGCGGCTACGGCTACGCCACGGAGTACGACATGGAACGCCACGTCCGCGCGGCCCTGGTGTCGACGGTCTACGGCGGCACGAGCGAGATCCAGCGCGACATCATCGGCAAGACGTACGGCCTGTAGCTGGGGCCTGCCCTACCCCGGGGCGGGGGGACGACACCGGGGGACGGGCTGTGCCGATCCGGGGGTCAGCACGATCGAACGCGGGCCGGTGAAACGGAAGTATTAGTCCTGTCAGCAGG
Source organism: Actinoplanes sp. NPDC026619 (assembly GCF_040638295.1). NCBI lineage: Bacteria > Bacillati > Actinomycetota > Actinomycetes > Micromonosporales > Micromonosporaceae > Actinoplanes > Actinoplanes sp. NPDC026619. The sequence goes on from NZ_JBEZYA010000001.1 coordinate 533,092, forward strand.
AAGAACACCCCGACAGACAGGACGAAGACCATGTGGCACAGCACCCACTCCCAGCACCGGCACGGCCACGACTACGACCACAACCGGCACGAGCACCACGGCGGCCACCACCACCCGAACCACCACGACGAGCACCGGTGGGACGACGGCTGGCGGGGTCACGACAACAACGACGACTACGGGCACGGTTGCCACGGCGGCGACTGGGGTCACGGCCACGACCAGATCATCATCGTCCACTGACCATGCACGGACCGGTGGCCGCCGGCGGAACCGGCGGCCACCCTTCCACCCGGAGGTGTGCGATGACCGTCTCGACCGAGCTCGTCGACCTGGTACGCCAAGGGGCCGAGGCCAACGAGCGGCCCGATCTGGTCCGCCGGCTGCGGCCGTCCGCCGACGCCGGCACGGTCGTGCGGGCGCTGCGATCACTGGAGGTCGACCTCCGGGCCCGGCGCGCCGCCCGGTGCGAACCGGGCCGCGGCGCCCGGCTCGCCGCCGAGACCCGGCACGGCGAAAAACGGCTACGCCGTTTCGAGGAGGACGCGGCGGCCTGGCCACGCCTGCTGGGTGAGGCGCTGTCCGCCGCGAGCTCCGATGTCGAGTACGCCGTGCAGAGCCGGATGCAGCGCCTGGTCGACGACGGCACCGCGGTGATCGCCAAGCGCGACGCGAACTTCGAACAGTGGCTGGACGAGCGGCTGGTGACCGAGGCCGAGGCGAGCTACCGGACACTTCATGAGGCGGCGGCCGGGGTGGCCGGCGCGCTCCGGCCGATCGTCGTGGTGCGCCCGCCGTCGATCCCGCTCGAACCGCCGGCCGACCTGGTGTCCCGGCTGCACCGCCGCCCGGTCCCGGCCGAGCGCACGCCGCTGGCGGCCCGGCTGCTCGGCATCCTCATGCCCACCTACAGCGGCATGATGATCGCCCTCGTCCTCCCCCGGCTCTTCGGCCTCCGGCTGCCGCTGTGGCTGATCGTGGCGGCGGCCGTCACCGGCGCGTTCGCGATGGGTGGCGCCGCGTTCGCCGCCGAACGCCAGCGGCAGATCAGCCGGCGCACCAGCGAGACGGTCGGCGGCCTGCGGTCGACGGTCGACGCCTTCCGGATGGCCGTCACCAAGCAGGTACGCGACGGCCTGCGAACCGTGGACCAGCAACTGCACGCCGCAACCGGCGAGGCGGTCGGCCGCGAGACCCGCCGGTTGGCCGCGGCCGCCGCCGAGGCGAACGCGCTCGCCGAGGACGCCCGCGATCCGGAGCGCGCGGTGCACGAGATCGACGCGGACCTCGAGTCGGTCCGCGAACTCCTGCAGCGCGCAACCCAGCCCGAGCCGGCGACGCAGCCGCTGATGCTGCCGCAGGCGCAGCAGGCTGCGTAGCCGGTCCTGCCGCCACAGCCCCGGGCCAGCCGGCTCTTCAACGGGCTCAGCCGGCCTGAAGGAGCTGCTCACACGAGCGGACGATCGTCGTGGCGAGTTCCCGGGCGCCCGGTGATACGCCCGGTTGCACGGCCCGCCGGCGCCAGGCCACCAGCGCCTGTTCGGCGGCGGCAGCCACCGCCGGCGGCTCGGTGCCCGGGTCGAGGCCGAGGCGGCTGCGGGCGTCCGCACCGGTCTCGCCGAGCAGCCGGGCGGCCGCCTCGGCGAGGGCGGCATCGAAGTCGCCGGCGCCTGAGCGCAGCGCGTCGATCGCGTCCACCTCGGCCAGTTCGTGCGTGCCCGACCGGATCCGGTCCAGCCGGTGCAGCAGCACCTCGCCGCCGGTCGCCGGCGGTTCGGCGCGGACCAGCTCGTCGAGCGTCCGCAGCGCCGCCCAAGCGGCCCGCACCGCGGCCCGGCGCTCGGCCGGCACCTCCCGCAGCCCGGCCCGGATCCCCCGCAACTTCTCCACGGGCACGGAACCCTCGAAGCCGAAACCGGCAGGGCCGGAACCCGCAGGCCCGGAACCCGCAAGGCCGGAACCCGCAGGCCCGGAACCCGCAGGCCCGGAACCCGCAGGCCCGGAACCCGCTGGACCGGGAGCGGCAGGACCGGGACCAGCCGGCGCGGGAACGGCAGGCGCGGGAACGGCAGGCGCGGGAACGGCAGGCGCGGGAACGGCAGGCGCGGGAACGGCAGGCGCGGGAACGGCCGGCGCGGGAACAGTCGGCGCGGCGATGGTGGGTGCGGTCTCGGCGTACTGGATCAGGGCCTCTTCGATTGCCTCTCGGGCCGTGATGACCAGCGCGTGGTCGGTCGGGGTGGGCAGCGGCACCCAGCCGTCGACGCGGGTGCCCGCGCCCGGTTCGGAGCGCACCGACACCGCGCCGCCGACGGCGGACAGGCGGGCCAGCACGTTGCGCATGCCCCGGCCTGCCGTTCCGGTGGCCGCGCCCATGTCGAACCCCGGTCCGTCGTCGTGGACGCCGAAGGCGAGACGGTCCGGCCCGCAGGTCAGCGCGACCCGCACCGCCGCGCCCGGCGCGTGCTTGCGGGCGTTGCCGGCGGCTTCGAGGCAGCAGAACCAGACGGCCGCTTCGAGGTTCGCCGGGAACCGCCGCCCGGCCGGCATCCCGGCGGCCGTGACGATGCCGCCGAGTTCGGCCCGCAACGCCGCGACCAGCCCTTCCTGCGCCAGCAGCGGGGAACTGACGCCGGTGGCCGTACGCGCCAGGATGTCCTCCGCATCGTCGATCTGGCGGCTGACCCGGTCCAGCGCGGCCACCGCGTCCGCGCTGCTCCCGGTGCTGAGCCGGTGCTCGGCCAGGCCGAGCGACAACCGCAGCGAGACCAGCTGGTGCTGCGCGCCGTCGTGCAGGTCCCGTTCGATGCGCCGGCGTTCGGCGTCCATCTCGGCCACCAGCCGGCGGCGTGATCCGGCGATGTCGGCCGCGTGGGCCCGGACCGCCCGCAGTTGCCGTTCCAGCTCGATGCCGAGCCGGTGCGCCTCCAGCACCGGCACGAGGCTGTCGGCGACGTCCGCGACGAGCCGGTGGCGATGGCCGGTCGCCCGGTCCACGGTGATCGACCCGAACCGCTCGTCGCCGCGGGCGATCGGCAGCGTGAGCACGTCGGTCTCGCCGGCGCCGCCGTCCGGCCAGGCGTAGGTGCGGTCGGGACGATCGGCGCGGTGGACGGTCAGCCGGCAGACCCGGGTGCCCAGTCCTCGGCCCACCGCCTCGGCGATCCGCGCCAGGTCGGGCGCGTCGGCCCGGTCCACCTGCGACATCGCGCCGATGCCGGCGAGCACGCTGTACGGCGTCGGCCGGCGCCCGTGGAGCAGATGGTCCACCCAGCGTTCGACGAACCGGTAGGCGAAGGTCAGCAGGAGCGCCGCGGTGATCGCGGCCGGGAGAACCCCGGCCAGGCTGAGCAGGACGAAGAACGGCCCGCCGAGCAACGCGGTGACCAGCACGACCAGCAGGACGGGGCGAAGCCGGCGCGGGGTGGCGAGTGGCCCGGCCGCGATGGCGGCCGGGCCGAGGTGGCTGAGCCAGCGCAGCGGCGCCGGGTCGAGCAGGACGACCCCGGCCAGCAGCAGCACCGACCCGGCGGCGGCGGTGCCGGCGACGACCGCGAAGAGCAGCCGCACCCGGGCGCGCCCGGCCGCCGTCAGGTCGTCCCGCCCCCGCTGCCGGAGCAGCAGCAGCCCGACCGCCGGCAGCGCGACCCCGAAGAGCAGCGGGTGACTCAGGTCCGGCAGCACCGTCACGGTGACCGCGCCGAGCACGGCGGCGCCACCGCCGGCCGCCAGCAATTCGCCGCGGCCCGGCGTGCCCTGCGGGTAGCCGAGCAGCGCGACCGTGAAGGCGGCGAACGCGGCCACCTGCGCCGGGATCCAGAGATCGCCCAGCCCGGTGAGGAGCAGCGCGAGACCCAGCAGGCGACTCACGGCAGGAGCTCCGCGTCGAGCCGGTCCGGCAGCCACGCCTGGAGCCGCAGCCCGGACCGGTCGTCGCAGTCGAGGTTCCCGCCGAGTGCCGCGAGCCGTTCGCCGTCGTCCACCAGCACCGCCCGGATCTGCTCCGCGTTCACCGGCGGCGACGGATCCTCGACCACCACCCGCACCCGGCCCTCGCCCGAGGTGAGCCGCACCAGCAGCTCGGCCGGCGGCAAGCAATCGGCCGTCGGGGAGGCCGTCGGCGAGGCCGTCGGGGAGGCCGTCGGCGAGGCCGTCGGGGAGGCCGTCGGGGAGGCCGTCGGGGAGGCCGTCGGCGAGGCCGTCGGGGAGGCCGTCGGGGAGGCCAGCACCACCAGCGCCGCCGCGGTGACCTGGTAGACGGCGGACTCGATCTCCCAGGCCAGCCGGAGCCCCAGCTCGCCGTCGAGCCGGACCGGCCGGCGCAGGTCGGCGGCGAGCTCGGCGAGGGCCGCGCCCAGGCCCTGGCTGCGCAGCACCGCCGGGTAGACCCCGCGGGCGATCACCCGGAAGCGGTCGAGCAGCTCGTCCAGTTCGGTCCGGGCGTGAACCAGCGCGGCGCCGTCGAGCCCGGCGCGGGCCACCGTCACGTGCTCGCGCAGCGCGGCCAGCCGCCCCGAGGTGGCCCGGGACAGTTCGTTGCGCAGCCGCTGCCGCTCCACCTCACGGGCCTGGGCCAGCCGCCGCCGGGAGGCCCGCAGTTCGTCGGCGAGCTGGTCGGCCCGGCGTACCCGCTCGGTCAGCTCGGCATTGAGCGCCACCGTGCGCAGGAGTAAGGCGGCGCCGTTGGCGACGTCCTGCATCAGCACCCGGTCACCCGGCGTGATCGGCAGCTCGGGTTTCTCGATCGACAGCACGGCGCGCAGCTCGATGCCGTCGAGCACCGGGACGACGTGGCCGATGCCGGGGCGGCCGAGCAGCACCGCAAGGTTCGCCGCGGTGTCCGGCTCGCCCGGGGAAGGAACCGGGGAACGAACCGGGGGAGGAAACGACGCGGTGGCGACCAGGCGGTCGCCGACCGCGAGCCAGACCGCCGCGCGCCGGGCCCGGGTGCCCTCGGCGAGGACCCGGGCCAGGCCGGGCAGCGCCTCCGCCGGCGAGGGGGACCGCAGCCGCTGGGCGGCGTCCGCCAGCGCCGAGTAGGGCGTGACCTCGCGGTAGCGGGTCAGCCGCTCGATCGCGTGGCGCAACCGCGGATAGAGCACGGCGGCGGCCGCGACCGGCAGCACCACCACGACCGGGCCGGGCAGCCCGAGCCGGCCGGTCCCGCCGGCGACGAGGGTGAGCAGCGCGAACATCGCCGCGGCGAGCAGCAGCTTAGGCGCCATCCTGGTGCGACCTCAGATAGGTCAGGACGGCCAGCACGCGGCGGTGATGCTCGGCGGCGTCGGCCGGCAGCCCGAGCTTGGTGAAGATGTTGGCGATGTGTTTCTCGACCGCCTTCGGCGAGACCACGAGCTGCCCGGCGATGCCGCCGTTGGACCGGCCCTCGGCCATCAGGCCCAGCACCTCGAGCTCCCGTGCCGACAGCGAGGCCACGACGTCGCGGCGGTTGCCGGTCGGCCGGTCGACCAGGCGCCTGGCCAGCTGCGGCTCGATGACGATCTCGCCGGCCCGGATCCGGTCGAGGGTGTCGCTGAGGACGGCGACGCTGCCGACCTTCTCCTTGAGCCGGTAGCCGATCGACTCGGTCCGGATCTGCAGCACCCGCATGAGGTAATGCGCCTCGGCATAGTGCGAGAGAAACAGCAGACCCAGATTGGGGTACGCGGTACGCAGCCGTTCCGCCGTGGACAGTCCACCGTCCGGTTCGGGCGGCATCCGGATGTCCAGGATCGCGACGTCGGCGGTCGCCCCGGGCCCGGCCGCGAGCAGGTCGACCAGGGCGTTGCCGTCCTCGGCGCAGCCGACCACCTCGTGCCCGGCCGCTTCGAGGAGCATGACCAGGCCCTCGCGGAACAGCGCGCCGTCCTCGGCGAGGGCTACCCGCACGGAATCCGCACCGTCATTCTGCCTCCCGCGGAAACGTCGACTGTGGGATTGCCGACGGCGGATCCGGTCCCGGACGACGACGGCCCGGCCAGTATCGGCAGGGGCCGGATCGAGTGCCAAGCCGTTGTCGTCCGGCCGGACGGTTATCTCCACCGTCCGGGTGTCCGGCGGCAGCCCGGCAGTCCCCACGGGAGGGTGGGGCCGACGACGCTGACGTCACCGGGGCAAACCCTACCCGTACGGGTTGAATCGCTCGCCAACGCCGATGCGCTGCCCGAGACTGTGCCGGTGGCATACGAACTTGGTGTTGATCTCGGCACCACCTTCGTGGCCGCCGCCGTGGCGCGGGACGGCCGCACCGAGATGTGCACGCTGAGCAACCAGAACGTGATCAGCCCGGCGATCGTCTGCCTGGCCGAGGACGAGCGGCTGGTCTTCGGCGAAGCGGCCGAGCGGCGGGCGCTGAGCCATCCCGACCGGGTGGAGCGGGCGTTCAAGCGGCGTCTCGGCGATCCCACCCCGGTCGTCCTCGGCGGCGTCCCGCTGCAGGTGACCGCGCTGATGGCCGAGCAACTGCGCGACGTGCTCGGCACCGTCACCCGGCTCGAGGGCCGGCCGCCGGACCGGGTCGCGCTGACCTGCCCGGCCAACTGGGGGCCCTACCGCCGGGAGCTCTTCGAGGAGGTTCCGCACCTGGCCGGCGTCGCCGATCATGTGGTGCTGACCGAGCCGGAGGCGGCGGCCGCCTACTACGGCGCGGCGCGGATGCTCGGCGAGGGCGACACCCTCGCGGTCTACGACCTCGGCGGCGGCACCTTCGACGCCACGGTGCTGCGCAAACGCAACGGGATCGTCGAGGTGATGGGCGACCCGGACGGCATCGAGCGGCTCGGCGGCATCGACTTCGACGAGGCGATCCTGCAGTGGATCAACTACCGGTACGAGGGGGCGCTGACCGAGCTCGACATGTCCGACCCGATGGCGGCGGCCGCCATGGTGAAGCTGCGCCAGGAGTGCGTGCAGGCCAAGGAGGCGCTCTCGGCCGACACCGAGACGACGATCCCGGTGCTGCTGCCGCACCGGCAGTTCGCCGCCCGGCTCACCCGGCCCGAATTCGAGGGCATGATCCGCGCGCCGATCGAGTCCACCATCGGCACCCTGGTGCGCGCCGTGCACACCGCCCGGCTCGACGTGCGCCAGTTGTCCGCCGTACTGCTGGTCGGTGGCTCGTCCCAGATCCCGCTGATCGAGCGGATGATCACCGAGGAGATCGGCCGGCCGACCGTGTCGGACGCGCATCCCAAGCACGCGGTGGCCCTCGGCGCCGCAACCGTCGCCGCCCGGCGGCCGGTCAAGGCACCCGCCCCGGCCCCGGCGCAGGCCGAGCCCCGCGTGGTCCCAGGCGACAAATCGGACTCGCGCCGCTGGTGGTGGGCGGGGATCGCCGTCGTGCTGCTGCTGGGTGCCGGGACCTTCTTCTTCCTGACCCGGAAGAACGAGCCGCCACCGATCGCCGCGCCGGTGAGGACAACGGCGCCGGCGGTGACGGCAGCGGCGGTGGCGGCAGTGGCGGTCGCGGTCCCGGCTCTCGACACGCCGGTGAAGCTCGGCTCGGCGCCCAACTACGTGGCCGCCTCCCCGGACGGCCGCCGGCTCTACATCGCCGACGGCAACCGGACCGTCTCGGTGCTCGACACCAGCACCAACCGGGTGATCACGACCGGGATCCAGGTGCCCGGGCCGGCCCAGTTCCTGTCCTTCTCCCCCGACGGCCGCTACGTCTACGTCAGCCTGTGGGACAGCCGCGGCGGCAAGATCCACGCGGTCAGCATCCTCGACACCATCGACAACACCATCAAGAAGACGATCACCGTACGGACCCGGCCCTTCCTCGCCGCGGTCACGCCGGACGGCCGCCGGCTCTACGTGCCGAACCACGACAGCCACACGGTCACCGTGATCGACACCGAGCGGATGACGCAGGTCGGCGAGATCACCGTCCCGCCCGAGCCGCACTACGTCTCGTTCTCGGTGGACGGCAAACGGGCGTACATCGCCGACCACGAGTCGAACGAGATCACGGTCGTCGACACGGCCACCGGGAAGCCGCTGAAGAACATCAAGGTCGGCCGCTCCCCGCACAGCGTCGAGCAGAATCCGCGCCGCCCGCTGGTCGTCAACGTGAACTGGGACGACGAGACGGTCAGCGCGATCGACACCACCACCGACACGGTGCGGGCGACCATCCGGGTGGGCCGGCGGCCGGTGAACATCCACTGGTCGCCCGACGGCCGGTACGCCTACGTGGTCAACAGCGGCAGCGACACCGTGTCGGTCATCCGGGCCGACACCCTGACGGTCACCGCCACGCTCCCGGCCGGCAAGTTCCCCACCTCGATCGCGGTACTGCCCGACGGCACCAGGGGATATGTCAGCAACAAGCAGGCGAACAGTCTCACCGTCCTGCGCCTGAGCGGTACATGATCGGCGTATGACGCCCGACACCAAGATCCTTCTGTCCGAATCGGAAATGCCCCGTAACTGGTACAACCTCGTGCCGGACCTGCCGTCGCCGCCACCGCCCGTGCTGCACCCCGGCACCCTGCAGCCGGTCGGGCCGGACGACCTCGCGCCCCTGTTCCCGATGGCCCTCATCGAGCAGGAGGTGACCACCGAGCGTTACGTGCCGATCCCGGAGGAGGTGCTCGACGTCTACCGCCTGTGGCGGCCCTCGCCGCTCTTCCGGGCGCACCGCCTGGAGAAGGCTCTCGGCACCCCGGCGAAGATCTACTACAAGTACGAGGGGGTCTCGCCGGCCGGCTCGCACAAGCCCAACACCGCCGTGCCGCAGGCCTTCTACAACGCGGCGGCCGGCATCCGGCGGCTGACCACCGAGACCGGCGCCGGCCAGTGGGGCACCGCCCTGGCGTTCGCCGGCGCGCAGTTCGGCCTGGACGTGGAGATCTGGCAGGTCCGGGCGTCGTACGACCAGAAGCCGTACCGGAAGATCATGATCGAGACCTTCGGCGGGACGATCCACCCGTCGCCGTCGAACCTGACCGACGCCGGCCGCAAGATCCTCGCCGAGCACCCCGACTCCCCCGGCTCGCTGGGCATCGCGATCAGCGAGGCCGTCGAGGTCGCGGCGCAGAACCCGGACACCAACTACGCGCTCGGCAGCGTGCTCAACCACGTGCTGCTGCACCAGACGATCATCGGCGAGGAGGCGTTGCTCCAGCTGGCCAAGGTGGGCGCGAAGCCGGACGTCATCGTCGGCTGCACCGGCGGCGGCTCCAACTTCGGCGGGCTGGCGTTCCCGTTCCTGCGGGAGAAGCTGGCCGGCACGATGGACCCGATCATCCGCGCGGTCGAGCCGGCCTCATGCCCGTCGCTGACCAAGGGCGTCTACGCGTACGACTTCGGCGACACCGCCGGGATGACGCCGCTGATGAAGATGCACACGCTCGGGCACGACTTCATCCCCGACCCGATCCACGCGGGCGGGCTGCGTTACCACGGCATGTCGCCGCTGATCTCGCACGTCTACGAGCTCGGCCTGATGGAGGCGGTGGCCAAGACGCAGAAGGAGTGCTTCGAGGCCGGCGTGACCTTCGCCCGCACCGAGGGCATCATCCCGGCGCCCGAGCCGACGCACGCGCTGGCCGCCTGCATCGAGGAGGCGCTGCGCTGCAAGGAGACCGGCGAGGAGAAGGTGATCCTGACCGCGCTGTGCGGGCACGGCCACCTCGACCTGCCGGCCTACGGCCGTTACCTGGCCGGCGACATGGTGGACCACGAGCTGTCCACCGCCGCCGTCGAGGCCGCCATCGCCGGCCTGCCCAGGGTCTAGAGCAAGTTTCGCGCCGCGTTGCGGCGCAGCTTTCCGGACGGTGTCTTCGGCAACGACCCGGGTGGCAGGACGCGCACCTGCGCGGGCCGCACGTCGATCTCGGCGACCACCCGGGCCGTGACCTGCTTGACGATCGCCGCGACCGCGGCCTCGTCACCGGCCAGCTTCGACTCGGCGATCACCGCGAACGACTCGCGCGCCCGGTCCTCGCCGGCCATCAGGCGCACCGCGACCACGTTGCCCTCGCGCACACCCTCGACGCCGCCGGCCGCCCGCTCGATGTCGGTCGGATAGATGTTCCGGCCGCCCATGATGATCACGTCCTTGCGCCGGCCGCACACCACGAGCTGCCCGTCCTCGACGAGATAACCCTCGTCACCGATGTCCAGCCAGCCCGCCTCGTCACGCGCGCTCTGGTAACCGCCGGGTGTCACATAACCATCGGTAACCGACTCGCCGCGCAGCTGGATCCGGCCGACCTCGCGTTCGCCGAGCAGCTTCCCGTCCTCGTCGACGACGCGCACCTCGACGCTCGGATAGGGCCGGCCGAGCTTGGGGATCTCCCGGCCGTCACCGGGCACGGCCCGGCCACGCTCCAGTTCCGCGGCGTCCACCCGATCGACGAGCATGGCGTCCGACATTTCCGACATGGAGATGACGAGCGTGCTCTCCGCCGCGCCGTAGCAGCAGTTCACCGCCTCCGGCCGCAGTCCGAACCGGGCCCCATTTTGGACAAAACGCAGCATCGTCGCCGGATCGATCGGCTCGGCGCCATTGCCCGCGACCCGCAGCGCGGACAGGTCGAGCTCACCGTCCGGCACCCGTGCCAGCTGCCGGTTGAGCACCGCCCACGCGAAGTTCGGCGCCGTGGTGATCGTGCCGTGGTAACGGCTCATCAGCTCGGCCCACAGCAGCGGCCGGCTCAGGAAATCGGCCGGCCGCATGCTGACCAGCTCCATCCCGGTCATCATCGGCAGCAGCAGACAGCCCACCATGCCCATGTCGTGGAACATCGGCAGCCACGACACCATCACCCCGGACTCGTCGCAACCCAGGTGATCACGCGAGTCGGCGAGGTTGGCGTAGAGGTTGCGGTGGGTGATCCGCACCCCCTTCGGTTCGGCGGTGGATCCGCTGGTCAGCTGCAACAGAGCAACATCGTCTTCGACGACCTCGACCGGCTCGGTGTCCGGCCCGGCGGTCAGCTCACTCGCGATCACATGCTTGATTCCGTACGCCGTGAGCACCGGAACCACCTGCTCGAAAGGCGCGCCCACCACCACCAGCCGGGCGTCGATCATCGTCAGGACACGCAGTGTGTCGTGCCGCCAGGCGTCGAGGTCGGTGCGCGGCGTCGGCTGGTGCAGCATCGTCATGCTGCCGCCGGCCAGCCAGATGCCCTGCGCCACCGGGGCGATCTCGACCGGCAGCCCGGCCAGCACCGCGACCGCCCGGCCGGGCCGGATCCCCGCCTCGACCAGCCCACCGGCCACCCGGCGCGCCGTTCTGTGCAGCTCGGACCAGCTCGTCCGGGCGGTGGCCGCGGGCTCGCCGGTGACCATTCCGGTCGAAGCCGTCCGGGCGGTCTTGATCACTTCGTCGATGAAGCGGCTCATCCAGGCCCCCAAGGGTCGTCTATCGCCCACATTACGACCGGGAAAGTGGTGAAGGGCACCCTGCCCGTGTCGTAAAAGGGCGTGCTAGCAGGTCGGACCGGGTGACAGGATAAGTAGCTCTTCCTTCCTCAGGACTTAATACCTTCCAGACCGACCCTGGAGTTTCTCGTGACTGACACGGCAGCTGCACAGCCTGCCAAGTTGGACGCCGCCGTTCTCAAGATCGCCGGCGTGGTGGTTCTGGGCGCGATCATGTCGATTCTCGACATCACGGTCGTCAGCGTCGCCCTGCCCACTTTCCAGACCGAGTTCGACGCCACCTACGCGCAGGTCGCGTGGACGCTCACCGGTTACACCCTGGCCCTGGCCACGGTGATTCCGCTCAGTGGCTGGGCCGCCGACCGGTTCGGCACCAAACGGCTCTACATGCTGGCCCTGTTCCTGTTCACGGCCGGTTCGGTGCTCTGCGCCACGGCCGGCTCGATCGAGCAGCTCGTCACCTACCGGGTGATCCAGGGCCTGGGCGGCGGCATGCTGATGCCGCTCGGCATGACGATCATGACCCGGGCCGCCGGCCCGGAGCGGATCGGCCGGCTGATGGCCGTCCTCGGCATCCCGATGCTGCTCGGCCCGATCGGCGGCCCCATCCTCGGCGGCTGGCTGATCGAGGCGGCAAGCTGGCACTGGGTGTTCCTGATCAACCTGCCGATCGGCATCATCGGCCTGGTCTACGCGCAGTTCGCGCTGCCCAAGGACGACCCGAAGCCGTCCGAGTCGTTCGACTTCGTCGGCATGCTGATGCTCTCGCCGGGCCTGGCGCTGTTCCTGTTCGGCGTCTCGTCACTGCCCGAGACCGGCACGATCACCGCCACCAAGGTGTGGGTGACGATGCTGATCGGCGCGCTGCTGGTGATCGGCTTCGTGTTCTACTCGTTCAAGCCCAAGCACCCGCTGCTCGACCTGCGGCTGTTCCGCAACAAGCGGCTCGCCATCTCGTCGATCTCGCTGTTCGTGTTCATCATCGCGTTCATGGGCGCCGGCCTGCTGTTCCCCAGCTACTTCCTGCAGGTGCGGGGCGAGTCCACGCTGCACGCCGGTCTGCTGATGGCGCCGCAGGGCATCGGCGCGATGATCACCATGCCGATCGCCGGCATGCTCGCCGACCGCATCCCGGTGGGGCGCACGGTGCCGTTCGCGATGGCTCTGATCGCCGCCGGGTTCTTCGCGTTCACCCAGGTCGGCACGGACACGTCGTACCTGCTGCTGTGTGGTTCGCTGTTCGTGATGGGCCTCGGCATGGGCGGCACGATGATGCCGATCATGACGTCCGCCCTGCGCACGCTGACCGGCCCCGAGGTCGCCCGCGGCTCCACGCTGGTCAACATCATGCAGCAGATCGGTGGCTCGATCGGCACCGCGACGATGTCGGTGATCCTGACCAGCCACCTGAACGGCTCGGCCCCGATCCCCGGCCTCAACGACCCGTCGTCCGGCGAGCCGATCACCGAGGCCCAGGCGGCGATCGCCGCCCAGCACGGCAGCCAGTTGCCGGTCCCGCCGGAGATCATCCAGCGGGGTCTCGCGTTCGTGGCGGACTCGTTCGCCAGCACGTTCTGGGTCGGCTTCTTCCTGGTGCTGGTGACGTTCATCCCGATCGCGTTCCTGCCGCGCAAGCGGCCGCCGGTCACCGAGGCGCTGTCAGCCGAGGAAGGCGCCGTCCCGACCCCCGTGGTCATGCACTGACCGAGTTACCGCTCGCCGGAGGTGGAGGTCTCCGCCTCCGGCGAATGCTCCTCGGTTGACCGGAGCGCCGCGAGGAGGCGGCCTACCTCTCGTTCGTCGGTCGTCTCCCGCTCGCTCCGGTCCGCACTGCCCAGCTTGACCCCCGGCTCGCCGGTGACGATTCCCTTGCCGGAGGCGTGCACCGCCGCTACCCCCGCCGTGACGAGGTCGCCCACGATCTCCGGCCGCACCCCGCCGCCCGCCATGATCTCGATCCGGCCGCCGGCGGCCTTCACCAGCCGCGCCAGCTCCGGCACCGCATCGCCGGCGGCAGCGGCCCCGCCCGAGGTCAGGATCCGCTTCACGCCCAGCCCGGCCAGGCGGTCGAGAGCCTCGCTCGGATCACCCAGCACGTCGAACGCGCGGTGGAAGGTGACCTCCGCGCCGCAGCCCGGCCGGCCGACTCCGTTGACGGCCGGTGCCGCGCCGGCCACGTCCATCACCCGGGCGACCAGCCCAGCATCGATTTCGCCGGCGCGCACCCCGCCGATCACCACCCCCGCGGCGCCGGCGGCCAGCGCGTGCCGGACGTCGCGGACGATCATGTCCACCTCTGCCGGGGCGTAGTCGAAGCCGCCCGGCCGGGGGCGGATCAGCACGTGCACGGGCGGGATGCCGGGCGTTTCCACCGCGGCCTCGATGAGGGCGAGCGACGGCGTGAGCCCGCCGAGCGGAAGGGCCGAGCACAGTTCGATGCGGTCGACGCCGAGGCGGGCCGCCACGTGCAGGCCGTGCGAGTCCTGGACCGCGAGTTCAAAGGCAACCATGGCCGGGTGAGTATCCCACGCAAGATCCAGGCAAGCGCTTTCCGCCGTATGTATTGACAGTCGTTAATCTCCTCGTAACGATTGGGAGCGCTCCCGAAAGGACGGTCCCCCATGGCACACCCCCGCCGCGTCGTGCGCGCCGCACTCGTCGCCGCCACCGTCGCGCTGGTCGCCGGCCTGGTCGCGCGCATGCCGTCATCGGCGTTCGCGGCCACCGGCGACGGCTCCCCCACCGACGCCAACATCACCTTCACCGGCCGCTGGGACACCAGCAACGCGTCCGCCTACGTCCCCGGCTGGGCCGGCGCCTATCTGACCACCGGCTTCACCGGCACCACGGTGAAACTGAAGCAGCGCAACAGCATCGACTTCTACTACAGCATCGACGGCGGCGCCGATCAGTACCTCACCAACCAGACCGGGACCGTCAACCTCACCCCCACCAAGCTGGCGAGCGGCAACCACACGCTGCGCGTCTCCTACCGGGTGGTGGCCGGTTCCTACCACGGCGACGCGGTCTTCCAGGGCCTGGTGCTGGACTCGGGCGCGAAGACCTACGCCGTCACCCCGCCGGCGAAGCTGATCGAGTTCATCGGCGACTCGATCACGGTCGGCACGACGACCTCGAAGAACGCCCTGACCGCGTACGGCTGGCTGATCGGCGAACGCCTCGGGGCGCGGCACACCCAGGTCGCCCAGGGCGGCGCCTGCCTGGTGACGACGGCCGACGGATGCGTGGGCCTGGAGGACTACTTCCTCAAGACCAACAGCTCGGCCACGTCGGCGAACTGGGACTTCACCCGCTACCGGGCCGACGCCGTGGTGATCAACCTGGGCACCAACGACCTGGCCCACGGCACCCACACGACGACGTTCCAGCCGCACTACCTGCACCTGCTGGAGGAGGTCCGGGCGAAGTACCCGGCCGCCAAGATCTTCGCCATGCAGACATTCTGCAAGCGGTTCGGCGCCGAGACCAAGGCCGCCGTCCAGTCCCGCAACACGGCCGGCGACGCCAACGTCTTCTACGTCCCCACCGAGGGCTGGCTCGTCGCGGCCGACTACACCGACGGCACCCACCCGACCGACGCCGGGCACCGCAAGGTGGCTGACCAGTTGGCGCCGATCATCTCCGCCAAGCTGTAACACTCACCCCGCCGACTCCATCGTCTGCGCGGCCGGCAGTCGCGGGGTCGGCGGGGTGTCCGCTTCAGTGGCGTGGTGGCCGAGGCGGAGCATCACGTAGGGGGAACCCAGCTCCGGGATGGCCCGGCCGAGGATCCGCCCGGCGTCGGCGTGCTCGATCGGGGCGCTGAACGGCAGGACCGAGACGCCCAGACCGGCCGCCACCAGGGCGCCGGCGGAGAGCGCCTCGCCCACGTGCAGCCAGTCGAGCGCCTGGTCGGCCGGGCCGTGCAGCACCGCGAACGTCGCCGCCCGGTCGCTCTCGGCGGACGCGGCCGGCAACTGCTCCCCGTCGGGGGCGGCCACGATGCGGTCGCTTCCGGCCCACCGGGCCAGTTCGGCGTGCCACTGGGCGTTGGCCGGGCCGGCGCTCGCGGCGCCGGCGGTGGCCACGGCCAGGGCGAGGATCTGGTCGGGGCGCAACACCCCGAAGTGGACGCGCTGAGCCTGGAACGCGTCGCCGATGGTCTGCAGCGTCGCCGGCTCGATCGGCCGGCCGGTCACCGGGCGCTGATCGGTGTGGCGCCGCTTGATGGCCCGGGCCAACTCGGCGGTGTCCGGGCTGACCGGGGCGGCGCCGTCGATGGTCAGCCGGGCCAGGTGGGTCGGATCGCCGGCGTCGGGGCGGCGGGTCACGGTCGCCCGCCAGCCGTGGGCGGCCAGTGTCAGGCGGGCGTGGTGCAGGGCGGCGCCGCAGCTGATCACGGTCAGCCGCCCGTCCGGATCGGACACTCCGGCCATCCGGTCGTGGTCCGCGAACAGGTCGAGCAGACCGCCGTTCACCCGCCACCGCCAGGGCTGCGTGTTGTGCGCCGACGGCGCGCGACCGGCCGCGACGACGGCGCGGTAGAACGCCTCGTTCATGATGCGGCCGGCCGGGCGCGGTGGGGCCGGGATCATCGGACCGGCACCGGCGCGTTCTCGGGCACCGGGCCGGGCTGGGCCACGTGCATGGTGAAACTGCTGCCGTCGGCGCAGAGCACGGTCATCATGCACGGGGACTGGCCGGCCTGGTAGCTGACGCTGACCGCGTGCCCGGCGGCGAACACATGGTGCGGCCGCGCCGTCCAGCCGGCGGCGCTCAGCAGCAGCCGGGTCACCCGGCCGTGCGCCCGGTCGAGGGCCGGCACCAGCTCGGGCAGTTCGGTGGCGGGATCGCCGGAGCCCGGCCACCAGGTCCCGGCGAGCCAGGTGTGGTGATCCCAGAGCGGCTCGAACCGCACGCGGGACGGGCCGGACGAGTCCGGGGTGGTCGATGGCGCCATGAAGCATTCCCGTCGTCGGGGACCAAACGCAGGCGCGGGCCCAGCCGATGACAGGCGTAGGACGAGGTCCACCGAGGCCGGTGAAACGCGGCGGCCGGCGGTCGCCGGGCCGAGCGACCGATGGCGACGCCATCGATCACCCGTGACTCTACGCGCCGTCGGCACCCCGGGCGCGTACCGTGAGGTCACGCCCGCCTCTCGACGTCTTCCGTCGAACGCACGTCGCCCGATTTCGGGGGCGCGGATGCCGTCGGAAGAGAGGCCCCGGATGACCCAGACCACGAACAGCCGAACCACCAGAGCACCCGACGATGCCGTACGCCTCCGGATGGACCCGCATTCGTCACGGACCACCGTTCTCGACGGCGGCTGGTGGCCCCGGTCGACGAACGCGATCGACGAGCTTCCCGCCCTGATCACGGCCCTGGGCGGCGACCGCGGTGTGATCACCCACGTGCTGTTGAGCTCGGCCGACTGGCACCTGCCCCACCCGCGCCGAGTCGGCGAAGGACGCGGCGCGGTCCGCCTCGGCTGGTACACGTCGCAGCCGTCCGGGCTGATCAGCGTCATGAGCGAGTTCGGGCGCGACCGGTTCGACCTGCTGGTCGTGCCGCCGGACGCGAGCGGGGCGTCCGCCGACACCGCGCTGACCGCGGCGGCGGACGGCTCCGACAAGCGCCGTACCCCCGAGCTGCTCACGCACGTCGAGCACACCGGCTGACCGCATAGACCCGGAGGGGTGGGGTTGTCCCCCGTTCAGGGAATGGAGATGGACCGGCCGCTGCCCGCGCCGTACCGTCAAGGAATCGCAACTGCCGGATCCGCGCCGGCAGCAGGCGATCCTCGCGGCCACCTACATCGAGGTCTGGTGGACCTCGGGCTGCCGCAACCCCGGCGACCCGAACGTCCGGCAGTGGATCGGCCACATCCTGGACCGCCGCATCGCCGGCGCGCACCGGGCCGTGGGCATGGCCCCG
Source organism: Actinoplanes sp. NPDC026619 (assembly GCF_040638295.1). Taxonomy (NCBI): domain Bacteria; kingdom Bacillati; phylum Actinomycetota; class Actinomycetes; order Micromonosporales; family Micromonosporaceae; genus Actinoplanes; species Actinoplanes sp. NPDC026619. The sequence continues at coordinate 550,423 of NZ_JBEZYA010000001.1, forward strand.
GACGGCCGCCCCAGCCCCGCCGAGATCGAACTGTCCGGCCTGCTGCGCCGGCCGGCCGCCGCCCTCTGGCCGGGTTGAGCGCGCGGGTCAGGGGACGAAGCGCACCTCCGGGAAGGCCGGGCTCGGGCCCTCGAGCAGGCGCTGCCGCTGACCGCGCAGGTGCAGGTCGAAGAAGGCCAGCGGGTACGCCTGCTGGATGCGCACCGCCCGGGCCGGGTCGAGGGTGCCGATCCAGCCGGCCAGGTCGTCGTCGCTCATCCCGGTGATCGCCGCCAGCTGCGGGATCAGCCACTGGTGGTCGCAGTAACCCCCGTGCAGCGCGCCCTCGGTGTGCACCTGGCGCCGCCAGCCGTGCAGGAGCGGCCAGAACTCGGCGACGCCGGACTCCTCGGCGCCGGGGGTGAACTCCGCGGTCATCAGCATGAACGGCCGGTCGAGATCGGCGGGGCTCGGCTGGGACAGCATCGGGCCGTCGAGGCTGAGCCCGGCCCGCACGCGCCGGTCGGCGTTCATCACCAGGGCGGTGGCGGTCGCGCCCTTCGACCAGCCGAACATGCCGATGCGGTGCGGGTCGATCGCGGCGCCCAGGCCGGCCGGCAGCGGACGGCGGCCGGCGGCGAGGTCCTCGATGCGGTCCAGCACGAACCGGATGTCGCGGGCGTGGTCCCACGGGGTGACCGAGACGTCGCCGGGGACGGTGGTCCGGCCGTCCGGGAGCTCGCTGAACGAGTCGCCCGGGTGGTCGACCGTGACCACGACGTACCCGTGGCTGGCAAGTTCCTGCACCACGATGGTGGCCTCGGACCGGTGGCCGCCGGAGCCGTGCGAGAACACGACGACCGGTCGCCGCCCGGCGGCCGGCAGCGCCGGCGCCCCCTCGTGGCCGGCGGTGCGCGGCGCCGCGACATCGGCGTCGAGGTCGGCGGAGGCGAGGAGCGCATGCAGCGGCGCGGCCGGCATCCACGGGGCCACCGGATACCGGCCGGTGTTCCGGGCGGGGTACCAGATGCCGGCCATCAGGTCGCGGCCCCGGTCGACCAGATGCAGCGAGACGGTGCCGATCCGGTTCGGCCCGGTCGGCGCCGGCAGGGTGAGCCGGGCCGGGGCGGCGGCCGCCGCCGGGGCCGCCGCCCATCCGTAGCCGATCGGGACGGCGAGAGCGGCGGTGAGCAGACGCCGGCGGGTTGTCAACGGTCCTCCCGTGGTTCGGTGGTCTCGACGCGGGCGATGAGCTGTTTGAGCCGGCCGATCTCCGCGGCGAGCGCGGTGCCGCCGGCCGCGGTGAGGGTGATCCAGGTGCGGCCGCGCCGGCCCTCGTAACCCTTCTCGACCTCGATCAGGCCGGCCTCCTCCAGCACGCTCAGGTGCTTGGAGAGGTTGCCGGCGGTCAACTCCAGCTGGGTGCGCAGGTAGCCGAACTCGACCCGGCGCGCCTCGTGCGTGATGGTGAGGATCCCCAGGCGCACCCGCTGGTGCACCACCTCGTCCAGCCCGTTGACCGGGTGTGCGGCGTCCGGGTCCGGAGCGTCGGTCACGACCCTCACCGCTGTCGCCGCTGGGCGGCCCGGAAGAGCAGGGCGCCCGCCAGCAGCACCACCCCGACGATGAGCTGGGGCACCGCCATGCCCACTCGGATGGCGAAGTGCGGCGGTCCGAAGCCGAAGTTCATCGGCAGCACCAGCAGCACCAGCGCCAGGTAACCGACGGTGAACGCCAGCAGCGCGACGTTGCGTTCCAGCCAGGCCAGCACCAGCAGCGTGACGCCGATCGTGCCCCACGGCATGACCAGCCGGTCCAGCACGAGATACCAGTACGGCAGGGGCGAGTCCGGGTACGGGTGGCTCTCGAAGTACAGATGCACGGCCAGCCAGGCGGCCGGGAACACGGCGGACGTGACGGCGCCGGTGATCGCGTACGGCAGAACACGGGCGCTCAGCCCCCGCGACCGGGCGGCCCGCAGGTACCACATGGCGATCGTCGCGTACGCCACCAGCAGCGCCGGCATCCAGTAATAGAGCATGCCCCGGCGCGCGAACTCGCAACTGCCGTCGGGATGGCACCGCACCCACATGCCGAACCAGTCGAACGGGATCGCCACGAACGTCGCCACAGCCAGCACCAGCAGCGCCGCCCAGGTCATCCGCTGGTCGAGACGCACACGGCGGGAGAGGGCGCGCAGGTCGGACAGCAACCGGCGCGGATCGGAAGCCTCGGGTATCGAGTTGGCGGTCATGCCAATAGGTTTCCACAGCAAACCTATTGGCGCAAGCACGATGGTGCGGTTAACCGCACCCCGGTCGCCGTGCTCGCCCGGATGTTCTGCCGATCACCGCCGACCAGGGTGGACACATGGAATCCGTCATCTCGATGACCTCGGTGTCCCGGCGCTACCCGCGTGGTGTGGTCGCGCTGCGGGACGTGTCCCTCGACGTACCGGCCGGTCAGTTCGTTGCCGTCATGGGCGCCACCGGCTCCGGCAAGAGCACCCTGCTGCACTGCGCAGCCGGCCTCGATCTGCCCACCGGCGGGCAGGTGCGACTGGCCGGGCACGACCTCACGACCATGGGCGAGGCGCAGCGCACCCGGCTGCGGCGCGACCACGCCGGCTTCGTCTTCCAGGCCTACAACCTGCTCTCCGAGCTGAGCGTGCGGCAGAACGTCGCGCTCCCGTTCCGGCTCGGCGGCCCGCGCCGGCACACGGTCGACGAGGTGCTCGCCCAGGTCGGGCTGGCCGGCTTCGGCAAGCGGCCGGTCGGTGAGCTCTCCGGCGGTCAGCGGCAGCGCGTCGCGATCGCCCGCGCCCTGGTCACCGCGCCGGCCGTGGTCTTCGCCGACGAGCCGACCGGAGCCCTCGACCCGACCACCGGCGGGCGGATCCTGGCGCTGCTGCGGGCGGCGGCCGACCGCGACGGCGCGGCCGTGCTGATGGTGACCCACGACCCGGCCGCCGCCGCGTGGAGCGACCGGCTCGTCCTGCTGCACGACGGCGAGATCGCGCACGACGGGCCGGCGCCCGCGGCCGCGGAGATCGCCGACCGGCTGCGCGGCGTGTCGGCGGTGGCGGCATGAGAAGCGGCATGATCCGGCAGGCGCTACGGCGCAATCCGTGGGCGTTCCTCGGGCCGGGCGCCACCCAGGCCCTCGCCGCCGCGCTGGTCACCATCGGCCTGTGCGCGCTCGCCTCGCTCGACGGCGCGCCGCTGACCGCGGCCCAGCGGGCCACGATGACCGAGCAGGGCGTCGCCGACATCGGGGTGCTGTTCCTGGTGGCGTCGATCTATCTGTCCATCCTGATCGTCGGGGTGACGATGAGCACCGCGATCGCCGACCAGGCCCGCGACCTCGCCCTGTTCCGCACGGTCGGCGCCACCCCGGCCCGGGTCCGGCGGGCCATCGCGGCGCAGGCCGCCCTCGTCGCCGTGCCGGCCACGATCGCCGGGGTGCCGCTCGGCCTGCTGTTCGGCTACTGGTGGGTGCAGGGGCTGGTCGGCCACGGCATCGTGCCGGGCGAGGTGACCTTCCGGGTGCACGGCGGGACGGTGCCGATCGCGTTCGCGGTCACCATCGGCACCTCGCTGTTCGGCGCCATGATCGCGGCCATCCGCCCGGCCCGGCTGCGGCCGGCGGTCGCGCTGGCCGAGGCGGCGGCCGGCAGCCGCAGCGGGCGGGTGCGCACCCCGCTGGGCCTGCTGCTGGTCGGCGGCGGCCTGGCCCTCTCGGTGGTGATCAGCGGACTGGACGCGGAGACGGCCGACAATGCCGGCCTCTTCGTCATGCTGGCGATGTGCTTCGGCACCGGGATGCTGGGCCCGGTGCTGCTGCGGATGGCCGCCCCGGTGGCACGGCTGTTCGGGCCGGTCGGGCGGGTGGCGGCGGACAACGTGGTCGCCCGCAGCCGGTCGCTGTCCGGGGCGCTGGTGCCGTTGACGCTGGCGGTCGGGTTCGCGGCGTTCACGATCGTGCTGGGCAGCACCACCGAACACGTCACCGGGGTGGCCATGACGGCCGCCGACCGGTGGCTGACCTATGCCGGCACCGGCGTCTACGCGCTCTACGCGGCGATCGCCGCGGTCAACACGCTGATCACCGTCATGCAGGGCCGGCGCCGGGATCCGGCCGTCCTGCGGCTGGTCGGCGCCACCCGGGGGCACACGCTGCGGGTGGTGATCTGCGAGGCTCTGGTGGTGACCGCCACCGCCCTCGCCGCCGGGTCCGTCGTGGCCGCGGCCACGCTGCTGCCACTGCTGCACACGGCGCTGGGCACGTGGCTGCCGTGGGTGCCACCGCCGTTCCTGGCCGGCGGCATCATCGGCACCGCCGCCCTGGTCGTGGCCGGCCTGGCGCTGCCCGCGGCCGCGATGCTGCGCCACCCACCGATCGAGGCCATCGGTTGAGTGGCGCGGCCCAGGTCTATCGCGTCTGGGCAACCGGGCGCTGGTGGCGGGAGCTGGGGTTCGTGCTGAGTGGAGCGGTGCTGCGGCTGCCCACGTTCGCGCTCGCGCTGCTCGGCATCGCCGCCTGCGCGCTGTCGGTGGTGATCTTCGGGCTGGCGCTGCTCACCGGGCTTCTCGCGCTGGCCCGGCGCACGCCGCGCTATTTCCGGGCGGTGGCCCGCAAACTGCTCGGGCAGGACTGGCCGGACGTCGAGCCGGCCAGCAGCTTCCCGCTCGCCGACAGCACCGCGTGGCGCGCCCTCGCGTACTGCTTCCTCGGGTTCGTGCTGATCTACACCGCGGCCTACCTGACGATCATCGCGCTGGGCAGCGGGCTGGCCGCGCTCACCTATCCGATCTGGTGGTTCCTCGACGTGAACCCGCTCGAGGCCCTCGACGCCCACACCTGGGCGCAGACCTGGATCGCCGCCGGGGAGGGTGCGCTGCTGCTGTTCGCCCTCCCCTGGTTCATCCGGCTGGTCGTGCTGGCCGACTCGTGGCTGGTGCGCACGCTGCTGCAACCCAGCCGGGCGGCGCGGCGCATCGCCCAGCTGGAGGCGGGCCGGGCGGCCCTGCAGGCCGATGCGGCGGCGCTGCTGCGCCGCGTCGAACGTGATCTGCACGACGGCACCCAGGCCCGCCTGGTCTCGCTGGGCGTCCAACTCGCGCGCATCGAACACAAGACCGACCAGGCCGAGGTACGCGATCTGGCCGCCGATTCCCGTGACACCGTCACCGAGGCCCTGACCGAGCTCCGCGACATCGTCCGCGGCCTGCATCCACCGGCCCTGGACGACGGCCTGGAAGTGGCGCTGTCCACCCTGGCCGGCCGCAGCGCGGTGCCGGCCGCGGTGGCGGTCGACCTGGCCGGCCGGCCCCCCGACGCCACCGCCTCGGCGATCTACTTCACCGTCGCGGAACTGCTCACCAACGTGGCCCGGCACGCCGGCGCGACCCGGGCCTGGATCACCGTGACCGACGACGCCACCCGCCTCATGCTGACGGTCCGCGACGACGGCCACGGCGGCGCGGCCGAAACCAGCGGCGCGGACGGCAGCGGGGCCGGGACCGGGCTGGCCGGGCTCATGCGGCGGGCCGCGGCGCTCGACGGGGAGCTGCACATCGCGTCGCCGGCGGGCGGGCCGACCATCGTGACCATGACACTGCCCCGGGAGTACTGAGATGCGCGTTGCCATCGCCGAGGACAACCCGCTGCTCCGGGACGGGATCGTGCTGCTGCTCGGGGAGCACGACATCGAGGTGGTCGCGGCGGTCAGCGACGGCGCGGCGCTCCTCGAGGCGGTGAAGAAGGAACAGCCGGATGCCGCCGTCGTGGACGTGCGGATGCCGCCCACGCATACCGATGAGGGGCTTCGGGCGGCGTTGACCATACGGGCGGCGTACCCATCGATCGGTGTTCTGGTTTTCTCGCAGTGGGTGGAGACCAGTTATGCGCGACGGCTGCTCTCGGAGAACGCGGGAAAGGTCGGTTATCTGTTGAAGGATCGGATCGTCAGCACCGACGAATTCGTCGGCGCGCTGCGGCGGGTGGCCGACGGCGGCACCGCTCTCGACCCGGAAGTGGTGCGGCATCTGCTGGCGGCGCCGCAGGTGGACGCGGGTCTGGCCCGGTTGTCGGCCCGGGAGCGGGAAATCCTCGGATTGCTGGCCGAGGGACGGTCGAACGTGGCCATCGCCGAGTCGTTGCATCTGGCCGAGCGGAGCGTGGAAAAGCACGTGACCGCCATTTTCACCAAGCTGGACCTGATTCACGACCGATCGGATCATCGGCGTGTATTGGCCGTGCTGCGTTATCTCAAAGGGTGATCCAGTAACGGCGAGCGGGGCCGAACGGCGTTTCCCGGATGTCGTCCAGGAGGCCGCCGCCGCGTTCGATGGTGCGGGCCGACGCGGTGTTGGCCGCGTCGCACATGACCAGCACGCGGCGCAGGCCGACCGCGCGGGCCTCGTCCAGCATCCGGATCAGCGCCCAGCTCGCCAGGCCGCGCCGCCGCTGCGAGGGGCGGATGCCGTAACCGAGGTGGCCCATCGGCGGGGTGGCGCCGTCGAACTCGTAACGCAGCGCGATGCCGCCCAGCACCCGGCCGTCCTCGACGATCCAGCGGTAGACGTGGCCGGCGTCGTGGTGCTGGTCCGGGTCCTCGTCGAACGACAGCCGCGCCACCCAGGCCGCGAAGCCCGCGGGCGTGTCCACCTCGTCCGACGGGCGGAGCGCGAAACCGTCCTCGTGCTGCCCGGGGCCCCACTCGCGGTGTGCGTCCTGCCAGGCGCTTTCCAGGTCGAGGGTGGGGGCGATCAACTCGGGCATGCCCCGAAGTTACGCCGCGACCGGGATCTTGATCCAGCCCAGATGGGTGCGCAGCTCCTCGGGCGTGGCCAGGACGTCGGCGCCCAGCTCGGCGACGGCGATCTCGCGGCCGGCCACCGGGTCGGGGTCGTAGCCGTACACCTCGGGCCACTGCCGGTGCAGGCGCGGCTCGCCGCCGAAGGTCAGGTCGGCGTCGGCGAGCACCATCGGATCGCCGTAGACCGCGGCCTGGCAGCCGGCCAGCAGGCCGTACCAGATCGCGCTGCACAACCGGTTCGACACCACCCGCTTGTGCCGGCGCAGCTCGGACAGCTGCCGCACCAGGAACTCCCGGTCGGTGTCGCGCCACCAGAAGCCGCGGTAGCCGTGGCAGATGACCCGCAGGCCGGCGTCCTCGTAAACCTTGCGGATGCCGCGCTCGCGGAACTCGTTCCAGTAGAGGCAGGCGGTGATCGGGCCGGTCTCGTGCGCCTTCAACTCGTCGATGAGGCGCTGGTGGTTGCCCATCACCTGCTGCCCCTCCCAGCCGTGGAAGGGGTAGAAGATGGTGCCTTCGCGCTCCTCTTGTTTTTCCGGAGGCGAGGCGTCCATGGCGGCGAGGTAGGCGAACGGCGAGCCGACCACGACCGCGTCGCGGCGGCCCTGCGACCACGCGCGGCGACGGGTCTGCTCGGACCACACCAGCAGCCGGCTGCCCTCGACGAACGGGACGCCGGGCGCCATGCCGTCGCCGATGTTCCACCCGTGCTGGAGGTAGCCCTGAATGCGCGGCGGGTCCAGCGGCTCGGCGAGCCGGCAGTACCGGGCGAGGATGTGGGCGTGGCCGTAGTAGTAATTCGCGTGGTGCATCGGTCGGAGCATAACATCGCGGACTATGCACGCAGAGCTGCAGAAACAGGCGGTTGACGCATGATCGAGATCCGGCGGCGGGGCGGTTACGGGCAGTCCGTGCTGATCCTCGGGACGGCTCAGCTGGGCATGGCGTACGGCATCGCCAACCGCACCGGCGCGCCCGACGACGACGCCACCGCCCGTATCCTGACCGCGGCCCGCGATCTCGGGATCACCCATCTCGATACCGCCCGCGCCTACGGCGACAGCGAGGAACGCATCGGCGTGTCGGCGCCGCCGGAGCTGTCGATCATCACCAAGATCGCGCCCGGGGCCGACGTCCGGGACAGTGTGGCGGCCAGCCGGGCGGCCCTGCGCCGCACCGGGCCGGTCACGCTGCTGTTCCACCGGGCGGCCGACGCGCTGGACGGCGGCTGGGACGACCTGCGCACCGTCCTGGCGAGCAGCGCGGCCGACCGGATCGGCGTCTCGGTGCAGAGCCCGGACGAGCTGCGGCGGGCGCTCGACCTGCCCGATCTCGGCTACGTCCAGCTGCCGTGCAACATCCTGGACCGGCGCTGGCTCGCCCTCGACCTCGACCGGCCCGATCTGGTGGTGACTGTTCGTAGCGCGTACCTCCAGGGTCTGCTCATCGCCGGCACCGCCGTGACCTGGCCGAATCTGCCGGACGCCGAGCGGGACGCGGTCGTGGCGACCCTCGACCGGCTGACCACCGAGCTCGGCCGGGACTCGCGCGCCGACCTCTGCATCGCCTACCTGCTGTCGCTGCCGTGGGTGACGTCCCTGGTCGTCGGCGCGGAGACCGAGGATCAACTTCGGGACAACGCTGATCTCGTACGCCGTAAGCCCCTGACCGAGAGTGAGCGGGAGTCCGTGCTCGCCGCCCTCCCGGCGCTGCCCGATGATCTCCTCGACCCGAGCCGGTGGAACCGATGACAACTCTTGAAGATCTCTTCGGCCTGCGCGGACGTGTGGCCGTGGTGACCGGCGCGACCGGGCGGCTGGGCCGGGTGATGGCCGCCGCGCTGGCCGGCGCGGGCGCCATCACCTGGCTGATCGGCCGGGACGAGGGCCGGCTCAAGGCGCTCGCCGACGAGCTCGGCCCGAACTGCCGCCCGGCCCGCTGCGACGTCACCTCGGACGAGGACGTGGCCGCGCTCGGCCTGTTGCTGAAGAGCGAGGGCGGCCGCGTGGACGTGCTCGTGCACAACGCGCACGTCGGCCGGGGCGGATCGCTGCGCTCGTCGACGCCGGCCGACTATCTCGGCGCGGCCGACCTCGCGTTCGGCGCGTTCCAGCGGCTGATCGACGCCACCCGCGACCTGCTGACCGCCGCGGCCGCCGACAGCTCCCCCGCGGTGATCACGGTCGCCTCGATGTACGGCCTGGTCAGCCCGAAGCCGCAGCTCTACGACACGCCGGAGGCCGGCAACCCGCCCTACTACGGCGCGGTGAAGGCCGGCCTGGTGCAGCTCACCCGCTATGCGGCGGTGGAGCTCGGCCCAACCGGCGTGCGGGTCAACTGCATCACCCCGGGCCCGTTCCCGGGCGGCGGCGACCCGGCGCTGCTGGCCCGGCTGGCCGCGCAGACCCCGCTGGGCCGGGTCGGCGATCCGGCCGAGATCGCCACGTCGGTGCTCTACCTGGCGTCGCCACGCTCCAGTTACGTCACCGGAGCGAACCTGGTCGTTGACGGAGGGTGGACCGCCTGGTGAAGTTCATGATTTCCTGACCAGCTGCCTTGCAAGATCGCCCGGCTCCCGTGATCTAATACCGGCCCTGTCTCACATGAATTTCTTACACAAATCACAGGAGCACGGTGGCCGGCACGACTACTTTCGGGCCGCACGAGCGCCGGCCCGAGCTCAAGGCACTGACCGGCCTGCGCGCGGTGGCCGCGATCGCGGTGGTGGTCTCGCACCTCGGGGTCCCGAAGAGCCTCCCGGAGGAGCTCGCCAAGATCGCCCATTGGGGCTATATCGGCGTGCCGCTGTTCTTCATGCTCTCCGGCGTGGTGCTCGGCTACAACTACCCCGAGCTGACCTTCCGGCAGGGCCGGCGGACGATCAAGTTCTACCTTGCCCGGATCGGCCGGGTCATGCCGCTCTACTGGGTCGTGCTGATCTACTGCGCCCTGTTCTACGTCGCGATCAACCACGTCAACTATCCGAAGGTGTTCGTGATGAACCTCTTCGCGGTGCAGACCTGGGGCGGCGATCTGCTGGCCGCGCAGTCGCGCTACAACGGGCCGGGCTGGTCGATCGGCGCCGAGCTGTTCTTCTACGCGGTGTTCCCGTTCGTGCTGCCGCTGATCGCCAAGGCCGCCCGCCGCTGGGGTCTGCGCGCTCTGGTCACGATCGCCGGCGCGATGGCCCTCGTGTCGTTCGGGTTGTACCTCTTCTTCGTGCTCACCGGCCGGGCCGATCTGCCCGCCGCGGACCCGGGCTCGGCGCACCGCTGGCTCTACCGCAACCCGCTCTGCCAGCTGCCGATCTTCATCGCCGGCGTCGCGGTCGCGTTCCTGCTGCCCTATGTGCGGCATTGGAGCGATCTCACCCATCATGTGATCCAGACGTCGGTACTCGGTTACGTACTGATTTTGGCGATGATTCGGGGCGAGGGCGGAGCGTGGGGAGCGGGCTCTTTCGGACCATTTTTCGTGGTTCCGTTCATCTTCGCGCTGCTCTCGCTCGCATCTGACCGTGGCTGGCTGGCGCGCATTCTGCGTACTCGGCCTATGGTCACGCTCGGTGTTGCCAGCTACGCCCTTTACATCACCCATCGATGGCTGGTGTGGCAGCTCAGCTCGACCGACCCGGTCAGCAAGGGTCACGGCATCGACCCGTACATCGGCTTCCTGCTCACCATCTGCATCCTGCTGCTGGTGGCCGAGGGAGCACACCGTTACATCGAGGAACCCGCTCGGCGATGGATCGTCACTCAGGGTAAGTACCTGGCGCGGCGCTACCCGTCCCGGCGAGCGATTCCGGCGCAGCGTCAAGCCCCCGCCGAGGAGCGCACCTCGGTAAGTGTCTGACCAAAACCGGTACGCACCTGCGCTCTTGTTCCACGTCCGCCTCGGCACAAAGGTCGACTGTGGTCGGTCCACTCCCCGGTCCGGCTTCCGTTCCTACGAGGCGAGGTTGATGAGCGCAGCAACCGTTTCGACGGTCCCCCCAGATCCCATCGGCGCCGCCACGCCGGTCGAGTTCGCGATGCGCTTGCGCGCACTGATGACGGCACGACGCCGTTCCCTCGACAGCGTGGCCCGGCGCAGTCGTGACGCCGGCACTCCCATCTCCCGGGCTACGGTCCACAACCTGATCACCGCCGCCGGCTCACCACGGCGGGACACGCTGGTCTGCTTCCTGCGCGGCTGCGGAGTGCCGCCACGCGAGCAGGTCCGCTGGCTGACCACGTACGACGTGGTCTATCGGCCGCAGTAGGGGGCCTGTTCTGCCGGTCACACGCGGGGCGGTATGACCGGCAGGGCAGACCACTACCGAGCGTGCGCGAGACGGTGCCGAATCGCGCACTAAATTTGAAGCGGGCGACGATGTGGCCCAGCTCGGCCGGCATCTGCGAGAGGCGTCCCGCGGCCTGACGGGCCTCGCCGACGCCGACGCCGGTCAACCGGACCGAGGAGGCCACATCGTTGATCGCGGTGGCGACCACCGCGAAGCCCTGGCCGGTCGTGATTTGGTCGACACTTTCCGGTCCCGCACCCAGCGCCCTGCCCCCATGATCTTCCCTTCGGCCCCGTCCACCTCCGGTCGAACCCAGTTCACCCGTTGTTCATCTAAGGGCGGCGTAGAACTCCAGGTGCCGGCGGGCGGCGGCATCCCAGGTGTGCGCGGCGGCGAGCCGCTCGCCCCGGCCGCGCCGGGCCGCGTCCGGCTCCTTGATCGCCTGGAAGAGCGCCTCGGCCAGCGCGGACGGGTCGCTGCCGTAGCCGACCGCGGCGCCGAACACCTCGCGCAGCACCGGCAGGTCGCGCACCACCACCGGCACGCCGGCCGCGAGAGCCTCCATGGCGGCCAGGCCGAACCCCTCCTTGGTCGACGGGAAGGCGAACGCGGCCGCGCCGGCGACGAGGCCGGGCAGCTCGTCGTGCGGCACCGGGCCGAGCACCTCGGGCGTCACGTTCAATGCGGCCGCGCGGGTTTCCCAGGCGGCGCGGTAGTCGCGGTAGTCGAACAGGGTCTCGCCGCCGGCGATGACCAGGCGCAGCTGCGGGATCCGGGCGCGGATCAGCGCGTACGCCTCGAGCAGGTCCAATGATCCCTTGCGCGGCTCGATCCCGCCGACCGACAGCAGGTATTCGCCGTGCTCCCGGGCGGGCGTCGCCGCGGCGAACCGGGCCGCGTCCACCCCGTTCGGGATGACCACCGGGGCGAGGCCCCAGCCGGCTCGCACCTCGGCGGCCACCGCGGCCGAGACGCAGACGTGCGCGTACGGCCGGACGATCGCCCGCTCGTGGCAGGCGGCCAGCTCGGGGGTGGTGAACTGGTCGAGGTGGTGGATCGTGCGCACGCAGCGATCCACCGCGTTGGCGCTGATGCAGTCCTGGGCGTGCACCACGTCGTACGCATCCGGGGTGAACGCCTCGCGCAACGCGGCGATGGACCGCAAGATCCGCGCCCCGACCGTCTCGCCGGGAATTTCGGGAAATTCAACGACCCTGACCGGGACGCCGACCGGGCGGAACAGCTCACCGCGGCCGAGAGTCCAGACCGTGACCTCGGCGCCGAGCTCGACCAGGGCCTCGGCCAGGGCGAACGTGTGCACCACCCCGCCGCGGGGCCGGGTCGAGTAGGTGAGCAGCGCGATCCTCACGGCAGGCTCCGATAGGTGGCCGGGCGCAGCTCGTTCAGATGGCTGAGCACCCGGCGGGCGGCGGCGATCTCGGCGGCCACGTCCAGCTCGGCCACCGCGAGACCGGCCTTGGCCCAGGTGCGGGCGAGCACGTTCCCGGCCGGGCCGACCACCTTGGCCTGGCCGAGGAACCGCATGCCGCCGACCGCTCCGGTCTGGTTGGAGCTGACCACCACGATCTGGTTCTCGGCGGCGCGGGCGCAGTCGTAGAGGTCGAACAGCCGCGACTGCCGGTCCTGATTGAGCTTGGCCGCCGCGTTGGTGATGCTGGCCGGCCAGGCGGAGAGGCAGGCGACGATCTGCGCGCCGTCGAGGGCGAGGGTGCGAGCCGACTCGGGGAACGTCTTGTCGTAGTCGATGAGCATGCCGAGACGGCCGGCCGGGGTGTCGAACGCGGCGAACGTGTCGCCGGGCGCGTAGACGGTGCTCTCCGCGGCGGGCAGGTGGACCTTGCGGTGCCGGCCGAGCACCCCGTCGCCGGTGAGCGCGACGGCCGCGTTGTAGCGCAGGTCGCCGTCGGCCTCGCAGTAGCCGACGCAGACGACCATCTCCCGAGCCATCGCGGCGACCTGCGCCAGCAGCGGGTCGTCCGGTTTGAGGGCGGGCGGCAGCGCGGCCGGGTCGGGGTGGCGCAGGTCGGCGAGGTAGCCGCCGAGCGCCGCGTCGGGCAGCACGAGCAGGCCGGCCCCGGCGGCCCGGGCGTCGGCGATGAGCTTGCCGATGCGCCCGAGGTCGTAGTCGAGGTCACGCCCGAAGTGGGCCGCGGCGGCGGCAATTCTCACGCGAGCGCCGGTTCGGTGGAGAGATACGCCTCGGGGCGCCGGTCGCGCAGGTGGCCCATCGCTCGGCGGGCCGCGGTCAGGGCGGCCGTGACGTCCACTTCGGCCACCGCCATGCCGGCCGCCGTTCCGGTGGTGGCCAGCACGTCGCCACCGGGATCGACGATCTTCGCACTGCAGACGAATCGCATCGAGCCGAAATTACCGGACTGGTTCGCCGACACCCACACCACCTGGTTCTCCAGCGCCCGGGCCCGGTCGAACAGGTCGAAGCGGCGGGTCCAGCGGTCGTCGGCGAGGTCGGCGGGCGCGTTCGTGCGGCTGCCCGGCCAGGCCGACACCACCACGATGATCTCGGCGCCGTCCAGGGCGAGCGCCCGCGCCGACTCGGGGAACGCCTTGTCGTAACAGATCAGCAGGCCGATCCGGCCGACCGGGGTGTCGAACGCGGCGAACGAGTCACCGGAGTCGTAGCTGGCGTTCTCGCGCAGCGGCTGGTGCACTTTGCGGTGATTGCCGAGCACCCGCCCGTCGTGCACGCAGACCACGCTGTTGTAGCGCCGGTCGCCGTCGGCCTCGCAGTATCCGGCGCAGACGACCAGATCCCCGGCGAGCGCGGCGAGCCGGGCGACCTCCGGGCCGTCGGCCCGCAGGGCCGGCGGCTCGTCGGCCCCGCCGTCCAGGTGGGCGAGATATCCGCCGAGACAGGCTTCGGGCAGAGCAAGCAGGTGTACGCCCTGAGCCCGCGCCGTGGCGATCAGTTCCGCGATGCGGTCGAAGTCGCCTTCCAGGTCCCGATCGAACGGTGCGGCGACGGCCGCCATCCGGACGACACTCATGATGCCCTCCCCATTCCGGTGACAGCGGCGTCCAGAGCGCCGGTGATCTCCCCGTCCGGCCAGCGCAGGCGCACGCCCTCGCCGGCGATCAGTTCGCCGCAGTCGGCGGTGACCGCGGGCCCGGCGTCGCCGTCACCGAGCGGTCCGGTGGTGAGCATGGCGAAGCCGGGAAAGCAGGTGAGCCAGTCGCCGGCGCTGGCGGTGGCGGGGCGCGGCACCCGGGCCACGTCGAGCACGGCGCCGCAGCCGCTGGCCTCGGCGAGCATGCCGAGCGTCCCGGCGATGCCGGCCATCGACACGTCCTTGGCGGCGGCCGGCCGGGCCCGGCCCACGAAGGACTGCATGCGTTGCAGCTCGGCCGGGGTGCGGTCGCTGGTGGAGTCCCACTGCCGGCCGCGGTAGCCGGTGCGCCAGCGGCCGCCCAGGTCGGCGGTGAGCCGGACGCGCTGGCCGGGCTGTCCCCCGCCGCCGGGCACCGGGTGCGCGGTCCGGCCGAGGGCGGTGGCGGACAGGGCGGCGGGCACGCCGAGCTGGGTGTGGCCGCCGAGCACCGGGATGCCGTAGGCGTCGGCCGCGCGGCGCAGCCCGCCGAGGATCCGGGCGGCGTGCGCGGCATCCCGGGCGCCGACCGCGTTGAGCAGGCCGACCGGGGCGGCCCCCATGGCGGCGAGGTCGTTGACGTTGACGAGCACGGCGCACCAGCCGGCCCAGTCGGGGTCGCGCTCCACCATGGACGGCAGGATCGCGTCGCAGGCGGCGATCAGGTCGGAGCCGGGCACCGGCGCGCCGTCGTCGCCGACGAAGCCGGCTCCGCCCGGAGTCAGGCCGGCCAGGAGGTCGCCGAGCGGGTTCTTGGTCGCGGCGGCCAGGGCGGCGAGGCGGCGGATCGGCCAGCGCATCAGGGTGTGCGGCTGGTCCGCGACCCGCACGTGGCGCACGGGTTGCCAGCCGAGCCGGCGGAACATCGGCTCGGTGCGGGTCTGGACGGTGGCGTCGAACCGCAGCGCTCCGGCGCTCTCGGCGTAGGCGCAGGCGGCCTGCACCAGCGCCGGCCCGATGCCCCGGGTCCCGCGCGCGGCCGGGTCGACGACCAGCCGCCCGCCCTGCCACCAGCCGATGTCCGGACCGTCGGCGGCCGGGCCGACCCGCACCCCGCCGAGCAGCTCGCCGCGGGCCGAGCGGGCGACGAGCACCACCGTGCGCGGATCGTCGTCCCGGTCGTCGCGGTCGGTGAGGTCGAAGAGGCCCTGCTCGTCCACGAAGACCCGGCGGCGCAGCGTGAAGTAGCCGGTCGTGTCGTCCGCCCGCTCGACCATGAAGTGCGGCCCGACCAGCGCCGGTACGAGATCGGTCATCGTGCGCCTCCGTCCGCGCGCCCCGTCGTGGCCGGTCGTCGCCAGCCGGCCGTTCATCGGCCAGTCCCGATCGACCCGGGGCCCGTTCTCGTGGCCGGTCATCCGCCGGCCGCCTGCAGCACGCCGCACGCCCCGCACGCGGCGCAGCCCGCCTTCTGATCGGCGCCGAGCATCCCGGCCTGCCGCAGCAGGGCGGCCACCCGGGCGCTGACCTCGCCGACCAGCGACGGCGGCGGGGCGGTGGCGCCGTCCCGGCGGGCGAGCGTGCCGGCCATCGGGCGGAACGGGACCACGAACGGATAGACGCCCCGCTCGATCAGCCGGGCCGCGCCGTCGACCAGGTCGTCCGGGTCCTCGCCCAGGCCGATCAGCAGATAGGTGGAGACCTGGTTGCGGCCGAAGACCTCGACCGCGCGGTCCCAGGCCGCCTCGTACTCGGCCATCGGCACCGAGCCCTTGCCCGGCATCCATTGCCGGCGCACATCGTCGTCCAGCGACTCGACGTGAATGCCGATCGACGCGGCGCCCGCCTGGCGAAGGTCGTCGATCACCGCCAGGTCGCCGGGCGGTTCGATCTGCACCTGGATCGGCAGCCCGGGGACGGCTTCGAGCACCGCCCGCACGCACCGGACCAGGTTGCGAGCGCCCCGGTCCGGGCCGGTCGTGGTGCCGGTGGTCATCACCATCTGCGTGACGCCGTCGAGCCGGACCGCGGCCGCGGCCACCTCGGCGAGCTGGGCCGGGGTCTTGGCGGCCACGGTTGCCCCGGAACGCAGCGACTCCTCGATGGTGCAGAAGCGGCAGCGCTGGTCCTCGGCGTACCGGATGCAGGTCTGCACGACCGTGGTGGCGAGCACGTCCTTCCCGTGGAGCCGGGCGATCTGTTCGTAACGCACGCCGTCCACAGTCGACAGGTCATAAAATTTCGGGCGCTTTACCACTTCGAGCGACAAGCCGGTGTTGATGTCGCCGAGCCACACGCGACCGTCGCGCACGTCGTAGGGACTGTCCGGATTTATCGGAAATGCAGCGTTGCGGCCGTTCGCCACCACGTGGCCGTCGTCGCTCGGGCCCGCCCCGGCCGGGCGGCGCAGGGGCACCGGGGCCCGCACGCCGCGCACGGCCAGGTCGGCTTGCACGTCGAGACTCATCAGAACATGTACGTCGAGTTGATGATCGCGCCCTTACGCGCGTAGTGGATCAGCGCGTCCTGCACGTCGAGCGGGTGCGTCGGGATGACGCCCTCGATCAGGTCCTCCTCGCGGGCGCCGTGCAGCGACAATCCGAACCGGCAGCAGTAGACCTTGCCGCCCTCGGCGATGAACGTCTTCAGCGAGTTGTTGATGTTGTGCTCGCCCGGGAAGGCGGACGCGCCGGTGGTCGGGAAGCCGCGGGTGGCCAGGGCGTTCAGCGAGCCCGGCCCGTAGAAGTAGATCGCCGACTCGAAGCCCTTCCGCAGCGCCCGGGTGGCCTGCAGGATCGCGACGAAGCTGACCGACGACTCGTGCGCGATGCCGTGCACGAGGGTGAAGTAGCTCTGCCCCTCCTCGGCCTTGTAGTCGGGGAAGACCTTGGTGCCGCCGTAGATGGTCGAGCCCTCCGGCAGCGACGGGTGCGGGATCTCGGTGAGGCTCTGCTGCTCGAGTTCGTTGAGGTCGGTCATCGTGTTCCTCCGTAGAGCGTCTCGAAATTCGTCTGGAAAACGGCCGTGGACAGTTCTCCCCCGTCGGCTGCCGCGCGCAGCCGGGCCAGCTCGCCGGCGTGGTCGCCCCACGGCTCGTCGCTGGCGAACAGCACCCGGTCGTGACCGAAGCCACGCCGGTCGATCTCGGTGACGAGCCAGCGGGGCGCGAACCCGATGGCCCAGGACAGGTCGGTGTAGACCCGTTTGCCGGCCGCGATCCAGTCGAAGAACCGCGAGCCGATCAACTTGATGTGGCCGCTCATGCCGCCGCCGAAGTGCACGAGGTGGATGCGCACGTCGTCGCCGAACCGGTCGACCAGCTTGCCGACCTGGTCGATGTCGCTGCCGGCGCCGGGTGAGGTGTGCACATGCACGGTGAGGTCGTGTTCCCGGGCGGCCGCGAAGATCGTCTCGAGGCCCGGGTCCTCGACGCCGCCGCCGAGCAGGAAGCTCAGTTTCAGCGCCCGCACGCCCGGCTCGCCGGCGAGTTTGAGCGCGTTCGCCGTGCGCGCGGCGTCGCTGTCCTTCGCCGAGACCCACAGCCCGGCCCGGATCCGGTCGTCCCGCTGCGCGGCCTCCACGACCAGTTCGTTGAAGCCGAACGCGACGTCCGGGTCGGGCACGCCGTAGTTGGGAATCACCAGCGCCCGGTCGGTTCCCTCCCGGTCAAGATCATCGATAAGTTCGGCGATGGTCCCGCGAGCGGTCACATCCGGGTTCACCGGCGGTCCCCCGTAGAACGGATACGCCGGGAGCAGGCCGAGGTGGCGGTGCGCGTCGTTCATGCCGCGGCCCACCACTCCACCTGCGGATAGGTCTCGGTCGGGGTGCCGGCCAGCCAGCTCACCTCGTCGGTGAATCGCTTGCGCCGCATCACCCCGATCCGCTCGCAGAGGTACGCGGCGTCCTGCGCCACGCCCGCGAACCGGCCCGACCCCCACGTCCACTGCCAGGGCAGCCCGAGGAAGTAGAGGCCGGGGCAGCCGGTGACGCCCCGCTCGTGGGTCGGGTAGCCGCGCCCGTCGAAGATCGGCACCTCGATCCACCGGTTGTCGCGGTGGAATCCGGTCGCCCACACGACCGCGGATATTCCGGAAGCGGCCAGGTCGAGCACGCTCGGGGAGGAATCCGGTCGCCAGACGGGAACGTAACGGGCCTCTGCCGGCGCTGCGATCCCCGCGCTGTCGATGTACCGATCGATCGCGTCCTTGATGCCCTCGGCGACCGCGTCCGCGTTGTCCAGGCTCTGCTCCAGGTCGCCGGCGAAGTCGAGCTCGGCGGAGGAGACGGCGCGCAGATGCCCGTACAACTTCATGCCGTCGCGGGCGAAGGCCCGCAGGTCGATGTCGCGGCCGCCGTCCCGCCCGGTCATGTAGTGGTTGGCCCGCAGCCGCACCTGATCGGCGTCGCCGAACTCGTCGACGCCCCGCGCGTAGTGGCCCATCTCGTCGAGCCAGGCGAGCGTGTCGCGCCCCCGGTAGCTGCGGGCGGCACGCGGCGCGCTGCCCACCGCGAGGTGCACCTGCCGGCCTTCGAGGTGCAGGTCCTCGGCGATCTGGCAGCCGGACTGCCCGGTGCCGACCACCAGAACCGCGCCGGCCGGCAGCTGCGCCGGATTGCGGTACTGCGACGAGTGCAGCTGGGTCACGCCGGCCGGCAGCCGCTCGGCGATCCGCGGCACGGCCGGCACGTGATAGGGCCCGGCGGCGATGACGACCTGGTCGGCGGTGGTCCGGCCGGCGGAGGTCGACAATTCGAAGACCCCGGCTGGGGTACGCCGTAGCCGGGTCACCTCGACACCCTCGAGCAGCGGCGGATCGAAGCTGGCGGCGTACTTCTCCAGGAAGTCGACCACGTCGGCGCCGACCATGAAGCCGTCCCGGTCGTCGCCGTGGTAGGCGTACCCCGGAAGCCGGCACTGCCAGTTCGGAGTGACCAGGCAGAACGAGTCCCAGCGGCGGGTGCGCCACTCATGAGCGACCCGCTCGCGCTCGAAGACCACGTGATCGACACCGCGCTGCCGCAAATACCAGCTCATCGACAGGCCGGCCTGCCCACCGCCCACGACGGCGACGCTGTAGTGGCTGTTCACGGCGCGATCCTCTCGACGATGACGTCGCCTTCCTGGTTCTCGGCGTGGGCGGAAACGGCCGCTATCGAGGCCGCGGCCCGGCTGCAGGGAAAGCCGTAAGCCGCCTTGACCCGGTCGCTCGCGATGCTGAGGGCAGCTCGGCTGCGGATGACGAATTCGGCCACCGGGAGCGTCTGTCCGGCGTGGAACCAGTCCTCGATCACCGTCGAGGGCGAATAGATCTCTTGCGCCTGGCCATCCGGCCAGCGCACCGACACGTACCGTTCCGGCATGGCTCTCACCTGGCCGTTCTCGTCGCTGGTGAGCCCCAGTCAAGGCAGGACGCGTTTCTCCGTTGTTTCATCCGGAACAACCGGGCGTTAGATGGTCCTCACTTGGGGCCCGCGTTTCGAGCCCGTTCGGCCCGACACATTCCGGTAATCCGCTCCGGTGCTCGATGATTGGCCGATGTCGAAGTGGCGTGGCCGGGGCGCGGGAACCGCCACCGGCGCCCTGATCCTCGCGGCGTCCGCACTGGCGGCTGCGCCCGACTACAGCCCGGCGGCCACGGGCGTCCCGCTGGCCGCGGCCGGCGGCCTCGCCGGATTCCTCACCGGACTGTGGTGGGACCGGCGGGCCGCCCGGCGGGCCGCCGAGGAGGAACAGCGGCGTCAGTGGGACGACATGTTCACCGCCGGGCCCGGCGCCGCGCCGGGCTCGGTGCTCGGCCCGCTCGAACCGGGTGCGGTGGTCGTACCCTTCGAATCGGGCCACCTGCGGCACGTCACCCCGATCCGGCAGTGGTGCACCGAGCGGGAGGCCGGCCGGGTCTGGTTGCTCGCCGGCGGACCCGGCGCCGGGAAGACCCGGGTCGCCATGCGGGTCGCCGAGAACCTGCGGAGCCGGACCACCGAGCCCTGGCAGTGCGGATGGCTGCGCGACGGCGCCGGCATCGCCGCTAAGGCCGTCGCGCTGGCCGGCGCCTGGCCCCGGCCGGCGCTGATCATCGTGGACCAGGCCGACCTTCGCGACGACCTCAGCGACCTGCTGGCCGCGGCCGGCCGCGCGCCGGGCACCATCCGGCTGCTGCTGATCGCCCGGGAGTTCGGCGGCTGGTGGACCGAGGCGCAGACGCCGCTGCGGGAAAGCGTCGAGACGGCCGCGGCCAGCACGTGGGTCGGCCCGCTCGCCGGCGATCAGCCCGCCCAGCAGGCCGCCGCCCGGCGCGCGGCCGCCGCCTTCGACCCGGACCGGGGCGGCCAGGTGCGGATGACCGGCATCCAGGCCGGCACGCCGGCGGTGCTGCTGCACGCCACCGCCCTGGAGGCGGTGCTGCAGGCGGCCGACGGCTACGACGCGCCGGTCCACGTGGACGACGCGGTCGCCAGCCTGCTCGACCGTGAACGCGAGCGGTGGACGCGCGAGGCCGCCCGTCAGCGCCTGTCCGGCGTACCGGAGGACGACCTGCGCGACATCCTGGTGCTCGGCGCGCTGGTCGGCGCGGCCGACTCCCCGGCCGGCGAGCGGTTGCTGCGCGCGGTGCCCGGCCTGGCCGAGGCGTCACCCGAGCTGCTGGTCCGGCTCACCGTCTGGGCCCATCTCTACGGCGTGGCCGGCGGTTTTCATCTGCGGCCGCGCCTGCCGGCGTTTCTGGCCGACTACCTGGTGGCGGACGCGCTCGATGGCAACGACGACCTCGCCGCGGCGGTCACCGGCCTGGCCGTCACGCAGGCGCAGGCCAGTTACGCCCTGGCGGTGCTCGCCCGGGCCGCCGCCCACTACCCGGCCGCGTTGCGGGCGGCCGAGACCCTGATCCGGGCCGACCCCCGCCGGTTCCTCCCGCTCGCGGTGATCCAGGCCAACCGCGGCATCGGCCCGCTGGATGCGGCCATCGCCGCCGCCCTGCCGGAGGCCGGTTTCGACTGGCCCGACCTGGTCGCCCTGAGCACCCTTGTTCCGCTCTTCACGGAAGCGTTGATGCGGACCGGATTGGCACTCGGCGAGCTCAGCTCACGCACGGCGCCGGACCAGCCGAAACGAGCCGACGCCCTGATCAAGTACAGCCTGCGGCTGCGCGTGGCCGGGCGGGCGCGGGACGCCGGGGCCGCCGCGTCGACCGCCGTCGGAATCTATCGAGAGCTCACCGATCGGGCGGGCACCGCCGTCGCCCTGATCGCGCGGGCCGATGCGCTCTACGACACGGCCGAGGCCGAGGCAGCGGTCGAGGCGGCGGCGGCGGCTCTCGAGATCCTCCGCGAGCTCGTCGAACAGGAGCCCGGCCCCCACATCCAGAACCTGGCCAACGCGCTGACCACCATCGGCCGTGCGCAGCTCGGGGCGGACCGGCACCTCGAGGCGGTGGCGGCACACGGCGAGGCGGTCGGCTTGTGGCGAACGCTGGCCCACCAGGATCCGGCGAGCCATCTGCGCTCGCTCTCCGACGCCCTGGCCTCCTATTCGTTCAGTTTGCGCCGGGCGAACCGGTTGGACGAGGCCGTCGCCGCCGCCGACGAGGCCGTCGGTCACTGGCGAAAGCTGACTGCCGCGCATCCGGACGGCAATCTCACCTTTCTCGCCAGCGCCCTGGAACTCCAGGCCGGCGCTCTCCGCGCGGCGGATCGTTCCGACGAGGCGATCCCACCCGCGTTCGAAGCCGTCCGCCTCCGGCGCCTACTGACTCACGCGAACGATCCCTTCCTGGCAAGCGCCCTGTCCGCCCTGGCAACCGTGCTCTGGTCGGCTCGGCGGCTCGGGGAGGCACTGACCAATGTTGACGAAGCCATCGGCATATGGCGCGCCCTGACCGCCGAAGATCAGCCGGCCAATCAGTCATTTCTGGCGTTGTCGCTGACCATCAGGGCGGGCCTGCTGCGTGACATGGGACGCGACGGCGAGACCGACGCGCTGGATGGCGGCTGACGGCTCGGTCAACCCGGACCGTCGAGGGCCGCGGCCGCGTCCTCCCGGTAGGTGCGCTGCGCGCGGAGGACGATCAGGCTGCCGATCACCAGGGGTAGCAGGACCACGGTGTAGGCCCAGCGCAGTGAGCCGGTGGCGTCGGAGGCGAGGCCGATCAGCCACGGGCCGAGGGCGCCGCTTCGGGGAGGCCGAACTCGCGGGCGTAGAACGACGGCATCCAGAAGAAGAGCCCGCCGAGTCCGAAGAAGAGGATCGACAGGCCGGTGATCACCGATCGCAGGGTGCGGATGCGCAGCAGGGCGGCCAGTTGCACCCGCATCGTGGCCGGCGCCTCGCCCGCCCGCTGCACCGCGTCGCTGCTGTCGCTGAAGCCGAACTCCTCCTGGATCGTCGGCAGGGCGCCGGCCAGCAGGTTGTACTCCACCCGGTCGATGGCGGCGACGAGGGCCACGCAGATCGCCGGCCACCAGCCGAACGGGGCGCCGGCGCCGTGCCGGACGTCGATCGCGGGACGCCCGGGATACACCGTCACCGGCCTGCTCTGCATCCTCGGCACTCTAGCGTTTGGAAACAGCGTTTCGCTAGGTGTGCTCGCCGGCGTCGCCGGGCTCGCGTCCGGGGCGCACCTCGCCCGGCCCGGGGAACAGCCGTTCGCCGCCGACCCGAGCACCCGACCCTGGCCTCACTGCTGAAGACGGTCGGTTACGACACTGCGATGTACGGCAAGTGGCACTGCGGCTTCCTGCCCTGGTTCAGTCCGCTGCGGTCGGGCTGGGACGAGTTCTTCGGCAACTTCTCCGGCGCGGTCGACTACTACTCGAAGGTCGACAACAGCGGCACGCACGACCTGTACGAGGGTGAGGTGCCGGTCGAGTCGATCACCTACTACACGGAGACGATCGGGGATCGCGCCGCCGAGTACGTGCGCCGTTCCCACCCCGTACCGTGGCTGCTGAATGTGAATCTCACCAGCCCGCACTGGCCGTGGGAGGCGCCCGGCGACCGGGCCACCAGCGCGGAACTGACCGCGCGGGCGAAGGCCGGCGACACCGCGGCGCTGTTCCACTTCGACGGGGGCACGCTCGACATCTACCGCAAGATGGTCGAGAACATGGACCGCAACGCCGGCAAGGTCCTGGCCGCGCTGCGCGACACCGGCCAGGAACGGGACACCGTCGTGCTGTTCTCCAGCGACAACGGCGGCGAGCGGTTCTCCTATCAGTGGCCGCTGAGCGGCGGCAAGGGCGAGCTCAGCGAGGGCGGCATCCGGGTGCCGAACATCCTGCGCCGGCCGGCCCGGCTGCGGTCGCATCAGGTGAGCCACGAGCCGGTGGTCACCCAGGACTGGACCGCGACGCTGCTCGAACTGGCCGGCGCCCGCCCCGACCCGGCCTGTCCCGGCGACGGCGCCAGCCTCGCGGGCTATCTGTTGCGGGGCGAGCCGGCGCCGGCTCGCGACCTGTTCTGGCGCACCCAGGCGGCCCGCGCCCTGCGCCGCGGCGACTGGAAATACCTGCGGGGCACGCCGGACTCGGACGACGCGCTCTTCAACATCCGCATCGACCCGCGCGAGCAGGCCGACCGCGCCGCCGCCGAGCCGGCCCTGATCGCCTCCCTCCGAGCGAAGTGGGAATCGATCAACAACGACCTCATCCCGTACGCGTAGATCAGTTGAAGGGTGGGCGGTTGACACCGAAGTAGGCGTGGATCTGCGATGCGCGCATCTCGGTGCGGTAGACGATCATGCCGACCGTGCCGAGAACGACGCCCGCGCCGAGCGTGCCCCACAGGCCTTTGTGCCACGGGTCGAAGGCCGCCAGCAGGCCGCACAGCAGCACGGCAAGGCCGCCGACGCCGGTGGCCCCACGCAGCTCGCGCAGGTATTTGTGGAACAGGTCGTGCGCCGGCAGCGCCTCGCCGAAGTGCGACGGCGGCGACCACTTCCCGGTGATCCAGAGCCCGGCCATGGTGAAGAACCAGAAGGCGGCCAGCCACGTGCACCAGGACGACACGTCGCCGAGGAAGAAGGCGGGCGGGATCTCCAGGCCGGCGATCGCGAACGGCAGGAAGCAGTCGAGGAAGCTCGGCGCCCACCGCATCAGCACGCTCATGGTCAGGTAGTAGTAGAAGACCGACACGAACACCAGCAGCAGGGTGATGCTCTGCAGGCTGACCAGCAGCGTCGGCCGGGGAAACGTGTTCTGCGCCAGCAGCGCCAGCGCGACGCCCTGGATGATGCTGATGATCGTGATGAAGCCGTTCGGCGAGACCTCGAGCGAGCGCCGGATCAGCACGTCCCGGGTGAGGGCCTGGATGGCCTCGCCGCGCCCGGTCAGATCGCGGGTCTCGCGGGGCTCATAACGCACCGGATTGAGGAAGGGATCAGGTGACGCTGAGTATCCACGCCGCGTTGCGCCGGCATGGTTGAGGTAAGCCCTCGGCTCGGGTGAACGTCGGTGCCGGGCGCGCGCGAAGTCATTTGATTCAGCAGCCACGCCACACATGATGGCCTATGAGTCAATACTCGATCGCTGATTAAGATCAGGAATATCAGCAGCTCAGAGCGCTCCTAATATGATCAAATGAGCATTGTCAAGTGAGCGCGCGCGACGATCTGAGGGACGGCAGGTCAATGGCCTTTTACTGATTACCCTCCGCTACTGCAATTCTCGCCAATTCGGCGCCGCGTTCCGCGACGATTACCGAGCGCAATGTGCGGCAAAAGCAAAAAAGACCACTTCAGGCGTACGTGCGTAGCACCGCGAGCGCCTTCTCGGCGTACGGGCCGGAGGTTTTCAGTCCGGAAGCCGCCGGCGTCAGTCGTTGCGCGCCCACCCGGCAGAAGGCCCCGGCGGAGCCGCTGATGACCGACTCCGCCGCCGGATCGCCGAGCGGCCAGGACTCGCCGCCCGGGCCGGCGAGATCGCAGAAGACCGGCACGGCGGCCTCCATCACCCACGGCAGCGTGCTGTGCGCGAGCCAGGCGATGTGCCGCAGCCGCGCGGTGTCGGGCCGGTCGATCCCGAGTGGACCGGTGATGTCCAGGCCGTGCGCCCAGTGCTCGGCCAGCCGGGTGGTGGCCAGGGTGCGCGGCTTGAGTGGCGCGACGGCCCAGAACACCGCCCGGCCCGGATCGGCCGCCCGCAGCGCCGCCACCGAGGCCCGGCGGGCCGCCCGCCAGCGCGCGAAGGTCTGCGCGGGTTCGGCCGGCTGGGCCCGGACCATCGCGGCCATCGCGTCGTCGATGGTGTCGCCGAACTGCTCCCAGCCCAGCGCCGGCTCGGCTTCGCTCAAGGCGACCGGCACCCGCTCCTCGGTCTGGGCGAGATGGAGCACGGTGTCGGCGACCGTCCACCCCTCGGCGGCCGACGGTGACCGCCACTGCGCCGGTGTGAGGGCGGCCAGCAGCGCCTCCAGCTCGTCCTGCTCCGCTTCCAGATCGTCGATCGCCACGGCCTCATACTGCTGGGAACCGCGGGGCACGGCAATGCGTGTACTGGACATGGTGGTTGCGGCGATGCGCACCGGCGAAGACCGGCCGACTGACGATTTCGTGGCGTTCTACTCGGCCAATGTGGACCGGGTCTATCGCGCCCTGGCCGTCACGCTGCGCCGCGACGACCTGGCGCAGGAGGCCGCCGACGAGGCGATGGCCCGCGCCTACGCGAAATGGGCGACCGTCCGCACCCTCGACAACCCGGCCGGCTGGGTGTTCCGGGTCGGGCTCAACTGGGCGACGTCGTTCTGGCGCAAGGTCCACCGGGAGCGCCCGCCGGCCGACGAGTCCCAGCACCCGCGGTCCGGGCCGCCCGACACCGACGTGGTGGCCCGGCGGGCGCTGGCCCGGCTGCCGACCCCGCAGCGCGCGGTGGTGACCTGCCGCGTCCTGCTCGACATGACCACTGCCGAGACCGCCGTCGCCCTCGGGCTCAACGAGGGCACCGTGAAGAGCCGGCTCTCCCGCGGCCTGGCCGCGATGCGTTCCGCGCTCGGCGAGCACGAGAGGGCTTGACCATGGACGAGATTCCCCGCAGCGTCGACACCGCCGTCCGGGCCGAGGCGAGCCGGGCCGGCGGATATTCCGGCAGCCTCGACATCGTCTACCTGCGCGTCCGGCGGCGGCGCCGGCGGCACGTGGCCGGCGCGTTCGCCGCGGTGGTCGCGGTCCTCGCGGTGGCCGGCGCGGGCGCGCTGTTCCGGCCCGCGCCGCGGCCGGCCCCGCTCGTCGTCCCGCCGGTCGCGCCCACCACACCGCCGGTGTCTCTGGCACCGGCAGCCCAGCCGCTTCTGCTGGCCGACGCCGCCGGCACCTACCACCTGCCGAACGGGCCCACGGTCACGCTGGGCGGCGACTCCCGGGTCGGCGAGCTGATCCCGCAGGAGGGCGTGCCCGGCGGCTTCACGTTGGTGACCCACCAGGTGGTCGGGGCGGACAGCTGGGACCGTTCCGTCGCCTGGCCCGACGGCTGGATCGTCGCGCTCGGCCCGCACGACCTGGCCCCGGGGAAAAACCGTCCCGACGGCGTGAACGTGACCGATCTGGAGATCAACCTGGTGGTGCTCCGGCGCGACGGCCACGTCGAGCTCAAGCGCAACGTGCGCCGGGCCGGTGAGGGCGTGGCGCTGCTGACCGCCGACCGCGCGGCGGCCTACCTGTGGCGGCCGGCCGGCCTGGTGATGCACAGCCTGGCGAGCGGCGCGGAACACGTCGAGTTCACGCCCCAGCAGCTGGGCGTCCCGGGCACGCTCGACGGCTCGATCGCCGCGGCCGACCTGGTGCGCCACCAACTGGTCGTGTCCCGCGCCGCAGCCCCGTGCAGCCTGCTCCGGCTGACCGGCGGCGTCTCGGCGACCCTGCCGGTGCGCGGAGTCGGCTGCGCGTCGGTGAACGCCCTGCGCCTGTCCCCCGACGCCGGCCGGGTCGCGGTGGTCTACCAGACCGCCGGCCTCGCCACCGGCGTGGCCGTGCTGAGCACCGCCGACGGCACGGTTCTGGCCAACCAGGAGATCCCCCCGATCGACGGAGCCAAGATGTCCGCCTCGGCCAATGTGGCCTGGCAGGACGACACGACCCTGATCGGTGCCGCCTACCCGGTGGGCGACGACGGCACCCAGGTGATTGCCCCGCTGCGGATCACGATGAAATGAGGCCGCCCTCAGGCCGTGTTCAAAAGGGTCATGCTGCGGTGAGGTCCCGCCGCAGCCCGGCCGTTCTTGAAGCACGGCCTAGGATCCGGCCATGTCGCTCACCGCCCTCCGGCACCACCTGCACGCGCACGCCGAAGTGGGGCTGGAGCTGCCGGCGACGCAGGCGATCGTGCTCGACGCGCTGGCCGGGCTCGGGCTCGAGCTCAGCGCCGGCCGGCAGCTCAGCTCGGTGACCGCGGTGCTGCGCGGCGGCCGGCCGGGGCCGGTGGTGCTGCTGCGGGCCGACATGGACGCGCTGCCGATGGCCGAGGAGACCGGGCTGCCGTTCGCGGCGGCGGGCCCGGCGATGCACGCGTGCGGGCACGACATGCACGTGGCGGGGCTGGTGGGCGCGGCCCGGCTGCTGGCCGCCCGCCGGGACGACCTGCCCGGCAGCGTGGTGTTCATGTTCCAGCCGGGCGAGGAGGGCTTCGGCGGGGCGCGACTGATGCTCGAGGAAGGGTTGCTCGACGCCGCGGGCGAGCGGCCGGCCGCGGCGTTCGCGATCCACGTCGACAGCCGGCTCGCCTCGGGAGTGGTCCGGACCCGGCCGGGGCCGATCATGTCCAGCAGCAACCGGCTCTGGCTGGTCGTGCACGGCACCGGCGGGCACGCGGCGCTGCCCCACCACGGCGTCGACCCGGTGCCGGTGGCGGCCGAGATCATCCTGGCGATCCAGTCGTTCGTGGCGCGCCGCATCCCGGTCACCGAGCCGGCGGTCGTCTCGGTCACCCGGCTGCAGACCAACTCGCCCGCCGGGAACGTGCTGCCCACCGAGGTGGCGATCGACGCCAAGATCCGCACGCCCTCCCGGGAGACCCTCGCGCTCGTCCGCGACGGCCTGACCGCGATGGTCACGGCGCTCGGCGCGGCGCACGGATGCCGGGTCGACGCCCGGTTCGAGCAGTCCTACCCGCCGGCCTGGAACGATCCGGCCGAGACCGAGGCGGTCATCGCGCTGCTGGGCGCCCAGCGGCTGGAGGCGCCCGGCATGGCGTCCGACGATTTCGCCTACGTGCTGGAGGAGGTCCCCGGCACGTTGCTGTTCCTCGGCGCCGGCGAGCAGGACGCGGCGCCCATGCACTCGCCCCGGGTGGTCTTCGACGACGGCATCCTCGGCCGGATGGCCCAGATTTTCACGGATCTGGCCGTCCATCGGCTGAAACGGGGCACCGGCCACTGAGGACGGTGTCCTAGATTGAGGGCGTGGATCCCGAGGTCATCGTCGTCGGCGCCGGCCCGGTCGGGTTGTTCCTCGCTTGCGAGCTGCGGCTGGCCGGGGTCCGGGTGACGGTGCTGGAGCAGCGCGCCGAGCCGGGCCCGCACACCAAGGGCATGGCCGTGCACGCCCGCACCGTCGAGCAGCTGGCGATGCGCGGTCTCGCCGAGCCGCTGCTGACCGCCGGGGTGCGGTTGCCGAGCTGGCATTTCGGCTTCCTGCAGACCCGCGTCGACTTCACCACGCTCGATTCGCCGTTCCCTTTCGTGCTCTCCTTCCCGCAGAACCGCGCCGAGGCCATCCTCGAGGAAAAGGCGACGGAGCTGGGCGCGTCGGTCATCCGCGGCGAGCGGGTCACGGCCGTCTCACAAGACACTTCGGGCGTCCGGGTGGAGACCGCGACCGGCGAGCATCGGGCCGCCTACGTGGTCGGCGCGGACGGCGCGAGCTCCGCGGTGCGCCAGTCGGCCGGCATCGAGTTCCCCGGCATCGAGGCGCGCTTCTACTCCTACCTCGGTGATGTGCGGGCCGATTCCCCGCCGCCGCCCGGCTTCAACGTGCTCAACGCGCACGGCTCGATGATGGTGGCCCCGATGCCCGGCGGCGTCTACCGGATCGCCGGTTACGACCCCGCCCGCCAGTCCGACGACGGCCGCGAGATCACCCTGGACGAGTTGCGCGACATCTGCGTGCGGATCGCCGGCCGCGACTTCGGCATCCACGACCCGCAGTGGCTGTCCCGGTTCGGCAACACGACCCGGGTCGCCGAGTGTTACCGGCAGGGCCGGGTCCTGCTGGCCGGCGACGCCGCGCACATGCACTTCCCGGCCGGCGGCGTCGGCCTCAACCTCGGCTTGCAGGATGCGATCAACCTCGGCTGGAAACTCGCCGCCGTGGTCCAGGGCCGGGCGGCCGAGGAACTCCTGGAGACGTATGACACCGAGCGCCGCCCGTGGGGTGACGACGTGGCCCGGCACACGATGGCGCAGACCGCGCTGATCACCGCGACCACTCCGGAGGGCCTGGCCCTGCGAGCGCTGCTCAGCGACCTGGTCGCCGACTTCCCCGACGTGTCGGGAAAGCTGGCCCGCCGGCTGTCCGCGATCGACGTGGCCTATCCGCCGGCCGACCCGGCGGCGCACCCGCTGACCGGCGCCCGGGTGGCCGAGGCCGACCTGCCGGACGCCCGGCCGTTGCTGTTGTCGCCGCGCCCGCTGCCGACCGCCTCGGTCACCGCCACCCGGCTCGGCATCCGGGTCGCGACCGGCCCGGTCACGATGATCGTCCGCCCCGACGGTTACATCTGGTGGGCCACCGATGACGACGACCCGGACGGCCCGGCCAGCGCGGCGCTGGAAGCGCTCGGCGTCAGTTTCTGAGGCCGCACCCCGCGCACCAGCAGGTAACCCACCATCCAGAACTCGCCGATCGACGCCGGCACGACGAGGAAACCGGCCTCCGGCAGGAAGGCGCTCAGCACGTAACCGGCGCCGCCGGCGATCAGCAGCCACCCGAGCGGGCGCGGCATCCAGCCGGTGCTGAGCACGGCCTGGCCCATCGGGATCAGCCACAGTCCGAAGAAGATGCCGCCCGCGGTCCACAGGTGGCCACTGACCAGGTAGAGCAGTTGGACGGTGGCGGCGTCGCCGGTGTCGGCGGCGGTCGCGAGCAGCGCCGCGCTGCCCAGCACGACGGTCGAGTTGACCAGGCCGAACGCGGCGATCCCGGCCGCCGCGACCGGCGCCTGCGCGCGGAACAGCCGGTAGAACCCGGCGGCGGCGAGCGCCTGGGTGAGCACGACGAGCAGTTCCAGCGCGACGCCGGCGCGGGCCAGCGTCTCGTGCCCGGCAACGTTGGCGAGGGTGGCCTGCGGGTCGCCGGCCACGAAGAGCATCGGCCGGACGGCGAGGAAGCCGGCGCCGCCGGCGATGGCGAGTCCCAGATAGGACAGGCCGGTCATCCGTGCCTTACGTTGTAAGGTAGCCATACAACGTAAGGTAGCCCCCGTGTCAAGAGAACCGCTCACCCGCGAGCGCGCCCTCGCCGCAGCCGTCGCCCTCGCCGACGCCGAGGGCCTGAAGGCGCTGACCATGCGCCGCCTGGCCGCGTCCGTGGGGGTGGAGGCGATGTCGCTCTACCACCACCTGCCCGGCAAGGAGGGCCTGCTCGACGGCCTGGCCGAAACGGTGATCGGCGAGATCACCGCGGCGTCACCGACCCCCGCCGGCGACTGGCGGGCTCAACTGAGGCAGCGGTTCCTGTCCGCTCGCACGGTGTTGCTGCGGCACCCCTGGGCGCCGGCCCTGCTCGGCTCCCGGCCGGCCATCCCGCCGGCCCTGTTCGCCTACTACGACGAGATCGTCGGGACGCTGACCGCCGGCGGCTTCACCCCGAGCCTGGCCCACCGCGCGCTGCACGCGTTCGGCACCATGGCCCTCGGTTTCGTCCAGGAGCTCTTCACCCCGGACACCACGGACAACGGCACAGCCGAGATAGACCTGGCCACGATGGCGGCCGCGGTGCCGCACCTGACCGCGATGCTGGCCGCCGAGATCCACGACGCCGCCGACCCGGCGCTCGGCTGGTGCGACACCCAGACCGAATTCGAGTTCACCCTCGACCTGCTGCTCGACGGCCTGGAACGACGGCGCACACTCACATGACGACGGTCATCCGCTTGTCGACGCCGGTGCCGTAATCCGGGTCGCCGCCGCGGATGTGCACCGCGTAACTCGTGATGTCGGCCCGATAGAGCCGCAGCTCGGCGCCGCCGCACAACTCCTCCGGCGCGAACGGCTCGGCCCCGCCGCCGACGTCCCGGAAGGCGATCTCGCACTCGGCGGCCAGCTCCTCGTCCGGGACCTGCCGCGCGGTCGCACTCAGATAGACCGCCTCGCCGGCGCCCGGGAGACGCCGCGAGTCGAAGATGACGATCGACAGCCGCGGCTCCCGCGCCAGGTTCCGCGAATGCTGCGAGCCGGGCTCCGACACCCAGTAGAACGACCGATAGCCGTCATGGGTGAAATAGACCGGAGTAAGGCGCGGAAGCCCGTCCGGCTCCACCGTCCCCAGCGTCATGTACCGGTTGTCGTCGACGACGCTCCGCACCATCGCGGTCAGGTCAGACATCCACCGACCCTACTGCGCCCCCAACCGCCCCGCCCGGCCACAGAATGGGGGCTTCAGGCGCGAAAAGGGCCCCGCTTCCCGGAATTTCAGGCAGTCAGCCGGCCAGGCCGCCGAACCCAAACGCCGAAGATCACTCGCGGCCGGGTCACACCGCTTTCCACGAAAACGGTCCCTCAAATACCGCACCAGACCCCGCCTTCAAGGATGTGGGCCGGCGGACGCGGAAAGCAGCGCCCGCCACGTCCGCGCTCGCCTGCAAGCGGTCCGCAGGCCCCCGGGTCGGCACGCAGTGACGCCATTTCGGCGCGGCCCAGCCGACGGCCGGCGCGCGAGGGCAGCCGGCCCGCGAGGGCAGCCGGCCCGCGAGGGCAGCCGGCCCGCGAGGGCAGCCGGCCCGCGAGGGCAGCCGGCCCGCGGGAGCCGCCGGCGGGCGGGAGTGGGTTACTTCGCGTTTCGGACGGCCAGGGCTCGCAGCAGGGGCGGGGCGTCGTAGCGGTCGAGTACCGCCTCGACGACACTGAGCGTGTCGGTTGCTTCGGCCGCTGCCTCCAGAGCGTGAGCGAGTTCGGCTGCGGTGTGTGCCCGGCGGTAGTCGGCCTTCGGCCCGGCGAAGCCCGCGACGAGCATCCCCCAGTCCCACGGCGCGACGTCGTTGTAGCCGGCGTCGGGACTCTGCAGGGCCCGCTCGATCGTGTAGCCCTCGTTGTTGAGCAGCACGATGATCGGGGTCAGGCCGGCGCCCGCGATGGTGCTCAGCTCCTGCACGGTCATCTGCGCGGCCCCGTCACCGATGAACAGGACCGGTCGCCGCAACGGCTCGGCGAGCCCCTGGCCGAGCACGGCGGGCAGCGCGTAACCGATCGAGTTCCAGATCGGCTGCGCCACGAAGACGGTGTCGGCCGGGAACCTCAGCGAGACCGCGCCCCAGAACGAGGTGCCGGTGTCGGCAAGCACCGCGGTTCCGGCCGGCAGCCACCGCTGCACGGTCGCCCAGAGCGCCTCCTGCGTCAGCGACGCGTCCGGCGCGGGCGCCGCAACAGCCACCCCCGGCGTCGGTCGCGGCAGCGAGAAACGCTCAGCTTCAAGCAAATTGACGAGTACGCGTACGGCGTCCACGAAGTCCACGGTGTACTCGTCGTACGTGCCGATCGTGGCCAGCGTCGCGCCGACCAGCACGACCTGGTCGTCCACCCGGCGATGGGTGAAGAACCCGGAGAGCACGTCGGTCGGCACGGTCCCGAGCTCGATCACCAGGTCGGCGTCGCGCACCAGGGCCGCCGCCGCCTCGTCGACCATGTCCCCCGCGTAGTTCCCGAAGTGCAGCGGATGCTCCTCGTCAACGACCCCCTTGGCCGCCAGCGTCGTGACGATCGGCACGCCCGCCGCGGTCAGGTCGCGCACGCCGAAGCGCGCCACGAGGTGGCCGGCCACGATGACCGGCCGCTCAGCGCCGGCGATCAGGCTGCGCATCGCCGCGGCGAACGCCGAAGCGCCCGGCGCCGACGACGCGGCGGGACCAACCGCGCCGCACACCGCCGCCTTCGGCACGACACCGTCCGCCGCACGGGCCAGCCCACACGGCGAAATGGCGCTGCCGGCCACGTCGGGCAATCCAGCCGGCGCCATCACTCCGCCCGACAGATCAGGCAAGCCATCCGGCGCCATGCCCCCGCCCGGCCCGTCGGACTGACCGGCAGGCACCATGCGCCGGCCCGACAGATCAGACAAACCATCCCGCGCCATGCCCCCGCCCGGGCCGTCGGACTGACCGGCGGGCGGCACGGCGGTGCTGGGTGCCCGGAACAAGCCGGGCAGGGCCGTGGCCAGCGGAGCTGGGTCGACCGGGAGCGTGGCCAGGTCCATCGGGATGCTCAGGTAGGCCGGGCGGCGGTTGATCAGCGCGGCGGACAGGGCGGCGTCGATCTGCTCGGTGGCGCGGGCCGCGGTGACCGTCTCGGAGTGCACGGTGACCTCGGCGTAGGCACGGGCGAACCGGCCGAATTCGCCGTCGGCGAGGGTGTGATGCACCAGTCGGCGCGCGGCGACGGCGGTGGTGGCCGGGCTGCCCGCGATGTGCAGCACCGGCACGTCCTCGGCGGCGCTCCCGGCTACCGCGTTGAGGGCGCTCAACTCCCCCACGCCATACGTGGTGACCAGCACCGCGAGGCCGCGGCTACGCGCGTACGCGTCGGCGGCGTAACCCGCGCCCAGCTCGTTCGGCGAACCCACCCAGGTCAGGCCGGGCACCTGGGTGAGGTGGTCGAGCAGGGTGAGGTTGAAGTCGCCCGGCACCCCGAAGAGGTGCCCGACGCCGGCCTGCCGGAGCCGGCGCCCGAGGTACTCGGCCAAAGTGATCATGGGCCCACCCTGCTGCGGTGCTGTCATTGTGCGCAACAGATCTTGTCTTGATTGCGCATTCTGCTACACGCACGGCCGAGCAGGGGCGCTATGTTGAGCATCGTGACAAGCCTCGACGCGACCGACGCGCGGATCCTGCTGGCCCTCGACGATGACCCGCAGGCGACCGTCGTGGCTCTCGCCGATCGGCTCGGGCTCGCCCGCAACACGGTGCACGCCCGGCTGCGACGGATGGACTCGCTCGGCCCGCACAGCCGCCGAGTGGAGCCGGAGGCGCTCGGTTATCCGCTGATGGCCCTGGTCACGCTGTCGATCAGTCAACAGGACCGGTCCCGGGCGGCGGCCCTGCTGGGCGGGATCGCCGAGGTGATCGAGCTGCTCTCCACCACCGGCGACGGCGACCTGCTCGCCCGGGTGATCGCCCGCGACACCGACGACCTGCACCGGGTCACCGAGGCCATCCTGGCGGTGCCCGGCGTGGTCCGCACCAGCACCGCGATCGTCCTGC
Source organism: Actinoplanes sp. NPDC026619 (assembly GCF_040638295.1). NCBI lineage: Bacteria > Bacillati > Actinomycetota > Actinomycetes > Micromonosporales > Micromonosporaceae > Actinoplanes > Actinoplanes sp. NPDC026619. The sequence goes on from NZ_JBEZYA010000001.1 coordinate 584,960, forward strand.
GCCGGGTGGTGCCGCTGCGGCTGTCCCCGCTGCTACAACGGCTCGCCGAACAGTGAAGCCAGCGCGGAGCCGACCGTGGAACCGGCACTGGAACCGGCACTGGAGCTGGCACTGGAGCCGGCACTGGAGCCGGCACTGGAGCTGGCACTGGAACCGGTAGCCGAACCGGCGCTGGTGCCGGCAATGAACGAGCGGGCCTGAAAGATCCGGGCCGCTGCCGGACATACCCGAGGGTGGACCTTGTGAACTCCGACGACCGCCGGGCGCGGTTCGAGGCCCTGGCGCCGGCCGTGATCGAGGCGGTGCGGCGGTACCTGGCCCGGCGCACCGACCCGGCCACCGCCGACGACGTGCTCTCCGAGACGCTGCTGGTCTGCTGGCGGCGACTCGACGAGATGCCCGCTGAGCATCTGCCGTGGGCGTACGGCGTCGCTCGTCTCTGTCTTGCCAACGCCGAGCGTGCGCAGCGCCGGCAGGCCCGGCTGACCGCCCGCATCTCCGCGTTCCTGACACCCGGCCCGCCGCCACCGGGCGACGCCGGGGTGACCACCGCGATGGCCGCCCTGCGCGGTGAGGACGCCGAGATCCTGCGCCTCTGGGCCTGGGAGGATCTGGCCCCGGCCCGGATCGCGGCGGTACTGGGCGTCACCGCGAACGCGGCGAGCATCCGGCTGCACCGGGCCAAACAGAAGTTGCGCGACGAACTGCGAAAGACCGGCGCCGTCGCCGGACATGAGGAGTCGACCGAGGGGAGACGGCCATGAGCGATGACGACCTGCGCGACCGCCTGCGTCGCACCGATCCGGCGGCATCGCTGACGCCGCTGCCTCCCGACCGCGTTTCCCGGCTTCTGGAGGAATCCATGTCCGCTGTCGTCGCCGCACCGCCCCGCCGCTTGCGGCTGCCCGTCCTGGCCGCCGCCGCCGCGGCCGTGCTGCTGCTGGCCGGCGCCGGCTGGCTGATCTTCCGGCCGAGGCCGGCCGAGGCGCCATCAACGAGCGCGATCGCCTCCTCCCCCGCCGCCACGGTGCGCCTCACCGCCCCGGACGGCGGCCACGCCGCCAAGTGCCGCGAACCCCAGCCGAGCCAGTTGGCCTCGTCCGCCGATTTCGCCTTCGCCGGCACCGTGACCGGCATCGACGCCACGAATGTCGTCACCCTTGCGGTGACCAGGGTCTACCGGGGCACCCGGGCGGCGCTGGTGCAGGTCGACCAGCAGCCGGGCACCTCGGAGACGCTGATGGGCAGCGGCAAGTTCGAGCCGGGCAAGAACTACCTGGTGGCGGCGAACCAGGGCACCGTGATGATCTGCGGCTACAGCGGCGAGGCCGACGCCGAAGGCCTGCTCTCCCTGTACGAGAAGGCCTTCTAGCCGAGTGGGTGAGCCGGGCGGCGGGTTGATCGACGTACCCTCGTTGATCAGCCCGGACCCCGGAAGGACCCCATGGCTGTGAAAGATCGCCCGGCGTGGACCGGGTGGGCCGCCGACTGGACGGTGCGTTACCTCTGGCGGCCGCGGCACAGCCGGGACGACGGACCCCGCGAACTCAACCGGCGTGCGGTCGTCGTGCTGGCCGTCGTCGTTCTCGCGGTCGGTGCGGCGGCCTACGCCGTTTTCCGGGGCGGCGACGACGACCGGCAGCCGGCCGCCGGGGTCACGCTGCCGACGGCGTCATTGATCATGCCCGGCGGTGACTACGCGTCGATCCCGGTGTCGGTCCTCCCGGCCCCTGCCACTTCCACCGCCACCTTTTCGGCGCCGCCGGTCCCGTCGACAGCTGCGGCCCCACCGGCGGCCACGTCGAAAAAGACGACGACGCCGGTCCGGCAGGAGCGGACCATCGCCGCCACCAGCGTGCTCAACCCCGGTGAGAGCTGGTCGACCAACCGGCTCCGGCTGACCCTGACCGCCCGCGGCAACCTGGTGCTGCAGGACCAGGGCCGCACCGTCTGGCAGACCGGCACGACGACGGGCGCCAAGCTGGTCATGCAGAACGACGGCCACCTGGTCCTCTACGACGCCGGCAACGCCAACGTCTGGAGCAGCAAAACCCCGGGCAACCCCGGCGCGGTCCTGATCCTGCGGGCCGACGGCAACATGGTCATCGCGCTGAACGGCCGCGTCCTCTTCCAGACCGGTACCGGCGACTGAAACGGGCGACCACGGAGTGTCCATATAGGACCACTATCCGATCATGAGATTGATACGCGTTTTCCGTGCTTGGACGACCAGCAGTGGGACCTGATCGAGTTCCTGTGAGCCATTAGCCGGCGGGAATCTTCTCGGCCGCCTCCAGCAGGAATCTGATCAGGGCACGCAGGTCGGCCGGGTCGACCGGCATCGGCAGGAAGGCCAGTTCGCGGTCGCCCAGCGCACCGGCGACCGCGGACGGGTCCGTTGCCGCGCGGGTCACCACCCGTTTGCCGTTCTTCCAGGTCTGTTCCTCGGCCACGCCGAGCATCGTGGTGACGATCGCGGTTCGTTCCGGGAGCAGGCCCTCGACGATGTCGTACTGCTTGCCGTCGAGCAGCAGCTTGCCCAGCGCCTTACGGGCGTCGTCCGAGGCGAGCTGTTCGAGCACTTCCAGCGAGCCGGCGTCGCCCGCCTTGAACTGGGCCGTGAAGACGATCGCCACCTTTCCGCTCGCCTCGTCGACCAGCAGGATCGTGTCGTCGTAGAACTGGGCGAAGCTCTTGCCGTGGTGGTTCAGGCCCCGGACCGGGGTACGACCCACGCGCACCTGGTAGACGGAGGTCTCCGCGAACGCCGCCGCCCGCCGCAGTTGTTCGGAGAAGAGGCGTCGATAGGCGCCCTTCTGGCCGATGAGCTGGCCCAGCAGTCCGACGTAGACGTTGACCCGGCCGGCGATCTGCTCGGCCAGTTTCTCGGCCGGCATCGCCACCTTCGGCACCTCGCCGCAGCGGGCCAGGGCGGTGCCGACGATCTCCAGGTCCTCGGTGGTGATCCAACTCTGCAGGCGGCGATAGACGCCGGTCATCGGGTGGCCGGCGGGCAGACCCTGGAAGCGGCGGAAGAACTTCTCCACCACCGCCAGCCCGTCGGCGCTGGTCCTCGCCCGGCCGAACGCCCTCAGCACGGTTTCCACCGCCTGCGTGATGCGGTTACGCTCGCGCGCGGGCAGACCGGCCGCGAGGACCGCGTTCTGCAGGTCGCGGCCGGCGCGGGAGATCTCACCGGTGGAGTCATGCAGGCAGGAGCGTTCGAAGGCCTGCAGCGCGCGGGCGACCAAGCCGTTGCGGGCCGCGACCTCGTAGAGCTGGTCGAACGCGGTCTTCGGCAATCTGGAGGCGGCCCGGACCACCGTGGCCGAATAAGGCGGCGGCCCAGCGCCGTACTCCACATCGAGCCGTCGCCGGACCGCCTGGAGCAGGCCGTCGCGGTTCTTCGCGGCGGGGGTGTCGCCGACCGTGCGGCGCAGCCAGGCCCGCGCGGCATCGGCCTGGTCGTCGGAGAGCCGGCGGAGAATCTCGTCGACGTCACGGCGGGCCGCGGCGACCGCGGTGCGGCCCGGGTCGGCGGACGGCCACATGCGCGCCATGCGGACCTGCAGGTCGAGGTGGGTGAACGCGGCCTCGAACTCGGGGTAGGCCCGGCACAGCGCGGTGAGCGGGCTCGCCCCGAGATGGACGGCGCCGCGCCGGACGCTGCGCGCCAGGACGGCGAGAACGCGCTGGATGGGGGTCATCTGATCAGTCCGGCGGCGAGCGGGGCGAGGACGGTGACGGAACCGGCGAGCTTGCCCGCCGGCAGGGCGCCGGCGACCTCGCCGACGCACTGCAGGGCCAGCTTCAGCGTGGAGGGTTCCAGGCCGAGCGACTCGGCCGGGTCGAGCGAGCAGCGGTACGCGTCGGCATCCCGCAGGTACGCCGCCCACGCCTCGAGGATGCCCTTGGCCGCGAGCACCACGTCGGCCACGATCGCCAGCGGCGGCGCGACCAGGTGCAGGGTGAGCATCCCGCCCATCAGGCCGAGCGCCGACCCGAACTCGTCGGACAGAGCAGGGTCAACGGCCAGATACACATCGTGTACGGCCTGGCCGGCCGAGCTGGGTCCGGGTCCGCACAGGTCGCCGACGCCGTCCGCGAGCACCTGCTGGAACGCCCACGGACCGAACTCGGGGTCGAGCAGGCTGGGCAGGCCGCCCTTCATGCCCCGGTTGCGCAACTCGGCGGCGAGCCCGGCCGCCGGCCCGTCCTCGTGCCCGGTCAGCCGGTCGTGCCAGACCGGTGACTCCACGCTCTTGCGGACGGCGCGGGCCGCCTTCCCGGTGGAGGTGAGGGCGTCGGTGACCGACGCCAGCAGCTCCTTGTCGGTGGGCGGCTTCGTGCCGAGGCCGTGCGCCGGCGCCGTGAACGGGGTCAGATCGATCCGGTAGAGCACCGGGTGATCGGCGCCGAGGCGGGCCCGCAGCGCGGCGAGTTGGACGCCGCGGGCGACGGCGTTCTGGATGGCGGGCTGAACCTTCAGCACGTTCACCGCGAGCAGGCCGGTCGCGCCGGCGAGGAGAGCGGCCACGGTGGAGGCGAGCGCGGCGTAGGCGCCTTCCTTGACGTTCTCCAGGGCGGCCTGTGCCTCGGCCGTGGCCAGCTCGGCGACGGCCGACCGCAGCGACTCGACCGCGTCGCCCGGCCTGAGGGTCAGGGTGCGCGGACTCGCGAGGTCGCCGGCCAGATAGCGGTCGGCGGCCGCCCGGATCTGCAGTTCGGCGGCGTCGAGCCGGCGCCGCGCGATGGCCCGGCCGACCTCCTCGACGACCGCCAGATCCGCGGCGACCTGGACGGCGAGCCGCTGCCGGGCGGCCAGCCAGGCGGCGAGCGCCGGTTCGGTCTCCTCGGCGAGCGCGCGGCCCGCGGCGGACGCACGCTGGGTGGCCTCCCCACGGGCCAGGCGCGCCGCCTCGAACTCGGCGCCGCGCGCTCGCCGGAGACGCGCGGTGAGCAGCGCCGACGTCCGCTCGACCCAGGCCCATCCGCCGAGCAGATAGCCGCTCTGCGCGAGCTGGTCGATCGTCGCCGGGTTCCCGGACGGCAGCGCCGCGGTGCTGCCGTCCGGCATGGTGATCCGCGCGGGCACTAGTCGTCGTCGTTCTCGAGCTTGACCGCGAACGAGTTGGGCGCGGTCAGCGGGTCGGTCAGGTCGTCGGCGTCGATCCGGGCGGCCCGCCGGTCGGCCTCCAGCTCGGCCGAGCGCGCCTCGGCGACGGCCCGCCGCACCTCGGCCGCCCGCAACGCGACCAGGTGATCCTCCAGGGCCTCGCAGTCGCCGCGCCACGACTCGACCGAGATGCCAGGGGTGGGCAGGATGACGGTGTCGGTGGCGATCCGGTCGCCGGACGCCTCGGCCTCGCGGGTCGCGTTCTCCATCTCGGTGGCGAGGCTGGTGACGACCTTCATCAGGGTGGTCTCGGCGAGCGGGGCGAGCGGGATGGCCAGGTTGGGGCCGTCCGACGCGACCACGTGCGGCTCGAACATGCCGATCTTGAGCTGCGGGGCGACCTCCATCAGGCGCTGCAGCTGCTCGCTCGGCGGGAGCGCCTGGAACAACACGTACCGGTAGTAGTCGCGGTGCTGGTTGAGGTGGGTGAGCAGGGTCTGGCTGCGTTCCCGGGCGGAGCCGATCATCTCGGCGCCGAACTTCATCTCCAGCTTGTCGGCGATCGTCGTGGTGCTCTGTTCCTCGTTCGCCGCGGCGACCACGGCCGCGGCCGCCTGCTGGCCGCTGCCCTCGGCCTCCTTCGCCTCCCAGTTCTGAAAGGCGGTCTTGAGCTGGGCGAGCGCGCCGGGGATGCCGCCGTCCTCGACGTCGTAGAGGCCTTCCTTCTTGGCGTTCGGGTACCAGAACGTGCCCCAGTCCCAGAACACGTAGCCGGTCATCGAGGTGATCCGCCCGGCCAGCCCGGCGTCCTCCTTGTCCTTGTCGCCGAGGCCGCCGAGGGAGTCCAGCGCGGGCGTCGAACCGGCCGGCGGCATCGCCGACAGCAGCGAGCGGGCCGCCTCCGGGCTGATCGTGGCGGAGGCGAGCCGGTCGAGCTCGGTGGTGAGGCCGGTGCCGAACTTCGCGCCGACCAGCCGCTTGAACAGCCACCGCTGGGCCGAGGTCAGCTCGGTGGCGCTGGGCGAGCGGTGCGCGGCGATCGAGGTGAGCGCGCCACCGACGTCGACGCCCGCGAACGCGGCGGCCCGTTGCTTGAGGTCGGCGAGGATCGAGTTGACCGTCGTCGCGTAGGGGTTGGCGGGCTTGGGCGCCTGCGACGAGGTTGGCGTCTCCCGCTGCCGGTCCAGATCGCGCTCCATCTTCCCGGCCGAGGCGAGGCTGCGCAGCTCGATGGCGGCCTGCTTGTACGCCTCGAGCAGCCGGCACGCCTCGAACCCGTCGACCAGGGCCGCGTCGAGCAGCCCGGAGCGCAGTGTCGCCTCGTTGACCCGCACCAGCAGCTCGGTGAAGTGCGGCACCTCGACCGGGTTGGGCACGAGCACCACGATGCGTACGCCCGCCTTGTTGAAGACCAGGTCGATGTCGTAATGGGCGAGCACCTCGTGGAAGTTCATGGTCAGCGTGTGCCCCAGGTTGGGGTTGCGGATGGTCCGCACCACACTGGTCCGCTGCTCGGTCTCGACGCTCTCGGTGATCGTGGTGACCCGGCGCGACCGCACCCGGGTGGCGGCGTGACTGGTCGACTCGCGTACGTGCTGGGTCGATGATTTGGTCGCGTTGGCCAGGCTCTGCGCGTTGGCGACCTGACCGCCGGCCTGCACCCGGATCGAGGCGACCCCGGGCGAATAGGAGGCGTCGAGCGACCCGTACGCCTGCGCGTCGAACTCGTTGGTGCTGGTGACCTCGCGCATCACGTCCTCGGTGTCGCGGGTCGTGGAGTTGTAGTCGAAGGCCTGCTCGACGTCGGTCTCGGCGCTCTGGCTCAGTGACTTGGTGCGCCGTTCCCAGCTGGACACGGTGATCGTGGTCTCCTCGCCGGGCGCCATGGCCAGGCTGGAGATCAGGTTGCCGCGGCTGAAGCCCTTGAGCGTCCAGGTCTGCTTCCAGGGCAGCAGCACCGCGACCGGCAGCCCCACGGTGGACAGGTCGACCAGGCCGTTCCCGGTCGCGGCGACGTGCACCTTGGGCGGCGGCTGCCGGTAGCTGTAACGGTCGGTGTCGCGGGTCATCCGGCGCACGTCGTAGGTGTGGTCCAGCTCGCTGATCCGGCGCGCCCGGCCGAGCGACACGAACTCCTCCGGCAGCACGTCGCCGCCGCGCGGCACGACCAGCTTGACCTCGTCGTCGCCGGCCCGCGTGGTGATCTGCTCGCCCCGTCGCAGCCCGCGGATCTCCTCCGCGCCGAGCTGCAGCACCAGGCCGCCGCCGCTGGTCGTGGGGATCACCGGGTAGGCCAGGAACTCCGGCAGGTCGGTGATGGCCATCGCGGTCGCGGCCGGCCGGGCGTCGGAGGTGCCGATGATGCTGACCTTGGCCAGGCCGGCCGGCACGCCGTCGCGCATCGCGGTCGCGGTGACCATGCCGGTGGCGAGCAGGTCGCGGATGCCGTTCTCGTCGAGGCGGACGGCGCCCAGCTCGGTCTGGATCTGCCGGTCGGCGAGCACCTGGTCGATCGCGCCGGCCTCCAGCGACACGGCGGCGACGGACGGGATGAGCCGGACGACCGCGCTCTTGCCGCCGGGCTCGGTGGCGACGGTGAGCACGCTCTCGCCCTGGCGCAGCCGGGCGGCGGCCTGCGCGCCGAGGTCGACCGCGAACGCGGTGTTCTCGATCATCACGGCGCCGGCGCCGATCATGCTGTCCACATCGGACAGACTCAGCGTGACGTCGGCGTCACCGTGGACGGCGCGGGCCGGGTCGAGACCGGCCGCGATCACGTTGAGCCCGACGACCGGCGCGGCGCCGGCCCCGGCGGTGGAGAGCGGCGGGGGGCCACCGATCCCGGCGGTCTTCGCGAAAGCGGCACGGGCCGAGATCTGGGCCGGCGTCTCGACGATGTCGCCGCCGGTGTTCAGCACGATCGGGACCGACACCACCCGGCCGGTCGAGGTGACGGTCTCGCTGTAGAGGCGGATGAACTGGCCGAACCGGAACTCGCGCGTCACCCCCCAGGTGGGCAGCTTCGCGGTGCAGGAGTCGCCACCGAGGATCGGGGTGACGGGGTTTTCTTCGGGCATGGCGCCTTCCCTGGATGAGCGTCTACTGGGGAGCGTGCGGGCACCATACGTGGATCGGCGGGCAAGATCAGTCAGCAATCCGGCCCCGGGTTCTGGGGATTTCCCTGGTGACGCGGTTGAATATCCGCACACGTCGATGCGCGAGGAGCCGGTGATGGTAAAAGCGCTGCTCATACCCGTACTCCTCGCGGTCTTTCTGCCTGCGCCGCACGCGGCGCAAGCCGCCGCACCGGCCTGGACCGGCCCGCTCAGCACGCGGGGGCGCTACATCGTCGATGCCCACGGCGAGCGGTTCAAGCTGCGCTCGGCCAACTGGCACGGCGCGAGCGGCACGTGGAACGGCAGCGGCGACGTCAACGACAACGCCAGCCACCACGCCGGTGAGAACTCGCTGCGCATTCCGATGGGCCTCGACCGGGCATCGATCGGCACCATCGTGTCGAGCATGGCCGGCATCGGCATCAACAGCGTGCGGCTGCCGTTCTCCGACGAGATGCTGCGCGACACCCAGCCGGTCACCGGCGCGTTCGATCCCGCGCTCAACGGCCTCACCCCCCTTCAGGTGTACGACCGGGTGGTCACCAGCCTCACCGACGCCGGGCTGGCGGTGATCCTGAACAACCACACGAACACCACGAAATGGTGCTGCGGCGTCGACGGCAACGAGCGCTGGAACGCGTCGCAGACCACCGCCGAGTGGGAGGACGGCTGGCTGTTCATGGCGCGGCATTACCGGGACAACCCGCGGGTGGTCGGCGCCGACCTCTACAACGAGGTGCGCCGCAACGTGCTGGACGACCCGAACTGGGGCGGCGGCGACGACCACGACTGGTTCGCCGCGTCGCAGCACCTCGGCGACCGGATCCTGCGCGAGGCCAACCCGAACCTGCTGATCATCGTGGAGGGCATCAACTGGACCGGCATCCCGGTGGACGGTTTCGCCCACGGCCGGCCGACCCTCGTTCCGGTGCAGACCCTGTCGCACACCCTGGTCACGTCCGGGAAGCTCGTCTATTCGGCGCACTTCTACGACTACACCGGCCCCAACCACAGCGGCGCGACCGGCATCGGCGAGACCAGCGATCCGCGCTATCGCGACATGTCCCGCGACGAGCTGTTCAATGTGCTCAACCGGGACGCGTTCTACGTCTCGGCTTCTCCTGACCGACATTTCACCGCGCCGGTGTGGATCAGCGAGTTCGGCGTGGACGCGGGCTCAGCCCCCGATTCCCCGCAACGGCAGTGGTTCACCAACTTCACCGATTATCTGATCCAGACCGACGCCGATTTCGCCTATTGGCCGGCGGTCGGCTGGCTGGACAACCGCGGCGTCAACAACTGGGCCCTGCTGTTCTGGGACCGCAACGGCGGCTTCGATTCGGTGCGGTCCGATTGGCGCTACGACGCGTGGAGCCGCCTGATCACCTCCGGCAGATCCGGATATGTCGCCCCGGTCGCCCGCTGGTCGATGCTCAGCCCCGACCGCGGCGACTTCATCGCGTCATCCCTGCTCCGCGACCGCCCCGACTGGGATTCCGGCGCCCGCAAGGCCGCCTGCCCGGACGGGCAGCGTCTTCTGGGAATCGCACACAAAGGCAACCGCGGATTGTGTACGGACGTGAACGGCGCCACCGCCTGGACCAGTTACCAGACCGTCAACAGCGAGCAATACGTCAGCACCGACTGGGCGTCGGGCTACACGAAGTTCCAGTGCCCGGCCGGCTCCCTGATGGTGGGTTACGCAGTCCGCGGCGCTGCGGTGTCCAGCGTCCTCTGCGCCACCACTTCCGCGGCGGCCGGCGCGGGCCGCACGATCTGGTTCGACCGCAGTGACAACCGCCCGTCCGGCAGTCCCGGCGGCGAATTCGCCACCGGCAACTACAAGGGCCAGTGCGCGAACGACGAATACGCCGCCGGCATCGCCTGGACCGGCCGCATCGGCTCGTCGAAAACCCCCGACGCCCTCTACTGCCGCAAGCTCACTGCTTAGCCGCCGGGATGAGGCCGATCTCCTGGATCGGAGTGCCGCGGAGACCCCGATTTCCAGGAAATTTGGGGGCTGATCGCGTGGCCCCGGAGGGGGCTGCCCGGCCGCCCTCGGGCGGGAAAGCGGCCGGGCAGCCGGCCAAAGCCGGGAAGCCGGTCAGGGCTCCCGGGTGGCGGCCACCGGCGCCTCGGGCCCGCCGGACGCGGGCCGGTCGGACGCGGGCCGGTCGGACGCGGGCTCGTCGCGGTCGAGCATCGTCGACTCGTCGAAGGGCAGGTCGCCGGCCAGCACCAGGTCGGCCTTCTGCCGGTCGATCTCGCCGGTCCATGTGCCGACCAGCACCGTCGCGACCGCGTTGCCGGCGAAGTTGGTCAGCGCCCGCGCCTCCGACATGAACCGGTCGATGCCGACGATCAGGCCGACGCCGTCGACCAGGTCGGGCCGGTGGCTCTGCAGGCCGCCGGCCAGCGTCGCGAGGCCGGCGCCGGTGACGCCGGCCGCCCCCTTCGAGGCGATGATCATGAAGACCAGCAGGGAGATCTGCTGGCCGATCGAGAGCGGGTTGTCCATCGCCTCGGCGATGAACAGCGACGCCATCGTCAGGTAGATGGCCGTGCCGTCCAGGTTGAACGAGTAGCCGACCGGCACCGTGATGCCGACGACCGGCTTGCTGACGCCGAGGTGCTCCATCTTCGCGATCAGCCGCGGGAACGCCGACTCCGACGACGAGGTCGACAGGATCAGCAGGAACTCCCGGCCGAGGTAGCGCAGCAGCAGGAGGATGTTCATCCGGGCGAACGCCCAGAGGATCACCGCGAGGATGACGAACACGAAGATCGCGCAGGTGACGTAGAAGCCGAGCATGATCTGGGCGAGGCTCTTCAGCGCGTCCATCCCGGTCTCGCCGACCACCGCGGCCATCGCGCCGAACGCCCCGATCGGCGCCAGCCACATGATCATGGCGAGGATCTTGAAGACGACCTTCTGGGTGAGCTGGATGGCCCGCAGGACCGGCTCGCCGGTGGCGCCCAGCGCCTGCACCGCGAAGCCGACCAGCAGCGCCACCAGCAGGGCCGGCAGCACATCACCCTCGGTCAGCGAGGAGAACAGGGTCTTGGGGATGATGCCGAGGATGAAGTCGGACACCCCCTCGTGGGCGGCGCCGCTGGCCTGCTTCTGCCCGGCCGCGGCCGCCGCGTCGTTGAGGTGCAGCCCGGAGCCGGGGTGGATGATGTTGCCGACGACCAGGCCGATCGCCAGGGCCACGGTGGACATGATCAGGAAGTAGCCGAGCGCGAGCCCGCCGACCCGGCCGACCTTCGCCGCCTGCCGGATCGAGCCGATGCCCAGCACGATCGTGCAGAAGATGACCGGCACGATCATCATCTTGATCAGGTTGACGAACCCGGTGCCGAGCGGTTTCAGCTCCTTGGCGAACTCCGGGAACAGCAGGCCGACCGCGATGCCGAGCAGGACCGCGCCGATCACCGCAAGGTAGAGAAAGTGAGTTCGGTCCCGCCGGACCGGTGGGGATGTGGGCTCCATACCGCAGAATGTGGCCCAGGTCTCACCCCGGGAGCACGCTTGCGTTCATTCTGGTCACCAGGCGGAAACACCAGCATCGCCCGCCAGCTCTTCGTCTGGCAGGCGCTGGTCGTGACGCTGCTGGTGGCGATCGGCACGGCCGGCGCGGTGCTGCTCGCCCGCGACGACGCCGCGCAGGCGGCGATCGACCAGGTCACCGGGATCGCCGAGTCGGTCGCCCGCTCCCCGACGGTGATCGAGGCGGTGCAACAGCCGAACCCCACCGAGACCCTGCAGCCGTACGCCGAGAGCGTGCGCCGCGCGACCGACACCGACTTCATCGTGGTGATGGCCACCGACCGCACCCGCTGGACCCATCCGACGATCTCCCTGATCGGAAAGCCGTTCATCGGCACCGTCGCGGGCGCGCTCGACGGCGGCCGGGTGGTCGAGACACACGCCGGCTCGCTCGGCGAATCGGTGCGCACCGTCGTGCCGGTGCGCGACGCCACCGGCCGGGTGATCGCGCTGGTGTCGGTCGGCATCACCACCGACGCCATCAACCAGCGGCTGATCGGCCGCGCCCCCGTCGTGCTGATCCCGGCCGCGTTCGCGCTGCTGCTGGCGGCGGCCGGCTCGTGGCTGCTCAGCCGGCGCCTGCGCCGCCAGACCCACGGCCTCGGCCCGGCCGAGATGACCAGGATGTACGAGTACCACGACGCGGTCCTGCACTCGGTGCGCGAGGGCCTGGTCGTGGCCGACCGGGACGGCCGGGTGACCCTGGTCAACGACGAGGCGCGACGGCTGCTCGGCGACGCCCTGCCACCCGAGATCGGCGAGCTGATCGCCTCCCGGGCGGTGGCCGCCGACGAGCCGGTGCTGGCCGGCGACCGGGTGCTGGTGGCCAACCAGCGGGTGATCCGCTCCGAGGGCCACACCGTCGGCACCGTGCTGAGCCTGCGCGACCACACCGAGCTGCGCGCGCTCACCGGCGAGCTCGACTCGGTGCGCGGCCTCACCGAGGCGCTGCGGGCCCAGGCGCACGAGGCCGCCAACCGCCTGCACACCGTGCTCACCCTGGTCGAACTGGGCCGCGCCGACGAGGCCGTGCACCTGGCGACGGCCGAACTGGCGGTGGCCCAGCAGCTCACCGACCAGGTGGTGGGCGCGGTCAGTGAGCCGGCCCTGGCCGCGCTGCTGCTCGGCAAGTCGGCCCAGGCCGCCGAGCGCGGCATCCAGCTGGTCGTCGACGAGGCGTCCCGCATTTCCGAGTCCGCGCTGGCCGGCCGCGACCTGCTCACGGTGGTCGGCAACCTGGTCGACAACGCGCTCGAGGCGGTCACCGGCACGCCGCCGCCGCGAACGGTCACGGTCCTGGTGGTGGAGAACGACGGCGAGGTGCGGGTCGAGGTGAGCGACACCGGTCCGGGCATCGCCGACCCGGCCGCCGCCTTCCGGCGGGGCTGGACCACCAAGGAGAGCGGGCGAGGCGTCGGCTTGTCACTGGTCCGGCAGATCATCGACCGGTACGGCGGAAGCCACACCGTCTCCTCCACGCCGGCCGATGGCACGGTCATCACGGTCCGCCTGCCGGTGCCGTCATGACCCCGGTCCGCGTCCTGGTGGTCGAGGACGAGCCGCTGATCGCGGAGGCGCACGCGGCGTACACCGCAAGGGTTGATGGTTTCGAGGTTCTGGGTGTGGCGCACACCGCGCAGCAGGCCATGGCGGCGCTGCGCACCCTGCCGGTCGACCTGATGCTGCTCGACCTCCACCTGCCCGACCTGCCCGGCCTGGAACTGTGCCGGACGCTCCGGGCCGCCGGCATCGCGACGGATGTCCTGGTCGTGACGTCGGCGCGCGACCTGACCATGGTCCGCGCGGCCGTCTCGCTGGGCGTGACGCACTACCTGCTGAAGCCGTTCACCTTCGCCACGTTCCGCGAGAAACTGCTCGGCTACGCCCGCTACCGCACCGCCCTGCTCAGCACCGAGCCGGCCGCCGCCCAGCACGAGATCGACCGCGCCTTCGCGGCCTTGCGCGGCGCCTCCCCGGACTCGCTGCCGAAGGGCCTGGACCGCAAGACGCTGGACCTGATCCTGGGCGTCCTGCGCGCCTGGCCCGGCCCGGCCGGCCTGTCCGCGGCCGAGGTCGGCGCCCGGATGGGCGCGTCCCGGGTGACGGCCCGCCGCTACCTGGAGCACCTGGCCGAGACCGGCCAGGTGGCCCGCACCCCGCGCTACGGCGGCCCCGGCCGCCCCGAGGTGGAGTACCGCCGCGTCTGACTACTTCTTCTCGCAGGCGACGCCGTCCTTGTCGCGGTCGAGCGTGGTGTTCTTCTTGTACGTGGCGGTGTAGACGGTGAAGGTCGTGACCGGCTTGGTGCTGCCCTTCACCTTGTCCTTGCCGCCCTTCTTCGCGACACCATGCTTGTAGACCTTGTTGAGGGCGGTGCAGTTCTTGTAGGCCACCGCCTTCGGCAGGGCCTGAGCCGGCGTGGACAGCGCGAACAGCCCGACCGTGGTGAGAGCGGCAACAACGACGGGAGCGGTCTTACGGATCATCAGGGTCCGTTTCTGATCGGTGGACGGATCACCATTCAAACCCGCTTCCGCGGCCCCCAACGATCACCCGCGCGGCCGACCCCCGATCGTCCTGTTCGGGCAACAGGGCGCGACACGGTCAGAGGCGGCCGGTAATTCGCGGTCCACCGGGAGATTCGCGCGGGGCCGGGGCGGGGACATCGCCAGGGACAACTCCCGCCGTTCCCCGCCGCGAAGGAGTCCCCCATGCCGACCGCGTCCGACCAACCACTGCCTACCGCCGACGCCGGGCCGGCGCTCGTCGCCCGGCTCGATCGCCTGCCGCGCCATGCGGTCGCCTACGCCGCGACCGGCATCGTCGGGCTCGGGATGTTCGTCGCGTTCTACTGCAACTTCGACATCAACGTGTCGTTCATCCAGACCTGCACCGACATCAAGCCCGGCTGCACACCGGAGAACGCCGGCGAGTTCCTGTCGCTGCCGGTGGTGCTCTTCCTGGTCGGCTACATGGCCGGCTGCCTGGCGCTCGCTCCGCTGTCCGATCGGCTGGGGCGGCGGCCGCTGGTCGCGGTGGTCCTCGGGTTCGCGTTCGCCGGCTCGGTCGTCACCGCGATCGCCACCACCTACCCGATGTTCGTGCTCGGGCGAGCGATCACCGGTGTGGTGCTGGGCGGCATTCTCGCCGTCGGCAACACCTACATCGGCGAGACCGCGCCGGCCGCGGCACGTGCCCGGTACACGGCGATCACGTTCGTCATGTGCACGATCGGCGCGATGGTCGGCATCGGCCTGGGGCTGCTGTTCACCACCGAGCCCGCCTCGTTCCCCGACGGCCTGCCGATCGCGCTCGCCGGGCCGGACTTCGCCAACGGGTGGCGCTGGATCTACGGGATCGCCGCCGTGGTGGCGGCGATCGCGGCGGTGAACGCCCGCCGGCTCCCCGAGTCGCCGCGCTGGCTCATCGAGCACGGCCGCCTCGCCGAGGCCGAGCGGGTGGTCAGCGCGCTGGAACAACGGGCGTTGCGACGGGGCCCGCTGAGCGAGCCGGCCGCCCACGTGCCGCTCCCGGAACACGAGGAGGCCCCCACGGCCGCCTACCGGGAGCTCTTCTCGGTGGCCCGCTACCGCAACCGGACGATCCTGCTGGTCCTCATGTGGATCACCGGTTATGCCACGGTCTTCGCCTACTCGACCGGGTCGACCTCGGTGCTGACCGGCCTGGGCTTCACCCCACCGGTTGCCGGCATGATCTCCGCGGTGGGTGGGGTCGGGTTCTTCGCCCAGGGCCTGTTCTCGGCGAAGTACTCCGAAGCCGTCGAGCGCCGCTTCTGGCTGCCGATCGGCGCCGCCCTCACGATCGCCGGCGCGGTGCTGATCGCCCTGCTCGGCGACAGCATCGGCTGGGCCTTCGCCGGTTCGTTCATCGTCTTCTTCGGCTTCAACGTCTGGGTGCCGCCCACCTTCGCCCTGTCCGCCGAGAGCTTCCCGACCCGGATCCGCTCGGCCGGCTTCGGCCTGGTCGACGGCCTCGGCGTCACCGGCGGCATGATCGGCGTCCTGGTCATCGCCCCACTGGTCGGCCACCTCACCACCCTGGCCGCGCTGTTGCTGATCTCCAGCTTCCAGGTGGCCGCCGCCGTCCTCGCCCAGTTCGCGCCGCGTACCCGCAATCGGGCTCTGGAAGAGGTGTCGCCCTGAGTTGTCCCTCAGGCGCCGCGCAGCAGCGCCGTCATCTCCGGAAGCTCGAAGGACTCCGCGGTGGCCGTCGCCGACGGCGTGCCGCCGGCCGGGTCGGCGCCCGCGGCCAGCAGCGTCTTGACCGTCTCGGCGTTCTGCCGGGCAACGGCGGCGGACAGGGCGGACTGGCCCCGGTCGTTGACCCGGTTGGGGTCGGCGCCCTGCTCCAGCAGCGCGGTCACGGTGTCGACGTGGTTGTGGTGCGCGGCGAGGATCAGCAGCGTGTCGCCGGTCTCGTTGGTGAGGTCGGGCGGCAGGCCCGCCGTGACGTTGCCGAGCAGTTCCTCGGTGCCGCCGGATCGCGCCAGGTCGAACATGCGCGTCTCTTCTTCCAGCTCAGTCACGGCGTAACCCTACCGTGGTGATCTCCTGTCCGGTTTCGGCCGCTTCGTCGATGGCCAGCGCCACCAGCCGGTCCTGGATGCCGTCGGCCAGCGGGTACGGCTCCGGGCCCGCGCCGCGCACCCACGCGGCCATCGCGTCGAGCATGGTCGCCAGGGCGATCTCGTCGTCGTTGAGGCGGAGGCCGGCGTACGGATTGCGGTAGAGCACCCGCTCCCCCAGCGTGATCGTCTCCGTGTCGAGTCCGCCCACGTCCAGGTCGTGGCCGCTCTGCCGGCGCACCAGAGGCGTCCGGGCGATGGTCCGCTCGGCCGGCATGTGCACGACCTCGTCGTCGCGGAGTTCGCCGTGCGTCCCCCGGACCAGCAGGCGGCGGAACCGCAGCAGGTTGCGGGTCTGGCCGGTGGTGAAGTCGTAGACGCCGGAGCGCCCGCCACCGAAGTCCAGCGTCGCGATGCTGGTAGTGGCCGGTTTGGTGACCGGGTTGCCGATCCACCCGCCGCGGTCGAGCGGGTCGAGCAGGGGCGCGACGGTGCGGACCGCGCGGACGACGGCCGGGTCGTGGCCGGCCTCGAGCAGGCCGCGGATCAGCGCGACCGCGTGGTGCTCCTGGGTGGAGGACACCTGCACCTGGGTGGGCGTGCCGATGATCCCGGAACGCACTGCGGCGAACCGGGCCGCGTGCGACGGCATCAGATGGTACTGCTCGGCGACCTGCACCAGCCCGGACCGGCCGACCGCGGCCCACAGCGCCTCGAGGCCGGCCCGGTCGCCGGCCGGCGGGGTCTCGGTCAGCACCGGCAGGCCGTAGGAGACGGCCTCGGCGACGATGGCCGGCGCGGCCCCGGCGGAGACGGCGCTGACCAGGAAGTCGGGGCTGGTGGCGCGCAGGCATGCGGCCAGGTCGCGGTAGGCCGGCACCGGAAGGTCGCGCGGTTGCCGGACGATCGCGCCGGCGCACTCCACGCCCGGCATGGCCTGCGCGACGCGGTGGATCGCCGCGGCCCGGAAGCCGAACCCGGCAAGAACGATCTCAGTAGCGATGGGAGCGCTCCCAGTATGTGGATCCATCGATTGACCTCATTCGAATCATGACGTTAACGTGCGCCCCCACCCACGACAACGAGGTATTCCATGGCTCGCAAGAAAAGGCTGGCGCTCGCCGGCCTCGCCATCGCCCTGACCGCCGGCGGGATCGCCGCCGCGACCACCTCCGCCGGCGCCGCGACGGCCGGCTGCAAGGTGGACTACCGGATCGGCAGTCAGTGGTCCGGCGGTTTCACCGCCGGCGTCGCGATCACCAATCTCGGCGACGCGGTGTCCGACTGGCGGCTGACCTGGGCGTACGCGAACGGGCAGTCGGTCACGCAGGCCTGGAACGCGACGGTGACGCAGTCCGGAACTGCCGTCACCGCAACCAACGCCTCGTACAACGGAAATATCGGAAATGGCAGCTCGGTGAGCTTCGGCTTCAACGGCGCGTGGACGGGCTCCAACGCCGTGCCGACGTCGTTCGCGCTGAACGGGACAAATTGCACAGGGGCGACGGCAACGACCGCGCCGGCCACGACCGCGCCGACCGCTGCTCCGGCCGCAGACGCCGAAGCGACCGTCGCCGCCATGCAGCCGGGCTGGAACCTCGGGAACTCGTTCGACGCGACGGGGGCGGACGAGACCTCGTGGGGCAACCCGAAGGTGACCGAGGCCCTGCTCGACGGGGTCAAGGCGCAGGGCTTCAGGAGCGTTCGGATCCCGGTGACCTGGGGCCAGCACCAGGGCGCCGCACCGGCGTACACCATCGACGCGGCCTACCTGACCCGAGTCAAGGAAGTGGTCGACCAGGCCCTCGGCGACGGCTTCTACGTGATGATCAACATCCACCACGACTCGTGGCAGTGGATCAACACGATGCCGGCCGACCACGACGGCGTGCTGGCCCGCTACAACGCCACCTGGACGCAGATCGCCACCGCGTTCCGCGACGAGCCGGCCCAGCTGGTCTTCGAGAGCGTCAACGAGCCGCAGTTCACCGACGAGACGCAGGCCCCGGCCGACCTCAACGAGCTGAACACCTCGTTCCACACGATCGTCCGCGATTCCGGCGGCGCCAACGCGACCCGCCTGCTCGTGCTGCCCACCCTGAACACGTCGGCCGACCAGGCCAAGATCGACGCGCTGGCGACCACGATCGCGGCGCTCGGTGACCCGAACGTGGCGGCCACGATCCACTACTACGGCTACTGGCCGTTCAGCGTGAACATCGCCGGCACCACCACGTTCGACGCGACCACCCAGGCCGACCTGACCGGCTACTTCGACCGGGCCACCGCCGCCTTCACGGCCAAGGGCGTGCCGGTGATCCTCGGCGAGTACGGCCTGCTCGGCTTCGACAAGTCGACCGACGCGATCGAGCAGGGCGAGAAGCTGAAGTTCTTCGAGTACCTCGGCTACTACGCCCGGCTCAAGAAGATCACCACCATGCTGTGGGACAACGGCCAGCACTTCGACCGCACCTCGCTGGCCTGGCACGACACCGAGCTCTACGGCCAGATCAAGTCGAGCTGGACCACCCGCTCCGGCACCGCCTCCACCGATCAGGTCTTCCTGCCGAAGACCGCCGCGATCGCGTCCCAGGCCGTCACTCTCAACCTCAACGGCACGTCGTTCACGGCTCTGCGGCAGGACGGCACGGACCTCGTGCAAGGCACGGAGTACACCCTCTCCGGCGATCAACTCACGCTCTCCGCGGGGTTGCTCACGCGATTGACCGGCGCCCGCCCGTACGGCGTGAATGCGTCCTTGTCGGTGGTCTTCTCGGCGGGCGTCCCGTGGCGCCTGGACATCCGCACCTACGACACCCCGGTGGTGTCGGCCGCGACCGGGACCACGTCGGCGTTCACCTTCCCGGCCGACTTCCGTGGCGACCGGCTGGCCACGATGGAGGCGAAGTATGCCGACGGGACCGCCGCCGGCCCGCAGAACTGGACGTCCTACAAGGAGTTCGCGGCCACCTTCCTCCCCGACTACACGGCCGGGACGATCGCGCTGACCAGCGACTTCTTCGCCGCGGTCGACGACGGCAGCACGGTGACGCTGACCCTGCATTTCTGGAGCGGCGCCACCGTCACCTACCACGTCGCGAAGTCCGGCACGGCGGTCACCGGAACCCTGGCCTGACCTGCGTTTCCGGCCGGTGCGCCCGCCGCACCGGCCGGAATTGCGGCGATAACTGTCGGACCCGCGTGGCAGCATGACGAACGTGGATGCACGGGGACCGGTTCGATTTCTGTGGTGGCTGGCGAGGACGCACAAGGGGCGCGTCGGGTTGGGCGCGATGTTCGGCTCGTTGTGGTTCTTCAGTCTGGCCGTCATGCCGTACCTGTTGTCCCAAGCCATCGACCGCGGCCTGCAGCCGCGGCACACCGAGGCGCTGCTGGCCTGGGCCGCGCTGGTGTTGATCCTGGGCATCGCCAGCGCCGGCCTCGGCATCATGCGGCACCGCAGCATGACCAAGTTGCGGCTGGCCGCCGCGCTGCGCACCGCCGACCTGGTGATGACGCACGCGACCCGGCTCGGCGCCGCCCTCCCCCGCCGGGTCACCGCCGGCGAGGTCGTCACGATCGGCATCTCCGACGTGTGGACCATCGGCCGCGCGATGAACGTCGGCGGCATCGGTGTCGCGGGCGTCCTGGCCTGCACCGCGGTCGCGGTGCTGCTGTTCCACACCTCGCACGTGCTGGCGATGGTCGTGCTGATCGGCGTGCCGCTGCTCGCCGTCATCGTCGGGCCGCTGCTCGGCCGCACCCAGCGGGCCGGCCGGCGGTACCGCGAGAAACAGGGCGAGCTGAACGCCCGGCTGGTCGACGTCCTCGGCGGCCTCAAGATTCTCAACGGGCTGGGCGGCAAGGAGACCCACCAGCAGAGGTACGCGGAGGAGTCCACGCGGCTGCGGGCGCAGGGCTACCGCGTGGGCGGCCCGTCGAGCTGGATCGGCGCGCTCGGCGAGGGCCTGCCGGTGGTGTTCATCGGCGTGGTGATCTGGCTGGCGGCGCGCCTCGCCGCGAGCGGCGAGCGGCGAGATCACGGTCGGTCAGCTCGTCGCGGTGTACGGGTACACCGCGATGCTGGTCATCCCGGTGAACGTGCTGATTTTCTGCGGTTTCGACGTCACCCACGGCCTGGTCTCCGCCCGCCGGGTCACCGACTTCCTGCGCATCCCGCTCGACGATCCGTCCGGTGCGCCGGGGCCGGCCGGGCCCGCGGCGCTGCACGACCCCGAGTCGGGCGTGGTGGTCGAGCCGGGCAAGCTCACCGCGCTGGCCGGCGGCGGCGCCGCCATCATCGACCGGCTCGGCCGTTACGGCCCGACCGAGGTGACCTGGGGCGGGGTGCCGCTGGCGGAGATCGCCCAGCCCGAGATCAGGTCCCGCCTCCTGGTCGCCCACCAGGACGCGGACATCTTCGCCGACCCGCTGCGCGCGGTGGTCGCCGGCCCGTCCGAACCGGACGACTGCGCGGTCGAGGCGGCCGTCGACACCGCCGCCGCGGCCGACGTCGCGACCTCGCTCGACCGGCCGGTCGAGTGGGGCGGGCGCAACCTGTCCGGCGGCCAGCGGCAACGCGTGCGGCTGGCCCGGGCGCTCTACTCCGACCCCGAGCTGCTGCTCGCGGTCGAGCCGACCTCGGCGGTCGACGCGCACACCGAAGCGGCCATCGCCGAGCGCTTGACCCGCGCCCGGGCCGGCCGCGGCACCGTCGTGACGACCACCTCGCCGCTGCTGCTCGACCGGGCCGACACGGTGCACTACCTGGTCGACGGCCGGGTCGCCGCCACCGGCACGCACCGGTCCCTGCTGGCGTCCGAGCCGGGCTACCGAGCACTGGTCAACCGTGTGTTCGGGGAGGACGAGTGAGCGCGGCGCTGCCGATCGCCGGTCAGCGCACGGTCGGGCGGGCCGCGCTGCGGCTGATCGCCGCCGACCGGCGGTCGGTGAGCTACCTCCTGCTGCTCAACGCGCTGGCGTCGCTCGCCTCTCTCGGCGGGCCGTGGCTGCTCGGGCGGATCATCGACGAGGTCACCGCGGGCCGTGGGGCCGCCGCCGTCGACCGGCTCGCCGTTGCCGTGCTGGCCTGCGCGGTCGCACAGACCGTCCTGTCGCGATACGCCCTGGCGATCGCCTACCGCTTCGGCGAGCGCACCGCCGCCCGGATCCGCGAGGGCTACCTCCGCCGGGCGCTCGGCCTGCCCGCCTCGGTCATCGAGCGGGTGCCCACCGGCGACCTCACCGCCCGCGGCACCACCGACATCGACGCGGTCGCCAGCACCCTGCGCGACATCCTGCCCACCATCTTCATCGGGCTCATCCAGATGTTCTTCATCATCGGCGCGGTGATGCTGCTCGACCCGCTGCTGGGGCTGGTCGGCCTGACCGGCCTGACCGGCATCGTGTTCGTGACGAGGTGGTATCTGCGACGTGCCCGCAACGCCTACCTGGCCGAGGGCGCCGCCAACTCACGGCTCGCCGACGAGCTCGCCGCCACCACCCAGGGCGCCCGCACGGTCGAGGCGTTCGGCCTGCACCAGCGACGGCTCGACGCGGGGCATGCCGCGATCGCCGAGACCCGGCGCACCCGGCTGGCCACCCTCTCCCTGCGCAGCGTGTTCTTCCCGATCGTCGAGACGTCCTACGCCGTGCCGACCGTGTTCGTGCTGGTCGCCGGCGGGCTGCTCTACATACACGGCCACCTCACCCTCGGCACCGTCGGCGCGGCCGTCCTCTATCTCCGGCAGTTGGTCGGCCCGCTCGACTCGCTGCTGATCTGGATCGAGCAGTTGCAGAGCAGCAGCGCCTCGTTCGCCCGGGTCGAGGGCATCGCCGAGATCCCGGCCCCGCCGCCCGCGACCACGGCCACCCCGGCCGACGACCGCATCGAGGTCGCCCGGGTGCGTTACGCCTACGACGAAGGCCGCGACGTGCTCCACGACGTCAGCCTCACCGTGCGCCCGGGCGAGCGGCTGGCCGTCGTCGGCCTCTCCGGCGCCGGCAAGTCCACACTGGGCCGCCTCATCGCGGGCGTCGACCGCCCACAGGCCGGAAGCGTGACGGTGGGCGGCGTCCCGATCGCCGACCTGCCGGCCGAACTGCTCCGCCGCCAGGTGGTCCTGGTCACCCAGGAGCATCACGTCTTCCGCGAGTCGTTGCGCGGCAACCTGATGGTCGATGCCCCCGACCACGTGCTGCGCGCCGCGCTGGCCACGGTCGGCGCCGACTGGGCCGACGACCTCGACCGCGACCTCGGCGAGCATCCGCTCGACGGCGCCCAGGCCCAGCAACTGGCCCTGGCCCGGGTGGTCCTGGCCGACCCGCACACGGTGATCCTCGACGAGGCGACCGCGCTGCTCGACCCGACCGCCGCCCGCACGGCCGAACGAGCCCTGGCCGCGGTGCTGCACGAGCGCACCGTGATCGCCATCGCCCACCGCCTGCAGACCGCCCACGACGCCGACGAGGTAGCGGTGATGGACGACGGCCGAATAATCGAACTGGGCACCCACGACGAACTGGTAGCCGCCGGCGGCCCCTACGCCGCCCTGTGGCACTCCTGGCACGGCGGCTCCGAGGCCCGCCGCTGAATGGGAGCGCACCCGCGGGCCGGCTTAAGAAATTCATAAGTTTCGCTGCCCAGGAAACCGCTTACCGGGATCTGTCCGTACTCATCGCTGCCACCGTCCTCCAGCGAAAGGCTCAACGATGACACGGACCCGAACCCGATTGCTCGCGGCCGCCGTCGCCCTCGTGGGCATCGGCTCCGCGGTGGTCTTCACCAACTTCGCCTCGGCCGCCGAGACGACCGCCGCCGGCGATCAGGTGGTCACCGCGACCATCGCGGTCAGCGGCGTGTTCGACGGGGCCGGCCAGCGCTTCATCGGCGGCGGCGACCTCGGCGACGGCGGGCAGGACGAGGGCCAGGACGCCCTGTTCGACCTGGCCGCCGGCGCCACCCTGAAGAACGTCGTGATCGGCAGCCCGGCCGCCGACGGCGTGCACTGCGCCGGCAGCTGCACCCTCAGCAACGTGAAATGGGAGGACGTCGGCGAGGACGCGGCCACGTTCCGCGGCACCGGCGCCACCATCCTGATCGACGGCGGCAGCGCCGCCTCGGCCGACGACAAGGTCTTCCAGGACAACCGCGGCGCCGGCGGCTCGGTGACCATCCGCAACTTCGCGGTCTCCGACTTCGGCAAGCTCTACCGCTCGTGCGGCAACTGCTCCACCCAGGCCGCCCGCACCGCCACCCTGGAGAACATCACCGCCACCGCCCCCGGCAACACCCTGGCCGGCATCAACACCAACCTGGGCGACAAGGTCACCCTCAACGGCGTGACGCTGATCGGCGACGACATCTCCCTGTGCGACCGCTTCGAAGGCAACGACACCGGCGCGGAGCCCACCAAAATCGGCGAGGGCCCCGACGGCACGAGCTGCATCGCCACCGGAGTGACCGGCCCCTAGTCGCCGGCAGCGGCTCCTCCACCCGCATTGCCGGCCGAGCCCGGTGACAACCTCCCGCCCGGAGCGTCACCGGGCTCACCCCTGTCCGCCCCCGCTTTCGAAACTGCCCACCCTTGCCTTGATCGCGATGAATATCAACACGATCGAACATTGACCGCCAACTTGAGTCAAAGTGGCTTCCAGCAGGGGTCGGGTTTGACCGGTGCGGGCGTTGACATCGGTGTTGATTGTTGCGAGTGTTCGACCATCGTGTTTCGTGTTTGATTTTGTGCACGCGGTCGTTCTCCTCGCGGCATCAACAAGGAGCAGGTTCATGTCACGCAAAACCCCTCGCGCGCTGTTGGCCGTCGCCCTCGTGGCCGGCTCGGCGTTCGCCTTCGCCGCCGGCGAGCCCGCACTCGCCACCGGTGGCGGCGACACCTCCTGTGCCACCACCGGCTCGGTCGACTATGGATTCGACCTGGCCGGAGACGGCTGGAAGTTCACCACCGGCGACGATCTCTCCTGGGCGGCGACCTCGTTCGACGACTCCGGGTGGAAGGCGTGGACGGTGCCGGACAACTGGAACACCGACGCCACGCTGGCCGCGTACGACGGCTATGCCTGGTACCGCAAGACGTTCACGCTGCCGGCCCGGCCGGCCGGGGTGACCGATTCGGCGATCGTGGCCGCGCTCGGCCAGATCGACGACGCCGACCAGACGTTCCTCAACGGCACCGAGATCGGCAGGACCGGCGGTTTCCCGCCCGCCTTCGACTCCACGTGGGAGGTGCCGCGGGAGTACTACCCGCCCGACGGCCTGCTGAAGTGGGGCGCGACCAACACGATCGCGGTCCGGATGTACGACGGCACCGGTGGCGGCGGCTTCTACGCGGGGCCGGTCGGGCTCTACACGAAGGCGCACCTGCGCGCGTTGAGCGGGATCACCGGCAAGGCCGCGACCAACCCCCAGCTCGCGTACGCCTGCGCGATCCTCACCAAGCAGCACCGCGCGATCGCCGCGGGCGACGTCCGGACGTACGAGAAGACGCTGGCCGACGGCTTCTTCCATCAGGGTGACACCGCCGTCCGGCGGGTGTCCGAGGTGAAGGGCTGGATCGCCCAGAAGAAGAAGATCACGCTGACCGACGCGCAGACCGACGTCTTCGTGGACGGTCAGGGCCGGATCGTGGTCGACACCATCCGCAGCTGGACCGCGGCCGACGGCGCCGAGCTGCTGCCTGCCACCCGCGAGATGCTCTACCTCGACCCGCGCAAAAGCGTCGAGCTGGGCGACCACTCGCGGTTCTTCCGGGACAGCTACCAGTCGACCGCGATGGCCAAGCGCGTGCAGTTCGACGTCTACCTGCCGAAGAGCTACACCCGCACCACGGCGAAGCGCTTCCCGGTCGTCTACATGCTGAACGGCTTCAACGGCTCGAACATCGAGTGGGAAGCCCGCCACATGAACACGGTCCTCGACCAGCTGATCAAGGACAAGGGCCTCGAGGAGACCATCGTGGTCTTCCCGGACGGCGGCAGCGGGTGGTACGTGGACACGTCGGCCGGCAACTACAAGTCGATGATCCTCAAGGAGGTGCTGCCGATGGTCGACCAGGAGTACCGCACGATCGCCGACCGGGAGCACCGCGGCATCACCGGCGTCTCGATGGGCGGGCAGGGCGCCTTCACGCTCGGCCTGACCAACCCCGACCTGTTCAGCTCGATCGCCGGCCACATCGGCGCGCTGAGCCTGCCGCCCCTGGTCGGCACGGCCGCCGAACAGGCCGCGAACGCGTACCTGCAGCCGATCAAGCTGGTGCAGTCGATGACCGCAGCCGAGCTCAACCGGCACACCTATTACTTCGACGGCGGCGATCAGGATGAGTACGGCTTCGGCACCGCGGCCAAGAACATGAGCGTGGCCCTGGCGTCGAAGGGCGTGAAGCACGACTACCAGCTCGGGGCGGGCAACCACGCCGACTCGTACTGGATGCCCAAGCTGGACCGCTCGTTCGGCCTGCACAGCGACCAGTTCCGGGCGCACCCGGTGAAGCAGCCGAGGGAGCCTCGCCCGGTGCCCTCGCCCTACACCTGGCAGTAACTAGGAAGAAAACAACACGGCACACTCGACGGCGCGCTGCCACCTCTGATATTCGGCAGCGCGGCGTTCGCCGTCCATGGACGGGAGCCACCGCCCGGCCCGGTGCCGGTTGTTGCGCAGGTCCTGCAGGTCGGACCAGTAGCCGACGGCGAGACCGGCGGCGTAGGCGGCGCCGAGCGACACCGTCTCGGCCACCATCGGCCGCACCACCGGCACCTCCAGCACGTCGGCGACGATCTGCATGAGCATGTTGTCGGCGGTCATCCCGCCGTCCACGTTGAGCCCGGTCAGCGCCAGGCCGGAGTCGGCGTTCATCGCGTCGACCACCTCGCGGGTCTGCCAGCCGGTCGCCTCGAGCACCGCCCGGGCGAGATGACCCTTGGTGATGTAGGAGGTGAGCCCGACGATCACCCCCCGGGCCTCGCTGCGCCAGTGCGGCGCGAACAGTCCGGAGAAGGCCGGCACGATGTAGCAGCCGCCGTTGTCGGTGACCGTCCCGGCGAGGGTCTCGATCTCGGAGGCCGTCCCGATCAGCCCGAGCCCGTCGCGCACCCACTGCACGAGCGACCCGGCGATGGCGATGGAACCCTCCAGGGCGTACGCCACCGGCTCGTTCCCGATCCGGTAACCGACCGTGGTCAGCAACCCGTGGGTGGACCGCACCGGCGTCGCTCCGGTGTTCATGAGCAGGAATCCACCCGTACCATATGTGCATTTTGCGTCGCCGGGCGCAAAGCACGTCTGCCCGAAGAGCGCCGCCTGCTGATCACCGATCGCGGCGGCGATCGGCACCCCCGGCAGCACCGCATCGGCCGTGCCGTAGACCTCCGAGGACGACCGGATCTCCGGCAGCATCGCGTGTGGGATCGTGCACACATCCAGAAGTTCGGCGTCCCAGTTCAACGACGAAAGATCCATCAGCATCGTACGGCTGGCGTTGGTCACGTCGGTCAGATGATGTTTCCCGCCGGTCAGATTCCAGATCAGCCAGCTGTCCATCGTCCCGAAGAGCACCTCGCCGTTCTTGGCGCGCGTCCGCAGACCCGGGATGTTGTCGAGAAGCCATTTCACCTTGCCGGCCGAGAAGTAGGTGGCCGGCCGGAGTCCGGTTCGATCTTGCACAGCCGCCGTATCCAGCGAGCCGACGAACGACGCGGTTCGGGTGTCCTGCCAGTTAATCGCCGGCGCCACCGGCACCCCGGTCATCCGGTCCCAGACCACCACGGTCTCCCGCTGATTGGCGATCCCGATCGCCGCGATCTGATCGGACCCGATCCCGGCGGAGGCAAGCGCCCGCTTGATCAGCTTCTGCGTGTCCCGCCAGATCCGCGCCGCATCGTGCTCGACCCACCCCGGCCGCGGATAGCTTTGCGGATGCTCCGCGCGGGCGACGGCCACGACGGTTGCCCGCCGATCGAACAGGATGCAGCGGGTGGACGTCGTCCCCTGGTCGATGGCAAGAATGTAACGCTCGGTCACGACCACGCCTCCGCTCGATCGCGACGGATCGAACGCGCCGTCACGACCTCGGCCCGCTCAGATCGAGGGAGACCGAGCGCGCCGTCGCACAGACCTGCTCGACGAGCGCGGCGCGTGGCCGCAGCTGGCTGTCGCAGATCCGCTCGACCGGCCCGAAGATGCCGATCGCGCCGACCACCAGCCCGCCGAAGGTGCGCATCGGCGCCGCGATACCCGCGCGCCCCATCTCCCACTCCTCCACCGCACAACCCCAGCCCTGAGCGCGGATCTCGCTGAGCGATCCGGCCAACGCCCGGCGATCGGTCACGGTCTTCCGGGTGTACGCGTCGAGCCCGGCCCTCGTCGCCCCGTCCGCGGCCATCACGTCGTACGCCAGCAGGACCTTGCCCAGCGACGTCGCGTGCGCCGGAATGACCAGCCCGGTGTCCATGGCCTGGGTGGTGTCGTCGGGCCGGAAGACGTGGTGGATGACCCGGGCCGACACCCCGTCGAGGACCCCGATCCGCACCGACTCGACGCTGCGGGAGGCGAGCGCGTCGGCCCAGTCGAGGGCGCGCGAGCGCAGCTCGTTGACGTCGATCCCGCCGCTGCCGAGGTCGAGCAGGCCGCGGCCGAGCCGGTAGCGGGCGGTGCGCGGGTCCTGTTCGGCGAAGCCGACGTGCTCGAGGGTGCGCAGGATGCTGTGCGCGGTCGACTTGGGCAGCCCGAGCGCGTCGGCGATCTCCTTGACCCGCAGCCGGTCGGGACCGGCCGCCAGCAGGCGCAACACGGCCGACGACCGCTCGATGGACTGGATCATCCCGGGCACCGCGTGAGACTACCGCTCTATTGGCGCGATGCCAACGTGCGACATTGTCGCACGCAACGCGTTGACCCTCGTCACACCGCTCCCTAGCGTCCCCTCCGCAGGAGTCAACGGGAGGCGATGTGGCCGACTTCGTCGGGGCGATCGATCAGGGCACCACCAGCACGCGATTCATGATCTTCGACCGGGCCGGCCACGAGATCGGCCGGCACCAGCTGGAGCACCGGCAGATCCTGCCCGGCGCCGGGCTGGTCGAGCACGACGCGAACGAGATCTGGGAGAACACCCTCAAGACGATCGACGGCGCCCTCGCCGACACCGGCCTGGGCGCGGCCGACCTGGCCGCCATCGGCATCACCAACCAGCGCGAGAGCGTGCTGATCTGGGACCGCCGCACCGGCCGGCCGGTGCACCACGTGCTGGTCTGGCAGGACACCCGGACCGCGGCGTCGATCGCCGCGCTCGACGCCGACCTGCTGCGCGAGAAGACCGGCCTCCCGCCGGCCACCTACTTCTCCGCCACCAAGGCCGCCTGGCTGCTCGACCACGTCCCCGGCCTGCGCGAGCGGGCCGAGCTCGGCGAGGTGCTGTTCGGCACCATGGACAGCTGGCTGATCTGGAACCTCACCGGCGGCCGGCACCTCACCGACGTGACCAACGCCAGCCGTACGCAACTGATGAACCTGCACACCCTGGACTGGGACGACGAGCTGCTGCGGCTGTTCCGCATCCCGCGGCCGATGCTCCCGGAGATCCGGTCGTCGGCGGAGATCTACGGCCACGCGGAGGCGGTGCTGCCCGGGGTGCCGATCGCGGCCGCCATCGGCGACCAGCAGGCGGCGCTGTTCGGGCAGACCTGCTTCGCCCCCGGCGAGGCCAAGTGCACCTACGGCACCGGCAACTTCGTGCTGCTCAACACCGGCACCACCCCGGTCCGCTCGACGCACGGCCTGCTCACCACGGTCGCCTACCGGTTCGGCACCGGCGCCCCGATCTATGCCCTGGAAGGCTCGGTGGCGGCCACCGGGTCGGCCGTGCAGTGGCTGCGCGACCAGCTCGGCGTGATCGACTCGGCCGGCGCGAGCGAGGAGCTGGCCGCCTCGGTCGCCGACAGCGAGGGCGTCTGCTTCGTACCGGCGTTCTCCGGGTTGTTCGCCCCCTATTGGCGGCCGGACGCGCGGGCCGCCATCGTCGGGCTGTCCCGCTACCACACCGCCGCGCACATCACCCGGGCCGCGCTCGAGGCGATCTGCTACCAGACCCGCGACGTCGTGCAGGCCATGGCGGCCGACTCGGGCACCGCGCTGGACTGCCTCAAGGTCGACGGCGGGGTGACCGCGAACGCGCTGTGCATGCAGCTGCAGGCCGACATCCTCGGCGTGCCGGTCAGCCGCCCCGCGGTCGCCGAGACCACCGCGCTCGGCGCCGCCTACGCCGCCGGGCTGGCCGTCGGCTTCTGGACGTCGCCGGACGAGCTGCGCGCCAACTGGCGCGAGGACCGGCGCTGGCAGCCGTCCTGGTCGGCGGAGCGACGCGACGAAGGAACCACCCGCTGGCGAGCGGCGATCGACCGCACCCTCGACTGGGTCAGCGTCGGCTGACGGAAGGACAACAGATGAATACCGGAGTTATCTCGCCGCAGGCCCGGGCCGACGCCCTCGCGTCGCTGGCCGCTGAGGAACTCGACGTCCTCGTCATCGGCGGCGGCGTGGTCGGCGCCGGGGCGGCCCTCGACGCCGCCACCCGGGGCCTGTCCACCGGCCTGGTCGAGGCCCGCGACTTCGCCGGCGGCACGTCGAGCCGGTCCAGCAAGCTGATCCACGGCGGCCTGCGCTACCTGGAGATGCTCGACTTCGGCCTGGTCCGCGAGGCGCTACGGGAGCGCGGCCTGCTCCTCCAGCGGCTCGCTCCGCACCTCGTACGCCCGGTGCCGTTTCTTTATCCCTTGCGGCACCGCGGCTGGGAGCGGCTGTACGCGGGGGCCGGCCTCGCCCTCTACGACACTCTCGCGCTCTCCGGCTGGGGCGCCGGCCTCCCCCGCCACCGGCACCTGACCCGGACCGAGGCGCTCAAGGCGTTCCCGGCGCTGCGGCCCGAGTCCCTCGCCGGCGCGATCCGCTACTACGACGCCCAGGTCGACGACGCCCGGCACACCATGTTCCTGGTGCGCACCGCGGCGGCGTACGGGGCTCAGGTCGCCGCCCGGACCGAGGTGACCGGCTTCCTGCGCGAGGGCCGCCGGGTCGTCGGCGTCCGTGCCCGCGACAACGAGACCGGCGCCGAGCTGGAGATCCGGGCCCGCACCGTGATCAACGCGACCGGGGTGTGGACCA
Organism: Actinoplanes sp. NPDC026619; assembly: GCF_040638295.1. NCBI lineage: Bacteria > Bacillati > Actinomycetota > Actinomycetes > Micromonosporales > Micromonosporaceae > Actinoplanes > Actinoplanes sp. NPDC026619. The sequence continues at coordinate 615,500 of NZ_JBEZYA010000001.1, forward strand.
GCGACATCCAGTCACTGATGAAGGGCGAGCGCGGCCAGTTCAAGATCACTGCCTCGAAGGGGATCCACCTGGTCGTGCCGCGCGACCGGATCGCCGGGCACACCGGCATGATCCTGCGCACCGCCACCAGCGTGCTGTTCGTGATCCCGTGGGACCGGCACTGGATCATCGGCACCACCGACACCCCGTGGAACCTCGACAAGGCGCACCCGTCGGCCTCCGCGCACGACGTCGACTACCTCCTCGACGAGGTGAACAAGAGCCTCGCCACCCCGCTGACCCGCGACGACGTGCAGGGCGTCTACGCCGGGTTGCGGCCGCTGCTGTCCGCCGACGCCGCGACCACCGCGAAACTGTCCCGCGAGCACGCCGTCGACACGCTCGCGCCCGGCCTGGTCCTGGTGGCCGGGGGCAAGTACACGACGTACCGGGTGATGGCCGCGGACGCGGTCGACGCCGCGGTCCGCGACCTGGACACCCGGGTGCCGGCGTCCTGCACCGACCAGGTCCCGCTGCTCGGCGCGGCCGGCTACCGGGCCGCCTGGAACCGGCGCGCGCAGCTGGCCCGCCGGGCCGGGCTGCACGTCGGCCGCATCGAGCACCTGCTCAAGCGCTACGGCACCCTGATCGACGAGGTCCTCGGCCTGGTCGAGGCCGACCCGTCGCTGGCCGAGCCGCTCACCGGCGCGCCCGACTACCTGCGCGCCGAGGTGGTCTACGCGGTCACTCACGAAGGGGCGCGGCACCTGGACGACGTGCTCACTCGCCGTACCCGCATCTCTATCGAAACCGCCGACCGCGGGGTGACCGCCGCCCGGACCACCGCGGACCTGATCGCCGGGGCGCTCGGCTGGACCGCAGCCGACGCCGAGCGGGAGATCGCCGCCTACCGGTCGCGGGTGGCGGCCGACCGCGCGGCGCAGGAACAGCCGGACGACGAGACCGCCGACGCGACCCGGCTCGCCGCGACCGCGGCCTGACCCCCATGTACGCCGAGCAGCGGCAGGCCCGGATCCTCGCGGAGATCAACGAGACCGGCGGCGCCCGGATCACCGATCTGGGCCACCGCCTCGGCGTCTCCGGGGTGACCGCACGGCGCGACGTCGAGGCGCTCGCCGGGCGGGGCCTCGTCGCCCGGGTGCGCGGCGGGGCGATGGCGCTGACTCCCGGCCCGGCCCTCGCCGCCGGGCCGGGTCCGGGCCCGCACCGGGCCCGGGTGGCCATCGCCGCCGCGGCCGCCCGCCTGGTGCGACCGGGCGAGGCGATCGGCATCCTGGCCGGCCGCACCACCCTGTTGCTGGCCCGGGAGCTGCTCGACGTGCCCGGCCTGACCGTGGTCACCAACGCGCTCGACGTCGCGGACGCGTTCCACCACGGGGGCCGGCCCGGCCAGACGGTGGTGCTGCTCGGCGGGATCCGCACCCGGTCGGGCGCTCTGACCGGGCCGGTCGCCGAACGGACCGCGGCCGGGCTCAACCTCGACGTGGTGTTCCTCGGCGTCCACGGCATGGCCGCCCGCTCCGGCTTCACCACCCCCGACCTCGCCGAGGCCCGCACCGGCGCCGCCCTGGTCGCCGCGGCCCGCCGCACGGTGGTGCTGGCCGACCACGGGAAGTGGGGGGTGCGGTCAGCCGCCATGATCGCCCCGCTGGACGGCGCCGACGTGCTGGTCACCGACGCCGGCCTGAGCCGGCCGGCCCGTTCGGTGCTGCGGCAGCGGGTCGGGCGACTGCTGGTCGCCGACGTTCCGTAAAGACCGGCCGCTCCCCGCCGATGGCAAGGACCATGGTGGGCTCACTGCTGGCAATCGGCTACGCACTGGTCATCACGTGCGCGGTGTCGTGTGCGGTGGTGGCCTGGCGTGCCCGCCGGGAGCTGAACGTCGGCCCGCCGATCGCGGTGGCGGCCCTGGGCCTGGCCGTCATGTCGCTGTCCTACCTGATCAGCAGCGTGCCCGGGACGACGCTGTGGCACCCGGCGCTCTACCCCGCGGCCGCCGGAGCGCTCCTCACCACCGGCTTCGGCGGCATCGCCGTCGGTCTGGCCGACCGGCGGCTCCAATTCCGCCGGCGCCACCTGCTCGCGCTGGTCGAACCACTGTTCATCACGGTGGCGGCGCTGGCCGATCCGGCCCCGGACATGCGGCTGGGCCTGCCGATCGCCGTCCATCTGGCCTACGCCCTCGCCTACACCGCCGGCGCCGCCGCCTTCGTGGTCCGCCGCACTCGCTCGGGCCAGGTGTCCGGGCGACGGATCACCCTCGCCTGGATGGCGCTGCTGGCGCCGGTGATCTGCGGGGGCGGCTCCGCGATCGCCACCGCCCTGGGCAACACCGGCGTCACGTTGTCGCTCGCGGTGACGGTGGGCACGGTGCTGTTCCTGGGCCGCCTCACCTGGGGCGCGCTCGCCCTGTTCCCGGTCGCCCGGTCGCAGGTGGTGAACGTCATCCCGGACGCCGTGGTGGTGCTGGACAGCTCACAGGCGGTGGTCACCGCGAACCCGGCGGCCCGCCGGATCATCCAGCGCCTGAATCGGGTCGGCGAGTGGGTCGCCGGCACACCCGTGGCCGATCTGCTGCCCGGCCTGCCGGCTTTCGACCCGGCCGGCGACATGGTCTTCGACGTGCGGGCGGAAGCAATCGATGCGGACTTCGAGGTCCGGGTCAGCCCGCTGCACGGCCGCGGCGGCCTGGCCGGCTGGACCCTGGTCGCCCGGGACGTGACCGAGTCCCGCCGCCAGCAGCAGGCGCTGCGCGACCAGCTCGAGGTGATCGACGCGCTGCGGCGCGACCTGGCCGAGCAGGCCAGCCGCGACCCGCTGACCGGCCTGCACAACCGCCGGCACCTGATGGGCTTCCTCGACCAGCATCCCGGCGCGGCGATGGCCGTCATCGACGTCGACCACTTCAAGCGGGTCAACGACGAGCACGGCCATCCGGCCGGCGACCGGGTGCTTCAGCAGGTTGCCACGTTCCTGTCGATGGGTCACGGCCCGGCCGACCTCGTCGCCCGCTACGGCGGTGAGGAGTTCGTGCTGGTCATGCCGGGACTCACGCTCGCCGAGGCGTACGAGCGGGTGGACGGCCTGCGCCGGCGACTGGCGGCGGAGCCCGGCCCGATCCCGGTCACCTTCAGCGCCGGTGTCGCGACCACCATCGACGCCGCCGACCAGGCGCTCTACGAGGCGAAACGCGCCGGCCGCAACCGGGTCAGCGGGCTCACGACAGCACCGGGAACAGGTCGGTAGACGCCCGGCCGGTGGCCGCCTCGATCAAGTCGATCGCCGGCGCGATCCGGGCGATCACCGCGGCGGTGCAGGCGAGTCCGGCCTCCGGCGCCTCGGGGGTACGGCCGAGAGCGCGCTGGACGTCGAGCAGGTGAACGGTCGTGTATTTCGCGGCGTCGTCACGGGCGGCCCCGGCCACCTGGTCACGGCCGGTGTTGGCGATGCCGCCCGGCGAGTTGAACTCGAGCGTCATCGTGCGACCCTACCGAGGGTTCCGCACGCACGGTGACCTCACTTTGTGCACGGAGCGCAACCGGATCATCCCCTCTTGCGTGACTTCTTCATGATCAGATCGGCCCGGATCCGGGCGCCGGTCCGCATCAGCCGCCAGCCGTCCCGGAATCGGCCGCGCCAGAAGCGCATCCGGCCGAGGTTGAGCATCGCGGCCTCGTTCTCGGCGTCGGCGGCCCGCGCGTACCACTGCTCCGCCTCGGCCTTTTCCCCGCGCTTCATGAGGACGTTGCCGAGCGAGTTCATGCCGCTGGAGTCGCCGTCCTCGGCGAGCCGCCGCGCCAGTTCCTCCACGGCCGGCCAGTCGCCGCGCCGGCGCAGGAGGGTGGTGAGGGGAATCCCCGCCTCGGTGAAGCCGGCGTCGAGCGCGCGGCGGTACCACCGTTCCGCCTGCGCGTCGTCACCCCGGTCCTCGAACCCGGCGGCCAGGCCGTACATCGCGCCGGTGTGGCCACGCTTGACCGCCCGCCGGAGCCACTTCTCGCCCTCCTCCGCCCGGCCCTGCTTCGCCAGCATCTCGCCGAGATGAGCCATCGCGCCGACGTCGCCCTGCTCGGCCCCGAACTCGACCAGCCGCAGCGTCTCCGCATCGTCGTCGACCAGATGCGCGAGGTCGTGCGCCACGTCGCCGATGCCGTTCTCGAACGCCTGCCGGTACAGCGCCCGTGCCTCGTCGTCGTTCCCGCGTTTCTTCTCGATGCCCGCGAGGTTGGCCATCGCGGTCGCGACCCCGGCCTCCGCGCCTCGGCGGAAGAACACCATCGCCTCGTCCTCGTCGCCGCTGTCCAGCTTGGCGACACCGAGGCTGTTCAGCGCGTCGACGTGGCCGGCCGCCACCGCCCGGGTGGCCCACGACTCGAAGGTGGCCAGATCACCGGCGTCCCGGGCCCGCAGGGCGAGGCGGTTCATGCCGCCGCCGTTGCCGGCCTCGGCGGCCGCCTCGTACCACCGGGTGGCCTCGTCACGACGCCCGGCGGCGGCCTCGAACTGGCCGAGCACGACCATCGCGTCGGAGTTCCCCGCCTCGATCGACCGCCGCACCCACCGCAGCGCCTCCTTCTTCCGGCCGGTCTCGTACCGGACGATGCTGAGCAGGAGCATCGCCGGCGATCGGCCGGCCGTGGCAGCGCGGCCGAGCGCCCGCAACGCCACCGGCCGGCGCGACTGCTGCAGCGCCGCGATCGCGATGCTCAGGCAGGTGTCCTCGGCGGCCTGATCGGCGAGCGTCCACCACGACGTCTCCGGCACCGGGTGGCCCGTCTCCCGCGCGGCCTGTTCGACGAGCATGTCGTTGACCTGGAAGCCGTCCACCTCGGCGGCCCGGCTGCCGACCGGGACCAGCGGCGCGACGCCGGTGCGCGGCCGGACGGCCAGCGACGCCCAGGCCAGGGCGCTCGCCAGCCAGTCGCCGGTGAGGGCGGCGAGCTGGGTTGCGGTCAGATAGTGCGGAATCAGCGCGGCCAGCAGCTCAGCCGGGATGGTTGCCGGATGCCCGCACCGCCGGGCGTCGATCGCCGCCGAGATGGCGGCCGCGCCGGCCGGGTCCTCGGCGAGCTGCCATCGCTGGAGCAACTCCGATCGGCAGGCCAGGGACTGGGTGATGGCCTCCTCGGTGCCGATCACCTCGGCCAGCCGGGGGTCGAGGCCGGCCCGGTCACGGGCCCGCTCCTGCTCGGCCGCCGAGAACGGCGTCACCGCGACCCGCTGAGCCGCGCTCAGGATACGGCGGCTCTGGTTGACCGCGTCCCACTGCTCGCTCGGCATCTCGGTGCCGAGGAGCCGGGCCAGCCGGCCGGGCCAGATCGTGCCGATGATGATCACTTCGCGCCGTCCGGAGAGGAGGCTCTGGATCGTCGAGACGGTGAGCCCGCCCGGCTCGTGGAGGTACTCCTGGATCTCGTCCAGCACGATGATCGTCCCGGCCGGGATCCGGTCGTCCGCGACCGCCGTGTTGAGCTGCTCGGCGGAGGCCGGGACCAGCACCCGCCACCGGCCGAGCACCGCCTTGGCCGCCTCGAACGCGGACCGGGACTTGCCGGCGGCCGAGTCGCCCACCAGCAGCACGAACCCGCCCGACCGGCGCATCGATTCGAGCATCTGCCGCAGTTGCGGGTCGAAATCGCGCGGAACGTACACCGGTAGATCGGGATCGAGCGAATTGCGGCCCGGCCGCTGCAAGGGAATGGCCGGATGAATGCCGAATGTGCCGAGCCGGTCGACGTCCTTGGCGCGGGGCAGCCGGCCGAACTTGACCGGGTCCGGATGCGGTTTGTCGCGCTCGAGACGAGATTGAACCGAATACAGCAGAAGCGCGGCAAGAATCGCGGCCCCGGCCGAACCGGCCATCCAGGCGAAGGGATGCAGCCGGATGTGCTCCAGGCCCAGCGGCCACCGGCCCGCCACGTTCGTCGCCGCGTTGGTCGCCACCGCGAGGATCGCGGTCACCGTCGTGGCGATCGCCACCGCCACCACGAAGAAAAGCGCCCAAAGGGCTTTTCGCCACATCAATCGCACGACTCCTCGCAGTGGACCGATGTCCATTTAACTACGCCGGGCAATTGATCACCCGAATCGGTGAATGCGAAAGAGAATCAGCTCCGGCGCTGCCACCAGCGGCGTTTCGGCGGCTCCGGCTCGGGCGGCGCCGGGGTGGCGGCGCGGGTCAGGACCGCCGCGGCCAGGGTCCGCTCGCCGGGCGTGCAACCCGGGGTGATCAGCATCAGCTGGGCCAGGGAATCCTCGATGGTGACCACGCGCGGCGCGGCCATCGCGGCGTCCAGCCGGGCCCGGACCAGGTCGTGCACCTCGGCGCGCCGGCGCGGTTCCCGGTAGGCGGTCGTGATCAGGGCGAACAGCGCCGCGTCCGACACCCAGTCCTCGGCGCCGAAGGCCAGGTCGGCCAGCGCCTCGCGGCCCTCGTCGCCGTGCCGGAGCAGGGCCAGGCACACCCACGGCTGCAGCAGGCGGTACCAGTAGGTCGGGGTCGTCCGGGCCAGGTGCTGCCAGCGGCGGGTCTCCGGCGGCGGGGGCAGGTGGGCGAGCAGGCCGAGCAGGTCGGCGATCGGCAGCTTGCCCAGCGGCTCGGCCTGCAGGTAGCCGGACAGCGGCGACGGCCACGGCTCGCCGGCCACCTCGTGCAGCTTGTCGACCGCCTCGGCGGACGGCGCGGGGACGGCCGGGACCGGGCGGATGCCGTCGTAGCGCCACGCCTTGTACCGCCCGGAGCGCAGCGGGATCCGGATGTCGGGCGACGGGAACTCGTCGATGGCGATGTCGACCGGGCCGGCCACCCGCTGGCAGGCGGCGGTCGCGCTGGGCGGCTCGGCCGCCGACACGGCCAGGCCGGTGAGCGTCATCTCCTCGCCCTCGACCCGGCGGCGGCCGACCTCGTCGGCCACGTTGCAGAGCGCCTCGCCGGGCATCGGCACCCAGTTCAGCCAGGGGCGCTGCGCGCACGCCGCGGCGAACAGCATCTCGGTCGTGCCGCACGGGTGCGGGTCGTCAAGGACGGCGACCAGCGCCGCGATGTCTCCGGTCTCGCGGAACCGCACCGCGTGCCGGGCGGCATCGCGGTGCGGGAAGCGCGCGTCGCCGGCCAGGCCCCGCAGGTCGGCATCCGGGTCACCGGAAAACATGGCGCGGAGCTTACAACGGGGCCGGGCCGGCGACAGGTGCTACTGGACCGCCAGCACGATCGCGCCGGACCAGGTGCCGCCGGCCCGCGGGTTCACCCGGACGCCATCGACGGTCATCACCAGCTGCCGGCCGTGCGGCGCGGTCACCGCGGAGCCGGCCCCCAGGGTCAATTTCGTGAGGTACGACGTGCCGGTCACGGTCCAGTCGGCGCCGCCGGTCAGCGCGACGAGCGCGCCGTTGTTGACCGCCGCGGCCGGGGTGTCGGTGACCACGCCCAGCTCCTGGTAGTCGGCCGAGGTGATGGTGGCGACCCGGTGGCGGGATACCGCCGAGGTGACCCGGCCGGCCAGGCTGCCGCCGTCGAGGGTGAGCACCAGGTTCTTCCCGGTGGCCGCGCTGCCCCGGATCGCGTTGTAGAAGTCACCCTTCAGCGCGATGTCGGTGAACGTGGCGACCGCGTCGGCGCCGTGCGCCGCGGTCACGTCGAACGACGCGGCCTTGGCCGGTGTCCCGGCCGGCTCGGTGTAGACCCCGGTGTTGACCAGCTTGCCGTCGACCATCTGCGGCCCCGGATCATCGTCCTCGATCATTTGCAGGAGTACGCCGTCGGCCGGGTTCAGCCGGGCCCCCTTCGACCCGTCCACCGTGATGCCGACCTGCTGCCCCTTGTCGAGGAAGGTGGCCCGCCGGGTGTTGATCACGGTGCCGCCGCTGACGTCCACGGTCCCGGCGCCGTGCCACATGACGCCCCATTTGTCAGAGTTGATGGTCGTCCGGCGCGGCGTGAGCCTCGCCAGCTCACTCGCCGAGAGCCCCAGGCCGAGCGACGAGTTCACGGACGACACCGCGGCCCGCGAACTGTCGCCGTAATAGAGCGACCCACCCCGGTTGATCGCCGCATAGGTGGCCACGTCGAGCGACGACCCGAGGAAGCGCTCGGTCGCGTTCCCGATGGCGTACGACCCGTAGCCGTCCTTCCCGGTGATCCGGACCGAGCTGTTGATCGAGGCGAGCTGGGTGTTCTGCCCGTTGTCGGTGGACAGCACGCCCCAGCCCTGCGACGAGATCGCCGAGTTGACGTAGGCGGCCTTGGTGCCGTTGCCGAGCAGGTTGGTGGCCCGCGCGTTGCCGGAGAGCCCGAGCATCCACGGCACGTCCTCCATCAGCGAGGTGTCGACCGTGGACACGTAGCCGGCCGGCAGCACCCCGTCGGCGGTGTGGATGCGGGAGTTCTTGACGACCACCGTGCTACCGCCGTCGGCCACGACACCGGTACGCACCGCGCCGCGGTTGTCGATGTCCGCGCCGTCGACGGTGAGACGGGCCCCGTTGTTGCCGACGATCGCCGCGCCGTACCCCACGAAATCGGATCGTCCGTTGCCGGTCAGGCTGATCCGAGGGTTGCGCAGAGCGTAGGTGGCGCCGTCGACGTAGACGCCGTTGAACGCCTCGCCGGTGGACGTGATGCTGCCGTCGCGCGCTACGGCGGCACGCACCGACTTGGCGTCGGCCACGCCCGACGGCCCGACGAAGACCGCCTGCCGGAACGGGAAGGTGAGCCCGCCGAACGCGACGTCGTTGGCCTCGGTCACCGACACGACGACGTCGCCGCGGTAGGTGCCGGGCACGATCGCCGTGGTGGTGGCGCCGGTGGCGGTGAGCTTCGAGCCCTGCTCGACGCCGTTCACGGTCAGGGTCAGCACGTCACCGGCGGGCGCGGCGATCGTCCCGCCCGCGGCGAGGGTGAGCGACGAGAGCTTGGTGGTCGACGGGACCAGCCAGGTCTCCCCGGCGGCGACGGTCCTGCGGGAGGTGGCGGTGGCGGCAGCCGGCGCGGCGCCGACGAGGACGAGCGGTATCGAAAGGGCGAGGGCCAGATGCGTCTTCACCAGCGCAGCTGACCACGGCCGCGTAACACGGCAGAAATATGCGATTCGCATACCAGGGATGGCCCACGCGGATGATTCAGCGCAGCTCCACAGCCACCTCATGGAGCACGGACAGGAACCACCGGTGCGCCGGGGAATCCTGCCGGGACGGATGCCACCACGCCGCCTCGGTCATCTCGGTCGGCGGGAACGGCGGCTCCACGACGACCAGCGCGTCCCCGGCGAACCGGCGGGCGATCCGCTCCGGCACCACCGCGACGGCGTCGGTGCCGCGCACCGCGAACAGCAGCGGCAGGAACCCGTGCACCCGGATGCTCACCCGCCGATCGATCCCCAGCTCGGCGACGGCCCGATCGGCCGGCGTCGGCACCCCGCCGGGAAAGACCGCGACGGCATGCGGCATCCGGCGAAAGGCCTCCAGACCCAGGAAACCACCCAGCAGGTACGGGTTGGAGCCGTCGGCCACACACACGAGACGGTCCCGGAACAGCTCCAGATGCTGCCCGGCGAATCCGTACCCCGGCGGCCCGACCAGCAGGTCCTGCCGGAGCAGCGCCCGCTCCGACCCGAGCAGGTCGTCGCCGAGCTCGGTGAACGCGAGCCGAACCCCGGGCGCGACCGCCTTGATCCGCCGGCGCACCGGCTCGTGCAGGACGGCCAGGGCGTAGTCGCTGAGCGCGACGGTCAGCGAGGACGTGCTGGTGGCCGGGTCGAACCCGCCGGTGACCCGCATGGCGTCGCCGAGCAGCCGCACCGACTCGCGCACCTGCGGCAGCAGCGATCGCGCGAACGGCGTCAACTCGAAATCGCGCCCGACCCGGACCAGGAGCTCGTCGCCGAAGTGCCGGCGCAACCGGGCCAGCGCCGCGCTCATCGCCGGCTGGCCCAGGTCGAGCCGCTCGCCGGCCCGGGTGACGTTTTCCTCCTCGAGGAGCGCACGCAGGGCGACCAGCAGGTTCAGGTCGACCGCGCCGAGAGCCACGACTTAGTGTGTCCCATGCGCGTCACCGGGACGAGTGTCGATCTCAACCTGTGCGTGGCCCTGGCCGCCCTGCTCGAGGAGCGCAACGTGACCCGGGCCGGCGAGCGGCTGACGATGAGCCAGCCGGCGATGAGCGCGGCGCTGGCCCGGTTGCGCGGCCACTTCGGCGACGAGTTGCTGCACCGTTCGGGTCGCGGCTACGAGCTGACCGAGCTCGGCGCGCAACTGCTCCCGGCCGTCCGCGAGGCTCTCGCCGCCGCCGAGGTGGTGCTCGGCCACCGCACCGATTTCGACCCGGCCACCAGCACCCGCCACTTCACCGTGGCCCTGTCCGACTACGCCGTCACGGTGCTGGCCGAGCCGCTGCTGGCCGCGCTCGCGGCCGAGGCCCCGCGGGTGGTGGTCGACCTGGAGCCGTTGCCGCCGGCCGGCTCCGACCTGCTCAACCATCTGGCCCGCTGCGATCTGATGGTGGGCCCGCTCGGCTACGGGCTCCCCGGCCGGCGCACGGTGGTGTTCCGCGATCACTTCGTCGGCATCGTGGCGGCCGGGCATCCGCGGCTGCGCGACGGGCGGCTCACCCTGGCCGACCTCAACGAGATGAGCCACGCGGCGCTGGGCAGCGGCGGCATGGACGGCACCCCGGCCGACCGGCTGCTGACCGAGCTCGGCGTTCGCCGCAACGTCGAGGTGACCGTGCAGGCCCTGCTGCCGCTGCCGGTCGTGGTCGCCGGCACCGACCTGGTCGCGTTCGTGCCGCGCCGGCTGGCCGAGCTGTGCCGCGAGCGCCTCGGCCTGGTGATCGCCGAGGTGCCGTTCCCGCCGCCGGAGCTGGTCGAGGCGGCGCACTGGCACCCGGCCCGCGCCGGCGACCCGGCCCTGACCTGGCTGCGCGACCTCATCGTGAACCTGGAGGAGCCCCATGCGAGCCGTCCTCGCTGACCTGTCCGTGCCGCGCTACCTGCTGACGGCGATCCCGGCCACCCGCCGGTTCGCCGGGATGCTGTCGCTGCGCGACGACGTGCCGGCGCCGGCGCTGCCGGATGCCCCGGGCTGGCTGCTGCTGCGGCCCGAGCTGGCCGGCGTCTGCGGCAGCGACGTCGCGGTCGCGCAGGCCAAGTCGTCGGTGGTGCTCAGCGCGTTCTACGCGGCCCGCAAGCAGATCCTGGGCCACGAGATCGTCGCGGTGGACGAGGCGACCGGCGAGCGGTTCGCGCTGGATCCGGTGATCTCGTGCGTGCACCGCGGGTTCGACCCGTGCCGCTCCTGCCGGGAGGGCCACCCGTACGTCTGCGAACGCTTCGACCAGCCCGGCGTGACCGGATGCCGGTCGCCGACGCAGGGTTTCGACGCCGCCCTGGGCGGCGGCTGGGGTGAGCTCGTCGCCGCCCACCGCTCCCAGCTGCACCCGGTCGGCCCGACGCCGTCGCGGCGGGCGGTGCTGGCCGAGCCCGCCTCGATCGCCCTGCACGCCGCCCTGCGCTGGCGCCGCACCGGCGACCGCGCCGTGGTGATCGGACCGGGCACGATCGGCCTGCTCACCGTCGCCGCGCTGCGCCGGCTGCACCCCGGCCTGGACATCACCGTGGTCGGGCCGGGCGCCCAGCGCGCGACGACCGGCGCCGACCGGGCCCTGGACTCCGGCCCGCACGTCGTCGAGGCCCTGGCCGAGCTGCACGGCGGCCGGGTGATCCGGCCGAAGATCACCAGGACACCGATCCTGGAGCAGGGCGTGGACGTGGTGTTCGACTGCGTGGCCCGGCCGCAGACCATCGACCTCGGGCTGCACCTGCTGCGCCCGACCGGCACGCTGGTGCTGGTGGGCGGGGCCGGGCGGCAGCGGGTGGACTGGTCGCTGGTGTGGAACCGGCAGCTCACCGTGCAGGGCACGGTCAACTCCGGCCCGGAGGAGACGCTCGGCGGGCGCACCACGATGTCGCAGGTGGTCGAGTGGCTGGCCGACCCGGCCTATCCGGTCGACGATCTCGTCACGCACACCTACGTGCTCCCCGAGTGGCGCACCGCCCTCGAGACGGCGGCGGCCGGGCCACGGGCGGGCGCGGTCAAGGTGACGCTGCGTGCCAACCCGGGCGTGCCGCTGGTGCCCTGACCGGTTCACGACGGCGGGCACACGGGTTCCTGACAACCGGCCGTGAACATCGGCGGGCATGAGACGACTTCTGTTGATTCCGGTCGCGATCGCGCTGGCGGCGGTGCCGTTCACGGCGTACGCAAGCGAAAGCGCGCCGGAACTCACCGTGCTCACCCCCGGCGGGGTTTTCCTCGCCAACATCGACGACGACGCCGGGCGATGCCAGGCCCCCGCGCGTGCCATCGCGACCAAGGCGGTGGCCCGGGAGGACGCCGAGGACGAGCGCTACAACCAGATCGCCGAACCGACCCCCGCGCAACGAGAGGCCCATCGCCATGCCCAGAACCTCGCCGACCGGCAGCTCGCGGCCTGCAACGACGCCGCCGACGAGATCGTCGACGGCGCCCGCGACGAACAGGACCTGGCCCGGCTTCGCGCTTCCTGGCCCGGGGTTCCGGCCGGCGCCACCGCGAAGCTGATCACCACCGGCAACGTCCGGCTCTTCGTCAAGCGGCAGCGCTGGGAGGTGGCCACCACGCTCACCGCGGCCGAGCTGCGCACCGGCGTCGACCTCGGCCTGGAGGGACGCGACGTCGTGCGGGACCGCGCGGTCTGGGACGGCAGCGCATCGGTCACGCTCCGCGTTTCCGCCGGCAAGACGATTTCGGTACGCCTTCGTGAAGCGCCCGTGCACACCCAGCTGAACACCGCCCGCCTCGACCGCGTGCTCGCCTCGACCGCCGACGACGCCAACGGCAAAGAATGGCGGGCCGCGACCGCCGCCGTTCTCCCGGCCGGGGTGCCGATGTCGGTGCTGGACACCGGCAACGACGACTGGATGCAGGACCTGTTCGAGCCCGGCTACCAGGTGATGGCCGGGCACGCGATGCGGGTGCTGATCCCCTCGGTCAACCAGGCGCACCGGGTGGCCGCCCGCGTCACCTACACCGAGCTGCGCGGGCCGGACGTCGGGGTCGTGCACATCCCGACGGTCCCGGTCGACGGCATCGACGACCTCAACACGTACGACTCGATGGGCAACCTGGAGACCGAGCCGGACGGCCGGATCGTCCTGGGCGGCACGCCGTCGCCGGAGGTCGTCACGTTCCTCCGGGCGCAGGGCGCCCTGATGTCCATCGTGGACACGAGCTGGCTCGAGATCGGGCACGTCGACGAGTTCATCCAGTTCCTGCCGGTCGCCGGCGGCTGGAAGGCCATCGTGGCCGATCCGACGACCGGCCTCGCCCTGCTCGGCAGCGTCCCGGCCGGCACGCTGCTGCACGGCGGCCTGCCCGAGCTGGGCGACTACTCGCCGCGGATCGACCAGCGCACGGCCGGCGAGTTCCGGGCCGACGAGCAGTTCACCGACACCAACCGGCAGGCCGCGGCGAAGATCGACGCGGCGATCGCGGCGCTGGGCCTGCCCGCCTCGCGGATCGTCCGCATCCCGACGCTGTTCACCGCGCGTGGCTTCGACTGGGCCCTGGCCAAGACCGAGATCGACGAGATGCCGCCCGGCCCGGACAAGGACCGGGAGCTGGCCGGCCTGGCCGCGCGCCGGACCGCCTCCGCGGAGACGCCCAACCCGATCAACGGCCTGCTCGCGGGCGACGGCCGCTACGTGGCGCCGAAGCCGTTCGGCCCGCTGCTCGGCGGCCGCGACATCTTTGCGTCGGCCATCACCGAGGCGATGCGTACGATCGGCTACCGGGTCACCTTCGTCGACGACCTGACCTCCGCGCACGTCTCCCTGGGTGAGATCCACTGCTCGACCAACACGTTCCGCGAGATACCCTGACGGTTACCGTTCAGTAATTGGATTCAGGGGCATTGGATTCAGGGGCATTGGATTCGGGGGCACGGGATGATCACCGGTACCGCCCAGGCCGAGGCCTGGAAACGACGGGTCCTCCCGCCGGTCGAGGAGCCCCGGCCGGGCATCTGGTCGATCCCCGTGCCCATCCCGGACAACCCGATGCGCTACACCCTCAGCTACGCCTTCCCCGACGACGACGGCCTGATCGTGGTCGACCCCGGGTGGGACGGCGACGAGGCCCGGCAGGCCCTGATGGCCGGGCTCGCCACGGCCGGCGCGACCGTGGCCGAGGTGACCGGCATCGTGGTCACCCACGTGCACCCCGACCACCACGGGATGAGCGGCTGGCTGCGCGGCGAGTCGGGCGCGTGGATCGGCATGCACCCGGTCGAGGCGGCCACGCTCCCGGCGCGGGCCTGGCGCGGGCGCAATCCCGGCATCGACCCCGATTGGCTGCTCCGGCACGGCGTACCGTCGGCGGAAGTTGATCTTTTGGTGGTTCGGCCCGATCGGATGGCCGCGCTGCTGGAGATGCCCGAGCCGGACCGCGAGATCAACGACGGCGACCGGTTGCCACTGGCCGGCCGGTCGCTACGCGCCGTGTGGACGCCCGGGCACACACCGGGTCACCTGTGCCTGCACGACGCCGAGGCCGGCGTCCTGCTGACCGGCGACCACCTGCTCCCCCGGATCAGCCCGAACGTGGCGGTGCTGCCGACCTCGTCGGGCGACCCACTGGGCGACTACCTGGGGTCACTGTCCCGCTCGGACCGCTACGCCGGCGACGAGGCGTTGCCGGCCCACGAATACCGGTTCCGGGGAATCCCGTCCCGGGCCGCCGAACTGATCGAGCACCACGACGCGCGCGGCGCCGAGATCCTGCAGGCAGTCGACTCCCTGGCCGAACCGACGGGCTGGGCAGTGGCATCACAGCTGACCTGGTCACGGGGCTGGGACGCCCTGCACGGCATGCTGCGGCGAATGGCCCTGGCCGAAACCCTCGCACACCTGAACCACCTGGCGACGACCGGCGCCCTGAAGTGCCTACCCGGCACCCCAGCCCTATGGCAGCGAGCCTGACCGCACCGCCACCCAGCGCCCGCTCAGCCCCGCCACCCCGCACTCCGACACAGGCCGCCCGCCACCGCCCGACGTATTGCGGCACAGCCCGGTGGCCGCGCTCACGCCATTGCCAGCAGCGCCAATCCCATGCCCGCGCTCATGGTGCCGTGGCACAGCGCCGACCAATCCGGCGGTCGAGGGTCGGCCCCCGCGGCCGCCGACAGCCGGCCGAGCCGCATGCCCCGCACCACCCACCACACCGAGGCCGCCACGAGATAGGCGCCGAGCCCGGCGCTGACCCAGTTCCGCGGCATATGGTGCATGTGGTGCGACCCGCTCGGGGCGGCCGCGCTCATCCACACCATGGCGCCCATGGCAGTGGCGAAGAACAACGGAACCACCCGCCGAACCTCCACCGCCCGCGCCAGGAACCACCCCGCCGACAGCGTGAACACGGTGATCCAGACACTCTCCGGCACCGCATGACCCCACGGCCAGATCATCACGATCATGGCAAGCCCCATCACCAGGTGCAGCACGTCCTCATGCCACGGTTCCGCCCGCCACAGCCACCGCACCAGGTGAAAGCCCGCCGCCCCACCGAACGCCAGCGTCAACATCCATCGAAGCGACTCAAGACCGATCATCGAGGGACGTCCTCCCGCGCCGCCGTTCCGTTCACCCCAAGCTAGGCGAAACACGATCAACAAGTCAGTCCCGATTCCGGGTGACCACCACAGCCCCGACAAGCACACGTCGGACGGCCCGCCCTCCGTCCGCCCCCAGCCTCGATCTAGGAGAGTTCGTGCGCGCTGCTCGCACCAACTCCCCATGATCGAGGCCTCGGCGAATCACCGGGGTCCGCGCCGGCCCGTGCGCATGTTCGGCCCGCGTCGGCCGCGCCGGCAGAAATCGCCCCTCCTCCAACTCAGCTTTCCGATCCGGCAACGGACACGAGAGCCCTTGCCTGGCCTGATGCAATAGCCGTTTGATTGGTCAAACAACTGCCCTGCCTGCTTTCTGGAATTGGCATGATCATCGCTTATAGGCGCCCTCCTCGGCGCGAGATAATGTATTCATGCGGCACCCAGGCGGTCAGGTGATCGGCGTTCGGCAGCTCCAGTTCTTCACCAACTGCGAGCTGGCCGCTATGCGTGACCGAACGAAAGCCCGCAATTATTCGCCGGAGGCTGACGAGTTTCGCCGTGAGCACGCGCGTCATCGGCGGTGGGGGCTTGCACGGCGCCATGCCCGGAAGCTGTGCCGGTCGAACGGTTGCTCGGCCGAGTGCGCCGCGGTGGGCCTGCATGACGACTTCGAAGAGATTCCGCCCCTGGCCCGGGACGCCGAGACCACCACCGAACGGCCGCCGCAGCAGGTGCCGGGCGGCAGGGCCAGGGTCGTGCCGCCGAGTCATGCACAACAGCCAGACCGCGCCGGCGTCACCGATCAAGCACCCATCGCCCGCGAGACCGATCAAACAGCGAAGCCCAAACCCGCGCGCCAGACCGACGTAGCGAACCAGCCGCAAGCAGCACGTCAAACGCAGGCAGCCCACGCAGAAGCAGCGGACCAGGTCACGGCAGCAGGCCACACGCAAGCAGCGGACCAGGTCATGGCAGCAGGCCGCCCGCAAGCAGCGCGTCAAACGCAGGCGACCGCCCACACAGAGGCAGCCGACCAGACCCTGGCGGCCAGCCGAGCGGAGGCGGCTGACCAAGCGGAAGTAGCGAGTCCGGCGTTGGGGGTGAGTCCGGCGGGGGTGGCTGATCGGGCGGAAGTAGCCGATCAGGTCGCGTCGGCACATCGGTTTCAGGCAGGTGGCCACGGTGGATCTGCGGTGCCCGGCGAACGGCGTCGACCGTCGGGTGCCGTCGGGCGGTCAGGACCTGGCCGCCGCCTGCGGCTCTCCCTGAAACTGGCATCAACCGGCCGCGCACGGGCAGTCGGCATTGCGGTGCCGCCGGGGACGGCCGGCCTGCGTCGGCACGGCGTCACGGCGTGCGCCGGTTACCGACCGCCACCGGCGCCGCAGCGTCTTCGAACGGCACCCCGTGGAAGTGGCCGGGGGCGCCGTGCTGTCGGCCAGAACAGCAATCGGGGAAATGCGCGCCCGCCGCCGCCCGGAGAAGACAACAATAACCATCCGCAGGCTCGCGCGGAACTCGATAAACCTTTCATGGCAGCGGGCAGAAATGCGTGGGTATTTTCGCGGCATTGGTGAGATTCGCCCTGAGGCGGGCGGGCCGCGATAAGTAGAGAGCACTTACCGGCGAACTGCGGATAGTCCCCGCGCGGTCGGAGATCTCATGGCTTCTTCGTGACCGTCAGGGTGGTGATCGGGGTGCTGTTCAGCGCTTCGATCGGGGTGCTGGCTGTTGCGCCCCACGTGCCGTTGGCTATGGCGGCGTCGCGGGTGGAGACCAGGTTGGCGTAGTCCGACTTGGGTAGGCGGTCGAGCCGTAGCTTCCAGGCCACGCCGGTTCCCTCCGGCTTGGAGGCGCCCAGGTAGACCGTGTAGGGGGCTGCCTGGCCCCCGATGATGTCTAGTTTGCCGTCCAGGTAGCAGAGGCCGGCCACGCAGATCGACAGGGAGACGACCGTGCCTGTCGCGGCTGTGTCCGCCGGGGAGACGGTGAACTTCGCGTCGAACGGCCACGGCACGGTGCTGTTGTCTGCCGGCGAGACGATGCGGGTGCGTACGGCTGCGGTGGTTGTTGTTTTGACCGGGGGTGGCGCGGCTGCGCTGGTTCGTGTGGCGGTCGGGGTGGGCGCTGTGCTCGCGGTGGGCGACGCCGTTGCCGATGTGGGTGGCGCCGCGCCGAGGCCGCGGGACGCCGGCAGTGTGGTGGCCGCGGTCGGCAGTGGGACCGCGGTCAACTCGGACGGCTTCTTCCGGTCGCCGGGGCGCACCAGCACCGCGACGAGCGCGAGCACCACGACGACGGCTACCCCGGCGAGCACCCACGGCAGTCGCTTCCTGGCCGGACCCGTGGGCGGACCCGAAACGGTGGCCTGATCCGAGGCCCAGGATGAGAACGGGGCCGGGGCCGAACCCGGAGCCGGAACGAAGGCCGGGGCCGAAGCCGCAGCCGAGGCCGGGGCCTGGGTCGGGGCCTGGGTCGGGGCCTGGGTCGGAGCCTGGGTCGGAGCCGGAGTTGGCGGGGAGGGCGACTGCACCCAGGGCAGTGGGGGGACCGGGGCGGTTGGTGGGGTGGGCGCGAGTGGGGCGGGTGGGGGCTCGGTGAACGCGGCTGCGGTGAAGGCTGGGGCCGTTGCCGGCTCGGCTGGGGGTGCTGAGTCGCCGGTGTCCAGGTAGGAGCGGGCCCGCTGCACCGCCCAGTGGGAGGCGCCCAGCGCGGCCGGCCCCCGCGCGGCCACCCGGGTGAACTGGGCGCGGGCCTCGTGCCGGTTGTCCAGTTGCTCGGCGGCCGCGCCGAGGTCGTGTGCCAGCATCACGCCCAGCGGGTCGGTGTCGCTCAAGCGGTGGCCGCCCGCCACCGCCTCCTCGAGGAGGCGGCGCGCGGCTGTCGGGTCGCCCGCGCGGGTGTGCAGGCCGGCCAGCTGGCGCATCGTCTCCAGCAGTTCGGGGTCGCCGTCGGCCAGCCGGGGACGGCCGGCCTCGACGACGCCCGTGAGCAGGGCGCGTGCCCCGTCCAGGTCGCCGGCGTCGGCGGCGGCCTGTGCCTGTTGGCGGGCTTGCGGGAAGGCGGGCGACTCGAGCACCCCGCCATGCTGCCCGCCGGCGGGGAATCGCGCCATCCCGTGTGGAAGACGTCGCAGCGGGGCAGGATCGGGGGTATGCGACTTGATCTTTCGGGTAGGACGGCGCTGGTCACCGGGTCCACGCAGGGCATCGGGCGGGCCATCGCGGCCGGGCTGGCGGCGGCGGGGGCGCGGGTCGGCGTCAACGGGCGGTCGGCGGAGTCGGTGGAGCGGGCGATCGCGGGTCTGCCGGCGGGTGATTTCGTGGCGGTGCCGGCCGATGTGGCCACCGAGCAGGGCGCGGCCGGGGCCGTGGCGGCGCTGCCCGAGGTGGACATTCTCGTCAACAACCTGGGGATCTTCGGGGCGCAGCCGGCACTGGAGATCACCGACGACGAGTGGCGGCGGTACTTCGAGGTCAACGTGCTGGCCGCGGTGCGGTTGACCCGGACCTATCTGCCGGGGATGCGGGAGCGCGGCTGGGGGCGGATCCAGTACATCGCCAGCGACTCGGCGGTGGTCACGCCGGCCGAGATGATCCACTACGGGATGACCAAGACGGCGCTGCTCGCGGTCTCCCGGGGCTTCGCCAAGGAAGCCGCCGGGTCGGGTGTGACCGTCAACAGCGTCATCGCCGGGCCGACGCACACCGGTGGCGTGGAGGATTTCGTGCGCTCGCTGGTCGGCGACGATCTGCCGTGGGACGAGGCGCAGCGCGAGTTCATGCGCAAGCACCGGCCGCAGTCGCTGCTGCAGCGCCTCATCGAGCCGGAGGAGATCGCCAACATGGTCGTCTACCTGGCGTCGCCGCAAGCGTCAGCCACCACCGGCGGCGCGGTGCGGGTGGACGGCGGCTACGTGGACGCGATTCTTCCCTAGAACCAGAAAATCAGGAGGACGCGGGCAGCAGCTCGTCCAGCGACGGGGTCTTCTTGAAGATGCCGTCCTTGTGGCCGAGCTGCGCCACCTTCTCCAGCGACGTCCGGTTGATGTTCTCCGGCCAGCTCGGCAGGATCATGCTGATCCGCACGGTGTCGTTGATCGGGGCGTACGTGCCGACGATGTCCCGGACCTCTTCGGGGTGCCCGGCGGAATAGTCGAGGGACTCCCGGATCGCGTCGGTGAAGTCCGCGACCAGCTTCGGGTCCCTGGCGATCGTCGCCTGGCTGGTGAAATAGAGCGCCACCGTCAGGTCGGCGGCGGTGTCGACGAAGTTGGACGCCACCACGTTGCCGCCCGAGGTGAGGATCTCGGAGAGCTGCGGCTCCACCACCCAGGCCGCGTCGACCTTCCCGGCTCGCAGCGCGCCCGCCATCTGCGGGAACGGGATCGCCTGGAATTTGAGGTCGGTGGCGTCGCCGCCGGCCTTGCGCACCGACTGGCGCACGGTGGTGTCGCCGATGTTCTTGAGGATGTTCACGCCGATCTTCTTGCCGACCAGGTCCTTGGCGGTGTGGATCGGGCTGCCGTCGCGCACCACGACGGCGGAGAAGTCGCGTCCGGCCCGGCCGGTGGAGGCGACCCCGCTGGCCACCGCCTTGAGTGGGGCGCCGTCGGACTGGGCGGCCATCAGCGAGGTCACGTTGCTGAAGCCGAACTGGTACTTCCCGGCGATCACGCCCTTGACGATCGGGCCACCGCCCTGTTCGGCGGTGAGGCTGAGGTCGATGCCGCGTTTCGCGAAGAATCCCTTGGCCTTGCCCAGATAGATCGGGGCCACGTCGATGATCGCGATGACCCCGACGTCGACCTTGACCCCGGCCGGCGCTGCGTGGTCGGCCTTGGCGCCCGAGGAGCAGGCGGACGACGCGAAGAGCGTCGCGAGCAAGGCAACGGCGGCGAGGGTACGACGCATGTCCACTCCTGGATTTCGTCGGCGCGAATCACGCGCCCGGCGACGAACCCTATGCCGATCTTCCTACTTAAGCGACTACCAAATCGGCTAATAGTTGTGGCGGGTTTACGCAACGTCACGACGTCGGGAAGCTGATCCGGGCGACGACGCCGGATCCCCGGACACTGTGCAGGGTCAGCGACGCGCCCTGCGCCTCGCAGATCCGGCGGCTGATCGAGATGCCCAGGCCGAGGCCGGCTTTCTCCTGGCGGCGGGCGTCGTCGCAGCGGTAGAACGCGGTGCCGAGCCGGCTCAGCTCGGTCTCGTCGAGGCCGGGACCCTGGTCACGGACCTCGATGGTGGGCTCCGGACCGGCCGACACCGACAGCACCACCGGCGCGCGCGGGCCGCCGTGGTGCAGGGCGTTGTTGAGCAGCTGCGACACCGCGATCTCGAGCAGTCGCTGGTCGGCGGTCACCCACACCGGCTGGCCGGGCAGGTCGAGCAGCACCCGGTCGGCGGCCGGCCCGACCTCGGCCAGCACCGAACGCATAGCGTCACGCAGATCCATCACGGTGCGTTCGCCGATCGGGGCGTGGCGCGACTGGTTGACCGCCCGGAGGAGGTTGTCGACGGTGCGGCAGAGGCGGTTCGCGTTACGGCGTACGGCCTCGGCCTGCCCGGTGAAGTCCGCGCCGATGGCGCCCGGGGTGTCGGCGAGCAGTTCCAACTGACCGCGGATGACGGTGAGCGGGGTGCGGACCTCGTGCGAGATCGCCATCACGACCTCGTCCTGGTCGATCGGCACCGGGAGCGGCTGCTGCTCGGTCAGCAGGTGGCGCAGCGCCGTCTCGGAGTCGATCCGCTTGGCGATGCGCTCGAGGAAGCGGATGGTGGTGGCCGCGTCGATCTCGCGGGGACCCGGGTCGAACACGCACAGCGCACCGACGATGTGCCCGTCGTAGTGCAGCGGCGCGGCGGCCAGGAACTTGACGTGGGCGGCGCCGGCGACCAGCGGGTGGCCGGCCATCCGCGGGTCGTGCGCGGCGTCGTCGACGGCGACCGCGTGGTCGGTCTCCGACACCATGTCGCACAGCGACGCCGACTTCGGCACGTCGCCGACGGACGGCATGCCGACCGCCGCGGCCACGTGTGCCTGGGTGTCCCCGACGACCTTGAGCGCGGCCATCGGCGCCCGGCAGATGTCGGCCACCATCTCCAGCACGTCGGGCACGTCGGCCACGGCCGCCCGGTAGCGAGCGGCGGCAATGTTCTGCGACTGTGCCTTACCTATGACCGACGTCCCCATTTTTCTTCCTCCCCGCGATTCGTTACAGCGAAAATCGGCAGGTCACGGGGAGGTCTCTGATTTCCGGAGGAGTAAAGCGGGAGCCGACCGGTGGGTAACGAGGTCGGTCACCAGTCGTGCAGCGTTCCGTCGGTCAGACGATTCACCGGCAGGGCGGCCGGGCGGTACGGGTACTCGGCGGCCAGGGCCTCGTCGATGTCGACGCCGAGGCCGGGCTCCTCGGCCGGGTGCAGGTAGCCGTCGGCGAAGCGGTAGCCGTGCGGGAAGACGGCGTCGGTCTCGGCGGTGTGCGGCATGTACTCCTGCAGGCCG
Source organism: Actinoplanes sp. NPDC026619 (assembly GCF_040638295.1). Taxonomy (NCBI): domain Bacteria; kingdom Bacillati; phylum Actinomycetota; class Actinomycetes; order Micromonosporales; family Micromonosporaceae; genus Actinoplanes; species Actinoplanes sp. NPDC026619. The sequence continues at coordinate 637,653 of NZ_JBEZYA010000001.1, forward strand.
AAGTTGGGAATGGCCAGGTCAAGGTGCAGGGCGGCGGACATGCAGATCGGCGACAGGTCGGTGGCGCCGTGCGAGCCGGAGCGCACCTGGTAGAGCGCGGCCAGGTCGAAGATGCGGCGCAGGTGGGTGATGCCGCCGGCGTGCACGACGGTGGCCCGGATGTAGTCGATCAGCCGTTCCTGGATGAGCTGGGCGCAGTCCCAGATCGAGTTGAAGATCTCCCCCACCGCCACCGGTGTCGTCGTGTGCTGCCGGATGAGCCGGAACGCGTCCTGCATCTCCGCCGGGGCCGGGTCTTCCATCCAGGTCAGCGCGTAGGGCTCCAGCGACTTGCCGAGCCGGGCCGCTTCCAGCGGGGTCAGCCGGTGGTGCACGTCGTGCAGCAGCTGCAGCGTGGGCCCGAACTCGTCGCGCACGGCGGCGAACACCGACGGGATGTGGGCGAGATAGTGCGGCGTCGACCAGGTGGCCTCGTCAGCGATCCCCGAGGTCGCCGGCTCGTAAGCCGGGCCGGAAGAAATACCGTAAATATCCGGAATTCCAGGAACAACGGCCTGCACGCGTACGGCGTGAAAGCCGCGCGACACGAAATCAGCGACCGAGGAGAGAACCGCGTCCACGGAGGCGCCGCTGGCATGCCCGTACACCCGGACACCGGACCGTGACCGCCCGCCCAGCAGTTGATAGACGGGAAGCCCGGCCACCTTGCCCTTGATGTCCCACAAGGCGGTGTCCACCGCCGCGATGGCGGTCATCGTGACCGGCCCGCGCCGCCAGTAGGCGCCCTTGTACAGGTATTGCCAGGTGTCCTCGATCCGCGCCGGGTCCCGCCCGATCAGCGCCGGGATCACGTGCTCGGTCAGGTAGGCAGCGACGGCCAGCTCCCGGCCGTTGAGCGTGGCGTCGCCGATGCCGTAAACCCCGCCGTCGGAACAGACGATCTTCAGGGTGACGAAGTTGCGGCCGGGGCAGGTGACGATCACGCGGGCCTCGGTGATTTTCAATCCACGTCCTCCTTGACCCGGGCGACCAGCTGCGTCGGATTGACGAAGCGCAACGCCACCACCAGCAGCACCAGCATCATCGAGGTGTAGATGACGGCCATCGCGTCGACCGACTGCTGGGCCCGGATGCCCGCCGCCGACATCGTGTAATAAAGAGCCACGACCAGGGTCTGTGAGTCCGGCCCGGCGGTGAGGAAGGTCAGTTCGAACATGCCGACCGTGCGCACCAGCACCAGGATCGATGCGGCCAGGATGCCCGGCACGAGCAGCGGCGCGAGGATCCGGGTGAAGACCTGGCCGGTGCGCGCCCCGCACATCCGGGCGGCGCGCTCGATCGACGGGTCGACCTGTTCGATGAACGGCGTCATGGTGAGGATCACGAACGGGATCGACGGGACCAGGTTGGCGAGCACGACGCCGGTCAGGTGCCCGGCGAAACCGTATTTGTAGAGCACGGTGGCGAGCGGGATGCCGTAGGTGATCGGCGGCATCAGGATGGGCAGCAGGAACACCAGGTAGAGCAGGCGGCGGCCGGGAAACTTCTTGCGGGCCAGCACGTACGACGCGGGCACGCCGACCAGCACCGAGATCGCCACCACCAGCACGGACACCTCGAGCGTCACGATGAGCACGTCGAGCAGGGTGAACTCGCGCCAGGCCTGGCCGTACCACTGGCCGGTCCAGCTCTGCGGCAGCCAGGTGTCGAACCACCGCCGCCCGAACGAGCTGACCAGCACGCTGCCGATGACCCCGGCCAGCATGACGAAGAAGCACACGACCGCGCCCCAGACCAGCCATGCCCCGGGCGATTTGGTCAGGCGAAAGTTCATCCCTTTCCTCCCGTCGAGCCGGTGTAGAACAGCGCCCGCACCCCGAGCACGACCGCGACGACGGCGAGCTCGACCACGCCCATCACCACCGCGATCGCGCTGGCGAGCGGATAGTCGTAGGCCTCGTAGGCGGCGTGGTAGGCGGCGATCGAGATGACCCGGGTGCTGCCGGCCGGGTCGCCGACCAGCACTGCCGACGGGAAGACGCTGAAGGCGAGCACGAACGTGAGGCAGAACGTGGTGGCCAGCCCGGGCGCGAGCAGCGGCAGGGTGATCCGCCAGAAGCGCGGCCACCAGCCGGCCCCGAGCGTCGCGGCCGCCCGCTCCAGGGTCGGGTCGATGCCGGACAGGTAGGACAGGATCAGCAGGAAGGCGAACGGGAAACCGGTGATGACCAGGGAGAAGAACACGCCCCAGTAGTTGTTGGTGAGCCGCAACGGCTCGTCGGTGATCTTGAGGCTCATCAACACCCGGTTGAACCAGCCGGTCGGCCCGAGGAAGTTCAGCAACCCCTCGGCGGTGAGCACGGTGCCGAGGGTGATCGGCACGACCAGCAGGGTGGTCAGGGCGCGCTTCGCGCGGAAACGACCCCGCATCCGGTACGCGATGGGCACGGAGGCGGCCACGTTGAGGAACGCGGCGGGCAACGCGAGCTGGAGGGTGGTCCCGATCGTGTCGCGCTGATAGGCATCGTCGAAGAAGTTTTTGTACGCCCCGAGCACGCCACCCTGCGACGGCTGGAAGGACAGCCCCATGCCGTACGCGAAGGGGTAGATGAACAGGACCAGCACCGCGACCAGGGCCGGCAGCAACAGCAGGAGTTGCCGGTCGATGCCGCGTTCGGCCAGGCGGTGGCGGAGGGCGGTCCGGGCCGCCGTCATGCCGGGAACACCAATACCCGTGACGGGTCGGCGACCACCGAGATCTGGTCGCCGGGCGCGGGCCGTTCGGCCGCTCGCAGGTGCAGCATCAGGCCCTGCGACGTGCGGGCCTCGACGGCCAGTTCCCGCCCCTGATATTCGACGACCTCGACAGTGACCGGCACGCCGCCCTCCCCGGTCCGGAGATCCTCGGGCCGGATGGCGGCGACCACCTCGTCGCCGGCCGCGACCGTGCCCACCGCCGTGCCGTGCAACGTCAGCCCCGACGCCTCCACCGTCAGTGGTTGCGTCGCCGTCACCCGCATGGGCAGCAGGTTGCGGTAGCCCATGAAGTCGGCCACGTGCCGGTTGGCCGGCCGGTTGTGCAGCTCCTCCGGGGTGCCGATCTGCTGGACCCGGCCGTCGCGCAGCACCACCAGGCGGTCCGCCATGGACAGCGCCTCCTCCTGGTCGTGGGTCACGTAGACGGTGGTCAGGCCGAGCGACTGGTGCAGCCGCCGGATCTCGGTGCGCATCTCCAGGCGCAGCTTCGCGTCCAGGTTGGACAGTGGCTCGTCCATCAGCACCAGGGACGGCTCGAGGACGACGGCGCGGGCGATCGCGACCCGCTGCTGCTGGCCGCCGGAGAGCTGGCCGGGCAGCTTGGTGGCGTGCTCCTCGAGGCGCACCAGCTTGATCGCCTCGTCGGTGCGGCGGCGCACCTCGGCCCGGGGCAGCCGCCGCATCTGCAGGCCGAACGCGATGTTCTTGCGCACCGACAGATGCGGGAACAGGGCGTAGCTCTGGAACACCATGCCGAAGCCGCGCCGCTCCGGCCGCAGGGTGTCGAGGCGCTTCTCGTCCTGCCAGATGCTGCCCTCGGTGAGCGGGAGCAGGCCGGCCAGGCAGTTGAGCGCGGTCGACTTGCCGCAGCCGGAAGGGCCGAGCAGGGCGATGAACTCGCCCTGCTCGATGCTCATCGTCAACTCGGAGAGCGCCGCCTTGCCGCCGAAGCGCCGCGTGACGCCGTCCAGGCGGAGCCAGCTCACTTCTTCACCTTCGCGCCGCCGATCTCCCGGTCCCACTTGTCGAACGCGGCGACCAGGGCCTTCGCGTCCAGTGGCACCTCGAGCGGGTTGCTCGCGATGAGCTGCTCGTACTCCGGGCGGCCGTACTCGCCGATCGCCTGCTGGCTCTCCGCCGGCGCCATCGACAGCGGCACGTCCTTCACCGCCGGCCCCGGATAGAAATAACCCTTGTCGTACGCCTTGGCCTGCTGCGCCGGGGTCAGCATGTCCTTCAGCAGGTTGAGCACGGCGGCCTGCTTGTCGACGTCGACGCCCTTGGGGATGACCGCGTAGTGCGCGTCGGTGACCCAGTGGAAGCCCTGCAGCGTGCCGACCGCGGCCTCCTTGGGCACCGTGCCGAGCACCCGCGGGTTGATGTCCCAGCCGGTCGTGCTCGCGATGACCTTCGCCGACCCGTTGGCCAGGTTCTTCATGGTCTCGCTGGTGGTGGACGGATAGAGCGTCACATATTTGTTCAGCTCGGCCAGGTAGGCCCAGGTCTTGGCCCAGCCGTTCACCGGGTCCTTCGGGTCGGAGTCGCCGAGGAGATAGGGCAGGCCCATCAGGAAGGTACGGCCGGGGCCGGAGTTCGACGGACGGGCGTACTGCACCGCGCCCGGGTTGGCCTTCGCGAACGCCAGCAGGTCTTCCGCGGTCTTCGGCGGGGTCGGCACCTTGGCCGGCAGGTATTCGATCAGCGGCCCGGACGGGTAGTAGGTGACCGTGACGCCGAAGTCGCCGGCCAGCTTCTGCATGGCGGCCGCGCCGGGCAGGTAGTCGCTCATGCCGGGCACCCGGCTCGCGTAGGTCGGCAGCAGCGGCGTCCACAGGCTCTGGTCGATCCCGGCGGCGAGGCCGTCGACGCCGGTCAGCACGAGGTCGATGTCGACCCGGCCGGCGTTCTGCTGGGCCTTGACCTTGCCGACCAGCTCGGGCGCGGTGGCCTTCGAGTAGGTGACCTTGCTGATCTGGTCGGAGTTCTTGGCGACGAACTCGTCGATCATGCCCTGGGTGAGCTGGAGGTCGCCGGCGACGTCGAGGATGTTGACGGTGACCGCTTTGGCCGGCTTCTCCGGGACGGGACCGTCGGTCTTGTTGCTGCCGCCGCCCGGTTTGCCGGGGGCGCTGCAGGCCGTGAGAGCAATTGTCAGGACAGCGAGGGCAGCGATGGAGCCGATTTTTCTGGACATTTCACACCCTTCAAGTGGCGGGATGAGGGCGAGCGTCAAGCGTCGGGCCGGGGCGGGGCGGGGCTGGATTCAGGCGGCGGGATTCAGGCGGCGGTATTCAGGCGGCGGGATGAGGGCGGCGGGATTCAGGCGGCGGGATGAGGGCGGCGGGATTCAGGCGGCGGGATGAGGGCGGCGGGATTCAGGCGGCGGGATGAGGGCGGGCGGACGAGGAAGGGACCGGGCCGGTGGAGGCGCGGACCATGAGCTGGGTGGGTAGCTCCCGCCGGGCCGCCGGGGCGCGGCCCGGCTCGGCCAGGAGTTGCAGGAGCAGATCCACTCCGGCACGGCCGGACTGCTCCTTGGGCAGGGCGATGGTGGTCAGGGCGGGGTGGACCATGGCGGCCGGCGGGATGTCGTCGAAGCCGAGCACGCTCAGGTCGCCGGGCACCGCGACGCCGCGCGTCGCGAAGCGGTGCAGCAGGCCGAGCGCGACCAGGTCGTTGTAGGCGATCACGGCGGTCACCGCGGCCGCGAGCACCTGGTCGGCCGCCGCCACCCCACCCTCGAACTGGGGCGTCACGCTGCCCAGCTCGACCAGCTCGACGCCGGCCGCGGCCGCCACCCCACGCAGGTGGCGGGCGCGCTCGCGGTTGGCCCAGGAGCTGCGCGGCCCGGCGATGTAGGCGATGCGGCGGTGGCCGAGCGCGATCAGGTGGCCGACCGCCTGGCGCATGCCGTCGAGCAGCTCGGGCGTGACCGACGGGACCCGGGCCAGCCGGCGGTTGATCAGCACGACCGGGGTGTCGCCGACCACGGCGCGCAGCTCGTCGTCGCTCATCCGCGGCGAGCACAGCAGCAGCCCGTCGACCTGCTGGCACAGCTTGCGCACCAGCCCGGCCTCGGCGGCCTGGTCCTCGTCGGTGTCGGCCAGGAAGACCGCGTAGTCGGCCTCGTGCGCGCGGGCCTGCACGCCCTTGACCACGCTGGGGAAGAACGGGTTGCCCAGGTCGGGCACGAGCAGCCCGATGTTGCCGGTGCGGCCGGTGATCAGGCCGCGGGCGGCGCGGTTGGGGTGGTAACCGAGCTCGGTGGCGGTGCGGCGGACGCGCTCCCGGGTCTCGGGGTGGACCAGCTCCGGCATGGTGAGGGCGCGGGTGACGGTGGACGCCGAGACGCCGGCCACCCGGGCCACGTCCTTGATCGTCACCGCCATTGCCGACCTCCCGGATCGGGTTAACGGTAAGTTTGAAATCCATTTCGGATATGTGTCAAGGCATCGACGCGTGTCTCTTGAAGATCCTTTTCCGAATCAATGAAAACGTTGGCGATCTTCCCGCGGGCAGCAAAAAGGCCACGCCCCCGGTCCCGCACCGGGGGCATGGCCTGTTGACGCGCTGATCAGGCGGCGTACTTCTCCACCAGGGCGCCGAGGTTCGGCAGAGCCGCCTCGATGTGCTTCTGGGCGCTGCCGCGCACCGTGTTGTAGGCCTTGACGACGACCGGGCGCTCGGAGGCGGAGGCCATGCTGTCGGTGACCTTCAGCAGGGCCGGGCCGACCTCGTCGCTGCGCTTGGCCAGGTAGTCGCCGAAGCTGCCGCCGCCGGCCGCCTGGAAGTCCTGCCAGAACGGGGTCAGCTGGTAGAGCATGTCCGGCACCATCAGCCCGACGGTCTTCTCGTAGTAGCCGGGAGCGAAGGAGCTGACCGCCTTGTAGGCAAGCTTCACGGCCGCGGCCGAGATGCCGGACTTGTTGCTCAGCTCCTGCTCGACCAGTGCCTGGGCGTCGGCCACGACGGCCTTCTCCGCGCCGTCCTGGGAAAGGATGTCGGTGAGGTTCGAATACATGGGGGTGAGGGCTCCTTAGTGCCGATCTGAGCTTCAGCTCGGGTGGGACATTAGTCCGCATTACGTGAGCGATCCTCAGCTGGGGTGCCGGTCATCTCTGGCCGTCCGTCCCCTTCCGGGCGCCGGTCCGGTGTCACCTCAACCGGAACGGCGGAACTCACCAGCACCAGCCGCAACGGTGGCATCACCCAGCGCATTTCTCAGCGGAACCGGGCCACCGCGAGCGCCTCCGGGACGGCGCCGCCGGTGACCGCGGCGGCGGCGAGCCGGCCCAGCTCCGGGGCGATCTGGATGCCGTAACCGCCCTGCCCGGCGAGCCACCACAGGCCGGGCGCCGCCGGATCGGGCCCGATCACCGGCAGCCGGTCGGGCGCGAACGTGCGCAACCCGGCCCACGCCGTGACCACCGAGCGCAGGCCGAGATCGGTCGCCTCGTTGATCCGCTCGACGGCCAGGGCCACGTCGAGATCCTCGGCCCGGGCGTCGCACGGCTCGCTCGGGGTCTCGTCGGCCGGCGAGACCAGGACGCCCGCGCCCTCCGGCCGGAAGTAGAACGTCTCCCCCACGTCGCCGACCAACGGCCAGGCGCGATCCACCCGGTCGGTCCGGGCCACCGCCGCGGTCCGGCGCAGCGGTTGCAACCCCAGCGGGGGTACGCCGAGATCGCCCGCCACCTCATCGGCCCAGGCGCCCGCCGCGTTCACCACGGCCGTCGCCGTGACCGGCCCGGCTGCCGTGTCGAGCAGCCACCTGCCGCCCGTCCGCCGCCCGCCTCGCACGGCCGCGCCGACCAGCACCGAAGCGCCGCGCCGCCGGGCCCCGCCCAGATAGAACTGGTGCAACCCGAGCACGTCGATCTCGGAGGCGTTCTCCTCGAGCAGCGCGCCGGCGACCCAGTCGAGGCGCAACGCCGGGCAACGCGCGACCGCCCCGGCCGGATCGAGCCGCACCAGCTCCGGCTGCGCGGCCGCGACGGCGTCCAGCCGGTCCATCTGCTCCGCCGGCGCCACCCAGAGCAGCGACCGGGGGCTCAGCAGCCCGCCGATCTCGTCGTAGCGCAGGCGGCTGGCCGCGGTCAGCGCCCGGATCACCGGCCCGCCGTAGCTCTGCAGGAACATCGCCGCCGACCGCCCGGTGGTGTGGTAGGCGGGCTGCCCCTCCTGCTCCAGCAGCACCACGTCGTGGTCGCCGGCCAGCTCGTAGGCCACCGACACCCCGGCCATCCCCGCGCCGATGACCGCTACATCCGCCTCGATCGCCATGCCTTCATTCTGCTGTGCGATGAACGCTCAACCCGGCCACCGGTTCATCCGATCTCATCTTGGTCAGAGCTTTCTCCGCATCTCGGGAGCGTCAGCGTCATGTCTCGGTGGTTCAACAACCTGCGCGTGCGCAGCAAGATCCTCACGGCGGTGCTTCTCGCCTCGGTGGTGGTCGCGGTGGCCACCGTTCTCGCCGTTCAGCGGATGGGCGAGATGGACGACCGCCTCATCGAGCTCCGCGAGACCAACGTCACGAACCTGACGCTGCTCGGCGAGATGCGCGGCGCCCAGTCGCTGATCAACCACTGGGCGGTCGCCGCCGCGCGGGCCGGCTCGGACGCCGAGGCCCAGGCGGACGCGGCCCAGGGCCAGGCGGCCGCGATCGACGAGCTCGGCGACGCGCTGGAGGTCTACCGCAGCCAGGCCAAGAGCGCCGCGGCCGAGAAGACGCTGAGCGAGTTCGTCGGCTTCTGGGAGCAGTTCAACCAGGGGCTGGACGACCGCAAGGAGGGGCGCACCAGCACCATCGACTTCAACACCGTGATCAACGGCATGGAGAAGGCGATCGGCGATCTCGCCGACGAGGAGTCGGCCGCCTCGGACGCGGCGGTCAAGGCCGCGCACGACCGGTTCGCGCAGGCCCGCGTCGAGGTGCTGGGCACACTCGGCGTCGCACTGCTGATCGGCATCTGCTTCGCGCTGCTGGTCGCCCGGTCGATCACCCGCCGGCTGCGGGTGGTCGCCGAGGCGATGGAGGCGGTCGCGACCGGTGACCTGACCGGGCAGATCCAGGTCGAGGGCAAGGATGAGCTGGGCGAGATGGCCCGCTCGGTCGGCAAGGCCACCACGTCGGTGCGCGAGACCGTCACCGCGCTCGCCGGCAGCGCCACCACGCTGGCCAACAGCTCGGCGGAGCTGTCCACGGTGACCGATGGGGTGGCGGCGAGCGCGTCGGTGGTCGCGGGCGGCGCCCAGTCGGCGAACGGCTCGGCCGAGGAGGTGTCCCGCAACCTGCAGACGGTCTCGCTGGGCGCCGACGAGATGGCCCTCTCCATCCAGGAGATCTCCCGCAGCACCACCGAGGGCGCCCAGGTCACCGCGCAGGCGGTGGCGGTGGTCGCGGCGACCGCCGACACGGTGGGCAAGCTCGGCGCCAGCTCGCAGGAGATCGGCGCGGTGGTCCAGGTGATCACCGCGATCGCCGAGCAGACCAACCTGCTCGCCCTGAACGCGACGATCGAGGCGGCCCGGGCCGGTGACATGGGCAAGGGCTTCGCGGTGGTGGCCGGCGAGGTCAAGGACCTGGCTCAGGAGACCGCGAAAGCGACCGGCGACATCGCGGCCCGGGTGGAGGCCATCCAGGCCGACACCGCCGGCGCGGTCGAGGCGATCGGCCGGATCAGCGAGGTGATCGAGCAGATCAACCACCTGCAGACGACGATCGCCTCGGCGGTCGAGGAGCAGACCGCGACCACGGCCGAGATGAACCGGAACGTGGCCACGGCCGCGGCCGGCGCCGCCCGGATCGCCGGCGACGTGGCGCACGTGTCCGGCGCCGCCGGGGACAGCAATCGCAGCGTGCTCGCCGGCCAGAAGGCCGCGGCGGACCTGGCCAACCTGGCCGGCGAGCTGCAGAAACTAGTAGGACAGTTCAGTATCTGATCCGGTCAAGGGCGGTGGCGGGGTGGTTGGACGGGCGGTTCAGCTATCGCTGCGCGGGGCGACCGGCATCGGCGTGCGGGTGGCGGCTCGCAGTGAGCCGTCCGGGAACAGCCCGGACTTGGTCATGGCGAGGGTGTAGATGCCGTGTGCGGCGCCGTCACCCAGCTCGGCCAGTGCCTTGGTGCTCACGTTGTTGATGGTGTCGCACGCCTTGTGGTAGCAGGGGTCGTAGATGATCCCGGCGGTGCCGCCGTAGATCTCGGCCTCGGCGGCGGTCTTCACCCCGTCGGAACCGCTGGAGAGACCGCCGGCCGGGATGCCGACCGCGATGAACGGGCCGTAGTCGGAGCGGCCGTTGAACTCCTTCTCGCCGCTGGCCAGGCCCTGCGCGGTGAAGTAGTCGTGGAACACGGCTTCGATCTCGCCCGAGCCGGCCGGGCCGGTCGAGGCGGGGAACGCGGAGCCGTCGCCGTCGTAGGCGAACCGCACGTAGTTGGGCGAGCCGACCATGTCGAAGTTCAGGTTCGCGAAGATCTTGGCGAGGTCGGCGTCGGGCAGCGTGTCCACGTAGTGCTCCGAGCCGAGCAGCCCGCCCTCTTCGGCGCCCCAGAACGCGAACCGGACCTTCTGCCGCGGCTTGACCTTCAGCGCCGAGAGCTGCTTGGCGATCTCCAAGGTGGTGGACAGGCCGCTGCCGTTGTCGTTGATGCCCGGCCCGTCGACGACCGAGTCGAGGTGGGCGCCGACGACGAGCACCTTGTCCGGGTCGCCGCCGGGCGTCTCGGCCAGGATGTTCGAGGTCTTGGCGTCCAGGTCGGTCTCGGTCGAGGTGGTGACCGTGACCGTCACCGGGCCGGCCTTGGCCGCGGTCACCAGAGCGGCGCCGTCGTCGTAGCTGAGCCCGACGATCGGGATGCCGAACACCTGGCCGAGGTCGCCGGTGACCAGCGCGGTGCGGCCGGTCTGCCCCTCGTTGAAGATGATCACCGCGTCGTAGCCGGCCGCGACCGCGTTGCTCGCCTTGACCGCGAAGGTGCAGGTGCCGCGCTGGATGAGCGCGACGGCCGGGGTGTCGCCGGCGGGCGGGAAGTCGCTCGCCTCGCAGCCGGAGGTGACGCCGGGCGTGGCCGGCGGCGGCACCTGGACGTCGGTGGTCGGCACCAGCGCGCCGGTCACGGTGCCGCTGCCGGAGTAGGTGAAGGTGTCGGTCGGGTAACTCGTCGACCCGGCGGACAGGGTGGCCGGGGCCAGGTCGCGGAAGAACGGGAAGGTGAACTCCTGCTCGCTGATCCGGTAACCGGCCGCGCGCAGGGTGTCCTTGACGTAGGTGGCGGACGCCGTGAAACCGGCGGTGCCCGACGCGCGGGTGCCGCCGTTCTGATTGGCGATCCGTTGCAGCACACGCTCGTGGCCGAGGATGCCGTTGACGGTCACCGCGTCCCGGAGCTTCTTGCTGTTGACCTTGTCGACGGCGTTCGCGGGGGTGGCCGCGAGGCCGATGAGTAACAGTGCCGCTGCGGGTATCGCTGCCTTGCGCACGGATCCTCCTGTATCGACGGCGGAACGGCCCCCCGCTGTGGCGGAGGACCGTTCGCGCAGCATATCGATGTACGTCGAACTAGGCGACGCTGCAGACGTTCCCGTTCATCGAGAAGGAGGTCGGCGCCGGGTTGCTGCCGGTCCACGAGCCGAGGAAGCCGAAGGACGCCGAGCCACCGGGCGGCACCACGCCGTTCCAGGACGCGTTGAAGACGGCGACCGAGTTCTCGTTCTGGGTCACCGAGCCGTTCCACACCTGGGTGATCGTCTGACCGGCAGCGAACTGCCAGTTCAACCGCCAGGTGGCGTACGCCGCGGTGCCGGTGTTCGTGATCTTCACGTCGCCCTGGAAGCCACCCTGCCAGCTACCGGTCACCCGGTAGGTGATCGAGCAGGAATTGGCCCCCGACGACTGACTCGGGCTGGGGTAGTCGGTCGGGTTGCCGGTGCCGGAGCTGGTCGGCGCGACCGTGGGTGACGTCGTGGCCGAAGTTGTGGCCGTCGTCGGTGCGGTCGTCGGCGTCGTGGTCGTGCCGATCTTGGTGGGATCGACCACGCCCCAGTACGCCGACTTGGCCTGCAGCGTCGTGTCGAACAGCAGCGGCGCGTCCTTGCGGCTCACCGGGTAGGTGTCCAGCCAGGTGTTGTCGTCGGCCAGGCCCCACAGCGTCACCGAGGAGATCGCCGACGCGTACTTGCGGAACAGGGCGAACATGTCGCGGTACTTGTACGCCTGGGACAGCAGCCGGTCGGCCGGCGGCGTCGGGAAGGTCTCCGAGCTGGACGTGTAGATGCTGACGTCCATCTCGGTGATCTGCTGGGTGACGCCGAGCGGGACGAACTTCTGGATCATCGCCTCGGTGTCGGCGGTGGTCGGCCAGCTCACGTTGATGTGCATCTGGTGCCCGACGCAGTCGATCGGGATGCCCTCGCCCTTGAGCGTGGAGACCAGGTTGTAGAGGGCGTCCCGCTTGGCCGCGACGTTGGTGTTGTAGTCGTTGATGCACAGCTTCGCGCTGGGCAGCACCTCGCGGGCGACGGTGAACGCCGTGCGGATGTAGTCCAGGCCGGCGATGGTGAACCAGGAGCTGCGGCGCATGCCGTCCGACTGGGACTCGTCGATGACCTCGTTGACCACGTCCCAGGTGCCGATCGAGCTGCCGTAGTGCCCGGCCACGTTGCGGATGTGGTTGGTCAGCCGGGCGAGCAGCAGCGTCTTGTCGTCGGCGGTGCCGGTCATCGCGGTGCCGTCGGCCCGCTGGAACACCCAGGCCGGGGTCTGGTTGTGCCACACCAGCGTGTGACCCCGGATGGCGAGACCGTTGGCCTTGGCGTACGCAATCAGGGGATCGGCCTGGGTGTAGGTGAAGGTGTTCTCGGTGGGCTCGGTGGCGTCCCACTTGAGCGCGTTGCCGGGGGTGACCGAGTTGAAGTGCTTGCTCAGCAACTGCCCGTGCTCGCCGAGGATCTCGGCGCCGGTGATCGCGGCGCCGACCGGGAACTCGGTGACCACGCTCTTGACGTTCGGGATGTCGGTCTGGATCGGCACCGCCGGGGTGTAGGTGACCGTGACGTCGTCGAGGAACAGCGACCCGGTGGTGGAAGCGGTCTCGACGTAGAACTTCAGCACGTCGACGTCGGTGGACAGCGTGTAGCGCCCGCTGAGGTTGACCCAGCTGCCGCTGGTCACGGCGGTGTTGCCGACCACGGTCTCGTAGGAGGCGACGCCGCCGAGCTGCCGCTCGATGCTGAGCCGGGCATTGTCCGAGGTGTCGGCCATCCGCACCCACACCGAGATGGTGTACGACGTCCCCTTGACGAACGTGTCGAGCACGTTCAGCGCCGGCCCGTTCCAGGTGGCGGTGCGGCCGGTGACGCTGAGACTGTGCGTGCCGCCGTGCGCCTGGGCGGTGCTGGCGGCCAGGACCTCGGCGTTGCGGCCGGTGAAGCCCTGCACGGTGTTGTCCTCGAAGTCCTTCGAGATGACGGTGACGGGGGCGGGGGTGTCGGCCGCGTCCGCATGGGTCGGGACGGCGATCGCGGCGACGGAGACCGCGAGGACGGCGGTGGCGACGGACAGCCGCGTGAGAGCACGCATCTGCGGCTCCTTCGGGGGTGGGTGATTACGCGGGGATGACGAATTGAGCGTCATCGTTACATGGGAGCGCTCCCAGAACAATCCCCCGCGGCCCCGCCCGCCCTAGACCCGGAAGCGGGACACCACGCCGTTCAGGTCGGCGGCCAGGGTGGTCAGCTCGGCGGCGGCCTGACGGGTGGAGGCGGCGCCGCCGGCGGTCTGGGCCGCGGTGGCCGCCACCCGCTCGATCGACTGGTTGATCGCGTTCGCGCCGTGGGCGGCGTCGTCGAACAGCCGGCTCAGCTCGTTGGTGGTCGCGGTCTGCTCCTCGACCGCGCCGGCAATGCTGCCCTGGTACTGGTTGATCTCGTCGATCACGTCGGCGATCCGGCCGATGGCGTCGATCGCGGTGCCGGTGTCGCCCTGGATCGCCGCGATGCGCTTGCCGATGTCCTCGGTCGCCCGGGTGGTGTTCTGCGCCAGGTCCTTGACCTCGCTGGCCACCACGGCGAAGCCCTTGCCGGACTCGCCGGCCCGGGCCGCCTCGATCGTCGCGTTCAGGGCCAGCAGGTTGGTCTGCTCGGCGATCGAGGTGATCAGCTTGATCACGTTGCCGATCTCGTCGGTCGAGGCGGACAGCTTCGACATGGCCGCGGTGGTCTCCTGGGCGGTGTGCACCGCGCTCTGCGCGATCTGCGCGACCGTGGTGGTGTTGCCGGAGATCTCGCGGATCGCCGCGGTCATCTGCTCGGCGCCCTGCGCTGCCTCCCGGACCCGCTCGGAGACCAGGATGCTCGAGTCGCTGACCGTGCCGGCCTGGCCGGAGGTCTGCTCCGACGACGAGTCGACGTCGTGGCTGATCACGGTGAGCCGCTCGGACGCCGAGGTCAGCGAGCGGGCGCCGTTCGCGATGGTGCGGATCGCGTCGCGGATGTCGGCGATCGCGTTGTTGAGCGCCGTCGACATCTGGCCGATCTCGTCCCGGCCACCGACCGGCACGTCGACCGTGTAGTCGCGCTGGGCGACCCGGTTCAGCGCCGCGACCGCGCCGCTCAGCGGCCGGATGATGCCGCGGCCGACGAGGTAGCCGAACACGATCAGGATCAGGATGCCGCCGGCCAGGACGCCGGCGAAGACCCAGCGGACCTTCTTGATCAGGCCGGTACGGTATTTCGCGGCCGCCGTGGCCTCCGCGTCGATCGTGTTCGAGGCCTTGGTGAGCTGGGCGGAGAAGGCCGCGTACGCCGCGTACAGGTCCCCGCCGATCTTGAAGTAGGTGGCAGCCGGGACGGTCTTGAGCAGTTGCTGCTGCATCGACTGGGCCGAGCTGGTGAACGAGGCCCACGACGCGTCCAGCGTGTCGACGGTCGCCGCGTCGGTCTGGCCGAGCGACTTCTTCTGCAGCGCGGCCACGATCTGGTCGCCCGCCGCCACGTACGGCGCGACCCCGTCGATGAAGGTCTTGGTCTGCGACGGGAAGGCGAGGTTGGCGTTGACGAAGCTGTCGATGTTGGCCGCGTCGGTGTCCAGCTTCTCCAGCAGCAGGCTGACCTGACGGAAGTTGTCCTGGGTCTTGGCGCTGGCGATCAGCTTGGAGACCCCCACCTGTGCGGTCAGGCCGAGGACCCCGGCCAGCAGGACGCCGACCACGACAAGGCTGCTGATCTTCCAGCGAACCGACCAGTTGCCCATCAGTGCTCCCAAGGTTCGCGTTTCGCCCATCTCTCCCACCCATCGGCCATTACGGGCGGCGGCTGAGCCGCTCTACTCTCGGGAACGCCGTCGTCGCCGCCGCGCTCTGCTGGGACAACCTGGTCATCGCGGCCGGCGCCGCGATCGGGCCCGGCTGCGCTACGTCAACGCGGCCGCGGCCGGGCCGCCGGTCCCCTCGGCGCGGCGGCCATGTTCGCGGGCGCCGCCACCACCGTGCCCTGGCTCGGCAACCTGGGCGAGCTGGCGCTGATCACCGGAATCCTGCTCACCGCGCGATTCCGCTCAAGCTAGGCCCCCGGCCGCCGATGGGCGGTTCAGCGAACGGGGGAAGACGATGACGAGGTGGCCGCGGCCGGCCGGACCGGCCTGGCCGGTGCACGCCGTGACGCTGGCCGGGACGGTGCACGCCGTGACGCTGGCCGGGACGGTGCTCGCCGCGATCGCGTACGCGCTGGCCGGTCCCCACCTGCGCGTGGTGATCTTCGCGATGGCCACGCTCGTCCCGGTCGCCACCTTCGGCGCCGCCCTCGCCACCGGCCATCTCAAGGGCCGCCCCTGGGTGATCGCCACCGCGGGCGTCGTGCTGCTCGCCGCGAGCATGGCGTTCTGGTCGGACTGGGTGCCCGGCCACCACTTCGGCCGGGCCGAGGGCCGGGCCGCCGACTTCGG
Organism: Actinoplanes sp. NPDC026619; assembly: GCF_040638295.1. Classification (NCBI taxonomy): domain Bacteria; kingdom Bacillati; phylum Actinomycetota; class Actinomycetes; order Micromonosporales; family Micromonosporaceae; genus Actinoplanes; species Actinoplanes sp. NPDC026619. Next base: position 653,353 of record NZ_JBEZYA010000001.1, read on the forward strand.
CATCGCCTCGGCCCACCTGCTCTTCCTGGCCGGCGCGGCCGGCGCCCTGCGCCGCCGGGGCATCGGCGACCTGGCCGGCCTGCTCGACGCCGCCCTGCTCGGGGTGTGCGTGGCCGGCCCGGCCTGGGCCTGGCTGATCGCGCCCCGCCTGACCAGCTCGGCCACCCTGGTCGGCGAGATGCTGGCGCTGACCGACGTGGCCATGCTCGCCGCCGTGCTCGCCTGCCTGGCCCGGGTCGGGCGGCGGGCCACCGGGGCCCGCGGGCCGATCGGCTATCTCCTGCTCTGCTGCACGGCGACCCTGGGCGGGCACATCGCCGGGACGCTCACCGCCCAGCACGGCAGCTCCGCCTGGACCGCGATCATCACGATGAGCGCGTACCTCACCCTCGCCCCCGCGGCCGTGCATCCGGCCACCCCGCAGATCACCGACCCGGACCAGCCGCCCGAGAAGCCGAGCACCCGGCCGCCGCTGCTCTGGATCGGCATCGCGCTCTGCGCCAACCCGCTGACCGCCATGATCCAGGGGCTGCGCGGCGAGGAGGTGGCCAGCGTGGTGCTGCCGGTGTGCTCGATGCTGGCGGTGCCGCTGGTGCTGCTGCGGCTGCGGCAGATGTCGCTGCTGCGCAACCAGGCCGAGCAGACGCTGGCCCACCACGCCCTGCACGACGAGCTGACCGGCCTCGCCAACCGCCGGCACATCACCGCCGAGATCGACCGGGCGCTGACCGACCTCGACCGGGGCGCGCTCGACGAAGTGACCGTGATCCTGCTCGACCTGGACGGGTTCAAGCCGGTCAACGACCGCTACGGCCACCAGGCCGGCGACGTCGTGCTCCGCACGGTCGCCGCCCGGCTGTCCGACGCGGCCGGCGAGGGCGACGTGGTCGGGCGGATCGGCGGCGACGAGTTCGTGCTGCTGCGCCGCGGCCCGGCCCCGGAGGATCTGCCGCAGCAGGCAACGGCCCTGGTGGGACAGCCGATCGCGATGGGGGCGGCGAGCGTCCGGGTGGGCGTCTCGGCCGGCGCGGCCACCGCGACCCGCGGCGAGCGCATCGCCCGCGACACCCTGATCGGCTGGGCCGACGCGGCGATGTACGCGCAGAAGGCCGCCCACCGGAAAGAGCGCGAGCCCGCCCTCCGTTAGGCTGTCCTAACTTTCTCGGGGCAGGGGTCGGGCATGGCGCAGCCGGAGTCGCTGGCGGAGTTGCTCAACGGGCGGCGGGCGGCGATCGACGCGACCCTTCCGGCGGCCGGCTTCGTGGTCGGCTGGCTGGCCGGCGGCCGCTCGATCTGGGCCGGCGCCGCGGTGGCGGTGGCCTGCGCGCTGGTCGTCTGCTGGTGGCGGCTGCGACACGGCGACAAGCCCCGGGCGGTGCTGATCGGCCTGCTCGGCGTGTGCGTGGCCGCGCTGATCGCGCTGCGCACCGGCAAGGCCGAGGATTTCTTCCTGCTCCAGCTGCTGAGCAACGCGGCGAGCGCGCTGGCCTGGGCGGTCAGCATCGTGCTGCGCTGGCCGCTGCTGGGCGTGGTGGTCGGCGCCGTGCTCGGGCAGAAGACGCGATGGCGGCGCGACCCGTCACTGCTCCGGTCGTACAGCCTCGCCAGTTGGGTCTGGGTCCTGCAGTACGTGATCCGGGTGGCCATCTTCCTCCCGCTCTACGCGGCCGGGCAGGTGGTCGCGCTCGGCGTCGCCCGGGTCGCCCTGACCTGGCCGTTGATCGCGGCCTGCCTCGCGGTGAGCTGGTGGGTGATCCGCAAGACCCTGCCCGCCGATCACCCGGGCCTGCGGCACCCTACAGAGGCAATTTGACCGTCACGGTGGTGCCGACGCCCTCGGTCGACGCGAGCTCGATCGAGCCGCCGTGGTTGTCCACGATCTTCTGGCAGATCGCCAGGCCCAGGCCGGTGCCGGGGATGGCCTGACGGATCGCGTTGGTCGCCCGGAAGAACCGGTCGAACAGCGCGGTCTGCTCGGCGGCCGGGATGCCCATGCCGTCGTCGGCCACCACGAGCAGGGTGTGCTCGCCGGTCCGTTCGGCGCGGATCGTCACGGTGCCGTCCGGCGCGGTGAACTTCACCGCGTTGGCGAGCAGGTTGGCCAGCACCCGGTCCAGTTGCATGCCGTCGCCACGGAGCGGCAGCGGGCCGCGCACGTCGCAGTGCAGCCCGACCGACGCCTTCTCGGCTGTCGGGGCGATGGCCACGACCGCCTTCTCGATCACCTGGGCGAGGTCCACGTCGCCGGGCTCGCTGGAGAAGCCGCCCGACTCGATCCGGGACAGGGTGAGGATGTCCTCGATCAGCTCGCGGAGCCGCCGGGCGTTGCGGGCGATCACCTCGAGCATCCGCCGCTGGGCGTCGGTCAGCTCCTCCGGCTCGCTGTCGCGCAGCAGCTCGACGTAGCCGGAGATACTGGTCAGCGGGGTGCGCAGCTCGTGCGAGACGGTGGCCATGAAGTCGTTCTTGGCGGCGTCCAGCGCGGCCAGCCGGGCCAGCAACTGCTCCTCGTTGCGGCGCGAATGATCGCCCTCGCTCTGCAGCCGGCTGACCAGGTGGGCCACCGCGACGGCGCCCAGCGCACCCCCGCCCGCCAGCCCGGCGAGAAACGCCGCGGCGCAGGCCCGGCCACCGAACACCGGGGGTCGCATCGGGCGCTTCTCAGGCCCGGGCGCGGCTCAGTAGCGCCTGGATGCGTGACACCAGCTCGCGTGGGCTGAACGGCTTGGTCACGTAGTCGTCGGCGCCGGCGCTGAAGCCGCCCTCGACGTCCTGCTCCTGCACCCGGGCGGTGAGCATGATGATCAGTATTCCGGCGGTCGCCGGATCGGAGCGCAGCATGCGGCAGACGTCGATGCCGGACAGGCCGGGCATCGAGACGTCCAGCACCGCCAGCGTGGGCTGACGGCTGCGGGCCTGTTCGAGGGCGGTTTGACCGTCCTCGACGGCGATCACGTCGAACCCGGCCTGTTCCAGCTTGAACGCCACCAGGTCACGGATGTCGGCGTCGTCGTCGGCGACCAGAACCACCGTCACGGGCTTACTCCTCGGGGCTGCCTCAGCTTTCGCTACCTTTCGGCACCATATCCCGTTATTTCGGCGTGTAGCGGTTGCTCGGCGAATGTCAGCCGCTATACCGGGCATTAGCGCCGCAACCAACTCGCAACCTCAGCGCATCGCACCTGCATCCCGGAGCGGGTGTTCTGGTTGCACGAACGTCCGCCGACCGCCCCGGCAGGAGGAACCGATGAACGCGTTGGTCGAAGTGGAAGCAGTCCGCACGGATGCGCTGTTCCTGTCGTACGTGCAGCGGTCGCAGCGACCGAGCCCCGAGATCATCCGGGAGGCGGTGACCGACACGGTCGACCGGCTCGGCGAGGACCGCTGCGCCGAACTGGTCGCGCAGGAGTTCGGCGAGCACCCGGACTGCGCGCTCGACCGGATGCTCTGGGCGCGCCGCGCCGTACGCCTGGCTTTCCTCTGACCTGTGCCCTTATGCTCGTCGCCATGCACGCGCGATTGAGCATGTGGTGGCCCGCCAGACCGGCGGCCACACCCACCCGCGCGTAACCAACCCACGCGGCCGCCTCCCCGAGGCGGCCGTTTTCGTGTGGCCTTCCTCGGAGCGGCGCCTGAGGAAAAGGACCAGCCATGCAGCCTTTCGCCCTGCTCCACCGCGACGGCGCCGACCACGTCGAGGTGCTCACCGGCGACGTGATCACGGTCGCCACCCTCGCCGACATCCCGATCCGCGACGGCCTGCCCACCCTCGCCGTGATCCCCTACCGGCAGATCGCCGAGCGCGGCTTCGACTGCGTCGACGACGGCAGCCCGCTGGAATGCCTGCTGGTCACCTCCGCTCGCACCGAGCCGCTGTCGGCGTTCCCGGCCGGCCCGCTGACCATCCGGCCCGGCGGCTTCGATCTCTCCGACGACGAATACGGCGAGATCGTGGAAACCGTCCTGCGCGACGAGATCGGCCACGGCGAGGGCGCCAACTTCGTCATCCACCGCGTCTACGAGGCCTCCGTCGAGGGCGACCCGGTGGCCGCCGCCCGGGCCGCGTTCGGCCGGCTGCTCGCCGGTGAGCAGGGCACCTACTGGACGTTCCTGGTGCACACCGGCGCCCGCACGATCGTCGGCGCCACCCCCGAACGGCACGTCAGCGTGGACGGCGGGCTCACCATGATGAACCCGATCAGCGGCACCTTCCGGCACGGCAGCGGTTCGCTGGTGGACTTCCTCGCCGACCCGAAGGAGATCGAGGAGCTGTACATGGTCCTCGACGAGGAGCTGAAGATGATGGCCACGGTCGCCGAGCACGGCGGTCAGGTGGCCGGCCCGTACCTCAAGCAGATGGCCCACCTGACGCACACCGAGTACCTGCTGGCCGGCCGGGGTTCGCTGGACGTGCGCGAGGTGCTGCGCGAGACGATGTTCGCGCCGACGGTCACCGGCAGCCCGATCGAGAACGCCTGCCGGGTGATCGCCCGCCACGAACGCCGCGGCCGCGGCTACTACGCCGGCGTCCTCGCCCTGCTCGGCCACGACGACCAGGGCCGGCAGACGCTGGACGCGCCGATCCTGATCCGCTCGGCGGAGATCTCCCCCGACGGCGCCCTGCGGGTGCCGGTCGGCGCCACCCTGGTCCGGCATTCGACCGCGGCCGGCGAGGTGGCCGAGACCCACACCAAGGCCGCCGGGATCCTGGCCGCGCTGGGTGCGACGCCTTCCGCTCCCCATGGCGTACGGCCGGAAGGCGAGACCCCGGAGGTACGCGCCGCGCTCGCCGCCCGCAACACGGATCTCGCGCGTTTCTGGCTGGATTCCCGCGCCCCCGGCGCGCTGACCATCCCGTCCCTGAACGGCAGGACCGCGCTGATCGTCGACGGCGAGGACACCTTCACCGCGATGCTCGCGCACCAGCTCAAGGCGCTCGGCCTGACCGTGACGGTGATGCCGTGGCACGCGGCCGTAACCGGCATCGTGCCGGCCGACCTGGTCGTGGTCGGCCCCGGCCCCGGCGACCCGTCGGACCCGGCCGACCCCAAGATGGCCGCGATGCGCGACCTGACGGCCGGTCTGCTGGCTGCCGACATCCCCACCCTGGGCGTCTGCCTGGGCCACGAGATCCTGGCCGTGCTGCTGGGCCTGCCCCTGGCTCGCCGCGACGCCCCCTACCAGGGCCTGGCCCGCGACATCGACATGTTCGGCCACCCCCGCCGGGTCGGCTTCTACTCCAGCTTCGCCGCCGTCGCCCCCACCGACCTGCTGGTCTCCCCGTACGGCCCGGTCGAGATCGCCCGCGACCCCCACGACTCAACCGTGCACGCCTTGCGGGGCGCCGGTTTCGCCGGCGTCCAGTTCCACCCCGAGTCGGTCCTGAGCCGCGACGGCGTGGCGATCCTGGCCGAGCTTCTTCCGCCATTGATGTCCGGCGTGGTTAGCCCGGCCTCGAACGGGTAGCAAACGTTGAAGCCGGTGGTTCAAGGGGATCGAGAGCCTCCGCTTGGACCACCGGCCCACATCCCGAAATCAGCAGGGCGGCTCGGGACCATCCGGGGATAACCGGGTGCCGTGGCGCACCGAGGCCGGTCATCATGCCGTGCATGAACATCCCTCTTCGACAGGTGCGCGCCGGCTACGACGACAACACGATCACCGTCTATCAGGCGTACCCACCGGAAATCGCCCAGCCGGCCCTGGCCGCCGGCCGATTCGTGGCGCCGTTCAAGCGCGAACATGGGCGCGCGAGGTGAAATCAACGTCGGTGCGCGTGCAGTGGGACCCAGAACGCTCACTGCAGCTGACGCCACTCCCGTACCGCTCGCTCCAGGTGGGCCTGTCCGGCAAGGCCGTCGACAGCTACGTAGACGAGTGGCTGGTCAACATCACCGACGTGACGGACCTGGCTCATACGATCCACTCCCACCTGACCGCGGGCAATCCAGAGGCCGCCGCCGGACTACTGCCGGCGGAAACCGCCTACCCGCTGCCGGCCGAGGTGGCCGAGCGGCTCGGAGCCGTTTAGACCCTGCAACGCCGGTTGGTTCGCCGCTGTCGTTCCACATGATGGCGGGCGCTCTCACATGGCGGACGTGATCCCACATACCGCCGTCGATCCTGCATTTTGGACGCCGCCCTCACATTCCAGTCGGTGGGCGGCCCAGAAAATCAATATATATCGTGCATATCGCCCGCCCGGGTGCCGCCAATTCTCGATCTTGGTACTTTCCCGCGCGCTCCTATCAGGAAAGTCCCAAGATCGAGCGCGGGCGCGGCGCGATGCGCGGGCGCGCGCGATGCGCGGGCGCGGCGCGATGCGCGGGCGCGGCGCGATGCGCGGGCGCGGCCGAGCGGCTCGGAGCTGCTTAGCGCCACCAAATCTCGATCTTGGGACTTTCCCGCGCGCTCCTAACAGGAAAGTCCCAAGATCGAGCGCGGAGCGTTACGCGGCGTGGGCGCCGGTTTTGTCGTCGGTCAGGGTGATGTTGCGGCCGTCTCGGGGATCGAAGAGGTGGATCTTGTCGAGGTTCATCCAGATCTTGGCGTCGACCCCGTTCCGCACGCGGGACTCCGCCGACAGCCGGGTCACGAGGCTGTCCTGCGGCGGCAGATCGGCGCCACCGGCGTCGGCGGCCAGGTCCTCGAGATCGGCGGACGTGGCATGCTCGCCCTCGATCGGGAAGTAGACGTACTTGTCCGAGCCCATCGACTCGACCAGATCGACCGGGGCGGTGAACTCGAAACCACGCGCACGCTGGTGGTCTTCAACCAGCCCCGCGTCCTCGAAATGCTCGGGCCGGATGCCCAGGATGAGCTGGCGTGCGCCGTCCGCCCCGGCGAGTGCCGTCCGGATGCGGTCGTTCAGCGGCAGGTCGCCCAGCGGGGTGCGCAGCAGGTTCTCCTCGACGGCGGCCGGCACGAAGTTCATCGCCGGGGAGCCGATGAAGCCGGCCACGAACAGATTGAGCGGCCGGTCGTAGAGGGTCTGCGGGTCGCCCACCTGCTGGATCCAGCCGCCGCGCATGACCACGACCCGGTCGCCGAGGGTCATCGCCTCGGTCTGGTCGTGGGTGACGTAGACGGTCGTGGTGCCGAGTTGCTTCTGCAGCCGGGAGACCTGGGTGCGCATCTGCACGCGGAGTTTGGCGTCCAGGTTGGACAGCGGCTCGTCCATCAGGAACGCCTTGGGGTTCCGGACGATCGCGCGGCCCATCGCCACCCGCTGCCGCTGGCCGCCGGAGAGGTTGGCCGGTTTGCGGTCGAGGTGGTCGGTGAGCTCGAGGACCCGGGCGGCCTCCCCGACCTTCTGGTCGATGACCGACTTGTCGAGCTTGGCCAGGCGGAGCGGGAAGGCCATGTTCTCCCGCACGGTCATGTTCGGGTACAGGGCGTACGACTGGAACACCATCGCGATGTCCCGGTCCTTCGGCGCCCGGTCGTTGACCCGCTCCCCGCCGATCCGCAGCTCGCCGGTGCTGATGTCCTCCAGCCCGGCGATCATGTTGAGGGTGGTGGACTTCCCGCAGCCGGAGGGCCCGACCAGGATGATGAACTCGCCGTCGGCGATCTCCAGGTCGATCTCGTGCACGGCGACCGTGCCGTCGGGATATTTCTTGGTGACCTTGTCGAGAACGATGTCAGCCATGATTTTTAACCCTTCACGGCGCCGGACGTGAGGCCCGCGACGATGCGCCTCTGGAAGAACAGCACGAACAGGATGATCGGGATCGTGATGACGACGGCCGCCGCGGAGATCGCGCCGGTGGGGTCCTCGAACTGCGAGGCGCCGGTGAAGAACGACAGCGCGACCGGGACCGTGCGGGACTGCTCGGTCGAGGTCAGCGAGATGGCGAACAGGAAGTCGTTCCAGCAGAAGATGAAGACCAGGATCGCGGTGGTGAAGACCCCGGGCGCCGCGAGCGGCGCGATCACCTTGCGGAATGCCTCACCCTGAGTGGCGCCGTCCATCTTGGCGGCCTTCTCCAGATCCCACGGGATCTGTTTGAAGAACGCCGACAGCGTGTAGATCGCCAACGGCAGAGCAAAGGTGATGTACGGCAGGATCAGCCCCGGCCAGGTGTCGAACAACCCGGTGTTTCGCTCGATGTTGAACAGCGGCGACACCAGCGACACCTGCGGGAACATCGCGATCAGCAGGGACACCCCGACCAGGGCCTTCTTGCCGGGAAAATCAAGACGACTGATGGCGTACGCGGCCATCGTCCCCAGAATCACCGCGACCAGTGTCGAGATCAGTGCGATCCCGATCGAGTTGATCAGGGCCCGTACAAATTGGTCGGTCTTGAATATCAGTTGGTAGTTGTCCCAGGTCCACTCGCGAGGAATGAAATTGCCGTCAGTCAGTGTCGGCGTCGTCTTGAAGGACAGCGAGACGATCCACAGGACCGGAACCAGAGCAAAGATGACCACAATGGCGTCGAGCACGCCCCAGCGAATCTTTGCGCCCATCATCGCCTCGTTCCGTCGTCGCTGCCGGGAGCCGCCGTGCCGAACAGCTTCACGAAGATGAACGCGATGATCGCGACGGTGATGAAGATGAGCACCGACATCGTCGAGCCGATGCCGAGGTTCAGGCCCTTCATCAGGTTGTTGTAGGCGATCATCGACACCGACGACGTCTCGTTCGCGCCGCCGGTGAGCACGTAGATGTTGTCGAAGACCCGGAACGCGTCGAGCGTGCGGAACAGCAGCGCGACCAGGATGGCCGGCTTCATCACCGGCAGCATCACCTTGGTGAACCGCTGCCACCAGCTGGCCCCGTCCATCGAGGCCGCCTTGAGCAGGTCGTCCGGCACCAGGGCCAGGCCGGCCATCAGCAGCAGCGCCATGAACGGCGTGGTCTTCCAGATCTCGGCGAAGATCACGATGGCGAGCGCGCTGGCCCGTTCGGTGAGCGGCGCGCCGTCCGGGCTGACGAGGTTGGCGAGGTAACCGGTGCCGGGCGTCCACGCGTACCGCCACGAGAAGGCGGCGACGACCGTGACGATGCCGTACGGAATAAGTGCGGAAGTGCGGACCAGACCGCGACCCACCAGGGTCTTGTGCATGATCAGGGCGAGGCCCATGCCGAGCACCAGCTCGACCGCGACGGAGACGACCGTGATCAGCGCGGTGACGCCGAACGCGGTCCACCAGTACTGGTTGGACAGCACGGTCACGTAGTTCGCCAGCCCGACGAACTCCCGGTCCTGCGGAAACTTCAGGTCGTAGCGCTGCAAGGACAACCAGACCGAATAGATGATCGGGTACGCCGTGACCGCGACCATCACGATCGCGGCCGGCGCGCACAGGAGCCAGCCGAGCCGCCGTTCCTGCTTCTTGCCCTCGCTGAGCACCGGCTTCGGCTTGGAGCCGCGTTGCGCGGGGATCCGCACCTTCTCCCTGACGGTCATGGCAGCACCCCCTTCGAGTCGATGGCGTCCTGGATCGAGCTCTTCAACGTCTCCGCGGTCTGCTGCGGGTCGATCGCCGACGGCGGCGACAGCTCGGCGGCCACCACGGTCGAGACGTTCTGGTACGCCGGGGTCCGCGGCCGCGGCGCCGACGTCTTCAGCTCCTCCAGCAGCGTCTCCTTCATCGGGTACGCCTTGGCCATCGACGGATCGTCGTAGACCGATTCGATCGACGGCGCCTGCCCTGAGTTGACCGCGAGGTAGAGCTGACTCTCCGGCCCGCGCAGGCACTTGATCGCCTCGAAGGCGAGGTCGGGGTGCTTGCTGTAGGCGCTGACCGCCTGCTCGGAGCCGCCGATCGTGGTCTGGCTCGGGGTGTTCGCGTCGATCGCCGGGTAACGGGCCCAGCCCACCTTCGCGGCCAGGTCCGGCGCGTCCTCCTGCATCGAGGCCCACACGTACGGCCAATTCAGCTCGAACGCGCCGCCGCCGTCCTGGAACGCCCGGCGTACGTCGTCCTCGATCGCGTTCGAGAAGGACGGGCTGGTGACCCCGGCCGTCGCGAACGTCTTCATGGTCTGCAGCGCGGTGACCGTGCCCTGGTCCATCACCGCCTTCTTGCCGGCGTCGTCGACCACGTGCCCGCCGGCGCTGGCGACCAGGCTGTTGAAGAAGACGACCAGGCCCTCGTACTGGGCCCCCATCGTCATCACCTGGTAGGGCTTGCCCTCGGCCTTGAGCTGCTGGGACATCTGGATCATCTCGGCCCACGTCTTCGGCGGGGTCGGGACGAGATCCTTGCGGTACCACAGCAGCTGCACGTTGGTGTTGTTCGGCGCCGCGTACAGCTTGCCGTTGTACTGGGCGGAGGCCACCGCCGGCTGCAGCGTCCGGCTCTCCACCTCGCTCTTGAGGTCCCCGGTGAGCTCCCGGATCCAGTTCGCGCTGGCGAACTCCTGGGTCCAGGTGACGTCCATCCCGAGGATGTCCATGCTGTCGTCCTTGGCGGCGAGCCGGCGGACCATCTGGACCCGCTGATCGTCCGCCGTACGCGGCAGCACCTGGTAAGAGATCTGGTACTTCCCGGCCGCCTCGGTGTTGCAGCGGTCGACCACCGACTGCATGTTCTGCACCGGGGAGTTGTAGAAGTTCAGGACGGGCGGGCCGCCCTCGTCGGATCCGCAGGCCGCCAGCGGGGCGGCCAGGGTGAGTGCGGCGGTGGCCGCCAGGACCCTTCGTGTCGTCATTGACCCTCCAACCGGCCGAAGTGATCTCCATCACTTGAACAGCCAGTGGCTTTCCTGCCCCGCACGGTCACGAAACAAACCAGAAATGCATCGTGCCGGTCTAGGCTGGTCACCGCGTTTCAGGGCGCGGCGCGGATGGGTATCCGCGTCGCGCCGAGTCGTTCATGGAGTGTTTCTCTTGGAGGAGAAATGTCAGATCCGCAGGTCACGCTCGACCCGAGCCACCTCCACGGGGTTGAGGCGAAGCTGCGCGGCCCACTCGAGGAACAGCTCACCTCGGCCCTGCAGGCAGCAACCGAGAAAACCAAGCAGACGTACGCCGGGGAAGACATCGACCAGGTGACGGCAACCATCCTGGAGCGCACGAAGGCGGGCCTGCACCACGACATCGCGGACGGATTCCACCCGGACCCGGACCAGCTGCGGCACGTGGCGGAGAACATCGTCGCCGGGGCCGACACCCGCGATCTTCCCCGCCCGCGCTGAGCCGTCGCGCTATGCGGCGCCGACCTCGGCCAGGTAGGCCGCCGACTTGTCCGGGTCCATCATCCAGTGGAAGAAGTCGTTCGGGTCGCTGAAGCCGTTCGCGAAGCGGCGGGCGATGACCTCGTTGCCCGCCGCCGCGCCGAGAACCTGCTGCACGAACGGGGGCAGCGGCCCCAGGAACGCGTTCGTCCAGTTCGTCACGGCCTGCCCGTGCGCGGTCCAGAACGACTCGAACACCCCGGTCATCCACGGCTCGTCGAACGGCTTCTCGCCGCGCTCGAGGATGGCCCGCAGGTAGTGGTAGGCGGCCTTGGCGGCGGTGTTGCTGCCCTGGCCGGTGATCGGGTCGTTGGCGATGACGACGTCGGCCAGGCCGAGCGCGAGGCCACCGCCGGGCAGTTGCGCGACCGGCCGGCGGACCGTCGGGGTGTACCGCCCGTGCAGCGTGGATTTGGCGTCGGTCAGCTCCACGGCGCCGGTTCGGTCGCCCACCCACGGAAGGTACTGCCGGATCAGGTCGAGGGTGATCGACAGGTGCTGGGCCGGCGGCATCCGGTGGTGGACGCCCGCCCACGCGTCGAGCGGGCCACCCGGGACGGCCTCCCAGAAGAGGATGTCGCACGGCCCGGTGTGGGTGAGGGCCGGAATCACGAACAGCTCGCCGAGGCCGGGGATGGCGTGGAACCCGACGTGCGGCTCCGGCCACTTCGGGTCGGGGGCGAGGCCGTTGACGTACGCGACGGCGAGCCCGCGCTGCGGAGCGGTGTTCGGCGACCGCTCCGGGTCGCGGTCGAACGAGGCCACCAGATCGCCCTTGCCGGCCGCGACGATGGTCAGGTCGTAGCGCCCGAGCTGGGTCAACTCGGCCAGGTCCTGCGTCGAGACGGTCTGGTAGAGGACGTCGATGCCGACCGCCTCCGCGTCCTCGAGCCAGCGGGCCATCTTGATGCGCTGGTCGGTGGACTGGGCCGGGCGGTCGAGCGGGGCGACGATGTCGAGGGCGAGCTCGCCGGGCGGCGCCGACAGCTGAATGTTCAGGCCCTGGATCTGCGGCGCCTGCGACTCCCAGTGGTTGAGCTGGTAGGCGCGCTCGGTGGACAGGGCGAGATCGAACATGGCCTGGGTGCTGGTGGGCCAGCCTTCGCGGATCTCGTCCGGGGTGCGGGCCGACATGATCGTCACGTCGTAGCCCTCCGCGCGCAGGCTGAGCCCGAGCTGGAGCCCGGCCTGACCGGCGCCGACGATGAGGATCCTACGCAAATTGAGCCTCCTGAGTGCTGCTGTCCGGTGTGGGGGTGGCGGACGCGTAAGCGTGGTCTACCACGGCCAGCAGGGCCTGGGCGACGTTGCGCCGGAACCGGACATCAGTGGCGATCAACGGGACGTGCGGCGGCAGCGACAGCGCCTCCCGGACATCATCGAGGGAGTGCAGGGTGACCCCGTCGAACAGGTTGACGCAGACCAGCCAGGGCACCTGGGCGTCATGTTCGAAGTAGTTGATCGCGGGGAAGGACAGCTCGAGGTTGCGGGTGTCCACCAGCACCAGCGCGCCGACCGCGCCGCGCACCAGGTCGTCCCACATCGGCCAGAACCGGGGCTGCCCCGGCGTGCCGAACAGATAGAGCACCAGCGCGTCGTCGATCGTGACCCGGCCGAAGTCCATCGCCACGGTCGTGGTCGTCTTCTCGGCACCGGGATCGAGCTTGTCGATCTGGGTGGCGGCCGCGGTCATCCACGACTCCGTCTTGATCGGCGGAATCTCCGAGATCGCCCCCACCGCGGTGGTCTTCCCCACGCCGAACCCGCCCGCAATGACGATCTTGGCCGAGCTCATCGAGCGCTGCTGCGGCACCTCAGGTGAGTTTGCGGAGGCCGGCACGAAGTCTCTCCAGGAGTTGCAGGTCGTTGGACGGTCGGATGTCGAAGGCCGGGCGATCGTCGTGCAGAACCAGTTCGTTGGTCTTGAGCAGATCGCTGACCAGCACACGGGTCACCCCGAGCGACAGGCCGGAGTGGGCGGACAGCTCGGCGACCGAGCACATCGTCTGCGCGGCCTCGTAGAGCCGGCGCGTCGCCGGGGCCAGGGTCGCGGCCAGCATCGGGTTGTACCGCCCGCCGGTGGACACCAGGGTGTGCATCAGCAGGGGGCGCCGGCCGATGCTCGCCCGTGACGGAGCGCCCCGCATGTACGGGCGCACCTTCCAGTGCCGGGCGTAGCCGGGGTGAGTGGTCATCGGTCCGCCTCGTCAGTACGCCGGGGTCGGCAGCGTCTGCCGGTGCAGCCCGTGCCGGATCTCGGGGGTGAGCGCGTGCCCGACGGCGGCGCTGAACGAGGACATCGCGTAGCCGAGCGCGGAGATCTGGGTCTGTGGCGAGCCGGCCACGATCAGCGCGGCCGCGAACTCGCCGGCCGCGTCGTCGATGCGCAGAAAGGCCAGGTGGCCGCCCGGGTAGCGCATGGTCAGGTTTTCCGGGGCGGGGCCGAGCCCGAACACGCCGCCGAACTGGCGGGTGATGGACAGGAAGCCCGCGGTGAGAGCGGCCGCCGAATCGGCGCGGTCCCGGTCGAGCTCGCCGGCCGTCGCCAGGTGCAAGCCGTCGGCCGAGATCAGCACCGCGTACCGGATCGTCGGCACTTCTTGCATCAGCCGGTCGATCAGCCAGGTCACGCGGCCCATCGGGTCGCCTGTGGGTGAGCCGTGCTGGGTCATGCTGCGGGTCCTTTGCGGGAGGGGGTGAGCTGGTCACGATTCGCGGCGTCGATGCCGGCGTTGAACGCCTCGGCGTCGTCGTGCCAGGTCGTGCGGTAGGAAGCGGCGGGCGGGGCGGCCGGGGGCGGCTGCTCGACGACCCGGATGCTGGCCGGGGTGCGGCGCGGCAACGGTGGCGGGCCACCGGCGGCCGGTTTGCTCCCGGCGATCGGTCCGGGCTCGGCTTCCGGACGAGGAACCGTGACCGGCAGGATCGCCGTACGGTCGAGGTCGAAGGTCTGTTGTCGCGGCGCCGCCGGGCCGCTTTCTTCACGGGCCATCGGCACCTCGCACAGCAGCTCGGCGCCGATCAGCAGCATCGCCACGGTGCCGCCGGCGCTGCGGGACGTCACCCGGACCTGCAGGCCCGGATGCCGGCGGGAGAGCACGGCCACCACCGGCAGTCCCACCCGGGACGGCTGCAGATCGGCGTCGCGCAGCGCCGACTCCCGCGACAACAGGTAGTTGATCTCCTGAAGCCGCTCCGGCGGGATGCCGATGCCGTTGTCCTCCACCCGCACCAGCACCTCCCCGTCGCCGGTGAGGTGCGCGGCCACGCTGACCTGCTCGTCCGGCGGGGAGTAACGGTCGGCGTTGTCGATCAGCTCGGTGAGGATGCGGATGGCGTCGTCGGCCGCGTCCGCGGCGACCGCAAGGTCGGTGATCGGGCCGAACGCGATCCGCTCGTAGTGCTCGGCCGAGGCGCCCGCGGCCCGCACCACGTCCTGCAGCGAGATGGTCTGCCGGTCGGCCGGGTCTTCGACGGTCTCGCCGGTCAGCACCCGCAGGTTTTCCGCGAGCCGTCGCGTGCGGGTGATGGTGTGGTCGATCCGGAACAGCAGCGCCTGCCGCTGCGGGTCGAGCTCGCCCTCCTCGGCCGCGCCGACGTGGTGCACCGCCTCCCAGGTCAGCGTCAGCAGGCGCAGGGCGAACTCACCGGCCAGCGGGCGCCACGGGTCCACCGGCGGAACTCCGACGGGCACGACCGCCGCGACGGCGGCGACACCGGTCACCGGCGGCGCCGGGTCCGCGTGCGGTGGGGTGAGCTCGTCGTCGCGCCCCCACCACCTGCTCCACCAGCTCAAGATCCGTCTCCCTAGAGTGCGGCCGGTCCCGCGTTTTGGCCCGGCGCAACGCTATCGTTCCACAGAGAACGATCACGTTGGATAGATGGCACCCGGACGAGGCAACATCGACATCGATCACCGCCGGACGACTGCCGCAACCGGTAAAAGCGCTGGTGGAGGGCCTGCCGACAATTGGCTACATGCGATAAATCACACCGCATTTCCACTACCGGGTAGACATTTTTTCGCACCTGTTTGCAGGAGAGACGAACGATGCGCCGGCCGGAGGCCCCGCCGCGACCTGCTGCGTTGATCAGGGCCGGGGCGGCAGGCAGCAGTCCGCGCAGATCTTCGGCCGGGGCAGCGTGAAGGCCAGGCAACACGTCCGGCGGTGCACCCGGCCCGCCGGCGTCAGCTCGATCAGATCCGCCAGGTCCAGGGCGCTCAGCACCCGGCCCGTCGCCCCGGTCTGATCGCCGGCCACCCGCAGCAGCCCGTAGGCGATGCCGGACGCCAGCGAGCCGAGCAGCACCCGCCGGCCGATCCGGACCGCGCCGTGCATGGCGTCCAGCAGCGGCGTCAGGTGCTCGTCGAGCAGCGACCGGCGCAACGCCGCCAGCAGCTCGTCGTCGTCCGCGACCACCAGCACGCCCGGCGTGCCGGCCAGCGGGTCGCCGGGCAGCGCCGCCACCGTGATGTCCGGCCGCAGCCCGAAGGTGACCAGCGACCGCGGATCGTCGAATCGGACGAGGACGGCGTCGCCGGTGAGCAGCGGGACCCGCCGGGCCACCGCGAACCCGAGCACGGCCGGCAGGGCCAGCCAGTACGTGTAGGCCTTCCAGGCCAGCGAGGCGGCCGCGTGCGGCTGTGCCTGCCAGCGCCGGGCCGCCCGCTCCAGCAACTCCGGCAGCAGATCGTCGGCGAGCCGGGCGGCCGGCGCCCACCGCCTGGTGTCGGGCACGAGCAGACCGGGCGCCACCCCGGGAAGGAGATCGACGGTCCCGAACATGGAGCGGAGCGCGGTGAGGACCGGAGACAGGGGCCGGTCGTCACTCATGCTCCATTGGTACCCGCTGCGCCGCCCGCGTACCGCACGGGTCTCGCGGCGGCTATCTTCGGCGGCGCAGCAGAACCGCGCCGAGGATGGCGGCGGCGAGGATCAGGAATCCGCCGGTGACGATCAGCCCGGTCGGGACGCCGCTGTCGTTCGCCACGGTCTGCGCCTTCGGCTTGGCCGGCGGCGATGCGGCCGAGGACGCCGATGGCCCGGCCGCGGTGGGCGAGGCCGCAGGTGGGGACGTGATCGCGGGGCGGCCGGCGAGGGCGTACCGCTGGATGACGGCCGGTTTGCCGTCGGATTCCTCGGAGACGGTCAGCAGCGCGGTGCCGTCCGCGGTGTAGGCGACCGACTCGCCCTGGGGCTCGTCCGGCATCGCGATCTGCGTCGGGGTGCCCTCGGTGATCGCGTGGACCAGGTCGTCGCCGGTCACGGCGTACTCGAAGGCGTCGGCGTACGTCCGCAGCACCGCATGTGTTCCGTCCGGGCTGACCGCTCCCCCGGTGATCACCAGGCGGCCGGGCAACCCGAAGGGATTGCTCGTGCCGGTCAGCGGCACGGTGACCGAGCCGACCTGCCGCAGCGCCGTGGTCTTCCCGGCCTGCAGCGCGCCGGCCGGCTCGTAGAGGCCGGCCGCACCCACCGACTTGGTCACCACGATCGGCGTGCCGGCCCGGGTGAGCAGCAGCGTCTCCGCGTTGTGCGGCCCGTCCGGGTAGGCGAGCCGGTAGAGCTGCGGCGTCTTTGCGCCGAGCGCGAGCCGCCACAGCCCGATCGTGTCCCGCGACTGATCGTTGTCCCCGATGTCGCCGACCCACAGCGTGCCGTCGGCGGCGACGCCGAGATCCTCGGTGTCGCGCGGCCGGGACGGATAGGACACGGTCCGGGCGACCTTGCACTTCCGGTCGAGGAAGAAGATCTTCCGGTGCGAGGCCTCGTCCGACCCGTCGTTGACCACGACATAGCCGTCCCCGGTGGCGGCCAGCCCGGACAGCTCGGTCAGCCGCTTGTCACCGACCTTGCAGACCCGCTGCGCCCCACCCTCGGCCGCAACCGCCACCCCGGGCGCCCCGACCGCGCCCAGCACCGCGACGACCACCACAACCCCGCGAAGAATCATCGGCTCCCATTCGAGCACGCCCGATCAAGGGGCGGGCACTTGCCACCATGCGCTCACCGGCACGGCGCGAGTTTGTCACCGATCGTCCCTGGATAAGGCCACCGCGGACGATCCTGGCCTTTCAGTCTGCGACGCGCCTGCTTTCGATTTGCGAGCGCGTCGCTTTCGGTATGCGACGAGTGAGGCGGTCAGTAACCCGCGGCTTCCATGCGTTCGGCCAGCAGGCGCAGGCCGCTGCGGAGGCGGGACTTCGCGGTTCCCTCGGGGACGCCCAGCTCCACGGCCACCTGGCGGTACGAAAGGCCGTAGAAATAGGCCAGGGCGATCGCGTCGCGGTAGAGCTGAGGCAGATCCCGTACGCATTCGCGCACCGCCTTGGCCTGGGCCGCGCCGAGCACGTCGTCCTCGACGGTCGGCTCGATCGGCGCCTGGCCGGCCAGCCTGGTCAGGTGGGTGCGCTGGGCCGACTGGCGGCGCAGCAGGTCGATGGCCCGGCGGCGGGCCAGCATGCACAGCCAGGTGCGCAGCGAGCCCGCCTTCGGATCGAAACGTTCGGGGTGCCGCCACAGCTCGACGAACGCCTCCTGCACCGCGTCCTCGGCGCCGCACGGGTCGCCGGTGATGCGGGTGGCCAGGGCGTAGGCGGACGGGGCGTGCCGGTCGTACGCCTCGGTCAGCGCGGTCTCGTCCGCGGCGACCAGCAGCGCGCGCAGGCGCACGTCGTCGGCATGGGCGAGCATGTCACTCACACCCCAGCGTGGCGGCGACGGTGAGCAGGTCGAGGGCGACGGCCCGGTCGCCGTCGATCGAGGCGGCCGACTCCGCCACCGGCACCCGGCCCGCCATCAGCCGGCCGAACCGCTCGGCCGGCATGCGCACGCCGGCCACCGGCCGGCCGCGGCCGGGATCGGCGCCGGAGAGGCTGACGACCTGGGCGCCGCCGCCCGGGCCGGTCAGTTGCAACGTCACCGATGCGCCCGGCCGGCCCCGGCCGGCGAGGTCCATCGCCCCGGGCAGCAGCGTGAGCCCGAAAGCCACGATCCGGGCCAGGTGCACCGGCGACGGCGCCACCGGTGGAAGCGAGACGGCGGCCCGCACGTCCGAGTCGTGGATCCACGTCTCGAACGCCCGCTGCGTCAGCGCCTCGCGCAACGGCCGCCGCATCGGCACCCGGCCGGCCAGCCGCACCGGATGCCCGAGCAGATCGTTGCGGCTCCCGACGATCCGCAGCAGCCGGTCCGATTCCACCCGCCAGTGCGCGGCCGGCGCGGAAAGAGGAGGCGACGGTGGCAGGCCGAGGTCGGCGGAGACCTGGGCGTCGTTGGCGGCCAGGTGGGACACCAGGACCGCGACGGTGCGGCCGCCCAGGACCGGCGCGCGCCAGTCGGCCGGCGACAGTCCGTTGAGCAGCGAACCGAGAGAGGCGACTTCCGCGGCGTACGCATCAAGCGCGGAAGAGTCCGACGGCGCCCGCGCCGATCGGGCGGCCGTGACCACCCGGGAGCGTAAGGAAGCCGGCGGGGTTTCGAAGTGCGCGGCGCCGAGCCAGCCCGCCACCCGCACGGCCGCGGCGACCAGCGCGACGCAGGATCCGCACGAGCCCACGTGAGCGGCGACGGACGGGTCGGCGCAGTCGCCGAACGCGTACGCCTCCAACAGGTCGTCGGGGTGCCCACTCATAGGCCGACGACGATACGCACCCGGCCGGCAGAGCACTGGCGCATACCGGACTCATCCGAACCCCCTTCCGATGCGAATACCGCTTCAGAACGAGGGGGGACCAACTATGAGGACACCACTGAGGTGGGCGTTCGTGAACCGGGATCCGACGCTCGACCCGGATCTGCTGCACACCTATGTCGACGGATGGCGGCGGCACGACGTCGAGGCCGTGCGGGGGACGCTGGCCGGCGACTGCGAGGTCGTCGAGACGAACGGTCTGGTCTATCGGGGGAGCGACCGGGTCGGCGAATGGATGCGGAACTGGCTGGCGGCCGGCGGTCACATCGCGGACTGGCGGATCACCGACAGCGGCGCGGCCGGCGATCTGCTGGTCGCGGAATGGCAGCGCATCTGCCGGTGGCAGGGCGAGGAGATCGCGGTGCAGGGCGCGACGGTCTGCCGCCCGCTGGGCGGGCGGATCAGCTATCTGCGGGAGTACGGGGGCCGAGCCGCACCCTGATCCCGTCGACGACGAGCGCCAGACCGAACTCGAACCGGCGCCCGGGGTCGGCGGCGATCGCCGCGGCCAGTTCGCGCACGTCGGGGCCGGTCTCGGCCAGGGCGGCCAGTTTGGCTGCCCGGTCGGGGCCGGCCGCCTGCTCCTCGATGGTGTGACCGAGCACGTAGTGCGCGACCGCGAACATCGTCCACGCCGCCTGCTCGGGCGGCAGGCCGGCGTCGATCAGGATCTGCATGCCGGTCAGGCCGGCGAGCGTCGTGTTGGGCTCGGTCACGAACGTCTCGGCGATCAGCCGGGCGCCGTCGCGCACGCCGAGCATGGCCTGCCGCAGCCGGTGCGCGAGGGTGACCAGCCGCTGGTCCCACGGCCCGGCCGGCGGCGAGGCGGCCACCCCGGCCAGCAGGTCTTCGGCGACCGCTTCGAGCAGGGCCTGCTTGCTGCGGAAATGCCAGTAGAGACCGCCCGCCTGCACGTTCAGCGCGGCGCCCAGCTTGCGCATGGTGACCCCGTCGAGGCCCTCGGCGTCGAGGAGCTCCCGGGCGCCCCGCAGCACATCGGCGCGTCGTAGCTGCACGGGCCCGATCTTCCCACACGGCCGGTCAGCCGGGACTGGACCGGCCGTGCCGCCAGTACCCGGCGAAACTGATGTCGCTCTTGGCGAACCCGCGGTCGTTCACCAGGTGCCGCCGCACCCCGGTGGGCAGCCCGGATTCCCCGGCGACCCAGGTGTACCAGCGTCCCGCGGCGAGCTCGGCGGCGCGGACGGCGTCCAGCGCCAGACTGCCGGGGCGGCTCGCGGCGCCGTCTCTGGCCAGCCAGGTCAGGGTTACACCCGGCGGATGCGCAACCGCCGACCGGATGTCGCCGGTCTCCGGGACCTCGAGAAACGCCTCGCCGATGAGCGCCGCAGGCGCTGTCTCCAGGATGGACAGGATCGCCGGCAACGCGCTCTCCTCCCCCACCAGCAGGTGCCGGTCGGCGGTGGCCGGCGGCAGGTAGGTGATGCCCTCGTCGAAGATCCCGGCCGGGTCGCCGGGCCGGCAGCGCGACGCCCACGCCGAGGCCGGGGCGTCGCCGTGCATCGCGAACTCGATGTCGAGCTGCCGCTGTCCGGGCCGGGCGGCGCGGATCGTGTAGTTGCGCACCCACGGCCGGCGGCTCTTCGGCATGAGCAGGGCCTGCGCGATCCAGGCATCGTTGCTGAGCGTCAGCATCTCCAGACCTTTTTGCCCGGTACGCGGGAAGAAGAGCCGAACGGTCTGGTCCTGACCGGTGTACTGGAGTTCGTTGAGGTCACCTTCGAGCGTGATGCACCGGAAGCTCGGGCTTATCTCGGTATTCCGGACCACTCGCAGCGAGATCATCTGACGCCGGGCCGGGCGCTGAACCTTGAACATCGTTCAAGTTTGCCGCCGTCTTGAACGATGTTCAAGTGAGGCTTCTCAGCTCCGTCTCAGTTCCGATCGCCACCCGGCGGGCCGGCTCGGCCACGTAGCGCGCGATCACGTCGGCGAGCAGGTCGGCGTCCGCGCCGGCGGTCAGGAAGTGCGAACTGCCCGGCCGGAACCCCCGGCGGACCACCAGCTCCGGGTGGTCGAAATAGAGGGCGAGCTGGTTGCGGCCGATCGACACGGCCGGGTCGTGCGCGTCGAACGCCGCCCACGGCACGAACAGCGAACCGAACGGCTGCAGGTCGGCAAGGCCCTCCGAGGTCAGGCGTACGCCGTTCCAGCGCCACCCCAGATACCAGATGCCGGCGCCCGCGATCCCCATGACGCCGGACGCGACCACCCGGACCGGCCAGGTCTGCGCGCCGGGCTCGAGACACAGCAGTGAGGCCCCCATGAACGTGAACGCCCCGGCGAGCAGCACCCGGCTCGGGTTGAGCGGCGCGTCGAACGCGTTGCGGTCCGGCCGGGCGAGAAGGACCCGCGGGTGGTAGCGCAGGATCGCCAGGATCGACAGCGCGTAGAGCGCCACCGTCAGCCCGGCCATCGCCCCGACCGCGAGCAGCCAGTGCTCGCCGGCCGCCAGGAACAACAGGGCCGCGAGCCCGAGGGCCGCGGTCAGCAGGACATGGCGGCCGCGCGCGACCAGCCCGAACCCCGTGATCATCGCAGTGGTGTTCATCGTGCGCCCGAGCATAGGAGGTGCGAGCATCCACCCATGCTGACCGGATGCATCCTGGCCGAGAGCCTGCGAGTCGGCGCCGAGCTGCGCTTCCCGGACATGCGGATCACCCGCATCCACCGCGCCGACGTATCCGCCTCCGCCTCCCCGACGCAGCCGAAGATCTTCACCGAGATCAACTTCGAGGCCCCCGACGAGTACGCCGATGAGCTCGCCGAAACGCTGGCCGGCGCTCTCGCCGAGGGCCCTGACTGGTACGCCGATTTCCGGGCCGGCGACGACCACGTGGTGATCTTCCCCGGCCGGATCTTCCGCTACTCCGTCGGTGATGCCCGGGGCCGGGCGGAGGCGGTGACCTACGGCCGCGACCTGGGCATCCCCGAGGCCCAGCTCGACTGGGGCGACTAGAGAGCTTTCGTGCGATCAAAGCCTTCCCGCACGGGCCGCGATGTCCACAACCGCACCCCTCGCGCGACCGCCGGCACCACGCGACCGGCATGCCACACCGGCACCCGCCGCGCCTTTCGCGCGACCGCCGCCACCACGCGACCGGCGCCACGCGACCGCCACCACGCGACCGGCGCCACCACGCGACCGGCGTGCCACACGGGCACCCGCCGCGCCTTTCGCGCGACCGCCGGCACCACGCGACCGGCATGCCACACCGGCACCCGCCGCGCCTTTCGCGCGACCGGACCCCACACCCCCGTGACCACTTTGCTTTGCTTACGTATACGCGCGGATCCGCGCGTATACGTAAGCAAAGCAAAGCGCCGACAAGACCACTGTCCGTCCAGGTCAGTGCGGGTGATCCGGAGATCTGCCGGCGTCCGGGGTCGGGCCCGCCCGTAGCGGGCGCGCGGAGGGTGAGCTGCACCTGCCGGGACCGGCTGGCACGGGAGCGGGGCATCACGTACGCGAAAAGAGAGCGTGAGTGAAACGCGCTGCGGTAGTGGGCGAGGCCGTTTTTCTGCAAGTCGGGCCTTCATGCTGCGGGGAGAGGCCGTTTTTCTGGAAATTGGGCCTTCGTCGGCCTCCGGGCGGAGCGCGGCGGGCAGGAGAAGGGAACCTGGCCTTGACAGCGGAACTCTGTGTCTAGGTGCGGTCGATGGCGAACATGTAGCAGCCGTACAGGACGTTGCGGCTGTGGACGGTCTCGATCTCCGGCCGGTTCAGGAGTTGCTCGATGCCGGCTTCGGCGTTCTCCCCCTCCACCATGATCGCGTCGGCGATGCGGCCGGCCTTGTCGTAGGCGCGCAGCACCTGGCGGCGGGGGCGGAAGCTGGCCGGGTAGTGGCCAGGCTCCCGGTAGCCCTCGCAGGGGTCGGCGTGCACGAAGACCGGGCCGATCTCGCGGTACGCGCCGGTGGCGCCGGCCGGCCGGTAGGCGACGAGGGCGAGCCGCTCCCCCGCCTCGGCTTCACGCAGGCAGCACCGCAGCGCTTCGCCGGGCTCGTCGGCGGTGAACGAGTCGTAGCAGGCGCCGGAGTCATCGACGCCGTGGCGGCGCACCGAGGTCAGCCATTCGGGTGGGATGGGTGAGACGACGAAAGTCATGCCCTCGATCGTGGTGCGACCGCCGCGCGAATGCTGGCGGGAATCGGCCCTAAGCTTTCGCGCGTGCTGGGTGCGGGAGTGCGGCTTGGCGATCGGTATCGGCTCGAGGCCCGGGTCGGCGCCGGTGGCATGGGTGAGGTGTGGCGGGCCGTCGACGAGCTGCTCACCCGGACCGTCGCGGTCAAGGTGATGCTGCCCGGGGTGGCCGCCGATCCTGACTTCGGGCGGCGGTTCCTCGCCGAGGCGACCGCCATGGCCCGGGTCAACCATCCGGCGGTGGCGTCGATCCACGACTTCGGGCGCAGCCACGATCACGCCTATCTGGTGATGGAGTTCGTCGACGGTGAGTCGATCGCGCAGCGGCTCGCCCGCGACGGGCGGATCTCCCCGGCCGACACCATGCGCCTCGTCGCGCAGGCCGCGGACGGGCTGCAGGCCGTGCACGACCAGGGCATCGTGCACCGCGACATCAAGCCGGCCAACCTGCTTCTGCGCCGCGACGGATCGGTCGTGATCACCGACTTCGGCATCGCCCGGCGTGACGACGCGAGCCGGCTGACCGCTTCCGGGGCCATTCTCGGCACGCCGAGCTATCTGTCGCCGGAGCAGGTGCTCGGGCAGGCGGCGACGGTGCGCAGCGATGTGTACTCGCTCGGGCTGACCGCCTACGAGTGCCTGGCCGGGCAGAAGCCGTTCGACGGGGACAACCCGTATGCCGTCGCGTTGCAGCGGCTGCAGGCGGCCCCGCGCACGATCGGGATCACGTTGCCCGCGGCGGTCCTCGTCGTACTCGAAAAAGCCCTGGCCACCGACCCGGCGCACCGCTGGCCGTCGGCGGCCGACCTCGCCGCCGCGGCCCGCGCGGCAGCCGCCGGAGCTCCCCTTCCGGCATCCGGCGGCGCTCCGGGCCCGGCATCCGGCGGCGCTCCGGGCCCGGCGGCCGGGCAGAAGGTGGCTGGGCCGGAGGCGGCCGGGCCGGAGGCGGCCGGGCCGGAGGCGGCCGGGCCGGAGGCGGCCGGGCCTAAGGCTCGGCGGCGGCTCGTGCTCGCCGGGCTGATCGCGTTCGTGCTTGTCGCCGGAGGCGCGGCGACGTGGAGGCTCAACCGCGACAAAAGCGACAGCGGCGGGGCCGTCGGCGCCACGCCGGCAACCGCCGGCTCGGCGGCGGCTTCGGTGCCGGCCGGCTTCACCCGATGCGGTGCGGCGTTCTGCCCGGTCGAGCCGCTCTGCTGGGCCAGGGCTGGCTGCTGCACTGCCTGGCCACCCACACGGGTGGCGAGACGACCGGCTCGGACTTCGATTAGCGGTTGAAGCGCCAGCGGGTTGCGCCGTGTGGTTCCGCTGTTGCGACGCCGACCAGGCTGTGGAACGTGAAGCGGTAGACCTCCCACGGTGGCGGGCCGGCGCTCGGCGCGCTGAACGGGGCGGTCAGGGCGTCGCCGGCTACCTCGGCCGGCCAGCCGCCGTCGCGGTAGCCGGCCGCGACCGCTTCCAGGGTCGGCGCGTCGGTGACGCGCTCGGCGGTGCCCTCGAGCACCACGTCCAGGCCGGGCAGCGGCGCCGAGAGCGTGCAGCGCGGGTTGACGGCCAGGTCGCGGGCCTTGCGGGTGGCGGGGTTGCTGGTGAAGTAGAAGAAGCCGTCGCGCCACTGGGCGCCGACACCGGCCGCGTGCGGGGTGCCGTCCGGGCGGCAGGTGCCGAGCCAGTGGGTGAGCGTCGGGCTCGAGTTGACCTGGAGCGCCGCGAGGGCGCGGGACCACTCGAGCGGGGCACTGCCGTACCGGCAGAGGTTGGTGGTTTCCGTTGGCGTCAGCTCGCTCATGTCAGGACAGACCGGTCGCGGCGGCGGAACTCATCGCGCCGGGCAGACGGTGAGGTTGCCGGTGTGCGGGAGGCGGGCCGCGGGCGAGCAGTCGAACCGGGCGTCGAGCAGCTCCTTGACGTCGGCGGGCGCCTTGTCGAGCTTGAACCAGTCGTTCTGCACGATCAGGTAGCGGGCCTGCTGGTCGCTGGTGAGGCAGGCGAGGTTGTCGGCGTAGCTCTGGTACTCGCGGACCCGGGCCAGCCAGGTGCCTCGCTGCAGCCACTGCGGCGACGGGTAGCGGCAGGTTGTCGGGTTGCCCATGACGTGGTTGATCGCGCCGAACGACAGATAGAGCACCGGGGTGTCGCGGCCGATCCGCTCACTGGTCCGGGCGTAACCGGTCGCGTTCGGGCGGGCCGCGGAGATCTGGTAGTCGTAGGTGCTGAACGCGTACGGCGCGCCGAGCAGCACCGGGGGCACCAGCGCGACGGTCAGCGCGAGCACGCCGACCGGCCACGGCGCCGAACCGGCCGGCCGGAACCACACGACGAGGACGGCGAGCACCGCCACCAGCAGGTACGCGTTCTCCACCAGCTCGAAGTGGGCCAGCCGCCAGCCGGCCGGCCGGCGCAGCGCCACGAAGCTCATCGCGGCCAGCAGCAGTGTCGAGGCGGCCAGCGGCAGCCGGGCGCCGGGGCACAGCGCGAACGCGGCGCCCCACACGGCGGCGGCCAGCACCGGGACGATCGCGTAGTGGTACATGTAGAACTCGGCCTGGCCGTACGCCGACGCGACCGACAAGCCGGACGCGACCACCGCCACCGCGGCGCCGAGCAACCGGCCGCGGGTGGTCGGAACGCGGCGGATCAGCGCGGCGAACGCGGGCGGGGCGGCCGCCACGACCGGGCTGAGGACGGCCACGTCACCGAGCCCGTGCCACAGCTCCCGGAAGTCGGAGAAGCGCAGCCCGTGGTGGATGGGCGAGTCGGCGACCAGGTTGGCCTGGTCGGTCAGCCAGATCCACTCCCAGGGCAGGAAGTGCTTGGTGGTCAGGTACCAGACGACGGCCAGCACGCCGGTCGCGACCGTGGCCCAGATCGCCCGCCGCCGGTCGAGCACCGCGATGGCCAGCAGCGCCAGCAGCGCGATCGGCACGGTGGCCAGCTTGAGCGCGATGACCAGCACCGCGCCCGCGCCGCCGAGCAGCGCGCCGAGCCAGAACCGGCGGGGCGCCAGGGCGGCGCCGACCGCGACGACGGCGGCCAGCGCCGCCATCCAGTCCGGCTCGAGGAAGTGCCAGGGCGGCGCGATGACCAGGGCCAGCCCGGTCGCGACCGCGATGCCGGCGGCGGCCCGCCGGTCGAGGTGCCGGCGCAGCCCGACGAAGAGCAGCACGGCCACGACCACGATGAGCAGGTCGGTCTCGGCGCGGATCAGCCGGTGGGTGAGCGCCATCGGGTGGCCGCCGGTGAAGTCGAGCCCGTCGAGCAGCAGGCGGTAGGCGAGCGGCCGGGCGACGAAGACGTCCCAGACGCTGACCCCGCCGCGGCCGGCGGTCTCCATGCCGCCGAGCGCGTAGGTCACGTCGCCGTTGAGCGACGCCAGCCCGGTCAGCGCGGCGGCGGCCAGTGCGGCCACGCCGGCCACGATCGCGCCCCACGGCCGGGCCTTCCGCACCGGCGCCGGCGTTTCGGCCTCGAGCGTGCTCATCAACCCCGTTTGCCTTCCCATCAGCCCCGGGCGGACTTTAGCGATCAACCGCAACGCCCGCCGCCCAAATCGCGCTGAGGGTAACGGCACCTCCTGAGACCTTCCTGGCACGGGTCGGTGACGGCATCATCGTGTCGCTAGTGGTGGGCTTCGTCCAGGCTCGCGTGCGCAAGCGCGGACGGGCAAAGCGGGCATAGCCGCGTCACGCCGTGCCGGTCGCAGAACTGGTTGGACTTCTTGAAGCTCAGCAGGCCGGCCAGGAAGCCGGCGGCGAACGTGACGAAAGCGATGGTGAGAATCATCGGATCCTCCTCGGGGCTGTGACATGCACACGCCGCGGCGCCCGGCACCGGTTCAGGATCATACGATCGGTCCATGGAATTCGGTGTCGGCTACTTCCCCACCCATGACGGCGTGCGGCCCGGCGAGATCGCCCGGCGGGTCGAGGAGCGCGGGCAGGACGCGCTGTTCTTCGCGGAGCACACGCACATCCCGGCGAGCCGGGAGACGGCCTGGGGCGGCGGGTCGCAGCTGCCGCAGAAGTACTGGCACACCTACGACCTGTTCGTGGCGCTGACCGCGGCCGCCGAGGCGACCCGCCGGCTGCGGATCGGGTCGGGAGTGTGCCTGGTGGTCGAGCGTGACCCGATCACCACCGCCAAGGAGGTCGCCAGCGTCGACCATCTCAGCGGCGGGCGGTTCGAGTTCGGCATCGGCTCGGGGTGGAACCGCGAGGAGATGGCCAACCACGGCACCGACCCGCGCACCCGGCTCGCGCTGCTCGGCGAGCGGGTCAAGGCGATGCGTGAGATCTGGAGTTCGGACGAGGCGAGCTTCCATGGCAAGTTCGTCGACTTCGACCGGATCTGGTCGTGGCCGAAGCCGGCCCAGAAGCCGTGGCCGCCGATCCTGGTCGGCGGGGGCGGCCCGACCGTGCTGGACCGCGTCCTGGAGTACGGCGACGGCTGGTTCCCGCAGTGGCAGGACGAGAACCTGCTGGCCCGGATCGGCGAGCTGCGCGCCCGCGCCGACCGGCACCTCCAGGTGCAGCTGCTGAGCGTGCCGCCCGACCCGAAGGTGCTGGAGCAGCTGGCCGAGGCGGGCGTGCACCGGGCGTCGTCCTGGCTGCCGTCCGGTCCGTGGAGCGTGATCGAGCCGGCTCTGGAGAAATGGGAGCGGGCGATCGGCGACCTGGTCGGGCGGTGACCCCGGCGGAGCTGTTCGCGTCGGCCCGGGTGGCCCGGCTGGCCACCGTCGGGCCGGACAGCACGCCGCACCTTGTTCCCATCGTCTTCGCGGTCACCGGTAGCACCATCCACACCGCCGTCGACCACAAGCCCAAGCACACCCGCAACCTCCGCCGGCTCACCAACATCACGGCGAATCCGCGGGTCACGGTGCTGGCCGACCACTACGACGAGGACTGGTCGCAGCTGTGGTGGGTGCGGGCGGACGGCGCGGCCACCGTTCTCGACGAATCTCCTGAAACACTCGCGGCGCTGCAGGCGAAATACCCCCAATATCTCGACATTCCGCCCGCCGGTCCCTACCTGCGGATCGCGGTCGACCGGTGGTCGAGCTGGGTATCCGCGCACTACCGCTGAGTACGCAAGCTCAGGATCCGCGTCGCCCGCCCCGACGAGGATCGACGTCGTGACTTACCCATGCCCCCACTGCCGTGCCGCGGCGTCGAGCGAGACCGGTTGCCCCACCTGCGGGCGCGGCCCGGACGCCGACGCGATCCAGGTGATCGAGACCGACCAGGAGATCGCCGGGCTCCTCGCGCAACTCGCCACCGCGCGGAGCGCGGTGCAAAACCTGGAGACGCGGCTCGGTCACGCTTATGCGCGGCGCAATCTAGCAGCCGAGAGGGTACGCGGTGGGCTGCGGCCGAACGGGCCGAAATCCGCTCCGGAGACCTCGTCCCGCGCTCTGCAGAACGTCCTGTTCCTGCTCGGCGGGCTCCTGCTGGCCGTCGCCGCGATCGTCTTCACCGCCGTGGCCTGGTCGCAGTTCGGCACCGTCGGCCGCGCGGTGATCCTCGCCGTCCTGACCGTGACCGCGCTGGAGATCCCGGCCCTGGCGCTGCGCCGTGGCCTGCGCGGCGTCGCCGAGACGGTGGCCGCGGTCGGCCTGCTGCTGACCCTGCTCGACGGATACGCGGCCTGGTACGTGAACCTGTTCGGCCTGGCCGGCGCCAACCCGGCCCGTTACGCCGGCGTCGCCTTCGCCGTGACCGCCGCCATCGCCACCGGCTACGCCCTGGTGACCGGCCTGACCGGCCCGCACTACGCCGCCCTGCTGGCCGCCCAGCCGGTCCTCCCGCTGCTCGTGCTGGCCACGAACCCCGGCCTCGCCGGCTGGACCCTGACGTTCGGCATCCTGGCCGCCGCGAACGTCGCGGTCCGCCGCACCCGCCTGGCCCCGGCCGCCTACGCCCTGGCCGCGCTCGCGCTCCTGGCCGCGGTCACCCCGGCCCTGGTCGCCGCGGTCCGCACCCTGAACACCGCCGGCCCGGTCTTCCACGCGGCCTGGACCGCGACCGTCCCGCCGACCGGCTGGCGCCTCCCGGCCGCCCTGGCCCTGGCCACCGTCGCCCTGGTCGCCGCGCTGCCGCCCCGCCTGCGCGTCACCGCCGCCCTCGCCGGCGCCGCCGCGATCGCCCTGGCCGCCCCGTCCGGCCTGCACCTCCCCTGGTGGAACGCCCCGTTGCTCGACCTCGTGGTGATCGCCGCCGCCCTGGCCCTGGCCGCCCGCCACGCCGCACCGGCCCTGGCCGCCCCGGCCGCCCGGGTAGCCGCCCACCCCGCCACCGCCTCCCCGACCGCCGCCTCCTCCATCGCCTCGTTCCTCGGCGGCCAGGCCGGCGCAGGCGCTCTCGGCGGCACCGGAGCTCTCGGCGGCGCGGGCATTCTCGGTGGCACGGGCATTCTCGGTGGCACGGGCGGCTTCGCCGGTCAGCTGGTCGCGGCCGCGCTTCTCGGCGCGCACGCCGTCGCCGCCGGCTTCGGCCGCCCCGGCATGGCCGCCGCCGTGCTGACCGCGATCGCCCTGCTCGGCTTCGCCACCGCGGCCCGCGCCCGGCACGCCGCCCTGAGCGGCGCCGCCTTGCTCGTCGGCCTCCTCTGTGTGCCCGCCATCGCCTGGACCGCCGCGGCCGCGTTCGGCTTCGGCCCGACCGGCCAGGTGCGGGCCGTCGCGGTGGCCGCGGCGGCGCTGGTGATCGCGCTGCGCCTGCGGCCGATCCGCCGCCCGTTCGCGCTGCTCGCGGCGTTGGCAGCGGCCGCTCCCCTGCCGCTGTGGGCCTTGGCGGCCGGCGAGCCGGTCGTCGTCTACACGGTGCTTGCCCTGCTCCTGGCGGCCGGCGCCGCGAACGCGACGCCAAGCCCAGCCGCAACGCCCGGCCCACTCGCCTCGCCCAACCCGGCCGCCTCGCCCAACCCGGCCGCCTCGCCCAACCCGGCCGCCTCGCCCAACCCGGCCGCCTCGCCCAACCCGGCCGCCTCGCCCAACCCGGCCGCCTCGCCCAACCCGGCCGCGTTGCTCGGCCGGGTTCCGGAGATCGCCGTGGCGGCTGCGGCCGGGGCGGTGCTGGTCACGGCGCTGCTGAGCGGGCTGCTACCGGTGCGGATCGCGACGCTGGTAGCGCTCGGGGCTCTGCTCGCGGCTGCCGCCGTCACCGCGACGGCCGGGCGGACCGTCGCGTTCCGGGGGCTCGGCACGGCCGTCGGGGTCCTGGCGGGGTGGGGGGTGGCATTCGCGGCGCCGGACGGGGCGGTGCTGGAGGCGTACACACTCCCGGCAAGCGGCCTGGCACTCGCCGCCGCCCTCCTCGCCCGGCGGGACCCGGCGCCCAGCTGGGTTTCCTACGGCCCGGCGCTGACGACGGCGCTCAGCCCCAGCCTGGTGTTGATCATGACGGACGACGGTCAGCACCTGCGGCGGCTGCTGGTCGGACTGGGCGCCCTGGCGATTCTGCTGGCCGGGGTGCGGACCCGGCTGCGGGCCCCGGTGCTGGCCGGCGGCGTGGCCCTCGCCCTGCTGGCGCTGCACGAGCTGGCCGAGATCTGGGACCTGGTGCCGCGCTGGATCCCGCTCGCCGCCGGCGGTCTGCTGCTCGTGCTGGTCGCCACCACGCTCGAGCGGCGGCGCCGTGACCTGGCCCGATTCCGCGGCGCGCTGGCCCGGATGGGCTGACCGGCCACACCGAAAATGGAGTAATTCGAGCGCCAAGTCTCAACCCGGCCCGTGCGATGCCGATGCGGAGGGTCCTCAACGCAGGACTTCCAGCAGATCGGAGCACGGATGTCGGCCACACGGATGCAGGCGTGCTTCGGTGCCTGGATCATCGCGCTCACCGCGATGTTCTACGCCTTCCCCAGCCTCAGCATGTACTCCTGGGCGGCGATCGGGTTCTCCGCGGCCGCCGCCGTGCTGGTCGGGGTGCGGGTGCACCGGCCGTCGAAGCCGCTGCCGTGGTACCTGCTGTCGGCGGTGCTGGTCAGCTTCACCGCCGGCGACACGATCTACAACATCCAGATCGACTACCTCGGGATCGTCAACCCGTTCCCGTCCGTCGCCGACGTGTTCTACCTGCTGGTCTACCCGATGCTGGCAGGCGCGCTGCTGGTCTTCATCCGATCCCGGGCGGGCGGCGACAACCGGGCCGCGCTGCTCGACGCGCTGGTGCCGACGGCCGGTCTCGGCCTGCTGTCGTGGGTCTTCCTGATCTCGCCGTACATCCGCAACACCGACCTGAGCATCCTCGAGAAGCTCACCTCGACCGGCTACCCGCTCGGCGACGTACTCGCGCTGGCCATGCTGCTGCGCCTGATCACCGCCGGCGGCCGCAAGCCGATCGCGCTGTCGACGCTGGCCGCGGGCGGTTTCAGCCTGCTGGTCACGGACGTCGTCTACGGCCTGCGGCAGCTCGACGGCACCTGGCAGGTCGGCGGCCCGGTCGACTCCGGCTGGATCCTCTTCTACACCGCGACCGCCCTGGCCGCGCTGCACCCGTCGATGCGCGAGATGACCGCGCTGCGCACCCCCTCCACGGCCGTGATGGCCGGCGGCCGCCGGATCGCGGTCATGTCGGTGGCCGCGCTGATCGCCCCGGCCGTGCTGCTGGTGGAGGACCTGACCGGCGGCGTCGACGACGCCCTGATGATCGCGACCGCGTCGGCCACGATGTTCCTGCTGGTCGTGGCGCGGGTCTCCGGCCTGCTGCAGACGCAGCGGGAGAACGCCACCCGGGAGCGGACGCTGCGCATGTCGGCGGCCGACCTGGTCGCCGCGGCCGACGAGGTCGAGGCCGGCCGGGCGGTCGGCAAGGCGATCAGCTCGATCGTGCCCGACGGCGAGCCCTACAAGATGCACTACTTCCGCACCGACGCCGCGCCGGGCGACGCCACCGGCATGCTGATCACCGGGCGGGTGCACACCGCCGACCTGCCCCGGCACGTCGCCGCCGAGCTGGGCAACTTCTCCTGGGCGCTGTACGGCGAGGTCGTCACCACCCCGCTCGGCACCGACCGTCCCCCGCAGCGCAGCATCGCCTACCTGGCCGCCGACGAGGAGCTCCTGGTCGAACTGCAGCCGTCGTTCGAGGCGCTGATGGCCCAGGGCACGATGGCGATCGAGCGGATCGCGCTGAACGGCGAGATCAACCGCCGGGCCAGCGAGGACTACTTCCGGGCGCTGATCCAGAGCGCGTCCGACGTGATCCTGATCGTCGGCGACGACGAGAACATCCGCTACGCCAGCCCGTCGGCGCTGCCGGTGTTCGGCCAGACCGACCTGCTCGGCACGTCGCTGTTCCGGCTGTTCGCCGCGACCGACCACGCCGAGCTGCGCGACCTGCTGTCGCAGGTGCTCACCGGCCGGGGCCCGCGCGACGGCGTCGACCTCACCGCGATCTCCGGCGACGACCTGCTGCTGCAGGTCGAGGTCACCTGCCGGGACCTGCGCGACGACAAGGCGGTCAACGGCCTGGTCATCACGATCCGCGACGTCACGGAGCGCCGCCGGCTGGAGAACGACCTGGCCCACCAGGCGTTCCACGACACACTCACCGGGCTGGCCAACCGGGCGCTGTTCCAGAACCGGCTCGAGCAGGCCGCCGCGGTGGCCGGCAAAGCACGCGGTTCGGTGGGCGTCCTGTTCGTCGACCTCGACGACTTCAAAGAGGTCAACGACACCCTCGGGCACGCCGCCGGCGACCAGCTGCTGGTCGCGGTCGGTCAGCGGATCACCGCCGTGGCCGGGCCGATGAACACGGCCGCCCGCACCGGCGGCGACGAGTTCGCGGTGCTGATGGAGCACCTGAGCTCGCCCGCCGACGCCGAGGCGATCGCCGCCCGGATCGTGGCCGCACTCAGCGAGCCGATCGAGGTCAGCGACGGCCAGGGTGGCCTGCACCTGGTCAGCGGGGCCAGCAGTGTCGGCGTCGCGACCAGCGCGGACGCGGCCGGCATCAGCGAGCTGCTACGCCGGGCCGACGTGGCGATGTACGTGGCCAAGACCGACGGCAAGAGCACCTGGCGCCGCTACGAGGACGCCATGCACGACGCCATGGTCAGCCGGCTCGAGATGCGCTCGGCGCTGGTCGAGGCGGTGCCCGGCAACCAGATGCGGCTGCGCTTCCAGCCGATCGTCGACCTGCCGACCGGCGGCGTGATCGGCCTCGAGGCCCTGGTGCGCTGGCAGCACCCGGCGAAGGGCCTGCTCGGCCCGAACGAGTTCATCGAGCTCTCCGAGGAGAACGGCTCGGTGGTCGCGATCGGCGGGTGGGTGCTGCGCGAGGCGCTGCTGACGTTCGTCGGCTGGCGCAACTCCCCGATCGGGGGCCGGCTGCGGTACGTCAGTGTCAATGTCTCGGCCCGCCAGTTCCGCACCCCCGGCTTCGTCGACCAGGTGCGCGACGTCCTGCAGGAGACCGGCGCCCGGCCCGAGTGGCTGCTGCTGGAGATCACCGAGAGCCTGGTGCTGCACGACGCCGAGCAGGTGTGGCAGGACCTGCGGGAACTGCGTGCCATGGGCGTCCGCATCGCGATCGACGACTTCGGCACCGGTTACTCGTCGCTGAGCTACCTCAGCCAGATGCCGGTCGACGTCCTCAAGATCGACAAGTCGTTCATCGACGACATCCTGCACAGCGGCCAGCAGATGGCTCTCGTCGAGACCATCGTCAGCCTGGCCCGCACCCTCGACCTCGACGTCGTCGCCGAGGGCATCGAGCTCGACGGGCACCGCCAGGCACTCGTCCAAATGGGCTGTCCTTATGGCCAAGGTTTCCTTTTCTCCCGCCCCGCAACGGTCGATGAGATCGGGCAGTGGCTGGTCGCGTCCCCTTCGCACCACTGAAGAATCCCCTCTTGCACGGAAGGAACCACATGTCCCTCGCTCCCCTCACCGGTCTTGACTACGTCCAGCGCGAAGGCCGCTGGGCTGATCTGGAGCGGTTGCGAAGCGGCAACCCCATGTACGACGCCACCATCGAGGAGATCAAGGGGCGGCGCATCCGGGTCGGCGACCACTGGCTGGCGGACTTCGCCTCCTGCAACTACCTCGGCTTCGACCTGGAGCCGGAGATCATGGACGCGATCGCGCCCGAGGTCGCTCGCTGGGGCACGCACCCGAGCTGGTCGCGCCTGCTCGGCAACCCGGCGCTCTACCCGCAGATCGAGGAGCGGCTGACCGCCCTGCTCGACGCGCCCGACACGCTCGTGCTGCCGACGATCACCCACATCCACATGTCGGTGCTGCCGATCCTGGCCGGCAACGGGTTCATCTTCCTCGACTCGCAGGCCCACAAGACGATCTACGACGGCAGCATGTACGCCCGGGGCCTCGGCGCCACCGTGCAGCGGTTCCGCACCGGCGACGTCGAGCACCTCCGTGAGCTGCTGCGCACGGTTCCGGCCGGCGTCCCCAAGATCGTGGCGATGGACGGCGTCAACAGCATGACCGGCAACGCGCCCGACCTGGTGTCGTTCGCGGCGGCCGCCCGCGAGTACGGCGCGCTGCTCTACGTCGACGACGCGCACGGCTTCGGCGTCATCGGCGAGCGGGGCCCGAACGAGACCTCGCCGTACGGCCTCAAGGGCAACGCGATCGTCAAGTACTGCGGCGAGACCTACGACAACATCGTGCTGGTCGGGGGCTTCTCCAAGTCGTACTCCTCGTTGCTCGCCTTCCTGGCCCTGCCGACCTGGCTGAAGAACCACCTCAAGGTCTCGGCCCCGCCGTACCTGTACTCCGGCCCGGCCCCGACCGCGTCGCTGGCGACCGTGCTGGCCGGCTTCGACGTCAACGAGAAGCGCGGCGACGCGATCCGCACCGACCTGTACCGCAAGAGCATGAAGGTGCTCGACCACGTGCGTGCGCTCGGCATCTTCACCCCGAACACCGGCACCACGCCGGTCATCGAGCTGCCGCTGGCCGAGGGCGAGGACATCGACGCGGTCGGCAAGCTGCTCTGGGAGCGGGGCATCTACGTGACCCTCGCCGCCTACCCGCTGGTCCCCCGGCACGAGGTCGGCTTCCGCGCCCAGGTGACGGCGGCCAACACGGACGAGGAGATCGACGAGCTGAACGCCGTCATCTCCGAGCTGGCCGCGGCGGGCAAGCTCCGCAAGCAGTGACAACGCTCTTCGCCGGTCCACTGGCGCCGTTGCGCCACCGGCAGTTCCGGCTCCTGTGGACCGGCATGAGCGCCTCCCTGATCGGCGACGGCATGCTGCTGGTCGCGCTCGCCTGGCAGGTCTACGACCTGTTCGGCGTGCCGGCCGCGATGTCCGCCGTCGGGGTGGCGCTCTCCCTGCCCCAGATCGCCACGCTGCTCCTCGGCGGGGCGATCAGCGACCGGTTCGATCCGCGCAAGGTGATGCTCTGCTCGGACCTGATCCGCGGCCTGGTCATGGCCGGGGTCGCGGTGCTGATCCTGAGCGGGGCGCTGACCTCGCTGTGGATGCTGCTCGCTCTGATGGTGGTGTACGGCGCGGGGGCCGGCTTCTTCGGGCCGTCCTTCGACGCGCTCGTGCCCCGCCTGATCTCCGAGGACGAGCTGGTCACGGCGAACGCGCTCGACCAGTTCATGCGGCCGGCCGCCGCGCAGATCTTCGGGCCGATGCTGGCCGGCGGGATGATCGCGGTGGCCGGAGCGGGGTGGGCGATCGCGTTCGACGCGGCGACGTTCGCGTTCTCGGTGGTCTGCCTGCTGGCGATGGGGTCGGCCCCACCGGCCGTGGAGGAGGAAGCGGATGCGTCCGAATCCCTGTGGCGGGACATGCGCGAGGGAATCGGATATGTCCGGCGGCACGTCTGGCTCTGGGGCACGTTCCTCTCCGCGACCTTCACCTACCTGCTGTTCGTCGGGCCCACCGAGGTCCTCCTCCCCTACGTGGTGAAGACCGAGCTCGGGGGCAGCGCCGCCGCCCTCAGCCTGGTCCTCACCTCGGGCGGCCTCGGCGCGATCGCGGCGGCCGTGCTGGTCGGCTGGATCGGCATCCCGCGCCGGTTCATCAGCTACATGTACGGCACCTGGGCGGTCGCCACGCTGGCCGTGGCCGGCTACGGCGCGGCGACCGCGACGTGGCAGCTCGCGCTCGCGTGCGTGCTGGTCAACGGCCTGGAGGCGGCCGGGACGATCGCGTGGGCGACGACGAAGCAGACGTTCGTGCCGGGCCACATGCTCGGCCGGGTCTCCAGCGTCGACTGGTTCGTCTCCACCGCGCTGCTGCCGCTGTCCTACGCCCTGGCCGCGCCGGTCGCGGGCTGGATCGGGGTCCGCGGGACGTTGCTCGGCGCCGGCCTGATCGGCGCCGCGGTGACGTTCGGCTTCCTGTTCCTGCCGGGCATGCGCGGCCCGGAACGCGAGGCGGCCTACCGGGCCCGGCACTCCACCGAGACCCGGCAGTACATCGAACGCCCCGAGCCGATCCGAGCCGAACCGATGGCCTCCGAGCCGTTGCGGGCCGAGCCGATGAAAGAGAGTGTGCTCGTCTCATGACCGCCCGCACCGAGCGGCACCCCGCCGCACCCATCGCCGGCAAGGGCCAGGAGGGCATGACCGAGCCTCTGGATGCCGTCCGCGAGCTCAGCGCCGCCTTCGCCGCGCGCGACCTCGGGGCCGCGCTCGCCTGCTTCGCCGGCGGCGACATCGGCTACGCCGGGTCGGAGAAGGCGGAGACGGCCTCCGGCCGCGATGCGGTGACGGCTCTGCTCGGCGAGCTCTTTCAACGGCCGGAGGCGTACGCGTGGACGGCGACCGCCTCGACGGTGCATCGCTACGGCGCCCAGGCGTATGTCTTCGCCGAGGCCGAGGGCGAGGTCCGCACCGACGCCGGTGAGACCGAGGCGTTCCCCTACCGGGTCTCCGGGATCGTGGAGCTGAGCGGCGGCCGCTGGCTCTGGCGACACTGTCAGGGTGGCGAGCCGACATAGCTACCGCTGGTGGACCTTTGCGCGAGGGCGGGCGTAGATCTCCAGCTCGGTGGTGCACAGGTCCTCGAGGTCGTAGTCGCGGTAGTCCGGGTGGACCGGGAAGCCGCGCTTGACCGCGGCCACCGAGCGCTCGTCGACCGTGGGCAGGCGGCGCTCGATGGCGAAGCCGGCGTCGGTGAACAGCCGTTCCAGGGCGGGGGCGCGCAACCGGTTGCAGTAGGAGAACTCGTTGCCGCCGACCCGCTGCCACTCCCGCTCGGAGAAGCGCAGGAAGTTGATCCGGGTGATGCCGGCGTCCTGGTGGGCGAAGTGGTCGCTCGGGTCGATCAGGTGCGCGGCGAACCCGTCCGGGCGCAGCACCCGGCGCGCCTCGTCCAGGATCGCGGCCAGCGCCGGCGGCGTGACGTGCTCGAACACGGTCATCGAGAAGCTCAGGTCGAACGTGTCGTCGGCGTCCGGCATGCGGGCCGCGTCGCCGGGCGCCGCGTAGTGCACGTGCACCTTCCGCAGGTCCGCCGGGCTGCCGCTGGGCAGCGCGGCCAGCGCCGCCAGCCGGTCGGCCAGCCGGGCCGGGTCGACCAGCCCGCGGTAGAGCTCGGCGATCTCGTCGCCCGCCGCGACCAGGCGGCGGATCATCTCGGTGGTCAGCTCGGTGTCGAGCCGCCGGTGCAGGTCGACCGTCACCACCTCGGCCGCGCCGAGCAGGACGAACGCGAGCGGCGCGATGGGCAGATGGCCGGTGCCGACCTCCAGGCAGCGGGCCCCCTCGACCCGGAAGCCGAGCTCGTGGAGGCGGCGCAGCATGGCGGCGTGCTGCGGCAGGCGCTTGAACGGGTCGGCGTTGAGCCGGCCATACCTCCGCTGGATCTGCCGGTAGAGGACGTCACCGCCGGGCAGCAGCGCGCACGCCTTCTGGATCTTCGCCTTGTTGGTCCAGCGCATGGCGCATTTTATCGACTTCTGCGGCTTTTGTTGGTGCTTCGGCGCCGCGCGGTCAGCCGCTTGACCTTGACGTTCGTGCCGCAGTCGGCCATCGAGCACCAGCGGCGCGAGTGGTTGCGGCTGCGGTCGAGGAACAGGAAGCCGCAGCCGCCCTCGTCGAGCGGGCAGGCGCGCAGATGGATCAGGTCGGCGTGACGCAGCAGGTCGACGAGGGCGACGGTCAGCCGGTCGCCGAGCATCGTCGACGGGGCGGTGCCGACGATCAGAGCGGCGCCGACCCCCTGGGCCGGGACCAGCTCCGAGCGGCTGATCACCTCGGCCCACCGGCTCTTCAGCGTGTCGAGCTCGCGGCCGGCCAGCACCTCGTCGACCAGGGCCCGCAAGTGGTGGACCTCGGCGAGGGTGTCGCCCGGCCACTCGTCGATGATCTCGGACTCGGCCGGAGTGACGATCTCCAGGCGCTGCGCCCAGGCGAGGGTGGCCGGCAGGTCGGACAGGAAATCCTGCTCCGCGACCGCCGGCGGGCGGGGCGCCACCGTGTTGGCCAGGTCGAGCGCCAGGTGGCCGCCGACTATCCGCAGCTCGTTCAGGTTGCCCGCATCCATGCTTCCACCGTACTCGGTTTTGGTGGTAGCGTCGAAATTGCTACCACCAAGACCCGGTCAAGGAGGAAGCAATGCGGGCCTGGGCAGTTCTTGTGGCGCTGTCGGCGTCGACCTTCTTCTACGTCACCCTCGAGACCCTGCCGATCGGCTTGCTGCCCGAGATAGCCGAAAATCTCGGGACGACCACGTCTGCGGTCGGTCTGCTGGTCACGGCGTACGGATTGATGGTCGTCGCCGCGACCATCCCGCTCACCCGGCTCACCACCGGGTGGCGGCGCGGCCGCCTGCTCGTCGCCCTGCTGCTGGTCTCGACCGTCGCCACCGTGCTGTCGGCGTTCGCGCCGGCCTATCCGGCGCTGCTCGCCGCGCGGGTGGTGACCGCGCTCAGCCAGGCGCTGTTCTGGGCGGTGGTGACGCCGGCCGCGGCCGCGATGTTCCGGCCGGCAATGCGCGGCCGGGCCATCTCGATCCTTTACGGGGGCAGTTCGACCGGCCCGCTGCTCGGCGTCCCGGCCGGCACCTGGCTGGGCCAGCAGTTCGGCTGGCAGGCGCCGTTCCTCGCGCTCGCCGCCCTCGGGCTGGCCATCTCGGCGGTGCTCGTGACGCTGATGCCGGACATCGCGCCGGGCAGCAGCGACGCCGAGCGGGGCTGGGCGCCGGACGCCCGCCGTTATCGCCGCCTGGTGATCGCCGTCGCGGTGATGGTGACCGGGGCGTTCACCGCGTTCACCTGCATCAGTCCGTTCCTGACCGGCGCGACCGGCATCTCCGTCCCGGCCGTCGGCGCGGTCCTGCTGGTGCGCGGCGTCGCCGGTCTGGCCGGCGTGATCGTGGCCGGGTTCCTGCCGGCCCGGCACGCGGGCCGCACGATGGCCGTCCTGGTCGGAGTCCAGGCTCTCGCCCTGGCCGTGCAGTTCGCCGGCAGCGGCGTTCCGGCCATCGCCATCACGGCGGTAGCAGTCAGCGGCTTCGTGTTGTCCGCGATGACCGCGGTGCTCGCCGTGATGGTGCTCGAGGTCGCGCCGGGGAGCACCGACATGGCCGCCGCCGGCTCGTCCACCGCGTTCAACGTGGGGATCACGGCGGGCGCGCTGATCGGCAGCCAGGTGCTGGCCGGCGGCGGGGTGCGGAGCTCCGCGCTACTGGCGGCGGCGATAACGGTGGTAGCGCTGCTGCCGGCGCTTCAGCTGAAATCGGGAATCGGCCCGCGATCGGAGCCGGAGCGTCCTTTGGGGATCTCCCACTCCTCCTGACGGCCGAGCGCGGTCATGTCGAGGATGCCGTAGGAGTCGCCGGCCTGCTCGCTGCCGCGGGCAAAGGTGGAGTAGGTGTGGAAGACGTCGTCGCCGACCCGCAGGAAGCAGCTCATCCCCGGCTGCTCCATCGGCTGGTTCGCGGTGTCGAGCGTCCAGCCCAGCCCCGCCTCGCGCAGCTCGTCCGCCCCGCGGAAGTTGAACTCGACCGGCATCACCGACTCGTCGAGCGTGACGTGGAAGTCATAGTTGAAGTCGGAGCCGAACGAGGAATAGAACGGGATCGTCCAGCCCCGCTTGGCGCGGTACTTCTCCAGCTTGGCGAGCGGCGCCCGGGCGATCACGGCATAGGTCGTGCCGCGCGCCCGGAGGTGCCGCAGCAGCCCGTCGGAGAGCTCGTCGACCGCGGCCGTGCAACTGCTGCAGCCGTCCTCCCATTCCGGGTGGAACATGAAGTGCTGCACCACGAGCTGCCGCTGCCCGTCGAACAGATCGGCCAGCGTGGCCGGCCCGTCCGGCCCCTCGAACCGATAGTCCTTGTCGACCTGCACCATCGGCAGCATCCGCCGCCGGGTGTTGAGCGCGTCCTTGGCGCGCACCGCCTCTTTCTCGCTGACCAGCAGCTCCTTGCGGGCGACCAGCCACTGCTCACGCGACACGATCTCGGGAAGATTCGTTTCCGTCATACCGGTGCAGACCGCCGGCGCCCCCGAAAGTCATCGGCGAGCCACCTGGGTAATGTCGGGCGATGCCCGAGCTGGAGCGGTTGCGCGCCGATCATGCCGCCGCGGTCCTGGCCTTCGAGTTGGCGAACCGCGCCTACTTCGCCGCATCGATCTCCGACCGCGGCGACGACTACTTCGACCGGTTCGCCGACCGGCACCATGCCCTGCTGGCCGAGCAGGAGACCGGCGTCTGCGCCTTCTACGTGCTGGTCGCCGAGGACGGCGCGGTGCTCGGCCGATTCAACCTGTACGACATCGCCGGCCACGCGGCGACCCTCGGCTACCGGGTCGCGCAGCAGGTCGCCGGCCGCGGCGTGGCCACCGCGTCCGTCCGCGAGCTGTGTCGGCTGGCCGCGGCCGAGCACGGGCTGCGCACCCTGCGGGCCGCGACCGCCGACCGGAACGCCGCGTCCCGGACGGTGCTGACCAGGGCCGGCTTCGTCCTGGCCGGCCCGGC
The DNA here is from genome assembly GCF_040638295.1 of Actinoplanes sp. NPDC026619. Taxonomy (NCBI): domain Bacteria; kingdom Bacillati; phylum Actinomycetota; class Actinomycetes; order Micromonosporales; family Micromonosporaceae; genus Actinoplanes; species Actinoplanes sp. NPDC026619. The sequence goes on from NZ_JBEZYA010000001.1 coordinate 694,307, forward strand.
CGACCCGGCCGATCTCGGCGGCAAGCCGGGCACCTGGTTCCAGCGCGATCTGAGCTGAAGACGGCGGAAGTAGGCGTCGGCTCGGGGCACGGTCTGGCCGACCAGGGCAGCGCGATCGCAGCCAGGATCATCAGGGCGGGCGCCGCCCGCCGCCGGCAGGGTCGCGGCCAGGACTATCTGCGGTGGTCGGGGCACTTCACGACCGTACGCAATAAATGCGGTTTGGTTGGTGCAGATATTGCGGAGGTGCAAGCGCGACCCTATTGCGCCGGACCGCACAATGGAGGGGTGACCGGGAACTGGATTCCGGAGTTGGGCGTCACCCCGGTGCCCCGGGGCTGGCGGGCGGTGCGCCGGTTCGACCGTGAGACCGGCGAACCGGTGATTCTCATGCGCAAGAGCCCGGTCCGGCGGTGGGTCGCCGCGGCTGCCGCGGCCGGCGGGGCAGTGCTCTTCGTCTGGTGGTTGTATGCGGGCGGTCTCGTCGTGCTCGGCGCCATCGCGGTTTCCGGTGTGGCCGTCGCGCTGACCCTGACCCAGGACGGTTTCACCGTGACGCCCGGCCGGCTGCGCTGCGGGCGGGTGTGGGTGGCCAGCGGCAACTGGCGGGGCCACACCTGCGACGCCGCCGAGCTGGTGCTCGAGAAACACGAGACGGACGACAACACCCGGCTGCGCCTGTACGCGAACCACCGGGGTGGCGGCCGCGACGAGATCTTCGCCGACGACGAGGACGGGCGGATCGCCCGGCCGTTCGCCGACTGGCTGTCGGCGGTGGCGCACATCCCGGTCACCAAGAACTGAACCGACTAGTTGCGGTGGTGCTTCTTCACGAAGGTGTAGCCGGGGGCCAGCTCGGGCACGTCGATCTGGTCGCTCTCGACCGCCCGCTGGTAGAGCGACAGCTGCTTCTCCGACGGCTGGGCGCCGGCCGGCAGCTTGCGCAGGAAGCCGTTGACCCAGTGGTCGTGGCGGCCGTCCGGCGGGGTGGCCGGGTCGACCAGCGGCGCGTAGAACAGCATGTCCACCGGCTCCGCCCCCTCGTCCGCCGGGAACGACGAGTCGCCGCTGCCGGTGACCCGGGTGACGTACCCCTCCCGGAGCAGTTGATCTATGGCGTTCTTGAGCAGGAACGCGCCCTTGGCGCCGCGGCCCAGGCCGGCCTTCGCGGCCAGCTTCGCCTCGGCGAACACCGCGCTGCCGTCGTCGAGCACCCGGCCGTTGCGGCACAGCGCGTGCAGGGTCTTGCTCCAGTTCGACGTGCCGGCCTCGAACTCGCGGGTGACGACCCTCGGGTCGTACTCGTGGAAGTAGTCGACGCCGTCGATCATCACCGGCTCGTCCAGCGGGGTGGTGTGCGCGACGATCCGGTCCTGACCGGCCTGCCAGACCACCGTGACCTGCACGCCCGGCCGCAGGTCGCCCGGCCAGACGACGCCGGTGAAATGCCCGTCGTGCAGTGACGTCAGGAAGGTCTCGGTGGTGGCGGCGACGCCGTGCACCCGGTGCTCCAGCACGACCGGCACCACGTCGAGGTGCCGCAGGTGGTCGACGCACTCGTCGGGCGCCGCGCAGACGCCGCCCTGCAGATCGGCCCGCCAGAGGGCGAAGCGCCTGGTCGCCGTGCGCACCGTCATGACACGACGGTAACGGATCCCGATCGCTGGAAGTGCCAGAGGATGACGGACGGGACGCCGGCCGAGGCGGCGGCGACGGCGGCCGGCGCGAGCTCCATCAATGTCCAGGGCCAGAGTTCCCACGGCCCGGTGGTCAGGCGCTCGGCCAGCCCGGCGGTGACCTCGGCGGGCGTCGAGCGGGGCTCCGCGCAGCGCCGGACCGCCAGCCCGGCCGGCAGAGCGGCGTCGAGGTAGTCCGCAGCGCGGTGCCGGTAGGACGGGATGATCTGCGGCGCGCCGGCGGCGGTCCGGTGGTGCGGCTCCGAGCCCAGCAGCACCATCTCGTGATGGATGTCGGTGACGATGAGGTGACCGCCGGGGCGGACGACCCGGGCCAGCTCGGCGAACGCGGGCCGCAGGTCGCTCAGGTGAGCCAGGGCGAGGGCGCACACCGCGACGTCGACGTGCGCGTCCGGCAGCGGCAGCCGGTCCAGTTCGCCGGCCCGGAAGTCGCCGGCCGGAACGCGCTCGCGGGCCCGGGCCAGCATTTCCGGCGAGCTGTCCACGCCGATGACCCGGTGCCCGCGCGCGGCGAGATGAGCGGCGTGCCGGCCGGTGCCGCACGCGGCGTCGAGGGCGACCCCGGCCGGTAGCGCGTCGACGATCTCGTGGACGAACGGCTCCTCGACCGGGAACAGGCCGTTGCCCGGCTCGTCGTACGTCTCCGACCAGACCCGGTAGCCGGCCGTGGTGTCCACCCGGGCGGCCTCGACCCCCTGCGGCAGCGCGCTGTCCAGCAGCCGGCGGATCTCCGCGACCCGCGCCTCGCCGAACTCCGGGCCGTGCTCGCCGGCGTACGTCCGCAGCAGCGCCAGCCCTTCGATGCCGAGCAGATAATGCAGCGGATCTTGATAAACCATAAAAAGTCCACCGATCTGAGTACGGGGCTCCCGCGCGACCATAGCGATCGATCGGCAGACATCACATCCACATTTCTGCCTGTTTCGATCGGACGGGGTCGATGAACCCCGCACCGGACCGCCACAATGTGCTCCGCGCGACTCAAGATCGCGCCAACCTCAGAAGGGTTTCGAGAGCACATGTCGCGAACGACGCAACGGTTTCGTCTGACCGCGGGTGCCGCGGTCGTCACGTTGCTCGCCGCGGGGCTAGCGGGGGTCGGAACACCAGCGCGGGCGGCAACGCCCCAGCGCGGGACACCAACCACGGCTACCCCCTCGAAGAGCACGCCCCCCGCGGACCCGGTCTCGGCCGCCGTCAAGCAGGCCCGGGCCGACGGCGAGCCCGTCCAGATCCCGTCCCTGCTGGACGAGTACACGACCACCTCGGCGAACCCCGACGGGACGCTGACGCAGACCTACTCGACCGCCCCGCAGCGGGTCCGCCAGGGCACGAAGTGGGTCCCGATCGACACGACCCTGGTCAAGCAGAAGGACGGCAGCTACGCCCCCAAGGCCACGCTGTCCACGCTCTCGGTGTCCAGCGGAGGTGGCACCGGGCTGCTGACCATGCGCGACGGCTCCCGATCCCTGAAGTTCAGCTGGCCGAAGAAGCTGCCGGCGCCGAAGATCGACGGTGACACCGCCACGTACGCGAATGTGTACCCGGGCGTCGACCTGCAGATCATCGCGGACGCCACCGGCTACTCGTCGATGTTCGTGGTGAAGAACGCACAGGCCGCCATCCCGCCGACGATCGACTTCGGTCTGAGCGGCACCGGCGTCGAGCTCGGCACGACCAAGGACGGCGGGGCCGAGGCGAAGGACCCGAAGTCCGGCGAGGCCATCTTCCACACCGGCAGCGCGGTGATGTGGGACAGCACCCCCAGCACCGGTGAGACCGCCGCCGAGGTCGCGAAGATGGACGCGCGCACCGCGGCCGGGCGGATCGGCGCCAACCGGTCCAAGATCGCGGTCGGGATCAAGGGCGGCAGGCAGTCGCTCACCCTCGACCAGAAGCTGCTCACCGCGAAGACCACGAAGTTCCCGGTCTACGTCGACCCGTACTGGTCGGGCAACCCGAGCCAGATCAAGTGGGCACGGATCTCCAGCAACGGCTGGAACGTCTACAACTCCACCTCGAAGACCGGCTCCACCAGCGCCCGCATCGGTTACGACAACTGGCCGGAGAGCGGCGGCGCCGGCGAGCGCGCCAAGACCTACTACCAGATGAACACGTCCGGTATCAAAGGCGCGGAGATCTTCGAGGCCAACCTGTACGTGACCGAGCGGTGGGCGGCGTCCTGCTCCAACACCGCCGCCGTCGTGTACGGCACCGCCGCGCCCAGCGGCTGGGGCTCGGGCAGCCTCTACTGGGGACACGAGCCGGGCAAGGCGACCGGCGTGCTGTCCACCGTCAACGGCCGCGAGCTGGACTGCGGCAAGAAGACGATCCGGGTCAGCCCGGCGAGCCTGAAGTTCAACGTGCTGAGCTACGTCAAGACGATCGCGAAGGGCAACAAGGCCAACGCGACGTTCGTGGTCCAGGCCAAGGACATGGACGACAAGTACTCGTGGAAGCAGCTGGGCTACGGCGGCGGCGCGACCCTGTCGGTCAAGTACAGCTACAAGCCGAAGCTGCTCAACGGCACCGGCAGCCCGAAGACCACGCCGAGCATCGTCGACCAGGGCAAGAACGTCACCACGACACACACCCCGACCCTGACCGCGTACGGCGTGAACCCCAAGGTCAACAAGCTGCAGGAGAACGTCCGCATCGAGTACCAGGTGTTCAAGGGCGCGACCCGGGTCCTCACCGGTTACAGCGGCTACAGCCTCAACGGCGGCGCCTACCGGACGGCCTCGCTGGCGGACGGCACCTACACCTGGAAGGCGACCGTGCAGAACGCCTCCGGGTTGTGGGCCGGCGTCTACACCGCCACCCAGACCATGGTGATCGACACCGTGGCCCCGAAGGCGCCCACCGTGCGGTCCAGTCAGTTCCCGCCGAACATCCTCGGCGGGGCGTACACCGACAAGGGCACGTTCGCCTTCGGCAACGACAAGACCAACAACGTGACCGGCTACCTGTTCGGCCTCGACATCGACCTGGCCAACACCGTGTACGCCACCAACAAGGGCACCCAGTGGACGGCGACCACGGTGCTGAAGGCGAACACGATCTACTTCGCCAAGGCCGACAACGCCGGCGGCACCGGCACGGTCGTGGTCAACGGCACGGCCGGCGTCCAGTTCGCCCCGATCACCGCGGGCGCGCACCGGCTGTTCGCCAAGGCGGTCGACCAGGCGGGCTCGACCTCGCCGCAGACGGCGTACGCCTTCTCGGCCGGCATCCAGACGCCGTCGTTCACCTACGGCAAGCAGTTGGTCTCCGGCGCGACGTTCACCAACTCCGACGGCACCACGACGACCACCCCGGCGGCCACCAAGGTCAGTGCCAAGGGCCAGATCATCTCGCAGGCGGCGGCGTGGCTGTACTTCGGTGACGGCTACCAGCTGGTGCTGTCCGACACCAGCAGCACCGCCAAGGTCGCCCAGGGTGACAAGGCGACGATGTACTTCAACGTCCCGGCCACCGGGGCGTGGGAGATCGGCGCGAACCTCACCACCGGCAGCGCCGACGGCATCTGGGACATCACCCTCGACTCCGGTCAGGCGACCCAGAAGACGCTGCTCACCGGCTTCGACGGGTACCAGGGCGCCAACGGGTCCCCGCGGTTCGTCCACTTCGGCGTGGTCAAGGACGCCGCGGGCAAGCCGATGACGCTGAACAAGGGCGCGCACAGCATCACCTTCACGATGACCGGCAAGAACGCGGCCTCGACCGGTTACCAGGCCGGCATCGACCTGCTGCGCATCTCGCCGCTGCCGATCTGCACCATCGACAACACCGCGACGTGCCTGAACAACGCGTCGACCAGCACCCTGACCGAGGGCACCACGCCGACCATCACGGTGGCCAACGCCGACGGTCCGGGCTCCAGCATCGAGGCGGCCGACCTGAAGGCCGCGGGCTGGACGGCCGGCAGCACGGTCACCGTCAACGGCGCCAAGATCAAGCTCCCGGGGATCTTCGGCACCGGCGCCAAGGACAACATGATGGCCAACGGCCAGGTGGTCAACATCCCCACCTCGGGCGTGGTCAACAAGGGCAACGCCCTGGTCTTCGTGGGCTTCGCCACCGACGGGCCGACCAACGACTCGACCGGCACGATCAACTACGCGAGCACCAGCTGCGGGCTGAACAGCCAGTCGTTCACCCTCAGCACGATGCCGGACTGGACGAACAACACCCAGAACTCCGACGCGGTGCTCACGCTGCCGCGCTACAACAAGAGCAACGCCACCCGCGTCGCGACGGCGCTGCACATCTTCTCGGTCACCGTGCCGCTGCAGTGCCCGGGCGCCGTGGTCGAGAGCGTCGTGCTCCCGGTGGTCACCGGCATCCCGCAGTACGGGGTGGACACCCTGCACCTGTTCGGGATGGGCATCCGGCCGAGTTCGGCCGGCGACTCGGCCCACTGGGTCGGCACCTGGTCGGCGGCGCAGGACACGGACGTCGTCAACGTCGACCCGAACGACGCCCCGGCCACGCTGAACGGGCAGACGCTGCGGATCCCGCTGCGGGTCTCGCTCGGCACCGCCGGCGCCACCCAACAGATCCGGGTACGCCTGTCGAACGCTCGTGGCAAGACCCCGGTCACGTTCGGCGCGGCCTCCATTGCGCTGCAGGACGGAACCACCGAGGACGCCACCGCGGCGGGGACGCCGAGCAGGCTGACCTTCAGTGGATCGACCACCACCACTCTGGTCCCGGGCACCGAGGTGCTCAGCGACCCGGTCACGCTCAGCGTCTCCGAGCGGAGCCGGGTGCTGGTCAGCATCAAGGTGAACGGCACCGTCACCGCGGTACCCGGGCACAAGGACCCGCGGCTTCCGATCTGGACGAGCGCCCCGGACAGCGTGGACCACACCGGCGAGTTGGGTGCCGGCAACTTCACCCTGTCCCCGCTGAGCGGCCTGCCGTACGTGGCCGGCCTCGACGTCACCACCTCGGCCTCCGACCCGGCCGGTGCGCTGGTGCTGCTCGGTGACCAGACCATCAACTCGGACACCGCCGGCCAGGACGGCTACCACCAGTTCGACGAACGCCTGGCCGACTTCCTGGCTGATGCCGACGACGGCAACGGCAAGGTGCCGTTCGGCGTACTGAACCAGGGCAGCAGCAGCTGGGGCAACCGGGTGAAACTGCCGAACACCAGCACCACGCTGGCGCAGAGCGCCCTGACCGACCTCGACCGGTCGGTCTTCAGCCAGGCCAACGTGCGGACCGCGCTGATCTCGGCCGGCTCCACCGACCTGCTCGCCTGCACCGGCACCGCGGACGCGTGTTCCGCACCGGTGATCGCGAAGCTGAGCGGGCTCGCCGCCCAGATCGGCAACTTCAAGACCGACGACTCGTCGAACACCGGGGTCGTTCTGCCGAACCCATCCGGGAACATCAAGGTGTACGTGGCGACGCTGCCGCCGTTCACCGGCACCCACACGGCGGTGCAGGAATCCGCCCGGGAGATGGTCAACGCGGCGATCCTGGACAGCAACCTCAGCGGGTACGCGGACGGCGTGATCAACTTCGCGGCGGCAGTGTCCACCGAGGGCGACGAGAACTCCGACACCGTCGGATCCGACTACCTCTGGGACGACGGTGCCGGGCACCTCTGGCCGAGTGATGTCTACTACGAGCAGCTGGCGTGGGAGTACCTCGCGAGTTCGGACCGCATCGACCGGGTCAGCGACGAGACCGGCACGCACGACGGTGACGACTCGGTGGCGGTCTGGAACTTCGACGAGGGCACCGGCACCGTCGCCAAGGACACCGGCATCGGCGTCCCGGCGGGCACCACGCACAACGCCACCCTCACCAACGTGGCGTGGGGCACCGGCCGGATGCTCGACTCGAAGGCCGGCACCTTCAACGGCACCAGCAGCTACGGCACGACCGACTACAAGGTCAACACGGCCAAGAGCTTCTCGGTGGCGGCGTGGGTGAAGCTGTCCGACAAGACGACCGACCGGACCGTCTTCGCCCGTGGCTCCACCGGCTGGGGCTCGCTGTACCTGCAGTACAACAAGGCCGAGGACCGGTGGCTGGCGCAGATGCCGTCGGCGACCGCGGGCGGCGACGAGGTCAAGTGGTTCGACGCGCTGTCCGACTCGGTGCCGCAGGCCGGCGTGTGGACCCACCTGGCGGCCACCTACGACGCGGATCTCAGCACGCTCACGCTGTACGTGAACGGCGCGGCCGAGACCCTCATCGAGGAGGTCACCCCGTTCAACGACACCACCGGGTCGGCGTACATCGGCCGGGCCGGCACCAACTGGTTCGCCGGTGACATCGCTGACGTGCGGATCTGGGCGCGGGCGGTGAACGCGGGCGAGGTCGACCAGCGGTCGGCGGCCGAGCCGATCGCGGACTACGAGTTCGAGGACGACAGCGTCGCCACCGTCGCCAAGGACTCCACGTTCCACGGCAACGACGCCACGTTCGACGGCGGCGCGGCCTACGAATACCCGGGGCGCAGCGGCTGGGACATCGGCGCGCTGCACCTCAACGGCACCGACGCGACGGTCAGCCGGGGCCCGCTGCTCCGCACCGACCAGTCGTTCACGGTGGCGGCCTGGGTCCGCCTGGACGCGGCGACGTGGAACCACGCGATCGTCAGCCAGGAGGGCGCCCACGTCGGCCGGTTCTCGCTGCACTGGAGCGTGGAAAGTCAGGCCTGGCAGTTCACGCTCTGCCGCACCGACACCGCGGCGCCGGAGACGGACGCCGTCGTCGGGCCGACGATGACAGCCCCGCCGATCGGGGTGTGGACCCACGTGGCCGGCGTCTACGACGCCGCCGCCGGGACCATGGTGCTCTACATCAACGGCGAGCCGGTGGCCACGAAGACCGAGGTGCCACTCTCGCCGTGGCAGGCCGGCGGATCGTTCCTGATCGGCCGCAGCAGGTGGGACGACCACGTCACCGACTACTTCCCGGGCGCCGTGGACTCCGTCCGCGTCTACCAGGGCGCGGCGACGGAGGACCTGATCAACGAACTGATCGAGTCCTGACGAGATAGGTGACACAGGTGGCGCCCGGGCTTCACGGCCCGGGCGCCACTTTTTTGAACGGACGAAAAAGCGCCCGGGGCGATCCGCCCCGGGCGCTTCGTCGTGCGGTGTCTCAGCCGAACGTCAGGTTCAGCTTCTTGGTGCCGTTGGCCGGGATGCCGACCTTGGTGGCCGACGCGATGTCGGCGGCGTGGTCGTAGAAGCCCTGGGTGTCGTGATCGTCCAGGTAGTAGCGCCAGCCGACCTTCACCTGCTGGCCGCCCGCGACCGGCACCTCGTACGACTTGCCGTCGGTGCCGTAGCTGTCGAAGGAGCCCAGGTCGTCGCCGGTGGCCGCGTTGTAGGTGTGGATCCGCCAGCTGGCCGTGGGCGCGGCCGGGATGGTCACCGAGCCCTTGATCGTCGACGTCTTGCGCGGGGTGAAGTTGTAGGTGGTGCTGCCGCCGGTGACGACCGTGACCGTCTCGGCCTGGAAGCGGTTGCCGGTGTGCCCGGACCACTCCCGCGTGTAGCCGTACTTGCCGAAGAGCAGCGGCCACGCGTACGGGCCGAGCTTGTCGATCTGGTAGGTGCCCTTCGCGTCGGTGACCGCGTCCCAGGTCGGGCCGGAGTCGCTCCACGCGCTGTAGGCCACGTCGAAGCCGGCGAGCGGGGCGCCGGCCGCGTCCGAGACCACGCCGGTGATCGTGCCGGGCTTGTCGAGCTTCACGGCCGGCGCGGCCACGGTCCGGCCGGGCTGCACGACGATCCGGGCGGCCGCCTTCTGGTCGCCGGTGCCGCCCTTCTTGCCGACCCACTGGTGGCCGTAACCGGTCGGCGCCACCGCGAACAGCTCGTACGTCCCGGCCGCCATCGGCTGGGAGAGCGCCTGGCCGGCGGCGTCGGTGCAGTCGCCGTACCCCTCGCCGAGGCCACCGGTGCCGAGCGTCCGGAAGATGGAGCAGGTCCGCTCGACGGCCGCGCCGGTGACCCGGTCGGCCGCGCTGGTCGAGATCTTGCCGCCGAGGGCGAGCGGAACCGAGACGGTGGTGGTCTGCCCGGCGGTCAGCGTCACCGACGTCTGGCCGGACCGCAGGTAGTACGAGCTCTCGCCGGGCGTGACGTCGAACGGGAACGTGCCGGACGGCAGGTTCCGAACGGTGACCGAGGTGCCCGCGTCGCAGCCGCTGCCGTCCCGTGGCGTGTAGACGAAGACGCACGTGTCGGCGATCGGCGCGCCGGTGGTGGCGTCGATCGCGTTGACCACCAGGGTGGCGCCGGCCAGCCAGGTCTCGTCGACGGTCACGTCGGCGCCGGCCGCGACGGTGAACGCGGTGCCCTCGGCCTGGGTGGCCTTGCCGGGCACCCACTGCTCGCGCGAGTAGTCGGGGGCGGTGAAGGACACCTTGTACTTGCCGGGCAGCACGCCGGAGACGCTCCAGGTGCCGTCGTCGCCGGTGGTCGCCGGGTAGTTGACCCAGTTGTCCGGGTCGTCGAGCACGACGCTGACCTCGTAACCGGCCTGCGGCGCGCCGCTGCCGTCGACCAGCGTGCCGTGCACGACGGCCGGGGCCAGCTGGGTGTCGTCGACCGTGACCGCCTCGCCTTCGCCGACGGTGATGCGGCGCGCCTCGTCGCGGTCGAGCGTGCCGCTGACCCACTGGTCGGCGCCGTTGTCCACGTTGAACGAGACCAGATAGCCGGCGCCGGCCAGCACCTCGCCGAAGTTGTAGTTGCCGTCGTCGAAGGTGCTCGCCCAGCCGACCTGCTCGTCGCCGAGATGCAGGGTCACGTAGGCGTTGGTCAGCGGCGAGCCGTCAGCCTTCGAGAGGTGGCCGGAGACCGAGCCGGTGGGCAGCTTGTGGTCGTCGACCGTGACGGTCTGGCCGGCGGTGACGTCGTAGACGGTGGCCGCGTCCTCGGCGGCCTTCGACACCGCCCACTGCTTGGCGCTCTCCCAGTTGAAGCTCACCGTGTAGGCGCCCGGGAACGCGTCGATCGTCCACGCGCCGGTCTCGTCGGTGTAGGCGTACAGGTAGGCGCCCGAGGTGACGCCGCGGGCGGTCACGTTCGCCAAGGCCGGGTTGCCGGCGGCGTCGATGAAGTGCCCGGTGAGCCGGCCGGTCGCCGGCTGACGCTCGTTGACGGTGAGCGTGCCGCCGGCGGCGAGCTGGTAGACGGTGGCGGCGTCGCTGTCGAACACGCCCGGCGACCACTGCTGGCGGCCGTTGTCGTCGAACTGCAGCTTGATCCCGCCGGCCGGCAGGCCGGTGAACTTGTAGTGGCCCGCGCTGGTGGTGTTGGTGTCGGCGAGATAGTCGCCGTCGCCGTTGTAGGCGGTGACGTAGGCTCCGGCGATCGCAGCGTTGCCGGCCGTGGTGAAGTCGCCCTGGACCGTGCCGCCGGCCGCGGCCGACGCGGGCGCGGAAAGCGCACCCACGGCAACCAGCCCGGCGACAACGGCATAGCCAAGACGAGCCATGGTGGAGCGGCCCATCATTTCCCCCGTGTGTCGGTGTGTGGCTGGATCGTAGCCTTACATCGACGTATGGAAAAAGACGGATTACGGGTCAGCGCCGGAGGGTCAGGATCAGGTCGACGACCAGTGCCGACCACCCGGTCTGGTGCCACGCGCCGAGGCCCGCGCCGTTGTCGCCGTGGAAGTATTCCGGGAACACGATCAGGTCTTTCCAGTCCGGGTGCTCCTGCAGGATCTCGTTCGCGCCGTAGATCGGCCGGTGGCCGTCGGCGTCCGGCAGGAACAGCGAGATCAGCCGCCGGGACAGGTCGTTGGCCACCGCGGACAGCGACATCTTCTGCTGCGAGCCGGTCGGGTATTCGACCATCAGGTCGTCGCCGAAGAATGCGGCATATTCCCGCAACGCCTCGATGAGCAGATAGTTCACCGGCATCCAGACCGGGCCGCGCCAGTTGGAGTTGCCGCCGAACAGGCCGCTCGTGCTCTCGGCCGGCTCGTAGCCGACGGTGAAGTCGGAACCGCCGAGCGACACCGTGAACGGCTTCTCCAGGTGCGACCGGGACAGGGTCCGGATCCCGTACTCCGAAAGGAATTCCTCCGGGTCGAGCATCCGCGCCAGAACCCGCAGCAGCTGGTCCTGACCCACCATCGACAGCAGCCGGTGCTGGCGGCCCTCGGCCGACAGCCGGCGCGCGCTGATCACGTCGGCGACCTCGCCCTGGGAGTGCCGCAGCCAGCGCAATCGCGCGTTCAGCTCGGGCAGCCGGTTGAGCGTGCCCGCGGTCAGCCGGGTGGTCGCCGCGAGCGGCAGCAGGCCGACGATCGAGCGCACCTTCAACGGCAGCTTGTGGCCGTCCGGCAGCCGCAGCTGGTCGTAGAAGAAGCAGTCCTCCTCGTCCCACAGGCCCTGCCGGTAGGCGGCCTCGGCGATGTACGCGAAGTGCTCGAAGAACTTCGTCGCCATGTCCTCGTAGGTGCGGTCGTGCAGGGCCAGCCGGATCGCCATGTCGAGCAGGTTCAGCGCGTACATCGCCATCCAGCCGGTGCCGTCCGACTGCTCGAGCACGCCGGCCACCGGCAGCGCCGCCGACCGGTCGAACGGGCCGACGTTGTCCAGCCCGAGGAAGCCGCCCTCGAAGACGTTGTTGCCGCCGACGTCCTTGCGGTTGACCCACCAGGTGAAGTTGAGCAGCAGCTTGTGCATGATGCGGGCGAGGAAGTCGTGGTCCCGGCCGCCGTCGATCTCGAAGACCTGAAGAGCAGCCCACGCGTGTACGGGTGGATTGACGTCGCCGAAGGCCCATTCGTACGCCGGAATCTGGCCGTTGGGGTGCATGTACCACTCGCGGAGCAGCAACAGCAGCTGGGACTTCGCGAAGCCGGGGTCGACGCGGGCGATCGAGACACAGTGGAACGCCAGGTCCCACGCCGCGTACCACGGGTATTCCCAGGCGTCCGGCATCGAGATGACGTCGAAGCTGTTCATGTGCCACCAGGCGTTGTTGCGCCCGTAACGGCGGCCCGGCGGGGGCGGTGACGAGCCCGGGTCGCCGGTCAGCCACTGCTTCACGTCGAAGTGGTAGAACTGCTTGCCCCACATCAGCCCGGCGATGCCCTGCCGGGCCACCGCCTTCTCGTCGGGCGACGCCTCCGCCGGAATCACGTCGTCGAAGAACTCGTCGGCCTCGCCGGCCCGCGCACGCATCACCGTTTCCCAGCCGGCGCCGAGGTCGAGATTTTCCGGCTCGTCGAAACCCTCGCCCTGGGCGAGGCGGAGCCGGAGAATACGCGTCTCGCCCGGCCCCAAAGTCACTTCATAGTGCAGCGACCCCTTGGTGCCGACGTTCGCCGGGTTGACCGTGGGCGCGCCGGTGACCAGGTGGTCGTTGATGCCGTCCTTCGGGAACATGCTGGTCCCGGGCTGGCCCCACAGGCGCTGCGCGTTGGTCTCGTTGTCGCAGAGCAGGGTCGGCGCCCCGGCCTCCCCTTCGAGGACGAGCCGGCCGATCGTGTGGTGTGTCCCGGCGAGGCGACCCGGCTCACCGGTCAGCGACGGCTTCGGCCGGTTCTGCGTGCCCCACGACCAGGTGTTGCGGAACCACAGCGTGGGCAGCACGTGCAGGGTGGCCGCATCGGGGCCGCGGTTGGAGACGGTGACCGCGATGCACATGTCCTTCGGGCCGGCCTTGGCGTAGTCGACGGTGACCGCCCAGAACCGGTCGTCGTCGAAGACGCCGGTGTCGACCAGCTCGTACTCCGGCTGTTCGCGCGACCGCGTGCCGTTGACCTGGACCAGCTGGTCGTACGGGAATTCCTGCTGCGGATAGTGGTAACGCCAGCGCATCCACGAGTGGGTCGGCGTCGAATCCTGGTACCACCAGTAGTCCTTGGCGTCCTCGCCGTGGTTGCCGCCGTCGCCGCCCAGCCCGAACATCCGCTCCTTGAGGATCGGGTCGTTGCCGTTCCACAGGGCGAGCGCGAAGCAGAACGTCTGCCGGTCGTCGCAGATGCCGCCCATGCCGTCGTCGTTCCACCGGTACGCTCGGGACCGCGCATGGTCGTGCGGGAAGTAGTCCCACGCCGTGCCGTGCTCGCTGTAGTCCTCACGGACCGTGCCCCACGCACGCTCGGCCAGATAGGGGCCCCACGAGCGCCACGGCTGCTCACCGGAGTCGGCCTGCGCCAAGCGCAAGAGCTCCACGCCGTGTCTCACCCCCATAACTTCATTCTGACCGTTGCGTGTTACGTCTGTTGACTACCAATGATTCTGCCCGACAACTGGAGGTCACCTGATGGCTACGGTCCGCCGCCTGGCGTTCGGCCCTCAGGTATGCAGCGGCCTCGACGGCGCCGCCCGGGAATGGCTGGTACCCGACGGGTGCGGCGGCTATGCCATGGGCACGGTCAGCGGTCTGCGCACCCGCCGTTACCACGGCCTGCTGGTCGTCGCCTCGCCCGAGGGCCCGGCCGCCCGCAAGCTCGGCCTGGCCGCGCTCGACCCGGTGCTGACCCTCCCGTCGGGCAGGTCGGTGCGACTCGGCACGCATGAGTGGGCGGACGGGACGATCGCCCCACGCGGGCACGAACTCCTCGCCGGTTTCGAGCTCGTCGACGGCCTCCCCCGCTGGCGCTGGCGCATCGGCGACATCGTGATCGAACGCGAGCTCGCCATGGCGCACGGCCGGCCCGCGGTCGCCGTCGTGCACCGCCTGCTCACCGGCGGCCCGGTCAGCCTATCCCTGGAAGCCCTGGTCACCTGGCGGGACGCCCACACCGAACGGACGGCGGGCGGTCCGCCGCCGGTCGTCGAGCCGGTCGAGGGCGGGTGCGTGGTCGAGGGGGCGTACCGCTTGCGCGGCCCGGAATTCCGCACTCGGGGCGCGTGGTGGCGCGGGGTGCGGCACCGCGCCGAGGCGGCCCGCGGGCTCCCACCGACAGAGGATTTCTGGTACGCCGGGAGCTTCCATGCCGAGCTGCGCCAGCCCGGTTCGACGGCTTCGGTGTCGGCCTGGGCCGCGGAGCTCGGCGAACCGCCGCCGCCCGCCACCGAGGTCGTGAAGGCCGCCCGGCAGCGCAACCGGGCCGTGGTCGCCGCCGCCTGCCCCGCCGACGACGCGCAGGCCACCCTGGCGCTCGCCGCGGACTCGTTCATCGTGCGCACCGCCGCCGGCCCGGACGTGGTGGCCGGCTATCCGTGGTTCGGCGCCTGGTCACGCGACACGATGCTGAGCTACGAGGGCCTGTTCCTCACCACCAACCGCGCCGCCGAGGGCCGCGAGCTGCTCCGGTCGTACGCGTCCACGCTGTCCGAAGGCATGCTGGCCAACACCGCCGACACCGGCAGCGTGGAGTACAACACGGCCGACGGCACGCTGTGGTTCCTGCACGCGGCCGGCCGGCACGTGGCCGGCACCGGCGATTTCGACCTGGCCGCCGAGCTGCTGCCGGCGATGCTCGACGTGATCGACCAGCACCTCGCGGGCACCCGCTACGGCATCGCCGCCGACCCGGTCGACGGCCTGCTCCGGGCGGGCGCCGACGGTGAGGCGCTGACCTGGATGGACGCCCGCGTCGACGGGGTGCCGATAACCCCGCGGGCAGGCAAGCCGGTCGAGGTCAACGCGCTCTGGATCAACGGCCTGGCCACCGTGATCAAGCTGGCCTGGCAGGCGCGCACCGGCGCCGGGGCGGCGGTCCGGGCCCATCCGGAAGCGCTCGCCGGCTTCGCGCGCCGGTTCCCGGCCCCGACCGGCTGGCTGTACGACGTGGTCGACGGCCCGGCCGGCGACGACCCGGCGATGCGGCCGAACCAGTTGCTGGCCTGGTCGCTGCCGTACGCGCCGCTGCGCCCGGAACCGGCCACCCTGCAGGCCATCGGGTCGGCGCTGATGACCCCGCTGGGGTTGCGCAGCCTCGCTCCCGGCGAACCCGGCTACCAGGGCCGGCACCGGGGCGGCTCGGCGGCGCGGGACACGGCCTACCACACCGGAACGGTCTGGCCCTGGCTCACCGGCCCGTTCGTGCAGTCGTGGCGCCGGCTCGGCGTCGACGCCGACCAGACCATCTCGGACGCCGACGACCACCTGGGCGAGTACGGCCTGGGCTCGGTCTCGGAGACGGCGGACGGCGACGCGCCGCACGGCGGGACCGGCTGCCCGTTCCAGGCGTGGTCGGTGGCCGAGACCCTGCGCGCCCGCCGCCTCTAATCGGTGTCGTTGCCGTTGTTGTTGCCGTTGTTGTCGTTGCCGTTGGAGGTCGGTTCGGTGCCCTGCGGAGTGCTGGTCGGTTTCGTCGGCGGAGGCGGCGAGGTCGGTTCATAGGTGACCGGCGCGGACGTGGGGCGCCGACGGGTGGGCCTGGTCGTCGGCTTCTTCGTCTCCTGCCCGGCGGTCGGCGTCGGGGTGGCCGTCGCGGTCGTCACGGTGGGCGACGGCAGCGCGGTGGAACTGCCCGGGGGTCGCAGCGCGTACAGCACGCCGCCCTCACCCACCGCGTAGAGCCCGGCCTCGTCACCACGGACCGCCGCCGAGAAGTGGTCACCGGTCCGCGACTCCCACAGCGTCTTCCCGGTGGCCGCGTCCAGCCCGGCGATCCGCCCGTCCGGGAAGGTGACGTCGACCTCACCGGCCCGCACCAGCGGGAAGCCGGCCCCGCCCGCCCCCGGGACCAGCCACCGCCGCTCGCCGGTGACCGCGTCCCAGGCGCCCACCGACCCGTCCGCGCCCGCCCCGAACACCACGCCGTCGGACGCATAGATCCTGGTCAGAGTCGTACCCTCGGCCCTGATCTCGGCCAGCACCCGGCCGTCGGCGACCCGCACGCAACGCGCCGTCCCGGCCTCGAGCGCCACGCAGGCGGCGTCCCCGGCCGGCACCGGCCCGCCGCTCGCGACGCCCACCTGCGCCTTCCACAACTCGGCGCCGCCGCTGCTCGCCCCGAAGAGCCGCCCGTCGGAGCCGGCGACCACGACCACGTCGCCGATCACCGTCGGCGGATAGCTGATCTCCGCGGCCCACACCCGCCACCGCCCGTGCCCCTCGGCATATTTGTAGGCGTAGAGCACCCCGTCCTTGCCACCCACGAACACCCGCTCGGCGTCGGCGAAGGGCCGCGCCACGACCGGGTTGCCGGTGTTGCGATGCCAGAGCTCGGTCCCCTTGGCCCCGTCCACGGCATAGACCCCACCGTCCCCGGTGACGGCGTAGACAACCCCGCCGACCACCCGGGTGGAGGCCCGCAGCCCGTCCCCGAGGTGCAGCTCCCAGGCCTTGCCCCCGTCGCTGCGCCGATAGGCCCGCAGCGTCCCGTCCTGCCCACTGACGAAGACCAGCTCGGCGCCGACGGCCGGCGGCTCACCGGCCCCGACCCCGGTCGCGGCCTTCCAGACCACCGGCACGCCGGCCACCGCCGCCGACCCGCCGCCGCCGGGCTCCCCCGCCCCGGCCGGCGCGTCCCCGCCCTTGGGCCAGACCGCGATCGCGGTAACCGCGGCCACGATGACAAGCACCGCCGCGAACCCCCCGATGATCGGCCACTTGACCGACCGCTTCCTCCCCCCGCCCGCGCCCCAGGCCCCCGCCGCGGTGTCGACCGGCGACGCGTTCATCGGCGCCGCCTCCGGCGGCCACGCCCCCACGGCAGCAACCCCGGCCCCGGGCCGCAGTCCCCCGGCCGAATGCCCGGCGGCACCGGCCGGTGCCGCCTGCGCAGCCCCCGCAGGCGGCGCGGCGGAGACGCTTCCGGGCGCAGCGCAGGGAGCACCTCCCTGGGCCGGAGCACTTGCGGCCGAGCCAAACGAAACACCGCCCACCGGCACAGGTCCACTCCCGCCCGGCGACGCGAACGAAGAGCTTCCGGGCGGTGCAGCGGAAGCACCTCGGTGGGAGCCGGAAGGAACACCTCCGGAATGGCCGGCGGCGCCTCCAGGCGTGCCGAAGGACGCCCCTCCGGGCGGCACGGAAGAAACACCTCCGTGGGAGCCGGGAGAAACACCTCCGGAATGGCCGGCGGCGCCTCCAGGCGTCCCGAAGGACGCCCCTCCGAGCGGCACGGAAGAAACACCTCCGTGGGAGCCGGGAGAAACACCTCCGGAATGGCCGGCGGCGCCTCCAGGCGTGCCGAAGGCGCCGCCGGCCGGCGGCGCGGAAGAGTCGCCTCCCGGGAAGGCGGAAGGATTGCTGCCGGCCTGGACAGAAGCAGCACCACTGGCCGAGCCGAAGCTGTCGCCGCCGGGCGGGGCGGAGATCGGGCCGCCGGGCGGCGGTGCCGCTCGCTGGTGCGGGAACGCGCCGGAGGAAGCGGCGTCGCTGTCGTGGGCGGGCACGTGTGCCGAACCGGAAACTCGCGCCGGCGGCGCGGCGGCGGCCGGCGGCCCTCCTGCCGCGGCGGCAGCGGCGCGGCTGCCCTGGGTGGCGGTGCGGCCCGGTGGGATCGGGATGTGGCCGGCCGGGGCGGGCGGGCGGTGGGAGCCGGCGATTCGTGGTGGGGTAGGTGCGGCCGGGGTGGCGGGTTCGCGCAGGCTGCCCGCGGGGCCGCTCAGGCGGGCGGCGCCGAGGGCGATGCCCAGCTCGGGCTGTTCGTCGGCGGCGACGGGGCAGCCGAACGCCTCCGAGACCAGCGAGCCGACCAACGGGATCCGGGACGAGCCGCCGGCCAGGACGATGCAGCTCAGGTCGGACGGGTCGGCCCCGGCGGAGCGCAACGCGCGCTCGACGGCCGCGACGGTGTCGGCCAGGGCCGGGGCGATCATCGCCTCGAACTCGGAGCGGTGCAGGCGCACCCGGGTGTGCAGGCGGGGCAGGGCGACGCCGATCTCGGCCTCGGTGTCGAAGGACAGGCTCTCCTTGGCCTCCACGCAGTCGCAGCGCAACCGGGTCAGCGCCTCGGTCACCGCCGGATCGGCGAGGTCCATCCCGGCCAGGGCCGGGCCGAGTTGCTCGCGGACGTACTCGAGGATCGCCTCGTCGAAGTCGATGCCACCCAACTGCTCGACGCCCTGCGGCTCGCCCCGGATCTCGAAGCCGTCCGCGGTCTTGCGCAGCACCGCCGCGTCGAAGGTGCCGCCGCCCAGGTCGTACACCGCAATGGTTTCGCCGACCGCGACCCGCGCCGTGCCCGCGTAGCGCACCGCGGCGGCCTCCGGTTCCGTCCGGAGGGTCGTCTGTGGCAGGTCGGCGAGCTGCGCCGCCTGCATGAGCAGCTCCCGTTTGTACGGTCCCCAGTTGGCCGGGTGAGTGAGCACGATCCGGGCGGGCGGCCCGCCCTGCCCGCCGGCCACCGTGGCCACGACGTGGCGCAGCAGCCGCGCGGTGATCGCGTGCGCCGACATCGGCGTGCCACCGAGCATGATCGGCACCGGATCGCCCAGCCGGCGCTTGAACTCACGCGCCAGCCGCGTCGCCTCGCCCTCGCCCCGGCGCTGCGCGGCGTCGCCGACCAGCACTTCCCCGTCGGCGCGCAGGAACACCACCGAGGGCATCTCCGGCCCGCGCCCACCGAGCCGGACAGTCTCGATCTCACCGCCCACATTGATCGCGGCAGCGGTGTACGTCGTACCGAGATCGACCCCGAGGCCGTACTCAACCATCCCCCGGATGTTAGGTGCGCCACAGCCTCCGCCGGAACGCTCCGCACAGAAGCCGACACCGTCAGTCGGACAGTTCCGCCCGTTCGGGTGCCCCCGTCAGAGATCGGCGCGGCGGCGCCGCAGGTGTTCGCGTTCCGGCTCGGTGCGGACCAGCGCCAGCGCCTCGTCGAAGGCCGCGGCCGCCTCCGGACGGCGGCCGAGCCGGGCGAGCAGTTCGGCGCGGACCGCGGGCAGCAGGTGGTTGTCGCGCACGGCCAGGCCGTCCAGAAGGGACAGCGCGGCCTCGGGCGCGCCGGACTCGGCGACCGCCACCGCCCGGTTGAGGCGAACCACCGGCGACGGGTCGCGGCGTTCCAGCTCGGCGTAGAGGTGGGCGATGCGCGGCCAGTCGGTGGGCGGCGGTTTCGCGTGCTCGGCGGCGATCAGGGCCTGCAGGTGGTATTCGCCGGCCATCGGCACCGCCTCGAGCAGGTCGAGCAGGCCGACGCCGCGGGCGATCTCGTCGTGCCGCCAGCGGGAACGGTCCTGGTCGGGCAGCAGCACCAGGGCGCCGTCCGGCGCCGTCCGGGCATCCCGCCGGGCGTGTTGCAGCAGCATCAGCGCGAGCAGGGCGAGCGTGCGCGGCTCGCCCGGCAGCAACTCACCGATCAGGTAGGCGAGCCGGATCGCCTCGCCGGCCAGCCGCGGCCGGGTCAGCTCGGCGCCGGCCGTCGCGCGATAGCCCTCGGTGAAGATCAGGTAGATCACCTTGAGCACCACGTCGAGCCGGGCCGGCAGGTCGGCCGCCGACGGCGCGCGCAGCGGGATGCCGGCGACCGCCATCTTCGCCTTGGCCCGGGTCAGGCGCGCGGCCATCGTCGGCTCGCTGACCAGGAACAGCCGGGCGATCTCGGCGGTGGTCAGGCCGGCCACGAAGCGCAGCATGAGCGCGGCCCGCGCGTCCGGCCGCAGCGCCGGGTGACAGCAGGCGAAGAGCAGCCGCAATCGCTCGTCGGGAACGTCACCGTCGACACCTTCGTCGTCGGCCCGCTCGGCACCGGCGCCGGGCGGCGCCGGATCGGCGATCAGCAGCGGCAGGCGCCGGGCGTCGGCTTCCTCCCGGCGTACGCGATCGAGCGCCCGCCGGTAAGCCGCCGTCCACAGCCAGGCCGCCGGGCGCTCCGGCACACCCTGCGCGGGCCACACCCGGGCGGCCGCCACGAACGCGTCCTGCAGGCTGTCCTCGGCCACGTCGAAGCGGCGCAGCCGGGTGACCAGCAGGGCGAGCAGGCGTGACCACTCGTCGCGGTACGCCTGCTCGACGGCCTGCTCCGGGTTCAGTTGCCCATCTCCGGGTGCATCACGACCGGCCGCACCTCGACGATCGGCTCGGGCAGTTGCCGGGCGATCTCCAGCGCCGCGTCCAGGTCGGGCGCGTCGATCAGGTAGAAGCCACCCATCTGCTCGGCGGTCTCCGCGTACGGCCCGTCGGTGGTGCCGACCGCGTCGCCGCTGTTGCGCACGGTGGTGGCGGTGCGGGCCGAGGCGAGCTCCTGGCCGCCGGGCAGCAGGGCGCCGCGCTCCCGCAGCATCGCCATGAACCGGCCGTGCCGCTCGTGGTTCTCCTGCGCCTCCTTCTCGTCCCGCGACTCCCAGGCCTTCTCGTTTCCGTAGATCAGCAGCGCGTAGTGCATGGAAATCTCCCTCCCGGGCGCCGCCCTCTGCGACGCCGGCGAAGTGATGACGCCGTGGCCCACCCGTTCTCGACAAACCCGTAAGAAAAATCGGCGAGAATCCCGCAAGAGTGAATCCCGCCCGCGGAACCCCCAGCCCACGCCCCCGCGGAGCCCGCAGCGGCGGCCTCCGCGGGAGGCTCACGCCAGCCAGCCGGGGCGGATCAGGCCGGCCTCGTAGGCGAAGACGACCAGCTGGGCGCGGTCGCGGGCGGCCAGCTTGATCATGGAGCGGCTCACGTGGGTCTTGGCGGTGGCCGGGCTGATCACCAGCCGGGCGGCGATCTCGTCGTTGGACAGGCCCTCGGCGACCAGGACGAGGACCTCCCGCTCGCGGTCGGTCAGGGCGTCGAGCAGCGCGGGCGGAGCCGCCGGCCGGGACTGGGCCTGAATCCCGGCGAACTCGCCGATCACCCGGCGGGTCACGCTCGGCGACAGCAGGGCGTCGCCGGCCGCCACCGCCCGGATCCCGCGGAGCAGCTCGACCGGCTCGGTGTCCTTCACCAGGAAGCCGGAGGCGCCCCCGCGCAGGGCCTCGAAAACGTATTCATCGAGCTCGAACGTCGTCAGGATCACCACCCGCGTCTCGGACAGGCCGGGGTCGGCGGCGATCCGCTTGGTCGCCTCGAGCCCGTCGACGCCGGGCATCCGGATGTCCATCAGCACCACGTCGGGGTGGGTCTGCTGGGCCTGTCTGACCGCTTCCAGGCCGTCGGCCGCCTCGGCCACCACCGTGATGTCGGGCTCGGCGTTGAGCAGCGCCCGGAACCCGGCCCGCAGCAGGGCCTGGTCGTCGGCCAGCAACACGGTGATCACGATGGGCTCCCGTTGTCGAGGGTGGCGTCGGGGGTGGGCAGCAGGACCGAGACCAGGAAGCCGCCGTCGACCGGCCCGGCCTCCACGCTGCCACCGAGAGTCTGCGCCCGCTCACGCATCCCGGCGATCCCGGTGCCCTCGCCGTCGGCGGAGCTCGCCCCGGCCGCCGGATCAGCCGGGCCCTCGTTGCGGATGGCCAGGTGCAGGGCGGTCGGGAGGTAGTCGACGGCGATCGACGCGGTGGCGCCCGGGCCGGCGTGCTTGCGCACGTTGGTCAGCGCCTCCTGGACGATCCGGTAGGCGGCCCGGTCGACCTCGGGCGGCAGCGGCCGCTCGTCGCCGGTGACCTTGGTGGTGATCGGCAGGCCGGCATCGGCGGTGAGGTCGTCGAGGCGGCTCAGGCCGAGAGCGGGCTGCCGCGGGGCGGCCTCGTTTTCCGCGCGCAGGATGTCGAGCACCGCGCGGACCTCGCGCAGCGCCTCGGACGACGCCGTCTTGATCGCGGCGAGCGCCTCGCGGGCCTGCTCCGGCTGCTTCTCCATCAGGTGCAGGCCGACACCGGCCTGCACGTTGATCAGCGACAGGTGGTGGCCGAGCACGTCGTGCAGCTCGCGGGCCATCCGCAGCCGCTCCTCCGACGCCTGGCGGCGCTCCTGCTCGTCCTTGGCCCGCGCCCGCTCGGCCCGCGCCTTCATCACCTCGGCCATGTGCTCGGAGCGGACCTTCGCGGCGCCGCCCAGGAAGATCAGCACCACCATGGCGGCGGCCAGCAGCACGGCCTCGCGCGGGCCGGGGCGGACGAAGTCGGGCATGCCGAACCGGTGACTGAACGCCCAGCAGACCGTGAAATAGGCCGCGAAGGACGCGGCGGCGGCGATCATGGCGGCCCGCGGCCGGCCCAGCCGGGCCAGGTTGAACAGGGCGAACGCGGGGGCCACCGCATAGGTCCAGCGCGGGCTGGCCCAGGTGGCGAAGCCGATCGAGGAGGCCGCGGCGATCATGAAGACCACGACCGGGAAGTGCTTGCGGGCCACCAGCGCCGCCGGGCCGATCAGCAGCACCGCCCCCATCCACCGGGTCATCGGGTGCCAGGTGACGTCGTCGGCCCCCATCGCCTGGATGAAGCCCGCGACGACGGCCGCGCCGGGGTGCGCCCAGCCGCGCCGGCGGAACCGGCCGGCACGGCGGTCCTCCCGCCACGGCGGTCCCCACGGCTGCGTCTGATCCATGCGGCCGAAGCTACGGCACCGAAGCGGCCGGGACATCGGAGCTGGGTCTGAGGCGCGGCTACCACCAGGGGCGTAGGCGGCGGTACGGGACTGCCCCCGGCGGCGTACGCGCACGGGTTCGGAAGGCCCGGAAGCCGCCCGGAAGATGCGACCCCGGGCCGACGCCGCGGCGCGGCGAAAGGCCGACTCTGGAGACACGACCCCACGAGGAGGACACCGTGAATCCCAACGAAGGCCCGGCCCGCATGCGAACCTCCGACTCCGAGCGCGAGCAGATCGCCGAGTTCCTGCGCGCCGCGATGACCGAGGGCCGACTGACCCTCCAGGAGGGCGAGGAGCGCCTGACCGCGACGTACGCCGCAAAATATCGCGATGAGCTGGGGCCGCTGACGAAAGATCTCCCCGGCGCGAGCCCGCGGACGATGGCCGAGGTCCGTGGGCCGGAGGCCCGGCTCGCGACACGCCGGTCGCTGCGCCGGCACACCAGCTTCGTGCTGATCGCCGCCGGCATCCTGACCGGGCTGTGGATGCTGTCCGGAGCGCAGTTCTTCTGGCCGGCCATCCCGTTGGTCTTCCTGGTCATGGGCCTGGTGCGGCACGCCCGCTGGGGCCACTACGAGCGCCGCTTCCACTACGCCCACCGGGTGGCGCCGTGGAACGCGCCCGAGTGGCGCTGACTCCACAGTGGACTGACGGTCGTTGAAAGCCCCTCCCCGCTCTGCGAAAGTGTGCGGCGGGGAGGGACAACACAACATGATGGGACCGTCGCACGCCCTTTCGGGGGCGGCCGCGTGGCTGGCCGGCTCCTGGGCGCTGGACCATTTCGCCGGTTACGGGCAGTCGCCCCTGGCGGTCGCGGTGGGCGCCACGGTCTGCGCGGGCGGCGCGCTGCTGCCCGACCTCGACCTGTCCGGCAAGGTCACCCGCAACCAGGGCGGCGCCACCGTGGCCCGCACGTTCGGGGTGTTCTCCCTGTTCGCGGCCGAGGTGATCGAGAAGATCTCGCTCGGCATCTACACCGCGACCCGACTCCGCCGCGACCCGCGGCGCAACAACGGGCACCGCACGTTCACCCACACGCTGCCGTTCGCGGCCCTGGTCGGCTGGGGCACCACGGCGCTGGCCACGCACTACGGCAAGTGGGCCGTGCTGGGCATCATCTTCTTCATGGCCGGTCTCGCGCTGCGCGGCCTGTTCGACGAGTGGGCCGAGCGGGCCGGCTGGCTGATCGTGACGATCTGCTCGGCCGTGATCGCCTGGCTGACCGCCGGCAACCTGCCCGGCGACCGCGGTTACCCGATGCTCGGCTTCGCGGTCGGCGTGGGCTGCGTCATGCACCTGCTCGGCGACATCATCACCTCGGCCGGCGTGCCGATCCTGTGGCCGATACCGGTCGGCCGGCGGATGTGGCGGATGGTCGGCGTGCCCAACGGGATGGCCGTCCGGGTCGGCGGCAAGGTCGAGACGATCGTGCTGCGCACCGCGTTCACCCTGATCGCGGTCGTGGCGATCGCCGCGATGTTCGCCCCGGGCCTGCTGCACCGCTTCGAGTTCGAGACATCGGCGGGCAGCGCCCCTTAGCCCTTCCTGTAGGCCGCCCGGCTGGCCTCGATCGCCGGCACGTTCTCGATCGCCCAGCCGGCCAGGGCCAGCGCCGGCTTCAGCAGGCTGCGGCCGGTCACGGTCAATGCGTACTCCACCCGGGGTGGCACCTCGGCGTGCACGGTGCGCGAGACCAGCCCGTCGCGCTCCAGGTTGCGGAGGGTCAAGGTCAGCATCCGCTGGGAGATGCCCGGGATCTTGTGGTGGAGCTCCTTGAAGCGCAGCGTGCCCTCCTCGAGGGTGGCCACCACCAGCAGGGTCCACTTGTTGCAGATCTGGTCGAGGATCGCCCGCAGCGTCTTGCCGCCGTCCCCGCGGATCATGCAACTGTGCACGTACTTCATGGCCACCGCCTGTTCGTCAGGCACATGAATGTGCCTTTTGTAAATGCTTCTTGAGTACCCCATCATGTGGTTACTTACTGATCGTAACCAAGGGACAGCCATGGAAATCACCTACTGGATCGTCGCCGGCCTCCTCGCCGTCTTCTACCTCTTCGCCGGCGTCCAGAAGGTCAGCCAGAGCCAGGAGAAGCTGCGGCCGATGATGGGCTGGGTCGACCAGATCCCGATGCCGGTCGTCCGGCTGATCGGCACGCTGGAGATCCTCGGCGCGCTCGGGCTGATCCTGCCCCCGCTGACCGGCATCGCGGCCGGCCTCGCCCTCGCCGCGGCGATCGGCCTGGTCCTGGTCCAGGTCGGTGGCCTGATCGTGCACCTGCGCCGCGGCGAGACGAGCGTGCTCTGGCTCAACGCCGTCCTGCTGATCGTCGCGGCCGTAACCGCCTGGCTGGCAACGGTCTGGTTCTAGAGAGAGCTTCGGTGGTCCGCCGGGAGGGTGTCGGGGCCGGGCCCGCCCGTAGCGGGCGCGCGGAGGGTGGGCTGCACCTGCCGGGACCGACTGGCACGGGAGCAGGGCACCACGTACGCGAAAAAGTGCATGAGAGAAACGCGCGACGCCGCGGCAGGACAGGCCGTTTTCCGGCAAGTAGAGCCTTCGTTGTGCCCGGGAGAGGCCACTTTTCTGGAAATCGGGCCTCCGCAAGCCTCCGGATGACGCGCGGCGCAGGGGAGACGGAAACGGACCTTGACGACGAAACGTGTTTAGACGTCCCGGCGACGGAAACCCAGGAAGGCGGCCAGCAGAGTGGCGGCCACGAACCCGGCCAGCACCGACAGCCCCTCCCACGGACCGAGGGCGGCCGGGTCGGGCACCACCGTCGCGACCCGCAACCCGGCCATCGACGGCCACCACCGGGACACCCAGGCGGCCATCCCGTCCGGCAGCGCCGGCGAGAAGATCGGCACCATCAGCAGCACCACGATGGCGGTGGTCAGGGCGCCGGCCGTGGACCGGATGAGCGCGCCGAGCGCGAGGCCGAACAGCGCCACGATGGTGAGGTAGAGGCCGGCGCCGACGACCGCCCGCACCGGCGCGGGATCCGCGAGCGATGCCGCGGCCACGCCCTCGCCGCGGACCAGCGGCTGGCCGAGCAGGAACGCCGCCAGGCCGCCGGCCCAGCCGATGACCAGCGCCACCACGGTCAGCGTGGCCGCCTTGGCGGCCAGCAGCCGGCTGCGGCCGGGCACCGCGACCAGGCTGGACCGGATGGTGCCGCTCGCGAATTCGCTGCTGATCGTGAGCACACCGAGCACGCAGACGGCGATCTGGGCCAGGAGGATGCCGGAGAGGCTGGCCGCGGTCGGATCGAAGGCATCGCCGTCGGTGTGCCGGGCCCGGGCGTAGGCGAAAAGGCAGCCGAGGCCCGCGGTCAGCACGATCACCGCCACCACCGTCGCGAGCAGCGAGCGCAGCGAGCGGAACTTCACCCATTCGGAGCGGATCGTGGTCATCGGGCACCTCCGGAGAACTCGACGCTCTGCTCGGTCAGCCGCATGAACGTCTGTTCCAGCGAGTCCCGGCGCGGGGTGAGCTCGGTCAGGATCACCTGGTTCGCCAGGGCGAGCCGGCCCACGTCGTACGCCTCGAGTCCGGTGACCACCCAGCTCCCGGCGCCGATCTCGACCGTGCCGCCGGCGGCGCGCAGCGTCGACGCGAAGGCCGGCTCCTCCGCCCGCACCACCAGCCCGGCCGTCGCGCCGTCCAGAAACTCCGACAGCGAGGTGTCCGCGATGAGCCGGCCCCGGCCGATCACCACGAGGTGGTCGGCGGTCAGCTCCATCTCGCTCATCAGGTGGCTGGAGACCACCACCGTGCGCCCCTCGGCGGCCAGGTCCCGCATCAGCGTGCGCACCCAGGCGATGCCGCTCGGATCGAGGCCGTTGACCGGCTCGTCGAAGAGCAGCACGGGCGGATCGCCGAGCAGCGCGCCGGCGATGCCGAGCCGCTGGCTCATGCCGAGCGAATAGGTGCCGGCCTTCTTGCCGGCCACCGCGGTGAGCCCGACCAGGCCGAGGACCTCGTCGACCCGGCGGCGCGGCAGGCCGTTGCTGACGGCCAGGGCGAGCAGGTGGTTGCGGCCGGTCCGGCCCGGGTGGACGGCCCGCGCGTCGAGGAGGGCGCCGACCTCGCGCATCGGCGCCTCGATCGCGGTGAAACCACGGCCGCCGACCAGCGCCCGGCCGGCCGTCGGGCGCTGCAGGCCGAGCGTCATCAGCATGGTGGTGGTCTTGCCGGCGCCGTTCGGGCCGAGGAAGCCGGTGACCTGGCCCGGCCGGAACGTGCAGGTCAAATCGTCGACCGCGGTGGCAGCGCCGAAGCGTTTGGTGAGTCCGCGCAGTTCAATCATGCCGCCGAGGGTGTCGCCGGCGGCTGCGAATCCGGTCAGAGGTTCTGGGAGTCCGCTGTGGGCAGCACGATCCGGAACGTCGCCCCGGACCCGTCGGACGTGGCGGTCAACCGGCCGCCGTGCGCCGTGACGAGCGAGTGGACGATGGCGAGCCCGAGGCCGGCGCCCGCGCGGCTGGCCCGGCTCCGGGACGCGTCGCCCCGTACGAACCGGTCGAAGATCGCCAGATCGGACGGGAAACCGGGACCGCTGTCCGCGATCTCCAGGACCGATGCGCCGCCGACCCGGCCGACACCGATCCGGACCGGCGCGTCCGGCGGGGTGTGCGCGTGCACGTTGCCTGCCAGGTTGACGACCACCTGGCGCAGCCGGGCCTCGTCGCCGTGGACCGGCGCGGCCGTCGCTTCGCCGGCCCCGCCCGGACCGGTGATCCGCACCGGCCGCACCGGGTCGAGGGCCAGCAGGTCGGCACGGGCCGACGCGGCCAGGGTGCGCAGGTCCATCGGCGCGCGATCCAGGACCGGCTCGGTCTCGTCCATCCGGGCCAGCAGCAACAGGTCCTCGACCAGCGCCGCGAGCCGGCCGGCCTCGGTGTCGATGCGCCGCAGGGCCTGTTCCGGGTCGCCGCCACCGCCCATCAGGTGCAGCTCCGTGGAGCCCTTGATGCCGAACAGCGGGGTGCGCAGCTCGTGGCTGACGTCGGCGACGAAACGGCGCATCCGCGCCTCCGACGCGGTGCGGGCCGCGAAGGCGCGGTCCAGCTGGGCGATCATGCCGTTGAGCGCGCCGGTGAGCCGGGCGATCTCGGTGCCGGGCGGCCCGGCGGCGGGGATGCGGTGGGTGAGATCGCCAGCCGCGATGGCAATGGCGGTGCTTTCGATCGTCCGCAGCGGGCGCAGCCCCCGGCGCACCGCGAACCAGCCGGCCGCGGCCAGGAATAGCACCAGGACCAGGCCGGTGATCGTGCAGACCAGCCGGAGCCGGCCGACCGTGTCCTGCACACCGGCCAGGTTCCCGGCCACCGCGACCGTCCCGCGCCCGGCGGGGCGCGGGACGGTCGCCACCCGCCAGCGCGAACCGCCGGTGCCGCTGACCTCGGCGGCGGGGTCCGGCCCGAGGCGGGCCGACTCGGTGCCGCTGTGGGCGGTGCTCTGGACCTGGCCGGCGGCCGAGAAATAGGTGACGGTCACCTCCAGATCGCTGATCTGGGTGCCCGGAACTCCGGCGAAGAGCGCCGGATCGAACCGGGACAGGATCTGGGCGAGCTGGGCCAGTTGCCGGTCCACCCGTTCCACGAGGTTGTGTCGCAGCACCCCGACGACGACCACGTCGCTCGCCACGATCCCGGCCACCAGCAGCATCGTCGTGATCAGCAGGAGCCGGCCGCGGAGCCCTCTCATCGCCGCTCTCTCATCGCCGTGGGACCCGCAGCACGTAACCGGCGCCGTGCACGGTGTGGATCAGCTTGGGCGCGACCGTGTCGACCTTGCGGCGCAGGTAGCTGACGTACGTGTCGACGATGCTGGTGTCGCCCGCGAAGTCGTACCGCCAGACCAGCTCGAGGATCTCCGGCTTCCCCACGATCCGCCCGGCGTTGGTCATCAGGCAGTGCAGCAGCCGGAACTCGGTGGGCGACAACCGCACCGGCTCGCCGGCCCGGGTGACCGAGTGGTCGAGTGGATCGAGGCTGAGGTCACCGACCGTGAGCAGGCCGCCGGCCCGGCGCAGCACGGCGTGGATCCGGGCAATGAGCTCGGGCAGATGGAACGGCTTGGTGACGTAGTCGTCGCCGCCCAGGGTCAGGCCGTTGACCTTGTCCTCGGGGGCGTCCCGGGCGCTCAGGAACAACACCGGCACCCGCCGATGGAGCTTGCGCACCACCTCGAAACCGTCCATCCCGGGCAGCATCACGTCCAGCACGATCAGATCGGGCGGGTCGTCGCGGGCCACCCGCACGGCGTCCGCGCCGGTGGCGACCGCGGTGACCACGAAGCCGGCGAACCGCAGCGCGTCGGCGAGCAGGCCGCGCACGGTGTCCTCGTCGTCGACCACGAGCAGTCGGGTGCTCATCGTCGTACTGTCCCGGAGCCGGCTGAGAGCAGCTTGAGAAGGTCTGAGAGAACTCTCAGACCCGGGTTTTTGTCATACCCGGGCCGCAGAATGGCGGGGTGCTGGTAGCGGTGGCGCCCGACGGGCGCCTTCAGGATCTGCGGGCCGATGGGTCTCCCCTCGGCCCGCCCCGGCACGTGCCCGATCTGGCCGCCGCGATCGCCGCTCAGGAGGCGGCCGACCATCCGCGCTGGGTGTGGCCGGCCACCAGCGATCTCTACCCGGTGCTGCTGCGGGCCGGTGTGCGGGTCGACCGCTGCCACGACCTCGAGCTGACCGAGGCGCTGCTGCTCGGCGCGGCCGGCCGATGGGGCGCGCCGCGAGCGCTGGCGGCGGCCCGGGCCCGGTTGCACGGCCTGCCGGTGCCGGCCGACACGCCTCGCCTGGCGGCCGAGCCGCCCGGCTTCGCCCAGGGCGCCCTCTTCGAGACCACCAGCGCTCCGCCCGCCTCCGCCGGCTTCGACGTGCTGGAGGCGGTCTGGCAGGTGTACGCGGATCAGCAGTCCCGCATCGCCACCACCGAGCATCCCGGGCGGTTCCGGCTGCTCGTCGCGGCCGAGTCGGCCGGTGGCCTGGTCGGGGCCGAGATGGGGCACGTCGGCCTGCCGTGGCGGGCCGACCTGCACGACCAGTTGCTGCGCGAGATGCTCGGCGCGCCGCAGCCGGTCGGTCCGCCCCGCCGGCTCGCCGAGCTGACCGCCGAGATCAACGACGCGTTCGGCACCCGCGGCCTGCACCCCGACTCCCCGGCCGAGGTGATGCGCGCGTTCGCCAAGGCCGGGGTCGACGTGCCGAACACGCGCGCCTGGGTGCTGAAACAGGTCGACCATCCGGCGGTGCGCCCCCTGCTGGAATACAAGGAGCTCTACCGCATCTGGGTGGCGCACGGCTGGTCCTGGTGCGACGCGTGGGTGCGCGACGGGCGCTTCCGCCCGGAATACGTGCCCGGTGGCGTGGTCTCCGGCCGCTGGGGCGCACGTGGCGGCGGCGCACTGCAGGTGCCCAAGGTCATGCGCCGCGCGGTGGTGGCCGACCCGGGCTGGCAGTTCGTGGTGGCCGACGCCGGCCAGCTCGAGCCGCGCATGCTCGCGGCCGTCTCCGGCGACGAGCGGTTCGCCGCGGCCGGCGCGGCCGGCGACCTCTATGCCGCGCTGGCCGCCGACTCGTTCGACGGCGACCGCGCCAAGGCCAAGGTCGCCCTGATCGGCGCGATGTACGGGCAGACCGGCGGCAACGCGATCCCGGCCCTGGCCGTGCTGCGCAAGAGCTACCCTAAGGCGTTCGAGTTCGTCGAGGCCGCGGCCCGCACCGGCGAGGCAGGCGGCCTGGTCCGCTCCTGGCTGGGCCGCACCTGCCCGCCCGCCGCGGCGTCCTGGCGCGAGGCCGGCCTCGACCCGCCGGAGGAGGCCGGTTCGGCCGAGATGCCGCAGGGCGGCGCGTCCGGCCGGGCCCGGGGCCGGTTCACCCGCAATTTCGTGGTGCAGGCCACCGCGGCCGAGTGGGCCCTGGTCCTGCTGGCCACGCTGCGCACCGCGCTGGTGGGCAAGAAGGCGGAGATGGTGTTCTTCGTGCACGACGAGGTCGTGGTGCACTGCCCGGCCGGCGAGGCCGAGGCGGTGGTGGCCGCCGTGCACGAGAGCGCGGAGCGGGCCGGCCGGTTGCTGTTCGGTGACACCTCGGTGCGCTTTCCCCTCGACGTCTCAGTAGTTGGTGTCTACGCCGATGGCAAGTGACGAGTGGGGTAGCTTTGTTGGTCCGACGCGAGAGGCGCTGCAACGGGGTGACACCCGCCACGCTCGCTCGGTGAATTCCGACCAAGGGCGCCTCCGTTGTAACCACGGAGGTGGTCGGTATGGAAAGAAGCGCGCGTGTCGCCGAGCTGAAGCGACTTCTGGCTGAGCGGATCGTGGTGCTCGACGGCGCCTGGGGCACGATGCTGCAGGGCGCCAAGCTCAAGCCCGAGGACTATCGCGGTGACCTGATCCCGCCGGACCATCTGCAGGACGTCACCGGCGACCCCGACCTGGTCATCCTCACCCGCCCCGACGTGATCCTCGACGTCCACCGACAATATCTGGCGGCCGGCGCCGACATCACCACCACCAACACGTTCACCGCGACCGGCATCGCGCAGGCCGACTACGGGCTCGAGTCGCTGGTCCACGACATGAACGTGCGCGGCGCCCAGCTGGCCCGCCAGGCCGCCGACGAGGCCGCCGCCCGCGACGGGCGCCCCCGGTTCGTGGCCGGCTCGGTCGGCCCGCTCAACGTCACCCTCTCGCTCTCCCCCAAGGTCGACGACCCGGCCTACCGCGCGGTCACCTTCGACCAGGTCAAGGCGACCTACGCCGAGCAGATCACGGCCCTGGTCGAGGGCGGCGTCGACCTGCTGCTGGTCGAAACGATCTTCGACACGCTGAACGCGAAGGCGGCCATCGCGGCCGCCCAGGAGGTCGCGCCCGACCTGCCGCTGTGGATCTCGGTGACGATCGTCGACCTGTCCGGCCGCACGCTGTCCGGCCAGACCGTCGAGGCGTTCTGGCGGTCGATCGAGCGGGCCCACCCGCTCGTGGTCGGGGTGAACTGCTCGCTCGGCGCGACCGAGATGCGCCCGCACGTGGCCGAGCTGGCCCGGCTGTCCGACACCTTCGTCGCCGCCCACCCGAACGCCGGCCTGCCCAACGCCTTCGGCGGTTACGACGAGACCCCCGCGCAGACCTCGTCGCTGGTCCAGGGCTTCGCGGCGGACGGGCTGGTCAACATCGTCGGCGGTTGCTGCGGGACGACGCCGGCGCACATCGGCGAGATCGCCAAGGCGGTCGCTCAGTTCAAACCGCGCGAGATCAACCCGCCCGCGCCGACCACCCGGTTCAGCGGCCTGGAGCCGTTCGCGATCGGCCCGGACACCGGCTTCGTGATGATCGGCGAGCGCACCAACGTCACCGGCTCGGCCAAGTTCCGCCGGCTGATCGAGGCCGACAACTACCAGAGCGCCGTCGACGTGGCCCTCGACCAGGTGCGCGGCGGCGCCAACGTGCTCGACGTGAACATGGACGCCGACCTGCTCGACAGCGAGCAGGCGATGACCACGTTCCTCAATCTGATCGCCACCGAGCCCGAGGTCGCCCGCATCCCGGTGATGATCGACAGCTCGAAGTGGACCGTGCTCGAGGCCGGCCTCAAGTGCGTGCAGGGCAAGGGCGTGGTCAACTCGATCAGCCTCAAGGAGGGCGAGGAGCCCTTCCTCGAGCACGCCCGCAAGATCAAGTCGTTCGGCGCCGGCGTGGTCGTGATGGCCTTCGACGAGCAGGGCCAGGCCGACACCCGCGACCGCAAGGTCGCGATCTGCGGCCGCGCCTACGACCTGCTGGTCGGCAAGGCCGGGTTCGCCCCCGACGACATCATCTTCGACCCGAACGTGCTCGCCGTCGCCACCGGCATCAGCGAGCACAACGGCTACGCGAAGGCGTTCCTCGAGGCCCTTCCGCTGATCAAGGCGCGCTGCCCGGGCGCCCGGACCAGCGGCGGCATCTCCAACCTGTCGTTCTCGTTCCGCGGCAACGACGTGGTCCGCGAGGCCATGCACTCGGCGTTCCTCTATTACGCGGTGCAGGCCGGCCTGGACATGGGCATCGTCAACGCCGGTCAGCTCGCCGTCTATCAGGACATCCCGGCCGACCTGCTCGAGCTGGTCGAGGACGTGCTCTTCGACCGCCGCGAGGACGCCACCGACCGGCTCGTCACGTTCGCCTCGACCGTCACCGGCAAGGGCAAGCAGCGCGAGGTCGACCTGTCCTGGCGCGAGGCCACGGTCGGCGAGCGACTGTCCTACGCGCTGGTGCACGGCATCGTCGACTTCATCGAGGCGGACACCGAGGAGGCCCGGCAGCAGCTCCCCCGGCCGCTGCAGGTGATCGAGGGCCCGCTGATGGACGGCATGAAGGTCGTCGGCGACCTGTTCGGCTCGGGCAAGATGTTCCTGCCGCAGGTGGTCAAGAGCGCCCGGGTGATGAAGCGCTCGGTGGCCTACCTCGAGCCGTTCATGGAGGCCGAGAAGGAGCAGGCGCGCCTCGAGGGCCGCGCCGAGGCCGACCGCGGCCAGGGCAAGGTCGTGCTGGCCACGGTCAAGGGCGACGTGCACGACATCGGCAAGAACATCGTCGGCGTGGTGCTGGGCTGCAACAACTACGAGGTGATCGACCTCGGCGTGATGGTGCCGGCCGCCAAGATCCTGGACACCGCCGTGGCCGAGGGCGCCGACGTGATCGGCCTGTCCGGCCTGATCACCCCGTCGCTCGACGAGATGGTCTCGGTCGGCGCCGAGATGCAGCGGCGCGGCATCAAGCTGCCGCTGCTGATCGGCGGCGCGACCACCTCGAAGCAGCACACCGCGGTGCGCATCGCCCCGGCCTACGAGGGCTCCACGGTGCACGTGCTCGACGCGTCCCGGGTCGTCGGCGTGGTTTCCGACCTGCTCGACGCGGACCGCGCCGAGAAGCTGGACATCGACAACCGCGCCCTGCAGGAGCGGCTGCGCGAGCAGCACGCCAACCGGCACGCCCAGCCGCTGCTGACGTTCGAGCAGGCCCGGGCCAACCGCGAGGAGGTCGACTTCAGCGACCTGCCCACTCCGGCCTTCACCGGCGTGCGCATGGTGGAGCCGTCCATCGCCGAGCTGCGCGAGATGGTCGACTGGACGTTCCTGTTCCTGGCCTGGGAGCTCAAGGGC
Source organism: Actinoplanes sp. NPDC026619 (assembly GCF_040638295.1). Taxonomy (NCBI): domain Bacteria; kingdom Bacillati; phylum Actinomycetota; class Actinomycetes; order Micromonosporales; family Micromonosporaceae; genus Actinoplanes; species Actinoplanes sp. NPDC026619. The sequence continues at coordinate 728,510 of NZ_JBEZYA010000001.1, forward strand.
AAGTTCCCGGCGATCCTCGAGCAGCCGGTCGCCCGCGAGCTGTGGGACGACGCCAACACCCTGCTCGACCAGATCATCGCGGACGGCTCGTTCCAGGCCCGCGGTCTGTACGGCTTCTGGGCGGCACACTCCGACGGCGACGACATCGTGCTCGGCGACGGCGTGTCGTTCCCGATGCTGCGCCAGCAGACCGAGAAGCCGCGCGGGCGGGCCAACCGTTCGCTGGCCGACTACATCGCGCCGGCCGGCCAGGGCGACCACCTGGGCGGCTTCGCGGTCGCGATCCACGGCGCCGACGAGCTGGCCAAGAAATACGAGGCCGAGAACGACGACTACCGGGCGATCATGGTGAAGGCGCTGGCCGACCGGCTGGCCGAGGCGTTCGCCGAGTTCCTGCACCTCAAGGCCCGGCGCGAGTGGTTCGAGCCGGACGCCCAGCCCGACCTCGCCGACCTGCACGCCGAGCGGTTCCGCGGCATCCGCCCCGCTCTCGGCTACCCGGCGAGCCCCGACCACAGCGAGAAGAAGGACCTCTTCGACCTGCTCGGCACCGACAAGATCAACATCAAACTGACCGAGTCGTACGCGATGATGCCCGCCGCCGCTGTCAGCGGCTTGATCTTCGCGCACCCGTCGTCGCGTTACTTTACCGTCGGCCGCCTGGGCAAGGACCAGGTGACCGACTACGCGAAGCGGCGCGGGATGCCGGTCGACGAGGTCGAACGCTGGCTGCGACCCAACCTCGCCTACGACGCCTGACTCAGGAACCGCACAGGCCGGTCACAGGGAGTGCTCGACTCGACTCGCTACGGTTAAGTGCCAGCTTCCGAAACGGAGGGACGGCACACACGGTGAGTGGCTTCAAGCGTCTCCTGCTCTCGATGATCCAGTCGAAGGTCGACCGGATGGCGCACCGGCACGGGGCGCGCCCCACGCAGCACCCGCAGTACGGCTACCACGGTCACTACCGTCATCACGGGCATTACCGACACCACGGGCACTACCGGCACCACGGCCACTACCGCCGCCGTCGCCGGTTCTGGTGAAGATAGCGGCCGGTCGCGATTCGCGGCCGGCCGCTTCGTTCCCGAAGCCCTCAGCCGGTGGCCGTTTCGTTCCCCGGAGCCCTCAGCCGGTGATCACCGTCGCGATCGCCTCGATCGAGATGAGCAGGCCGCGCGGCAGCTCGACACCGCCCGGGGCCGAGCGGGCCGGCGGCGGGTCCGGCATGTAGCGGGCGTAGATCTCGTTGATCGTCGCGAAATCGGCCAGGTTGCGATAGAAGATCGTGGTCTTGACCAGGGTCGACATCGAAGCGCCGGCCGAGGCCAGGACAGCGTCGAGATTGCGCAGCGCGAGCCGGGTCTGCTCCTCGATGCCGGCCGGGATCTCCCCGGTCCGCGGGTCAATTCCCGCGGTGCCCGAGCAGAAGACGAAGCCACCGGCGACTACGGCCTGGCTGTACGGCCCGATCGCGGCCGGCGCCTGATCAGTGGAAACTGCGATTCGTTCCATGACGTCCTTTCCCTCGGGGTCTTCACGGCAGCAGGGTCGCGTAGGTGCGGGCCTTGGCCGCGTAGACCGGCATCCGGGTCTGTGAGCCCAGCGCCGCCAGCTCGGCCACCGCCGCCCGCGCGCGCGGCAGCCGGAAGGTCGTCGCGACGTCGCAGATGGCGTCGAGGGTGTCGGCGTCCATCCAGCGGCAGATCGGCGGCGGCCGGTCGGTGGCAGGGTGATAGGCGCCGTCCAACCACTGCAGGGCCTCGGCGGGATTGCCGCGCCGGGCGGCCAGCAGACCGAGCCCGCGGCGGGTCACCGACAGCCAGCACGGGTCGCTCAGCCGGACAGCGGCGGTCCAGGCGGCGGCCAGTTGCTGGCCGGCCTCGTCGAGCCGGCCCTCGTGCAGGTCGAGCTCGGCCGCCACGGCCAGCGCGAGCGGCCGGAAGGCGGTCCACCGCTCGGCGGTGACCAGCCCCATCGCCCGGTCGATGTGCTCGCGGGCCGCCTCCGGATTGCCGTCGATCAGCTCGGAACGGGCCAGCAGCGTCAGTGACCAGGCCGCCTTGCGGGGCTCGCCGGCCCGCTCGGCGAACTCGACCGAACGCCGGAATTGGGCCGACGCCGGCCCGGCCCGGCCGCTGTCGGTGAGCGCGAACGCCTCCACCCCGAGCACGGCCGACAGCTTGCCGTCGTCGTCGCCGGCCAGTTCGCGGGCCGCGCGCAGCAGGGCGCCGCCGGCGTTGTCGCGCGAGCCGAGCGCCACGAAGGCCAGCTCCCGACCGGCGGTGGCCGCGGTTTCCCGGTCGCCGGCCGCCCGGGCCAGTGCCGCCGCCCGCCGGAGTGCGGCCACCCCGGCCGGTTCGGTCAGCGACACCGCGTGGACCATCGCCGCGCCGAGCGCCGCCTGGGCCTCGCCCTCGACCCGCTGGTCACCGAGGTCGCCGGCCATCGCGACCGCCGACCGCAGCCGATCCAGCCCATCCGCCGTCGCGCCCGCCGCCAGCGCGGCCTTGCCCGCCTCCACCTCGAGCCGGGCCATCAGCCGCCGCCCGTCCGGCAGCAGAGTGAGGCCCCCGGCCGGCCCGGGCTCGCGCAGGCCCGTGCCACCGCCGGAAGTGGCCAGGGCGGCGGCCAGGGCGACCCGGGGTGATGGGCGGACGCCCAGCTCGCGCTGGAACAGGGCGGTGCACGCGGCGGCCGCGGCGTGGGCGGCTATGCGATCGCCGGTCGCGGCCAGGACGCGTACCAGAAGCTCGTGATTTTGCTCTTCCCAAGGCGCCAGCTGCACCAGCCGGCGGGCCGGAGGCACGGCCTCGGCCGGGCGCCGGGCGGTCAGCCGGGTGTTGATCTCGGCTCGCAGCGCCGCACGCAGCGCCGTCGCCACCCGTTCGCGCTGGTGCGCCAGCCAGAGGTCGAACTCGGGGCAGTCGGCCAGGTCGATGCCGGCCAGCAGTTCCTCCGCCCCGACTTCGGGGCCCGCGCGGCCGGCCAGCAGCAGTTGCGCGTCGACGACGGTGTCGCCGCCGAGGTCCAGGGCCACCGGGTCGCCGTCGAGGCGCGCGTCGGAGCGCAGGCCACGACGCAGCTCGGAGAGCGACCAGCGCAGCGCCGCCGGGGCGTCGCTCGCGTCGGGGAACAGCATCCGCACGAGCTCGCGCCGTGGCACCGGGCGTTCGCTGAGTGAGGCCAGGGCGAGCAGGGCCCACGTCTTGCGGCCACGTGGCCGCGGGCTCTGCTCGCCCGGCCGATGAATGCCGGGACGCCCGAGAAGCTGGATCGTCGCCCCCACGTCGGGTGATTGTCCACGCGGAAGCGTCTTCGGGCCACCGGACATCCGACACCACCCTCAGCCGATGCCGGCGGCTAGGGCCTTCACGTCGGCCGTGGTCAGCGGCTTGCCGGCGATGCCCCACTCGCCGCTGGCCACCTCCTCGACCACGACCCACGTCACCGGGCGCATGTTCTCGCCCTCGATCGCGACCATCGCGTCGGTCAGGTCGGAGATCATGCGGTTCTTCTGGGCCGTGTCGAAGACTCCCTCGATGACCCGGACATTGATAAGCGGCACAGTGCCTCCCCCTTGAGAAAACGGATGAGGGCACTGTGCCGCGCAGGCGTGTGCGGAACCGTGTGACGACGGTTCAGGAGTCGCTGGACCGGGCCCAGAGGTTGATGCCGGACTCGGTGGCGTACTTGTCGATCTCGGCCAGCTCGTCGTCGCCGAACGACGTGCCGGCCAGCGCGGCCACGTTGTTCTCGAGCTGACGCACCGAGCTGGCGCCGATCACCGTCGAGGTCATCCGCGCGTCGCGCAGCACCCAGGCGATCGCCATCTGCGCCAGGGTCTGGCCACGCTGCGAGGCGATCTCGTTCAGCGCGCGAATTTTGTCCAAATTATCCGTACTCAGCAGATCGGTTGAAAGAGATTTGTCCGAGTTTGCCCGTGAGTCCGCCGGGACGCCGCCCAGGTAGCGGTCGGTCAGCATGCCCTGCGCCAGCGGCGAGAAGGCGATGCATCCCGCGCCCACCGACGACAGGGCGTCCAGCAGGCCGTCCTCGATCCATCGGTTCAGCATCGAGTACGACGGCTGGTGGATCAGCAGCGGCGTGCCCAGGTCACGCAGGATGGCGGCCGCCTCCAGCGTCTTGGCCGGCGAGTACGACGAGATGCCGGCGTAGAGCGCCTTGCCGGACCGGACGGCGGTGTCGAGCGCGCCCATCGTCTCCTCGAGCGGCGTGTCCGGGTCGTGCCGGTGCGAGTAGAAGATGTCGACGTAGTCGAGGCCCATCCGCTTCAGCGACTGGTCCAGCGACGCGGTCAGATACTTCCGGGAACCCAGATCGCCGTACGGGCCGGGCCACATGTCGTACCCGGCCTTGGTCGAGATGACCAGCTCGTCGCGGTAGGGGCGGAAGTCCTCGGCCAGCAGCCGCCCGAAGTTGACCTCGGCCGACCCGTACGGCGGACCGTAGTTGTTCGCCAGGTCGAAGTGCGTGATGCCGAGGTCGAAGGCGCGGCGCAGGATCGCCCGCTGCGTCTCGATCGGCTTGTCGTCGCCGAAGTTGTGCCACAGGCCCAGCGAGACGGCGGGGAGCTTGAGGCCGCTGCGGCCGGTCCGCCGGTATTCCATCGAGTCGTAGCGGTCGGTGGCGGAAACGAAAGTCATGGTCTCTCTCAGGGAAGAAGCGCGAGGTCGGAGGCGGTGAGATCGAGGTCGGAGGCGGCGGCCGAGTCCTGGATCGAGGCGGGCCGGCTGGCCCCCGGGATCGGGACGACCACCGGCGACTTGGACAGGTGCCAGGCCAGGCAGACCCGCTGCGGGCTCACCCCGCACCGTTCGGCGACCTCGGCGAAGCCGCCGCCCAGCCCGCCCGCCCGGCCGATGCCGCCCAGCGGCGACCAGGGCAGGAACGCGATGCCGAGCTGGTCGCACAGCTCCAGTTCGGCGGTGGACGACAGGAACGCGGGCGAGAACTGGTTCTGCACCGAGACGAGCCGGTCACCGAGGATCTCGCGGGCCTCGACGATCTGGGCCGGGTCGGCGTTGGAAATGCCGGCCATCCGGATCTTACCGGCGTCGAGCAGGTCGCGGAGGGCGCCGACCGATTCGGCGTACGGCACCGCCGGGTCGGGGCGGTGGAACTGGTAGAGGCCGATCGCGTCGACGCCGAGCCGCTTGAGAGAGGCATCACAGGCGCTCTGCAGGTACGACGGTGCGCCGTCGACGGTCCAGCTGCCGTCCCCGGGGCGCAGGTGACCACCCTTCGTGGCGACCAGCACGCCGCTGGTGTCGCCGCCGTAGGAGGCGAGCGCCCGCGCGATCAGCGACTCGTTGTGACCGACCTCGTCGGCGTGGATGTGGTAGGCGTCGGCCGTGTCGATCAGCGTGACGCCGGCGTCGAGCGCGGCGTGAATCGTGCTGATCGAACGCTCTTCGTCCGGGCGGCCCTCGATCGACATCGGCATGCCACCGAGGCCGATCGCGCTGACCTGGACTTCACCGATGCGGCGGCTCTGCATGAGGGGTCCTCTCGCGTACGGGGTACGAACTCCACCCTGGTACCCAGCGGGCCCGCGCGTCCAACACGGCAGCCCCGCCGGGACCAGCCGGCGGGGCGCTGCGGTCACTGGTCAGACGGCCAGCAGGTGCTGCTCGGGAACCGCACCCACCTCGGTGACCCGGCCGGTGCTGAGGCAGTACTGCGCCGCGACCGCTTCGAGCGCGCCGATGCGGAGGGCGTCGCCGAGCACCGTGGAGCGCTCCCGGACCTGCTCCACGGTGTAGCGCGCGTGCTGCCGGCCGACCTCGTCCAGGGTGGACGCGCCACCCAGGCGGGCGCGCAGCACGTTCGGCGAGATCTTCTCGGCCACGTCCCGGATGTAGCCGTGCGGGACGGCCACCTCGTCGACGACCCGGGCCGCCGCCGCGACGGCGCCGCAGCCCTCGTGGCCGAGCACGACGAGCAGCTCGACGCCGAGGATCTCCACGGCGTACTCCATCGAGCCGATCACCGCCGCGTCCAGCGTGTGCCCGGCGGTCCGGACCACGAACAGGTCACCGAGGCCCTGGTCGAACAGGATCTCGGCCGGCACACGCGAGTCCGCGCAGCCCAGGATCAGGGTCTTCGGGCTCTGCGAGCCGGTGAGCTCCGCCCGGCGTACCGCGCCGCGGGTGTCGCCGGCCTCGCTACGTCCCTCGGCCCACCGCTGATTGCCTTCGAGCAGCCGTGCCCAACTGGTGCTGGTCATATGTCTTCGCTCCGATCAGTTCAGGATGGCGCCGGTCACGGCGACCTGCTCTTTGAGGACTTCGCTGATGAGGTCTTGGGTCTCGTTGATCTGCTCGACGGCGGTGTGAATGTCGGCCAGCGACGCGGTCACCGCGTCCACCCGTGCCTGGATCGTGTTGACCCGGTCGCTGACGTCGGCGGTGGCCCGTTCGGTCTCGCTGGACAGTTCCTTGACCTCGCCGGCGACGACCGCGAAGCCCTTGCCGGACTCGCCGGCCCGGGCCGCCTCGATGGTCGCGTTCAGCGCGAGCAGCTTGGTCTGGGCGGCGATCGACTGGATGGCCTGCACCACGTTGTTGATCTCGGCGCTGGCCTGACCGAGCGCTGCCACCTGCTCGTTCGCCTCGACGGTGAGCCGCTCGCCCTGCGCCGCCACGGCCGAGGCGGAGCTGACGTTGCGCTCCACCTCCGCGATCGACTCGAGCAGGTTGCGGCCCGCGCTGTGCAACTGCTCGGTCGAGACGAAGCGCTCCAGGGCCTGCCCGACCAGGAAGGCCGTGTTGCGCAGCGCCGCCTCCCGGCCCGGGTACATGATCAGGGTCCGGGTGGCGAAGAAGTCCATCGTTCCGACGATCTTGCCGGCCACCCTGATCGGCAGGCAGACGCCGGACTTGACCCCCGCGCGCTGCGCGGCCGGGCGGCGCACGCAGTCGGTCAGCTCGCCGAGGTCCTCGACGAAGACCAGGTCGCCACGCGCCCAGGCCCGGCCGGAGAGCCCGACCCCTGCGCGAACGACGCAGACATGGTGACCTGGCGGAACTCGGCGCCGGCGTCGCCCGACTCGAGCGCGAAGCGGAGCACCTGGTCCTTCTCGTCGAGGCTCCAGAACGAGCCGTACTGCCAGTCGAAGTCCTTGCGGACGGTCTCCAGGGCGGAGCGCAGCGCGTCGTCGCGGCTGGTGGCCTGGGTCATCTGGCGGATCACCGTGGAGACCGCGTCGACGTCCTGGTTGGCCTTCTCCTGGCGGACCCCCTCGTGCAGGCGCATCAGGGTGTTGGAGACCAGCAGGCCGACCGTGCGCAGGACGGCCAGCCGGCCCTCCGACGGGCTGAGCTCCTCCATGGCGAAGAAGTCCATGGTGCCGACGACCTTGTCGTCCTCGATCAGCGGGAAGCAGATGCCGCTGTGCACGCCGGCGCGGGTCGCGGCCGGTGCCCGGGAACAGTCGGTGAGCTCGGCGAGGCTCTTGACGAAGACCAGGTCACGGGCCCGCCAGGCGCGTCCGGAGAGCCCGACGCCCTCGGCGAACGCCGCCTCGAGCGTCACCCGGCGGAACTCGTCGCCGGCGCTGCCGCTCTCCTGGGCGAAGCGCAGCACCTGCGCCGTCGTGTCCAGCTGCCAGTACGACGAGTACGCCCAGCCGAACCGCTCCCGGACCAGCCGGAGCGCGGCGCCGATGGCTTCGTCCGGCGAGCCGGCCGTCTCCATCGCCCGAACGATCTCGGTGACTGCCTCGACGTCCGCCCGTGCTTCGTCGAGGTCGGCGTTGAGCTGGGCGGATGCTGACTTGTTTTTCGAGCCGAACACGGGGCTCCCTTCACTTGGGGTGACGGGAATGTCGGCTCGGACAGTGCCTAGTTGAGGACAATGAAGTCGGACATTACCTACCGGTAGGGCGAACCAGCCCGTTGTCGTAGGCGAAAATGACCGCCTGGACCCGGTCCCTCGCCCCGATCTTGGCCAGCACCCGGCCGACGTGCTTCTTCACGGTCGACTCGGTGAGTGTGAAACGCGCCGCGATCTCGGTGTTGGTCTCCCCGTGGCCGATCGCGACGAGCACCTCCCGCTCCCGCTCGCTCAGCGCGGCCAGCCGGGGATCCGTCGCCGGCGCCGGGCCGGGCCGATTCACGTACGCCTCCATGAGCTTGCGGGTCAGGCTCGGCGCGACCACCGCGTCGCCGGAGGCGACCGCCCGGATGCCGGCGATCAGCTCCTCGGGGCGGGCGTCCTTGAGCAGGAAGCCGCCGGCCCCGGCCCGCAGCCCGGCGTAGACGTATTCGTCGAGGTCGAACGTGGTGAGGATCAGCACCCGGGTGCGGTCGCCGGCCGTGGTGATCCGCCGGGTCGCCTCGATGCCGTCCATCCCGGGCATGCGCACGTCCATCAGCACCACGTCCGGCCGGGCCTGACCGGCCATCCGCACCGCCTCCACGCCGTTGGCGGCCTCGCCCACCACGGTCATCCCGGGCGTGCCGTCCAGCAGCATCTTGAAACCGAGGCGCTGCAGCGGCTGGTCGTCGGCGATCAGCACGGTGGTCACTGAGCCTCCTTTGGCATGCCCTTCTGGCCCTCGCCTTCCGCCTGGGCGCGCAACTTGCGGAAGTGCCGCTCGGTGCAGGCGGTCATGCCCGAGGCTCCTTCAGTACGACGTCCACCAGCCAGCCGCCCTCGGCCGGGCCGGCGCCGAGCACGCCGCCGTACATCGCCGCGCGTTCCCGCATCCCGACGAGTCCGTGGTGCGGCGCCGCGGGCGCGGCCGTGCCGTTGTCGTGCACGCGGACGCGTACCTCTCCGTCGCCGGCCGCGACCGTGACCTGCGCGGCGGCGGCGCGGCCCGCGTGCTTGAGGGTGTTGGTCAGCGCCTCCTGCACGATGCGGTAGACCGCGAGCTGCACGCCCCGGCCAAGGGTGTGCAGGTCACCGGAGGTGGAGTAGGTGACCGGCAGGCCCGCGGCCCGCACGCTCGGCAGGAGCCGGTCCAGGTCGTCGATGCCGGGCTGCGGGCTCAGCTGCGGGTCGGCGTCCTCCTCGCGCAGCACGCCCAGCACCCGGCGCAGTTCGCCGAGGGCCTGCCGGCCGGTCTCCCCGATCAGGCGCAGCGGCTCGGCGGTCTGCTCGTTCCGGGAGGTTGCCAGCGCCGCGCCGCCGTCGGCCAGGCCGACGATCACCGAGACGTGGTGGCCGACGATGTCGTGCATCTCGCGGGCCACCCGGGCGCGCTCGTCGGCGACGGCGAGCCGGGCCCGCTGGTCGCGTTCGGTCTCCAGCCGGGCGGCCCGATCTTCCAGCGCCATCAGGTAGGCCCGGCGGGTGCGCGCCACCAGGCCGAACGCGACCGCGGCGGCCGACGTGCCGAGCACCAGGAACAGTGTGGTGGTGCGGTGCTCCAGCACCGGTTCGAACAGATAGATCTCGGCGACCAGCAGCGCGACGGTGATCCCGGCGGCCCAGCCGAACGCCCGCCAGCTCGCGCGGGATGCCACCGAGAAGAGCATGACCAGCAGGATCACCCCGGCGCCGACGCTGACGTGGAGCAACACCTCGGTCAGCTCGATGGCCGCGGTGGCCACGAACGCCGGGAACGGGTGCCGCCGCCGCCAGTAGAGCGGCGGCAGCAGCGCCGCGGTCGCGATCGTGGCCGACAGCGGCGCCTGGACGATGCCCGGGATGCTGAAAAGCACGATCGGGATGGCCACCAGGGCGTCCAGCAGCCACGGGCGGCGCCGGTCGAGGGCCCGCATCCGCTGCTGCCGGTCGAGCAGCCACCCCTGCGCGTTCATGAGCTAAGCGTCGCTCTTCTTGAGCCGGTATGCCGCCGCAGCCAGAGACACGGCGACATATCCGGCGAAGACCGCGAGCCCGGTCCACGGCGCGAGCGTGTTGCCGGAGTGGGTCAGGGCCATCACGGCGCTGCCCGCGTTGCTCGGCAGATAGGGCGTGATCGCGTCGGAGATCGACTGCGGCAGCAGCGCGGTCAGTCCGGGCACGATCAGCAGGGCGCCGGCCAGGATCGCGATGGCACCGGCGCTGGAGCGGACCAGCATGCCGAGCGCCACGCCCAGGACGGCGACCAGGCCCAGGTAGAGGCCGGCGCCGAACAGGGCCCGCAGCACGCCGTCATCGCCGATTCCGGCGCCGGCGATCGCGCTGTTGAGCACCGCCGACCCCAGGAAGAACGCCAGGAACGCGCCGGCGGTCATCACGACGGCGGCGGCAAGACCGGCGACCAGGCTCTTCGACCACAGCACCGGGAGCCGGCGGGGCACCGTCGCGAACGTCGACCGGATCATGCCGGTGGAGTACTCCCCCGCCCCCAGCAGCACGCCGAGCACGCCGACGGCGAGGGCCGCGAGGGTGCTGCCGGACAGGGCGAGGTCGATCGCGCTCAGGCCCTGGCCGGCGAAGGAGGCCGAGGCGATCATGCCGAACGCGATCAGGAGCAGGGCGGAGACACCCGTGGTGATCCAGGTGGAGCGCAGCGAGGAGAACTTGGTCCATTCCCCGGCGATGACGCCTTGCGTGGTGAGTTTCATCGGGCAGCCTCGTATTCGACGGCGTCGCGGGTCAGGTCCATGAACGCCTCCTCCAGGGAGGCGTTCTGCGGGACGAGCTCGAACAGCGGGATCCCGCGGGTGGCCGCGGCCAGCCCGATCTCCCGGGCGCTCCGGCCGGTGACGAACAACGCGTCGGCGCCGGTCGAGGTGACCGTGACGCCGGCCCCGCCGATCAGCGCGCGCAGCTCGTCCGGGGCGGCGGTAACTATCCGGACGCCCTCCGCGGTCACCAGGTCGGCCACCGTGGTGTCGGCGAGCAGCTTGCCGCGGCCGACGATGACCAGGTGGTCGGCGACCAGCGCGACCTCGCTCATCAGGTGCGAGGAGAGCAGCACCGTGCGGCCCTCGGCGGCCAGGCCGGTGAGCAGGTTGCGGACCCAGAGCACGCCCTCCGGGTCGAGGCCGTTGACCGGCTCGTCGAGCATGATCACGGCCGGGTCGCCGAGCAGCGCGGCGGCGATGCCGAGTCGCTGGCCCATGCCGAGGGAGAACGCGCCGACCCGCTTGTGCGCCACCTTCTCCAGGCCGGCGAGGTGGAGCACCTCGTCGACCCGGGAGCGCCCGATGCCGTGGGTGCGGGCCATCGCGAGCAGATGGCTGACCGCGGAGCGGCCGGGGTGCACGGCCTTGGCCTCGAGCAGCACGCCGATCTCGTGCAGCGGTTTCTCCGACGCCGCGAACACCCGGCCGTTGACCAGCACATCACCCGAGGTCGGCGCGTCCAGGCCGACGATCATCCGCATGGTGGTGGACTTGCCGGCGCCGTTGGGCCCGAGGAAGCCGGTGACCTGACCGGGCTTCGCGGTGAACGACAGCCGGTCGACGACCGTTTTCGCGCCGTACCGCTTGGTTACTTCGCGTACCTGAATCATGGTCTCGACGCTACGGACCGCGACGACGGCCGAAGTGGTACCACGGGCGGCAATCAAGGCCGCCCGTGGTACCCAGGTAGTACTACTTGACGGCGCCCGCGGTCAGGCCGGCCTGGATCTGCCGCTGGAAGATCGCGTAGACGACGATCATCGGCAGGATCGACAGGGTCAGCGCCGCGAACAGCGTCGACCACTGCGCGTGATAACCGGCCGAGACGCTGATGTTCGCGATGCCCTGGGTGAGCAGGTACTTGTTCTCGGCGCCCGGCCCGGTCATCACGACCACCGGCAGGAGGTATTGGTTCCACTGCCCGACGATGTTGAAGATCGTGATGCTGACCAGGCCGGACCGGGCCATCGGCATCATGATCTGGAAGAACTTGCGGGTGTGCGAGGCGCCGTCGACGGTCGCCGCCTCCTCGATCTCATAAGGCAGCGACTTGAAGAACGCGGCCAGGAAGAACACCGTGAACGGCAGCGAATAGGCGATGTAGACCAGGACCAGGCCGGTGTACGAGCCGAGCAGCCCCATGTTCTTCAGGATGTAGAACAGCGGCGCGAGGGCCATGAACGTCGGGAACGCGAGACCGGAGACGAACAGGTAGTAGATGAACCGGTTGCCCGGGAACTTGTAGCGGGCCAGAACATAGGCCGCCATCGACCCGAACAGCATCGTCCCGGCCGTGCTGATCAGCACCACGATGACGCTGTTGAAGAAGTAGCGCCCGATGTGCGCCTCGGTCCACGCGTCGAAGTACGTGGAGAGGGAGAAGCTCGACGGCAGCGCGAACGGCTTGCCGAGGAAGATCTCGGTGTTGTTCTTGAAGGACGCGAGCACGACCCAGATCAGCGGGCCGGCCGTGACCAGGGCCCAGGCGATCAGGGCGATGTGCGCGAGCCCGGTGAACGCGTTGATGTCGCGCTTGGCGTTCGGCTTCTCGCCGGCGCTCTTCTTCGTCTCCGGGGCGGGGGCGGTGGCAAGCGTGGTCATGAACGGCCCCCTCAGGCTTCCACGGAATCGCGCCGGGTGACCCGCAGGGTCAGCGCCGCGAAGGTCAGGGTCAGGAAGAACAGCACGACGCCCAGCGCGCAGGCATAGCCGGCCTGGGAGAAGTCGAACGCGTTGCGATAGATCATGAGACTCAGCACCGAGGTCGCGCCGTTCGGGCCGCCCCGGTCCACCGACATGATGTTGACCAGCGCGAACGCGTCGAACGCGGCGATGCCGAGATAGACCCAGGCGACCTGGATGGTGCTCCAGAGCAGCGGGACCGTGATCCGGAAGAACAGCGTGATGCGGGTGGCGCCGTCGAGCGCGGCGGCTTCGTAGATGTCGGTGGAGATCGAGCCCATGCCGGCCGAGAACAGCACCACGTAGAAGCCGACCGCCTGCCAGATCAGCACGATCAGGATGCAGGCCATCGCATAGCGCTCGTCGGCCAGGAACAGCCACGGTTTCCACGAGGCCGGGAACAGGCCGTTGAGCATGCCGCTCTTGTCCGGGCCGAAGACCCGGCCGAAGATCACCGCGACGATGGCCAGGGCCAGCAGCTGCGGGAAGAAGAAGATGATCCGGTAGACCTTGGAGCCCCAGACGCCCCGGGTCTGGCCGCCCTTGTGCCCGCCACCCACGTTGAGAAGGAACGCGAAGACCAGCGCGATGACGATCGTGATGATCGGCAGCAGGATCAGCAGGAACAGGTTGTGCTTGATCGATTTCCAGAACGTGTCGTCGTGCCACAGCTTCACGAAGTTGTCGAAGCCGATGTACTCGATCTTGCCGAGGCCGGACCAGCTGGTCAGTGACAGCTGGAACGTCTGGAGGTACGCCGCGACCACGAAGATGGCGTAGAGCGCCACCGGCACGACAAGGAAGCCGATGATGAAGGGATACTTGCCGTGCCGCATGGCGCCCTACCTAAAACTCGAGATCAGCTGCGGGTGAACTTGGTGATCGAGGAGTCCTTGGCAACCGCCTGGGACGCCTTCTCCATCCGGTCGCAGAACTTCTGGGCGTCGCCGCCCTTGAACATCAGGTCGTTGACGGCCCCGCGGGACTCATCGTCGAGCTTCTTGTACCAGGTGTCGAACAGGTAGCCCACGAAGACATCCTGGCCGGCCTTGGTCAGCACGTCGTTCGCGCTGGTCAGACCGGGAGAGATGGTCTGGCCGTCGGACGCGCCCGCCACCACCGTAAGCGACTTGGTGAGCTTGGTGAAGCCCAGCGCCGCCTCCTTGGAGAGCATCGCCCGCAGGTACTCCTTGCCGCCCTGCGGGTTCTTGCCCTTGGCCGCCGCGAAGTAGATCTCGCCGGCCGCCGCGTTGATGGCGGTCGCCGGGAGCTTGTCGGCGGCGGTGACGCTCGGGAACGCGCAGACCGCGTACTCGAAGCCGGCCGGGGTGTCCTTGGCCTGCTCGTTCTCCAGCCAGGAACCACACGGGTAGAACGCGACCTTGTCCTGGTCCTGCTGCAGCTGGACCTCGGTGTGCCGCAGACCCAGGAAGGTCTTGTTGATGTACTTGTTGCCGATCTCGCCCCAGGCCTGAGCGGCCTGCTTGATCGGGTCGGCCGTCCACGCGCCCGGCTTCAGGTTGTCGATGTCCTTCAGCGCCTGCTCGGTGCCGATCTTCGCGGCGCTGGTGAGCAGGGCCCGGACCATGTAGTACGACGCGTTGGCGCCCGCGTAGCCGAACGGCGTGATGCCGGCCGCCTTGATCTTGTCGCACAGCGCGGTGAAGTCGGCCCAGGTGGTCGGGATCGTCCAGCTGTTCTTCTGGAAGAGCTTCGCGTTGTACCAGAGACCGAAGACCGTGTACGAGTAGTTCATCGCGAACGGCTTGCCGTCGTAGGTGCCCTGCTCGATGGCGCCCGGCACCAGGGTCTCGGCCACGGTCTTGCCCGGGACGTCCCAGGACGGGGCCGCGAACAGGTCGGTCAGGTCGGCGGCCTGGCCGGCCTTGACGATCGCGCCGAAGTCCATCAGCTTCGAGCCCGAGTTGTTGATCATGTCCGGCGGGTTGCCGGCGTTGATCCGGGGCTGGATGACCGTGGAGACTTCCTCGGTCTGCGAGAACGTGATCTTGGCGTCGGCCCACTTCTTGTTGAACAGCGGGGTGTCCACGTCGGTGGCGTACGCCGTGCCCAGACCGCCGTTGAAGATGACGATCTCGACGCCGGCCTTGGTGTCGATGCCCAGCGGGTTGTCGGCCGACTTGGCGCCGGACGACTGCGTGGCGGGCGTGTCGTCACCGCCGCCGACACAGGCGCTCAGCAGACCAACCGCGGGGGTGGCCATCAGACCGACGGCGGCCGCCCGGCGCAGCAGGGTGCGGCGGTCGACCTCGTTGGCGAATATCTCGGTCACAGCATCTCCTCAGGTGCTAGCCCTTTACAGCACCGGCCGTAAGACCGGTGGCGATATTGCGTTGGATGATCAGGAAGAAGATCACCACCGGGATGGAGGTGATGATCGCACCGGCCATGAGAGGCCCCCAGGCGGTACCGCGAGTGGTTTGGTTCTGCAGCAGCCAGGCCATCAGGTTCTGCTTGGCCGGGCTGTTGAGCGTGTTGATGATGATGAATTCGTTCCAGGCCTGGATGAATCCGTAGACGCTGGTCGCCACGAGGCCGGGGCCGGTCAGCGGCAGGATGATCCGCCAGAACACCTGGGCCCGGGTGCAGCCGTCGATCAGCGCCGCCTCGTCGAGCTCCCGGGGGATGCCGGAGATGAACCCGCGAAGTGTCCACACCGTATACGGCAAGATCAGGACCAAGTAGGTGATACTCACACCGATCAGACTGTTGGTCAAGGACACGCTCTGCAGCATCAGGAACAGCGGGATGAGCAGCGCGATGAACGGCACCAACTGGACGGCGAGGACGACCAGGATGATCGCCTTGCGGCCGTAGAAGTTGAAGCGGGCGATCGCCAGCGCGGCCAGGAAGCCGACCACCAGTGCGCCGGCCACCGCCAGCAGCGTCACGATCAGGCCGTTCAGCATGTCCTGCATGAACAGCGGGGCCTTGAACGCCGACGTGAAGTTGGCGAAGGTCGGGTGCTTCGGCCAGAACGTCGGGGTCAGCGCGAGCACCTCGTCGGCCGGCTTGAACGCGGTGTTCAGCACCCAGTAGACCGGGAAGAGCATGAGCAGCGAGAAGATCACGCCGATGGTGTTGGCGGCGACCGTGCCGGCCTTGGACCGGCCGACGGTGACCACACCCTGATCCGGGCGCTCCGCCATCAGTCCACCTCCCCGATCTTGAACATCTGCCGGATGTAGAAGGCCATCACGCCGAGCATCAGCAGCACGGTGATCACCGAGATGGCCGAGCCGAGGCTGTACCGCGACTGGCCGAACGCCTGCGTGTACGAATAGGTCGCGAGGGTCTGGAACTGCGGCTCCGGGTGGCCGTCACGCAGCGCCCAGTTCTGGGTGAACAGCCCGAAGTCCCAGATCACCGACAGCGTGGTGACGATCGTGATGAGCGGCTTGAGGATCGGCAGGGTGATGTTGCGCAGCACCTGCCAGGGCGTCGCGCCGTCGACCGTGGCCGCCTCGATGAGCTCCTTCGGCACCTGGGTGAGCCCGGCGTTGAGGGTGATCGCGAGGAACGGGATGCCGGCCCAGATCACCAGCGTGGTGATCACCGCCCAGCCCTGCCACGGGTTCACGAACCAGCTGTGGTTCTGGTAGTTCACCCCCGGCAGCTTGTCGAGCACGTAGTTGAGGACGCCGAAGTCGGAGTCGGTGATCCAGCGGAAGATCTGCGCCGCGACCAGTTGCGGCAGGGCCCAGACGAACATCATCGCGACGATCATGAAGAGCCGGACGCCGCGGGCGACCCGCCGCATCAGCAGCGCGATGCCGAGTCCGATGAGGACCGACACGAACACGCAGATGATCGTGAAGAGAACCGTGCGGCCCACGACCGTCCAGAAGACCGAGTCGCCGAGAACCTTGGTGTAGTTGTCGAGGCCGACCCACGGTGGGGTCCGGCCGCTGAGCAGCTCGCGCAGCCGCATGTTCTGGAACGACAGCACGACCATCCGGACCAGCGGATAACCGAGCAGGCCGGCGAGCAGGAGCAGGGTGGGGATGGACAGCAGCCACGGGGTCGCGGCGCTCTGGCGGCGGCGACGCGACCGGGACGTGCGGCCGGGCGCGCGGTGCGGAGTGGGCCCGCCCGCTGGGCGGGTCGCCGGGGATTCGACGACGGACATCAGGTTCCTCTTCCGGGAGCGGAGGCCGCCCGCCCCGTGAGGGCGGGCGGCTGCGGGGTCAGCTCTCGTTCAGGGTGGTGTTCATCTGGTCGTCGGCCCACTTCGCGCCGTCGGCCACGGACTTCTTGCCGGTGAGGACGTCGGTGAGCATCGTCTGGAGGATGTTGCCCTTCTCGACGTCCGCCCACTTCTCGGCGCTCGGGGTGAACCAGCTGCTCTTCGCGGCGAGCGCGGCGGGCGCGATCGTCGGGTTGTCGGTGGCCGCCTTGTCCAGCAGCGCGGTCGCGTTCGGCAGGGCGTTCGCCTTGATCAGACCGGCCATCGACGTGCTGTCGGTGTAAGCCTTGATCCACTGAGCGGCCAGTTCCTTGTTCTGGCTCTTCTCGGTGACGCCCAGGTTCGAGCCACCCAGGAAGGACGGGACCTCGGGCATCGGCGCGGCGGCCAGCTTGCCCTTGACCTTGGTGTCGACCAGCGGGGAGTTCGGGTCGTTCGGGTCCTTCTTGATCTGCTCGGCCGCGCCGACCTCCCAGGCGTTGCCGTAGAACATGCCGGCCTCGCCCTGCGCGAAGATGCCCGCCTGGTCGTTCTCGTTCTTGGTCGGGTCGCCCTTCGAGTACTTCTTGACCATGTCGACCCAGCGCTGCAGGCCCTCGATCGACTTCGGCTGGGAGAGCTGGCCCGCCCACTTGTCGCCGTTCTGCACCGCGATCTCGCCACCGGTCGACTTGACCCAGGACATCGCGGAGTACCAGTACTGGCCGGGCATGTAGACGGCGCCGAACTTCGAGTCGGACTTCTTCGCGGCCTGCAGCTTGTCCGCGTCGGCCAGGAACTCGGCGTAGGTCGTCGGCGCGGCGGCGATGCCGGCGCTCTTGAACAGGTCGGTGCGGTAGATCAGCACCCGGGCCCCGGCGTAGTAGGGCACGCAGTAGGTCTTGCCCTCGAAGTCACAGGCGCCCTTGAGGCCCTGCAGCCAGCTGCCCGAGTTCTCGTAGTCGCCCGGGTTGATGGCGGCGAAGGCCGAGCTGAACACGTACTTCGGGAACTCGGTGTTGCCGAGCTCGACCACGTCCGGCACGTCGTTGCCGGCGAGCGTGGCGTCCAGCTTGGTGAGGTGGTTGGCCCACTGCTGGTACTCGACGCTGACCTGGGCGCCGGTCGCGTCGGTGAACCGCTTGGAGGCGTCGTCGACGACACCCTTCCACGAGCTCTGCGCGTCGACCATCAGCCAGACCTTGAGGGTCTTGCCCTTGCCGTCGACCGGGCCGGAAGCGGACGTCGTGGGGGAGTCATCGTCGTTGGAACCGCAGGCTGCGGCCCCGAGCAGAGTCGCCGCGAGAGCGGCTACTGCGACGAGTTGGCGCTTCATCGCTTCCTCCTACAAGGAAAAAAGGGGATTTGTACTTATTCCGCTTAAGGCGGTGGTGGGGCCGGTGGTGGTTACACGGGGGTTCCGTCTTTGGCCGCTTTGTGGCCTTGGACGGCTTGTGCGGTTTTTTGAAAGGCCGCATGCGAACGTTCGTGGGTCCGCTGCGCGACCGCGACATAGAGAAGATCGAGAACGACCAGCTGCGGGTGCCGGGCACTGAGCGCGTCCGGCCGGAAGGTCGTCGCCTGGGTGGCGGTGTGCAGCACGATGTCGGCCAGCTCGGCGAGCGGCGACCGGGGAAAACTGGTGAGGGCGATGGTGGTCGCACCCCGGCTGTTCGCCTCGGCGAGCAGCTCGATGGTCTCGCCGGTCTCCCCCGAGTGCGAGATGCCGAGCGCGACGTGGCCGGGCCGGGAGAGCGCGGCGCTGGCCAGGCCGTTGTGCACGTCGGTCCAGGCCCACACCGGCACCCCGATGCGGTGCAGGCTGAACTGCATCTCCTCGCCGACCAGCGCGCTTCCGCTGGCGCCGAAGATGTTGACCCGCGGCGCCGCCGCGATGGCCACCGCGGCCCGCTCCACCTCGGCGAGGTCGAGCAGCGCGGCGGTGTCGTGCATGGCGCGGGTGTCGGCCGCCATGATCTGCCCGAGGACCCGGGCGAGCGGATCGCCGGGCTGGATCTCGCGGCCGATGTCCACGGTCCAGCCGGCCGAGCGGGCCCGCCCGGTCTCGGCCGCGATGCCGAGCCGCAGATCGGCGTAACCGTCGAAGCCGAGCGCGCGGCAGAACCGGGTGACGGTTGCCGGTGAGGTGCCGCTGCGCTCGGCGAGCTCGACGATGGTGGCCCGGGAGGCCGCAGCCGGGTCGGTGAGCACCTGCTCGGCCACCCGCTTGAGCGCGCCGGTGAACTCCGGCAGCAGCGAGCGGACCCGCAGGAGCACCCCGTCCGACGGATGCCCTTGATCGGCGACGGGCGAGTCGACGACCGCGGTCGGCATGGCGCCGTCCAAAGGCTCGCTCATCGGCCACCCTTTCAGGAAGGACTGTTTACTGTCGCGGTAAAAGTTCTTACTAACACCCCTCCTGTGTCAAGGCTGTGGGCGAAGTTTTCAAACCGTTACCTGACCAGCGCCGATGAACGCATGTTTCGCGAGAACCGCTTGACGGCTATCGATCCGGAAATGTTCTTTACAGGGTGACCGCAGTCACATGAAATGATTTGCCCGGTTTTCGGATAGCACTTCCGGCCGATGGCCCAAGCCCGAAAGAACGATGCACCACCTGGCCGAAAAGACGATCTGCCGATGGTTTTGAAACATCAGGGCAACCACGGAAACATTTACCGTACGAGGTGGGACCGCTCCCAAACGCACAGCGACGCCCCGCCGAGGGGATCGGCGAGGCGACAATTGCGCTGCTCACCCGGCCTCCGGCCGGGCGCGGCAGGCATCGACGGGCGTTACCGCCGGTAACTATTACCGCCGTGGGATCGGCTCTCCGGCGGTCAGGCCGACTCGCGGATCGCGGTCGCGAACGCCTCGGAGCGGTGCTCGAAATTCCGGTACCGGCCGTAGCTCGGAGCGGCCGGCGACAGCAGGACGACCCCGCCGGCCGGAGTGAGCTTGCGAGCCAGCCGCACCGCCGCCGGCAGATCGTCGGCGTTCTCCACGCGGATCTTCTCGAGGCCGGCCAGCGACTCGAGGATGCGCGGCCCCGAGTCCGGGATGCCGATCACGGTGAGCTCACGGTCGGCGAGGAACTCGCGCAGCGGTGTGTAGTCGAGCCCACGGTCGGTGCCGCCGACGAGCACGGTGAGCGGCCGGGCCGCGTACGCCTCGATCGCGTGGATCGCCGAATAGGGGCTGGTCGAGAGCGTGTCGTCGACGAAGGTCAGCCCGGACGGGTCCTCGATCTCGGCGAGCCGGTGCGGCAGCCCCTCGAACGCCTCGACGGCCGCCTCCAGCTCGTCCTTCGAGCCCGGCACGTCCACCCCGAGGCCGTCCAGCACGGCGAGCGCCACGCACAGGTTGCGCCCGTTGTGCGCGCCCTTGAGGTGCAGCGCCTCCCGGTGGAACAGCGGCTCGTCGCTGCAGTAGACCCACTCGTCGTGGATCCGGAACCGGGAGTCGTCCGCCCCGGCCGGGATCGGCGGGAAGCCGTGCAGGTCGCAGGTGCCCCGAATGTTGTCGCGCAGCCGCAGGTCGGAGCCGTTCACCACGATCATCTCGGGGCCGTGCCGGAGCAGGTTGAGCTTGTCGCGGTAGTACTCCTGCTCGCCGCCGTGCGCGTCCAGGTGCTCGGGGAACAGCGAGGTCACCACCGCGACCCGGGGCGAGTCGGTGAGGTCGGCGCACTGGTAGCTGGACAGCTCCAGGACGTACAGCGCGGCGGGCGGCAGGTCGAGCAGCGGCACGCCGATGTTGCCGCCGAAGACGTTGGGCCGGCCGACCGCGGCGAGCAGGTGACTGATCAGGCTCGACGTGGTGCTCTTGCCCTTGCTGCCGGTCACGCCGATGGTTCGCGCAGCGTTGTCGGCCATCCAGAGAGCGCTACCGCCGGTGACGGTCACGCCGCGCTCGCGGAGCTCCTTCATCCACGGGTGCGTCTGTGGCACACCCGGCGAGCGGACCACCACATCGGCCGTCACGAGCGCCGGAAAGGCATGATCGCCACCGGCGAGGGGGGCGAGCGACGCGTACGACTCCCACGGCACGGAGAGGTAGTTCGCGCTGTCATCGACCGCGATCAGCCGGGACGGCTGGTGGGCGGCGATCGCGGTGACCGCGGCCCTGCCCTCCCGCCCGGTGCCCCAGATCGCCACGGACCGGCCGTTCAGGTCTGCCAGACGCACGTCGAGCCCTCCTCGTCGAATCGAACTAGTATTGCCGGTCGGCCATCAGACAGGAGTTTCCGGGTGCAGTTCGACGTCATGCGCTTCCCCTCGTACGCGTTCGACCCGCAGACCGGCGTCGCGACGTTCGACTACCTGCTCGAGGGCCCGGAGCCGCTGAGCTTCACCGAGACGATCACGTTCCCGGTCCCGGCCGGCACCGCCGTCCCGGACGCGTTCTACCGGGTCCTCGACCTGCTCCACGTGGTCGCCGGGGTCAGTTACTACAAGGTCGGCGCGCCCCCGCGGGTGGTCGCTCCGGTGGCCGTCCCGGCCCCGGCCGCCGACTTCTTCACCGCGATCTACACCCATGGCCTGGCCGAGTACGCGTATCGCAACCAACTTGCCCATGTCCTGGATCTGACTGTCGAGGTCCCGGGCGTGTCCGGCCTCGCCGAACCGATCGACAACTCGCAGGGCCGCCCGCTGTCCGCCGTCGGTGGCGGCAAGGACTCGATCGTGACGCTGGAGATCCTGCGCGCGGCCGGCCTCGACCCGGTCCCGTTCTCGGTGAATCCCAACCCGGTGATCAAGGCGGTCAACGCCGCGTCCGGTCTCGCCGCCCTGGCCGCCCGCCGGCAGCTCGACCCGCGCCTGTTCGAGCTGAACAAGGCGGGCGCACTCAACGGCCACATCCCGGTCACCGCGATCAACTCGCTGATCGCGATCGCCACCGCGACCTGGCACGGCCTCGGCCCGGTGGTCATGTCGAACGAGCGCTCGGCCTCCGACCCCAACCTGGTGTGGAACGGCTTCGAGATCAACCACCAGTGGTCGAAGGGCGTCGTCGCCGAAGGACTGCTGCGCGACGCGGTGAGCACCCACGCCGGCCTCACCGAGCCGTACTTCTCGCTCCTGCGAAGCCTGTCCGAGTTGCACATCGCCCAGCTGTTCGCCCGGCACACCGCCTACGACGACGTGGTGACCAGCTGCAACAAGGCGTTCAAGCTGCACGACCCGACGGTGCGCTGGTGCGGCGACTGCCCGAAGTGCCGGTTCGTCTTCCTGGCGATGGCGCCGGCGATGGAGCGGCCCCGGCTCACCCACATCTTCGGCCACGACCTGTTCGCCGACCCGGCCCAGGTGCCCGGCTTCCTCGAGCTGCTCGGCATCGACGCGCACAAGCCGTTCGAGTGCGTCGGCGAGGTCGAGGAGTCGCTGGTCGCGCTGGGCATGCTCGACGACGACGCCCCGGTCCTGGTCGCGCTGCGCGCCGCGGTCCCGCCGCAGGCGTGGGCTGCGGCGAGTCGCGAGGCGGTGCTGACGCCGGGCGGACGAACATACGTTCCCGAGGCGTACGCCAAGATTCTCGACGCCGCCCTCGCATGATCTATGTCGGCAAAGCCGATGTCGACGCTCCGCCGGAGCGGGGCTGGCTGATCGGGCACTTCATGCCGGCCGGCGACGCCCGGCACAGCAGCGACGTCGAGATCAAGTGGGGCCGGCACCCGGCCGGGGAACGTCGGGGCGAGTGGGCGCGCAACGAGCGCCGCACCGCCGTGCTCGTGCTGATCAGCGGCCGCTTCCACATGGAGTTCCCGGAGCGCACGGTGGTGCTGGCCGAGCCCGGCGACTACGTCCTGTGGGGCGTCGGCGACGACCACTCCTGGTTCGCCGAGCAGGCCTCGGTCGTGCTCACCTGCCGCTGGCCGTCGCTGCCCGGTTACGCGGTGCCTTACTCCGGCGCGTCGTGATGGATGTGGTCCGGCGCGACGCCCAGCTGGTGCAGCGCGGCTGAGGTGCTGGCCAGCATGAGCGGCGGGCCGGCCAGGTAGACCTCGTGCCGCGACCACTCGCCGTAGGCCGCGACCGCGTCGGTGACCAGGCCGGACGCGTAGGGTCCGGGGTCGCCCTCGGAGACGACCGGCACCACGGTGGCCCGCTTGGCGGTGCGGGCGATCTCGGCGATGTCGTCGATGTCGTACAACTCGTCGAGGTTGCGCACGCCCCAGAAGAGCACCGCCGAGCGCGGGTCGCGGGTGTCGGCCAGCTCGGTCAGCAGCGCCTTGAGCGGCGCCACCCCGGTGTCGCCGGCGATCATCAGCAGGTCGCGTTGCGGCGACTCGGGCAGCCCCATCTGCCCCTCGGGCCGGCTCAGCCGCAGCTGGTCGCCCTCCCGGGTGCGGTAAACGAGGGTGCCGCTGACCCCGTTGTGCGTCTTGGCCCGCACGTGCAGCTCGACCAGATCGTTCCGGCGCGGCGCCCCGGCCAGCGAGTACGGCCGCCAGATGCCCGGCAACTCGGGCACCTCGACCCGGGCGTACTGCCCGGCCCGGAACGGCAGCGGCAGGTGCGGGCGCACCCGGATGACGGCAAGGTCGGGCCGGCGCAGCTCGTGCGAGACCACGACGGCCGTCCAACTGGTCTGGTCATAGGGGGCGGTCGCCACGCCGTGCCGGATCCATTCGTAGAGGTGCTGCCATGTCGACCGCCAGGCTACGTCGAACTCCTGTCGCCACTCCCCCGGCGCCATGCCCGCGCGCATCGCCTCGGCCAGCGCCGGGCCGACCAGTCGGAGCCGGTCCAGCTCCACGCCCGCCCCGGCCAGCACCCGGCCGAGCGCGGCGCAGCCGTTGACCAGCAGCGGTGGCTGGTCGAGGTGGTGCACGAGCCAGGTCAGGCCGACGGCGAGCCGGTCGGCCTGCGCGCCGGCGTCGCCGGGCAGGATCGCGAGCAGCGAGGGATGCGCCTGGTAGAGGGCCGCGCGCAGCCGGTCGGCCACGTCACCGGGGCCGCCCGCGAAGGTGAGGCTGGTGCTCAGCAGCCGCTGGGTCTGCCGCAGCAGGGCGTCGTCGGCCGGGTCCCTGCCGTCGGACGAGGGCGCCGGCCCGGAGGCCGCCACCGTCGGCGGCATCATCCCTTCAAAATGCGGGACCCGCGGCCGTACGCCGTGCTCCGGCTCGCCCGAGGCCCAGCCCGGCCGGGCCGTCCCGGGCTGCTTCTCCACCGGTCGGATGGCCCCGGAGGCAGGCCCACCGGCGGGCTCCGGAGCGGCGGGTTCGCGCGACGGCTGGCCCGGGCCGAGGCCGGCGAACCGGTTCCGGCTCAGCCGGCCGACCCGATCCTCGCCCTCCGGCCCGTATCCGTCGTCGCCGGCCGTCCGCAGCGGGTCGACGGGCGGCAGCAGCAGCGAGCCGCCCTCGGCGGACGTCTCGCCGCCCGCCGGGTGGGGCGGAGGAGGACCCAATTTGTCGCTCCGGCCGGGTTTGGCGGCGGTGCTACGGCCGAAGAAGTCCGCCGCGGAGGCCCGAAGCCCCGCGTCGGCCTCGCCGACCGGCATCCCGGCTTCGCCGGCTAGCTCAGCATCGTCATCGGCGGTTGCCCCTGGGCTTGGATGCGGCTCGGCGGTTGCCCCTGGGGCCGGATGCGGCTCGGCCCAGCCCGGACGGGGCGGAATCGCGCCAGGCAGCAACCCTGGCGGCTGTGCACCCGGCGGCCCGGCCTCGGCCGCGCGGCGGCGCGCGAGGTCGCTCAGCGCGGCGGCCGTGTCGGCGGCGCCGGCGTCCACCGCGTCCGGCGCGGCCTGGCGCAGGCGGATCGCGCGGAGCAACGCCAGCAGGTGCTGATCGGCCCCCGAACCAGATCCCGACTCGGATGACACCGTCACACCCCCGCTCAGCGGATCACGCGAACAGTACAACCGTACTGCCGCTGGAGGCCTATGACCGCCCCCACCCAGAGTCCCAAATCCACCCGACTTTCCGGACGAACTCGTCAGGATCGGGCGCGACCCAGCGCTTCGAGGGCCACCCGGGCCTGGCCGTCCGGGTCGTCCCCGAGCGGCCGCAGAACCACGGTCGAGGCGCCCGCCGCGCGCAGCGCCGCCACCCGGGCCGGGATGTCGGCGGCCGGCCCGATCAGGCTGAACACGTCTTCCGGGGCGACGCCGAGCCAGGCCGCCTGCCCGGTGACCATCTCGCGGGTGGCCTCGGCGGCCCGCTCCGGGTCGTCCGACACGTGCAGGTAGGCGAAGACGATCAGCTCGTGCGCCGGCCGGTCACCGGCCTTCCGCCCGGCCCCGATGTGCTCGAGGGCGGCGGTGATCTCGGCCGGCCCGGCGCCCTCGGCGAGGATCGTGCCGTCGGCGACCCGGCCGGAGAGCTCGAGCGACCGCGGCTTCACCACACCGGTCACGATCGGCGGCACCTCCCGGGCGGGGTGGACCAGCCGCACCCCGTCGACGGTCACCTCGCGGCCGTGCATCGTGACGTGCTCGCCGGAGACCAGTCCGCGCACGGCGACGATCGTCTCCTCCAGCAGGGCCAATTTGCGCACCCGCTCCGCGCCGACCTGGCGCATCAGCTCCGGGACGCCGTGCCCGACCCCGGCGACCAGGCGGCCCGGGTGGACCCGCGCGAGGTTGGCGACCTCCATGGCCAGCAACGCCGGATTGCGCAGCGCCACCGGCGCGATGCCGATGCCGACCCGGAGCCGCGACGTGGCGGCGAGCGCGAGAGCCGCCGCGCTGATCGACCCCGTCCACCCGAGGTCCTCGATCACCCACAGATCGTCCGCCCCGAACTCCTCGAGCGCGGCCGCGCAGGCGGTCAGCTCCTCCGGAGCCCGATCCCGCTCGAACATGAAACCGACCCGAAACTCCGGCGACTCATCGATCATGGGCCCCACATTAGTGCCCGCTAAGATCCGCCGGTGACCCTCACCGTCAACGATCTCATCGGCTACGCGGAGCGCGACCTCGCGGCGGATCTGGCCCGCCTGCTGCCCGGCCGCCCGGCCATCACCGACCTCGATCTGGCCGAGGTGCGCCCGATCGAGCCGTTCCTGGCGCGCCTGCCGGCCACCGCCGCGGCCGCCCTGGCGGCGTTCGATCGGATGGTGGGCTCCGGCACGCTGCCCGAGTTCCTGGACATCGCCGACTGGTGCTACGGCTTCGACTTCGAGGCCAACGAGTGCGGCATCCTCGACGCCGACTACGAGACCACGCTGACCGACGACGACGTCTACTCGATCGGCGCCGACGGCGGCAACCTCTACGTCGTGCTGGCCGACGGCCAGGTGGCGGTGTGGTTCCACGAGGAGGAGGTGCTCGAGGGCCACACCCGCTTCGACAACCTGGACGTGTTCCTGTGGAGCTACGTCCGTTACGAGGCGGTCCGGGAGGGCACCCTCGCCCTGGCCGACGTGGAGGCCGACTTCGTGTCGCTGGGCCAGGCCGGCGCCCTCGAGCCGGAGCTGGGCCTGCTCACCACACTGCGCAAGAGGTGACCCCGGGCCGGGGTTGTCGACGCCCGCCCACAGGCCGTCGGCCATACTGAACGCATGTCCGACGCCAAGATCGACGAGCGCGACGAGGAAAACCCCGAAGAGAACGCCGAGGCGCAGCCCGAGGAGTTCCTGAACCGGGCCGCCCGACGAGCCGCCAAGAGCAAGAAGCACGGCCACGCCGACCAGACCGGAGCGCAGGCCGGCAACCAGCCGCACGGCCGCGGCGCCGTCCCGGCCCGCAAGCAATTCGGGACCCGCCGCACCGGCTGACACAATGCCCTCGTGGCGACAACTCGACTGGACAGCGCGGACGATCCGCGGATCGCGGATTACCGGGCGCTGACCGACCTGGAGCTGCGCACCCGCTGGGAACCGCCGAACGGCCTGTTCATCGCCGAGGGCGAACTGGTCATCCGGCGGGCCCTGCGGGCCGGCTACCGACTGCGCTCGATCATGGTCGACGAGAAGCGGGTCGACCAATTCGCCGACCTGCCGGATGACGCGGTGATTTATTCGGGCACGCCGGAGATCCTCGAGGCGATCACCGGATTTCACGTGCATCGCGGGGTGCTCGGCTCATTTCACCGGCGTGCGCTTCCGTCGGTCGAGCAGCTCGTGGCTCCGGCCCGGCGGCTCGCCGTCCTCGAAGGGCTCAACACCCACACCAACCTCGGCGCGCTGTTCCGCAGCGCGGCCGCCCTCGGCATCGACGCGATCGTGCTGTCCCCGAATTGCGCCGACCCGCTCTACCGCCGGGCGGTCCGGGTGAGCATGGGCGAGGTGTTCGCGATTCCGTACGCGAAGGCCGACGCCTGGCCGGAGGCGCTGAAGATCGTGCAGGACGCCGGATTCCGGCTGCTCGCGCTGACCCCGGGCGCCGACGCCGTCGCATTGCCGCAGCTCAGCGCGGCGGAGCGGGCACGGCCGGCGCTGATGCTCGGCGCCGAGGGGCCGGGCCTGAGCCGGGCCGCGCTGGCCGCCAGCGACGTGCGGGTGGCGATTGAGATGCAGAACGGCGTGGACTCGCTCAATGTCGCCACGGCTGCGGCGATCGCCTTTTACGAACTGAGCCGCTGATTCAGTTCGGAATCATTCCAGAATTACTTTCACCGTCGAAATTCGGGTCTTTCCTATTCGCCTGCCGGTGGTTACTCTATGGCCGGAGATGCGAGCTATGACCTGGATGTGAATGCTGTGGACAAGAAATGGCTTCCGGCGATTTCAGGCACCATCGCCGTCCTCGCTTTCACCGTCGTCACCGTCCTGCGGCTCGCCCCCGGTGACGACCGGACGGCCACCCTGCCCCCGCCCGAGCCCGCCTTCACCCTCCCGGGCGTCACCTCCGGCCCGCAGCTCCCGATCAGCCTCCTGCCGAGCGACACCCCCGGCCCCACCCGGAGCGTCGAGGCCGGGCGCGCCTCCGAAACGGTCCCGGCCGGTGACACCACCCGGGACCCGCAGCCGGCCCCGCGCCCCACCCCGCCCGGCGTCACCGGCGCCTTCCGGGTCATCGATTCCTACCCGGACTCGTTCATCGGCGAGGTCCTGGTCCGCAACGACACCGGCGCCGGGCAGTCCTGGCACGTCACCCTCGTCTACCCCGGCGATCTCGTGACCTCCTGGCTCGAGTCCCTCCCCCAGCCCACCCTGGTCCAGCGGGGAACCACCTACACCTGGACCTCCTCGGTCCCGCTCGCCGCGCACTCCACCGGCGCGATGCGGTTTCACTTCAGGCTCTCCGGCGCGGCCGCCCCGAAGGACTGCGCCGTCAACGGTGCGGCCTGCAGCTGAACGAGCGGGGCCGGCCCGCTGAAGGGCGGACCGGCCCGGCGTACACCTGCTGGTTATTCCTTGACCGGGATGCTCTGTGACTTCAGCGTGGTGATCGTGCTGGCCTGCGCGTCCTCGAGCGCCTTGGTCAGCGTCTCCTGGCCGGTGACCGCCTTCTTGAAGCCGTCGGAGGCATCGGTGTAGGTCTTGGTCATCGTCGGGCCCCAGGTGAAGTCGGGCTTGACCTGAGTGGAGGCCTCGGCGAAGACGTCGTAGATCTGCTGGCCGCCGTAGAACTCCACGCCCTCCTTCAGGGCCGGCAGCGACGCGCCGTCCTTGGTGGCCGGGTAGAGGTTGGCCTCCTTGTTCAGCAGGGTGAGCGCCTCGGTGGAGGTGTTCAGCCAGAGCGCGAACTTGGCCGCCTCGTACGGGTGCTTCGAGCTCTTGAAGACCGCGGTCGACGAACCGCCCCAGTTACCGGCGGCCTTGTCGCCGGCGGTCCACTGCGGCATCGGGGCGACCGCCCACTTGCCCGAGGTCTTCGGCGCGCCGCTGGAGATCGAGTTGGCGCCCCACACCGCGGAGACCCAGGTCCACGCGCTGCTGGAGTTGTAGGCGTTGTCCCACTCCGGGGTCCACGGCGGCACCGAGGAGACCAGCTTCTTGTCGATCAGGCCCTGCCAGTAGTCGGCGACCTTCTTGGTGGCGTCGTCGGTCATGCTGACGGTCCAGTTGGTGCCGTCGTTGCCGAACCAGTGGCCGCCCGCCTGCCAGACGAAGCCGGCGAACTGGTTGATGTCGCTCTGCGAGAAGTTGGTGATGTAGCCGCCGGCCGCCTTGACCTTGACCGCGTCGTCGGCGTACTCCTGCCAGGTCGTCGGCACCGGGATGTTGTTCTTCTCGAACAGGTCCTTGCGGTAGAACAGCGCCATCGGGCCCGCGTCCTGCGGGATGCCGTAGACGTGGCCCTGCTCGCCGAAGGTGACCTGGTTCCAGGTCCAGTCGATGAACTTGCTCTGCGACTGGGTGACGATGTCACAGCTGCCGAGGTCGGCCAGGCCGTCCTGGACCCGGAAGCTGGGCAGCGCGTCGTACTCGATGTGGCCGAGGTCGGGCGCGTTGCCGGCCTTGAGCTGGTTGAAGAAGTTGGCGTAGGTGCCGCCGTTGCCGTTCGGGCCGGTCTGGACCTTGACCTGGATGTCGGGGTTGGCCTTGTTCCAGACGTCGACGACCTTCTCGATGTTCGGGATCCAGGTCGTGTAGGTCAGCGTGACCGGGCCGCTGGACGGGGCGCAGGAAGCCGCCGCGCCGGTGGTGCCGGTGGCTTCGTCGTCGCCGCCGGACGAACATGCGGTTATCGACAGGGTGGAAAGAAGCAAAATCGCAAGGGAGCGTGCGCGAAGGCGCATTGTTTTTCCTCTCTTCTTATTTGATGGAGCCGGCCCCGAGGCCGCTGCGCCAGAAGCGCTGCAGTGAAAGAAATGCGATGACCATCGGAGCGAGCGAGACGAACGCTCCGACCAGGACCAGGGCGCGCAGCTCCGGATGCTGGTTGACCTGGGTGTTCCATGAATAGAGTCCGAGGGTGACGGGGAACAGCCGCTCATTGCCGAGCATGATCAGCGGCAGCATGAAGTTGTTCCAGACCGCGACGAAATGGAACAGGAAGATCGTCACGAAGGCCGGCGCCATAAGGCGTACGGAAAGGGTGAAGAAGGTGCGCACCTCGCTGGACCCGTCGATCCGGGCCGCCTCCATCAGCTCGTCCGGAACGCTGGCCGCGGCGTAGATCCGGCCGAGGTAGACGCCGAACGGGTTGACCAGGCTGGGCAGGAAGACCGCCCAGAAGGTGTTGGCCAGCGAGACCTTGCTGAACATCAGGAACAGCGGCAGGGCCAGCGCGGTGGCCGGCACCAGCACGCCGCCGAGCACGATGTTGAAGAGCAGCTCCCGGCCGCGGAACACGTACTTGGCCAGGGCGTAGCCGCACATGCCGGCCAGCAGGGTGCCGATCGCCGCCGCGCCGACGGTGTAGGCGATCGAGTTCGCCATCCAGCGCAGGAAGATGCCGTCGTGGTAGCGGAACAGGTCGCTGAGGTTCTCGCCGATCGCGAACTTGTCCGGCAGCAGCGCGTGCCCGTCGGTGACCTGGCCGTCCTTCTTGCCCGAGGCGACGAACAGCCACCAGAGCGGGGTCAGGAAGTAGAGCGTGAAGACGGCCATGACCAGCGTGGCGGCGTACTTCGGCAGCTTGAAGGCAGCCATCACTGCACTCCCTTGCGCTGGGTGAACTTGAGGAACGTGAACGAGAGGATGAACGTGGCCAGCGCCAGGACCACCGAGAACGCGGCGGCCAGGTGGAAGTTCGGGATGCTGGAGGCGTTCAGCACGGTCAGGTTCGGGGTGTAGGTGCTGGAGACCGCGGAGCTGAAGCTCTTGAACACCTGCGGCTCGGCCAGCAGCTGGAGCGTGCCGATGATCGAGAAGACCGTGGTCAGCACGATCGCCGGCAGCACCATCGGGATCTTGATGGACCAGGCGGTCCGGAACGGGCCGGCGCCGTCGATCTTCGCGGCCTCGTAGATCTCGGTCGGCACCGCCAGCAGCGCCGAGTAGATGATCAGCATGTTGTAGCCGACATAGATCCAGGTCACGACGTTCGCCATGGCCCAGAGCACCAAGCTCGGCGAGAGCAGGTCGGCGCTCGCGGTCACCGCCGTGAACGGCGACAGGTTCGGCGAGTAGAGGTAGCCCCACATGATCGCGGCGACCACCCCCGGCACCGCGTAGGGCAGGAAGAACGCGAGCCGGAAGAACCGCCGCCCCTTCACCAGGCCGGAGTCGAGCAGCAGCGCGAAGGCCAGCGCGAGGCCGAGCATCACCGGCACCTGCACGGCGCCGAAGAGCAGCACCCGCTCGATCGACTGCCAGAACGGCCCGTCGCTGAAGACCTGCCGGTACTGGACGAGACCGCCGAAGACGTCGGTGGCCGGCCCGAAGGTGCCCTTGCGCTTCACGGTGTAGAGCGACTGCACCACCGCGTAGATGATCGGAACCAGATAGAAGAGCGCGAACAGCACGCCGAACGGCGTGACGAAGAACAGAACCGCGCTGACATGCCGCTTGGTCACGGCCGGGCCTCCTCACGGACGACGCGTACGCCACCGGGCGGCACCCG
This sequence comes from Actinoplanes sp. NPDC026619, assembly GCF_040638295.1. NCBI lineage: Bacteria > Bacillati > Actinomycetota > Actinomycetes > Micromonosporales > Micromonosporaceae > Actinoplanes > Actinoplanes sp. NPDC026619. The sequence goes on from NZ_JBEZYA010000001.1 coordinate 759,605, forward strand.
GAGACGGCCACGCACGTGCTCGCCGCTGATCAGGTCGCACCCGGCGACCGCGTACTCGATCTCGCGCGTCCCGTGGTTGATCACGAAGACGTACGTCTGTGTCTCGCTCGTTCGCCGCACCACCTCGACGGACCCGTCGTTCTCCGGCCCCCCGGCGGTCGCGCCGGCGCCCTGGGCCGCCGCGCGCAGCACGTCGCGCATCGCGGCCCGGTCCAGCGCGGTCGCCACATACCAGGCGCTTCCGTCGCCGGCCTGGTTACGGGTGATCGCCGGCACGCCCGGCAGCGGGCCGTCGACATAACGGGCTTTTGCCTCGGCCGTCGTCATGCGCAGCCGCTCGGCCCACAGGCCCGACTCGCCGCCGTTGTCGAGCGTCAGCGTGGTGTCCGGGCTCAGTGGCGCGAACTCCTCGACGCTCACGCCGAGCAGCTCCCGGAACGCGCCCGGGTAACCGCCCAGCCGGATCCGGTCGTCGGCGTCGGCGATCCCGCTGAAGAAGGTGACCAGCACGTGCCCGCCGTTCTCGACGAACTGCGTGACGGCTTTCGCCTGCGCGTCGGAGACCAGGTAGAGGCAGGGCACCACGACGAGGCGGTAGCCGGACAGATCGGCGTCCGGGCTGATCACGTCGGTGGTCACGCCCAGTTCGCGCAGCCCTTCGTGGACGGCGTGCACCTGCTCGAGGTAGTTCACCGCGCTCGACGGGCGGCCCTCCTGCTCGGTCGCCCACCACGATTCCCAGCTGAACAGCACCGCCGTGTCGGCCTGGACCTTGCTGCCGGCGACCTCGGCCAGCCGGCGCAGGCTGAAGGACAGGTCGAGAACCTCGCGCCACTGCTCGGTCTCGGTGCCGGCGTGCGGCAGCATCGCCGAGTGGAACTTCTCGCTGCCCTGCTGCGAGGCCCGCCACTGGAAGAAGCAGATCGAGTCGGCGCCGCGGGCCACGTGGGTGAGCGTGTTGCGCAGCATCTCGCCCCGGGCCTTGGCCGGGTTGATCGGCTGCCAGTTGACCGCGCCGGTGGCCTGCTCCATCAGCATCCACGGCTTGCCGCCGGCCAGGCCGCGGGTCAGGTCGGCGGCGAAGCTGAGCTCGGCCGCCGGGTGCCCGAGCCGGTGGTCCAGGTAGTGGTCGTTGGCGATGACGTCCATCCGCGGCGCCCAGCGCCAGTAGTCCATGTTGCGGATGTGCGCGGTGACCATGAAGTTCGTGGTGACCGGGATTTCGCTCGCTTTTCTGAGCAGCGCCGCCTCGGCCTCGTAGTAGCCGAGCAGCTCGTCCGACGAGAACCGCTGGAAGTCGAGCATCTGCGCCGGATTGCGCAGCGACAAGGCGGCCCGCGGCGGCAGCACCTCGTCGAACGCGCCGTACCGCTGGCTCCAGAACGACGTGCCCCACGCGGTGTTGAGGGCCTCGATCGTCTGGTAGCGCTCAGTGAGCCAGACGCGGAAACTCTCCGCGCTCGCCTCGCAGTAGCAGAGCGCGTTGTGACAGCCGAGCTCGTTCGACACGTGCCAGAGCACGACCGCCGGATGCGTTCCGTAACGCTCGGCGACCTGCGCGACCAGGGCCAGGGCGTGCTCCCGGAAGACCGGCGAGCTCGGGCACCAGGCCTGCCGGCCGCCCGGGTAGCGGCGGGTGCCGTCGGCGGCCATCGGCAGGATCTCCGGGTGGCGGCTCGCCAGCCACGGCGGCGGGGACGACGTGCCGGTGCCGAGGTTGATCTTTATACCGTTCTGGTGCAGCAGGCCGACGATGCGGTCGAGCTGCTGGAAGTCGTACTCACCGGCGCGCGGCTCGAGGTCCGACCAGCCGAAGATGTTGATCGCCACCAGGTTGATCCCGGCGGCCCTCATCAATGCGACGTCCTCGGCCCAGACCTCGGCCGGCCACTGCTCCGGGTTGTAATCGCAGCCCAGGGTGATCACGGGCGTCTCTCCTTCTCTGTGCACGTGCACACATTTCCGTGAGGAAAAATCCCCAGGTCAGATGTGTGAACGTGCACACACTAGGATTGCTGCGAATCACCGTCAAGACCGAAAAGATAAAGTCGTGAGATGAGTACGCCGATCAAGCCCGGCAAAAGGGCCACCGTGCACGACATCGCCGCCGCGGCCGGGGTTTCCCGCGGCACGGTGAGCCGCGTGCTCAACGGGGGCTACGTGTCGGCGACCGCGCGCGCCGCCATCGAGCGGGCCATCCGCGAGGTCGGCTACGTGCCGAACACGGCCGCCCGCAACCTCGTCATGCAACGGTCGCAGGCCATCGGTTTCATCGTCCTCGAGCCGCACTCACTGTTCCTCGAGGACCCCAACATCGGCGGCATCATGCTGGGGGCCAACGCGACGCTGTCCGCCGCCGACTACCAGATGGTCAACCTGGTGGTCGACTCCGAACGGGACACCACCCGCATCACCCGCTATCTCAGCGGCGGTTTCGTCGACGGCGCGATCATCGTCTCGGCCCGCAGCCACGACCCGATCATCCAGGTGGTGGGCAGCCTGGCGCTCCCGTCGGCCTTCGTCGGCCACCCCCGCGACCTGCACCCCGAGATCCCGTACGTCGGCATCGACAACCTCTCCTCGGCCGAGGAGATCACCCGCCGCCTGGCCTCCACCGGCCGCCGGCGGATCGGCATGATCGCCGCCGCCGTCGACCGCGACTCCGGCGCCGACCGCCTGGTCGGCTTCCAGCAGGCCCTCGGCCCGCTCTTCGACGAGAGCCTGGTCGCCGAGGTCCCGCTCTACGACTTCGCCTGCGGCGCCAAGGGAATGCGCACGCTGCTGGAACGCGAGCCGAACATCGACGGCGTCTTCGCCGCCTCCGACGCGGTGGCCGCCGGCGCCATCGAGGCACTGCGCGAGGCGGGCCGCAACGTGCCGGCCGACGTCGGCGTGGTCGGCTTCGACGACAGCTCGTGGGCCACCCGGACCCGCCCCAACCTCTCGACGGTCCACCAGCCCGCCGACGACATCGGCGCACACGCCGCCGACATGGTGCTCCGCCAGCTCAAGGGCGAGCAGATCTCCCAGCGGGGCCTCCTGCTCCCCTCCCCCATCGTCTGGCGAGAGTCGGCCTGACCCCGCCCGCCCGCCCGCCTGCCCGCCCGCCTCGCCTGCCCGCCCGCCTCGCCTGCCCGCCCGCCTCGCCTGCCCGCCCGCCTCGCCTGCCTCGCCTGCCCGCCCGCCCGCCTCGCCTGCCCGCCCGCCGCTCTTCGCCGACGCGGAGGCCGCCGTGGCTCAGTCGAGGCGGTAGGTCGCGTGGGTGGCGTGGCCCGAGACCTGGACGTGCGTCTGGCGCAGGTTGCGTGGCGTCGCGCCGGTGAACAGCGGCGTGCCCGCGCCCAGCAGCACCGGCGCGATGTGCAGGCGCAGCTCGTCGACCACGCCGGCGTCGATCGCCCGGCGGATCGTCTCGCCGCCGCCCATGATGACGACGTTGCGGTCGTCCGCCATGGCGAGGCCCTTGGCCACCGCGCCGGCGATGCCGTCGACGACGAACGTCATCCGGTCGGCGAGCCGCACCTTGTCCGGCGGGATGCGGGTCACCACCAGCACCGGCGGCTCCGCCACCAGGCCCGCGCCATAGCCCATCTCGTCGTTCCACCCCGACGGGCCGTCGATGACGTCGAACAGCCGGCGCCCCATGATGACCACCCCGGTGGCCGCGACGGACTCCTCGAGCACGGCCTGGTCGATCGCGTCGGGTTGCAACGCCCAGTCGTGCAACGCCTCCCCACCGACCCCGAGCCCCTGTTCCGGCCCGGCATCGGGCCCGGTGACGAACCCGTCAAGCGACACCGTGATGTCAGCGACGACCTTGGCCACGACCTGCTCCTCCCGCCCGGCGAACCACTACTCAGAGCATGCCACCCGGGTGTGACAAGTTCGTTCACCTAAGATCGGCAACGAGGAGGCATACGGGGTGACGGCGTTTCTGCTCGAGTGCCTGCATCGGGCCGGGATGGGCGACGTCCTCGCGGTGGAGCCGGTGACCGGCGGGCTGGCGGCGCTCGCGGGCATGGCAACCCGGCGTGACGCGCCGCCGGTGTTCGTCAAGGCGTTCGCCGATCCGCCGGACGACGACGTCTTCACCAACGAGGCCGAGGGGCTGACCGCCCTGCGCGAGATCGGCGGCATGGCAACACCCGACGTGATCCTCGCGAACCGCGAACTGCTCGTGCTGTCGGCACTGCAGGCGAGACCGCACCGCGAGACCTTCTGGGAACAGCTCGCCCACGCGCTCGCCCGCCTGCACACCAGCACAATCCACCCACGGTTCGGGTGGCACCACGACAACTGGCTCGGCCGCCGCCGCCAGATCAACACCTGGAACGACGACGGCTTCGCCTTCTTCGCCGAACACCGGTTGCTCCGATGGCTGGGCCAACCCCGCGTCGACGCCGCACTCGACGCCGGCGACCGCACGGCCCTGGAACGGCTGTGCCGCCGGCTCCCCGACCTGCTGCCCGGCCGACCGGCCTGCCTGACCCACGGCGACCTGTGGACCCAGAACCTCATGGCCACCCCGGACGGCCGGCCCGCCCTGATCGACCCGGCGGTGTCCTACACGTGGGCCGACGTCGACCTCGCCCACCTCTGGACCACCGCGCCCCCACCCGAGGCGCAACGGTTCTTCCCGCTCTACGCGGAGCTGACCGGGCTGGACAGCGACTGGCAGACCCGCATGCCGATCATCCAACTGCGACAACACCTCGCGGTCCTGGCCCAGTTCGACAACGACTGGGGCGCCGCCGACCTGATCCGCGCCACCCTCGCCCCGTTCCGCCCGTCAAGCTGACAGAGACCCGCGGCTTTCCCGGCTGGTCTACTCTCGACGGCTGTGGAAGCGGGGCTGCCTCCTGGAGTGGTGCGGGGCCTGAGCTACCGGGAGTGCCGGTCCTGGGCCGATGGCGTCCCGCGGACCCGGGAAGCGAAGCGGGCGGTGGGGATCATCCGACCGCGTGGTCTGGGAATCCATCGTGCCCGGCCGCGGCTGCCCGTGCTGCTGTGCCTGGCGGACCGGGAGGGGCGGCTGGTCGGGTCGGCGGACGCATTCGCCGTCATCGAGCCGCCGATCGCCCGGAACGCCGAGTGGAACCGGGCGATGCGAAGCCGGGCCGGCCGGGTCCGGGCGCTCGGTCTGCTCGTGCGGGCCTGGCAGTTCGTGGCGTTCGCTCCGGCCGTGCTGGCCATGATCATGGCGATCCCGCTCGCGTTGGTCTCCCGGGCCGCCGCCCTGGTCGCGATCGTGCTGGTGCTGGTGGGTGTGGCGGTTGCGGTCCTCGACCTGATCGCCGGAGTCGTCCGGATGACCTGGTCCCTTCTTCGAGCGGGCAGCGGCGGCGTGACCGACGGCGAGATCTTCGGTGACGAACTGCGCAGCTATCAATGGACGATCACGTTCTGCCACGCGCTCGATCCCGGCGAGGCTGACCGGCTCTGCCAGGACGCCTTCCGGCGTGCCTCCGAGCTGACGGAAGCCCGGCTGCCCCAGGACCCGGCGTTCGGCTCCGGTTGCGTGGGGGTCCAGGCCGGTAGTTTCACCGGATCCCTCCCCACCCTCGAGCCCGTCCCGGGCACGAGCTGGTTCGTCATCGGCGCTCGGAGCGACTTCAAGAAGCCCGATCAGGAAGCGGTCCGGCCGCTGGGCGGCATCCGGCTCATGCTCACCGCCACGATTCTCTGCCTGGCCGCCGGGGCGCAGTGGGTGGCCTCGGCCGAACGTCAGTCCTGCCTCACTACGGACTGCGGCACCCGGCCGGTCAGCTATCCGGCGGCGCTCATCTGGCTCGTCAAGCATCTCTTCTTCCAGTTCCCGGGGCCGGCTACGGCCCAGTCACAGGTGCTCGGAGTGCTCGTCTCGCTCCTCGGGCCGGTGCTGGTGGCGGGTGTCGTCCTGACCCTGAGATGGCGCAACAGATTTCGGCAGGCCCGGAAGGATCTCATGTACCAGGCCATCGAGCGGATGGCGACGGCGCCGACCGTGGCGATCGTCGTCGTCAACGAGATCGAGAGCCGGGCGGTCGAGGACGCCTTCGCCGCGCGCTCACCCGGGTCGGCGCCGGTGCCCGGCCGGGCGGGCACGAAGGCCGTGACCCGGCTCGGAACTCTCGGCGGGGCGAACGTCGTCCTGGCGCAGAGCGAGCAGGGCACGGTCGGGGCCGGTTCGATGCCGTGGACGGTCGACAATGTGATCAAGCAGCTCGACCCGGCGTTCCTGGTGCTCACCGGAGTCTGTTACGGGTTGAACTCCCGCGTGATCGACGGTGGCGACCAGGAGATCGGCGATGTCGTGGTCGCCACCCAGTTACGCGCAGTGGAACACCGCAAGGTGACGACGGGCGCCGGCGGTTCGCCGTACGAGATCATCCGGGGTCCGAGCCCGGAGACCGCGAGTGATCTCCTCAGCCACGCCCGCGTGGCTGCCCGGGGCCGCGCTCCGGCCATCCACTTCGGGCCGGTGCTCTCGCTCAACACGCTGGTGAACGACGCGACGGAGCGGGCCCGGCTGCGCGCCCTCGGCGAGGAGGCGGAAGCCGGCGAGATGGAGGCGACCGGCATGTACGCGGCTGCGGCGCAGGCCAAGTGCGACTGGATCCTGGTCAAGGGCATATCGGACTGGGGCGTCGGGAAGACCGACAACGATCAGGCCGCGGCCGCCCGGAACGCCGCGGATTTCGTCACCGATCTGATCGCCCGGATCAACCCGGGCACCGGTTCGGCCCGGGACGACTGAGGAGGACCCGGGCGGGTCAGTGGCGGGGGATCAGACGGGCGCCGGTCCAGGCCAGGCCGGTGCCTGCGGCCAGCAACAACAAAGCCCCCACCGTCGGCAGGGGCTGCCTTGCGTAAACGCCTGCTCCGATGGCCGCGGCCGCCAGCATCAGCAGGATGCCGTCGGCCGGGTTGACCAGTTTCGAGCGGAAGACCGCCCAGCCCAGCAACAGCCAGCCGGCCCCGGTCGTCACGGCCGCCACGGTCGCCGCATGCTGCATCTGGTCGGGCGACAGCGAGGCGCCCGACGCCGCCGCGCCCGGGGGCAGGGCGGCCAGCGGGAGGGTCAGCATCGCGCCGGCCAGGCCGATCAGCAGGCCGGTGATCGCGCTGCGACGGGTTCGGGTGCCGGCCAGCAAGCCGGCCAGGGCGATCATCGCGAGCACGGTCAGCCAGTCGGCGGCCAGGGCCACCGGGAGCGGGCCGGGCGGGGTGTCGATGCCCAGCGTGAGCCAGCCGTCAAGCACGGCGGCGGCCGGGAGTGCCCACAGGGCCAGGCGGGCGTAACGGCGGACCGACCAGATCCAGACCGCCTCGCGTACCGGCAGAAGGTGGTCCTTGTCCGCGGTGCCGGCGGCGCCGACCCAGGCGGGCGCAACCCGCAACGGTCGTCCACTGGCCGTGCGGTGGTGGCTGATGCTCATGGCTCCGCCTCGCTGGGCTCAAGCCGAGCGGCCCGGGGGCAACCGGTCGGGATCCTGCGGAGAGCATTCCAAACGTACGCACCCCGCGCAGGCGGTTCCCAGAAATGCCGCCGATACCCAGAAAACCCTCAGCAGCGTACGGCCGAAGTGGCGTCGCCGAAACCGGAGGCGGCGGCTCGGGCACCGCGTACAGAAATCGATGCTGTTGAATTTAAGACGGCGGAGCGATCATTACTCGGCGTCACCGTCGTGGGTGCGGCTCACTGGCTGGGCATAATTTGCGGCCTCGGCGGGGTGAATGGGTCGATCGATTTCAAATTTATTTTCGACCCGCCCTGAGCTGCAAAAACGGCCATGTCTGGCGGGGTGTGGAGACGGTGCTGAGGCGCGGGCATTGAACCCCGTTGCGGGTGAGGTCCGTACTGGGGGCCGACCGAGCACATCGACACCCACGAACGAGGAGTGATGATGAGACCGCGTGCGTACCGGAGGAACCAAGGTCCCAACCGGCGGAAGGCACTCGGTGCCGTCGTCGTCGCAGGTGTTGTGACTGCGGCCGGCATCGCCGGGGTTCAGCTCGCGAACGCCAGCACGACGAGCACCAAGGCCGCGAACGTCATCGTCGTCGACGGCAAGCAGTTCGAGGTGGCCGCGTGCACGACGCTCGAGGTCAGCGGCGTCGATGTGATCTGCGACGGGGAGAAGCTCCAGCCGCAGGAGGCGCAGGACGCGGGTGCGCAGGCCGACGCCGCCGCCGTGGCGTTCGAGGCGGCCTGTGACACGTTCGTGGCGGATGTTGCCGCCGCCCAGGGCGACGCGGGCGCCGCCGATGACGCGGGCGCCGCGGACGAAGCGGGCGCCGCCGACGAAGCGGTTCCGGCTGACGAGGCCGGCGCCGCCGGCGCGGCCGATGAGAAGAGCCCCGCGGAGAAGAAGGCGGCCAACAAGAAGCTGGCCGCCAAGTACCTGAAGGCGCTCAAGTCGGCCAAGAAGCAGAAGGAAGAGCAGGCCGGCGACAAGGGCGCGGCCGACGACGCGGGTGCCGCCGACGATGCCGGTGCCGCCGACGATGCCGGTGCCGCCGGTGACGCCGGTGCGGCTGACGACGCGGGTGCGGCGGACCAGGCGGCGGCCGCTGCCGCGGCTGTGGCGTCCGCGCAGAAGACGCTGCTGCAGGCCTGCCTGGCGCTGTCCGACGCCAAGACGGCGGCCGGCATCGGTGCTGCCGACAACGGGGCCGGCGAGGCCGACCCCAGTGCGGAGCCCAGCGCGGAACCCAGCGAGGAGCCGAGCGCCGCGGCCACCAAGGCGAAGAAGTAAGCAAGAGGCAACGGAAAAGGCCGGCCCGGGAAGGGGCCGGCCTTTTCTTGTCGTATCTCAGGCGTGGTCGCGGATCTGGTTGCCGTTGTAGTCGGCGCCGCCGAGCGCCGCCGACGGCGGGATCGGTTCCGGAGCGGGCAGCGCCGCCGTACGGTCGGGGTCGCCGCTCACCTGGGCTTCCGCCACCCGGACCTGCTCGTTCACCTGGGCCGCTTCCGCCGCGGCCGCCTCGGCCGCGGCTGCCGCCTCGCGTTCCACCGAGGCCGCGTCGACGTTCGCCTTCGGGATGTCGCCGACCATGCCGGCCAGGCCGCCCAGCGCACCGCCCATGCCCTCGAGGGCACGGGTCAGCTCGGTCGGGATGATCCACACCTTGTTGGCGGTGCCGTTCGCGATCTGCGGCAGGGCCTGCAGGTATTGGTAGGCCAGCACCTTCTGCGACGGGTTCGCGGTGTGGATCGCGTCGAAGACCGTGCGGATCGCCTTCGCCTGGCCCTCGGCCTGCAGGATGCGGGCCTGCCGGTCACCGTCGGCGCGCAGCACCGCGGCTTGCTTCTCACCCTCGGCCGTGAGGATCTGGGCCTGCTTGTGGCCCTCGGCGTTGAGGATGGTGGCGCGGCGCTCCCGCTCGGCACGCATCTGCTTCTCCATCGAGTCGCGGATGCTCGGCGGCGGCTCGATCGCCTTGATCTCGACGCGGGTGACCTTGATGCCCCAGCGGCCGGTGGTCTCGTCGAGAACCGTGGAGAGATGCCGGTTGATCTCCTCGCGGCTGGTCAGGGCCCGTTCCAGGTCGAGGGAGCCGATGACGTTACGCAGCGTGGTGACGGTCAGCTGCTCGATGGCCTGCAGGAAGTTGCTGATCTCGTAGGTCGCCCGCACCGGGTCGACGACCTTGAAGTAGAGGACCGTGTCGATCGACACGACCAGGTTGTCGGAGGTGATCACCGGCTGCGGCGGGAACGAGACGACCTGCTCACGCATGTCGACCTTGCTGCGCACCGCGTCCACGAACGGGACCAGGATGTTCAGACCGGGGCTGAGGGTCCGCTTGTACTTGCCCAGGCGCTCCACCACGTCCATCCGCTGCTGGGGGACGATGCGGACGGACCGGAGCAGCGTGACGATGGCAAAAACCACGATCACGATTACTAGTACGCCGATCACTGCTTCCATGGCGCCTCTCTATATGTTTGGCAGATCGTCGCGCCACACGATGGCCGTGGCGCCCTTGACTCGAATGACCCGGACGCGTTCCCCCGGGAGGTATTTCTCGTTGCCGTCGAAGGACCGTGCCTGCCAGATCTCTCCGTCGATCTTGATGCAACCGTGGTTGCCGTCGACCTCTTCGAGGACCATCCCCTGGCTGTTCTCGATCGCCTCGAGGCCGATCGGGGTCTCGCCGGACTCGAGCGCCGGGCGAGCGTGTTTCAGGATGATCGGGCGCAGCGCGCCCACCGAGAGGCCGGAGACGATCGCGAAGACGATCACCTGGAGCAGGAGCGGAGCTCCGAGCGCGGCCGCGCCGGCCGCAGCCAGAGCGCCCACCGAAAAGAAGATGATCAGGAACGTGGCCGTGAAGGCCTCGGCGATCGCCAGTGCGATGCCGAGCACGATCCAGACAACCGCTTCCACACCTCGATCGTGTCACGCCGACGCACTATCGGCGATGCCTGATGCAGGCGTAGCCATATCGGCGGTTCGCAGTTAACCAGAACAGTCATTTGTCGAGAGGGTCCAACGTGTCGCTGTTACCGGAGACGGCCCGCCGGGTCGACGAGATCGCCGCGCGGGCTCAGTCCGCCGGGCGAACGCCGTCGCTGGCGCTCGCGGTCGTCCGGGATCGGGCCGTGCTGCACCACGCGTGCGTCGGGGAAAATCCCGTGCCCGACGTGAAGACGCAGTACCGGCTCGGCTCGATCACCAAGACGATCACCGCGACGATGGTCATGCAGATGCGGGACGAGGGGTTCTTCGCCCTGGACGACCTGCTCTACCGCCATCTGCCGGGCACCCCGATCGGCGGGGTGACGCTGCGCCAGTTGCTCGGGCACGTGTCCGGCCTGCAGCGGGAGCCGGACGGCCGGTGGTGGGAACGCCACACCGGCGGGGACGCCGACAAGCTGCTCGCCGACCTCGGGTACGACAAGCTGTCCGGCGCGCCGTTCCGTCGCTATCGGTACTCGAATCTCGCGTACGGCCTGCTCGGGGTGGTTCTGGAGCGGGTGACCGGCGAGTCGTGGGCGGCGCTGGCCGGCAAACGGGTCCTCGACCCGCTCGGCATGAAGCGCACCACGTACGCGCCGATGGAGCCGTTCGCCCGCGGCTACGTCGTGCATGCCCTGGACGGCAGCCTGCACGAGGAGCCGCGGCTGGACGCGGGCGCGATGGCCCCGGCCGGGCAGCTGTGGTCGACGGTGACCGACATGGCCAAGTGGGCCGCGTTCCTCACCGACCCGGCCCCGCAGGTGCTGCCGCGCGAGACGGTCGACGAGATGTGCGCGCCGGTGGTGATCAGCGACCTGGAGTCGTGGACCGGCGGGTACGGCCTCGGCGTGCAGCTGTTCCGGGTGGGCGAGCGGGTCTACGTCGGGCACGGCGGCTCGATGCCCGGCTACGTCGCCCATCTGGTGGTGCACCGCCGGAGCCGGCTCGGGGTGGTCGCGTTCGCCAACTCGTACGGCCTGACCGGCACGCACATCAGCGAGGTGGCCCTGGAAACGCTGACCGCGGTGCTGGACGCCGAGCCGGTGACGGCCTCGGCCTGGACACCCCCGGCCGCCGCGGCGGGCGAGGCGGTCGCACTGGTCGGCCGCTGGTGGTGGATGGGCCGGGAGTACGAGGTCCGCGCGGACGGCGAGGCCCTGGAGATGACCGGCCCGAACCACCGCTCACGGTTCGTCCGGGAGGCGCCGGATCGCTGGCGCGGCGTCGACGGCGACAACGAGGGCGAGGTCCTGCTGCCCCTGCGCGACGCGGAGGGCGGCGTCCCGCGGATCGACATCGCGACGTTCGTCTACAGCCGCGACCCCGCGCACCTGGCCTGACGCCGGCCGCATGCCGAGGACGAGTCCGCCCGCGACGACGCACACCCCGAGCCAGACCGCCGGGGACGGCATCGGGCCGCCGAGGGCCACCCCGGTGGCCGCCGCCGCGACCGGGGCGATGCCGGTCAGCAGGCCGGCCCGGTCGGATCCGAGGCGTTCGACGCAGGTGTACCAGAGGACGAACGCGACGGCCGTCACCCCGACCGCCAGATAGCCGCCCGCGATCAGGTCGTCCGCGCCCAGGCGCAGCGCCGCGGCCGGCCCCTCGAGCGCGACGCCGGCGACGCCGAAGGCCACCGCGGCCAGCCAGGTCGCGTGCACCGAGACGCCGAGTGGCCCGTGCCGGCCCAGCACCGGGACGGCCAGGAGGGTGAAGCCGGCCTCGCACGCGAACGTCACCAGCGCCCACATCAGACCGATCCGGTCGGTGCGGCCGAAACCCTGCACCAGCCCCGCCCCGGCGGTCACCACCAGGGCCGCCACGACCAGCCGGTACGCGACGTGCCGGCCCTCCAGCAGCGGGCCGGCGACGGCCAGCAGGACCGGCACGCAGGCGACCGCGACGCCGAGCACGGCCGGCTCCGCGTGGCGCGCGCCGAGGACGAGAGCAAGGTTGAAGACGAACATCCCGGTTATCACCACGCCGATGAGCCACAGCCATTCGGCGCCGCGGGGCTTCACCAGCCGGGGGCGGCGGACCCGGGCGAAGGCGAGCAGCAGGAGGCAGGCGACGGCGTAACGAAGGCACTGGACGGTCAGGACGGGAGCGTCGGCGAGCGCGCCCGAGACGGCCACACTGCCGCCCACGAAGATCATGCCGGTGGCGCCGGCGAGGGCTGGTAAGCGGTTCACGAGGCCCATGCTCCAAGCGGGTATGGTCCATTGGAAGAGCCAATTGCGGTAGGCAAAAGGAGGACCAATTTCCGGCTCCGATTTCCTCCAGCTGCGCGCCGGGGACGCCCCGGCCAAGGGCCTCACCTCCTGGCTGACGGCGGGCCTGCGGGACGCGATCAACAACGGCCGGCTGCCCGGCGGCGCGCGCCTGCCGGCGACCCGGGTGCTCGCCACCGACCTGCGGATCTCCCGCGGCGTCGTGGTCGAGGCCTACCAGCGGCTCATCGACGAGGGCCTGGCCACCGGCCGCACCGGCGCCGGCACCACGGTTCTCGGGCACGGCCGCGGCGCCGAACCGCCGTCCGACCGCCGCCGCGCGCTCGAGGACCTGCGCCTGCCGCTGCCCCCGGCCGAGAACATCGACATCGACCTCTCCCCCGGCGTGCCCGATCTGTCGGCCTTCCCGCGCAGCCAGTGGTTGCGCGCCGAACGGGCGGTGCTCGACGAGATCACCGCGGCCGACCTCGGTTACGGCGATCCCGGCGGCACCCCGCGGCTGCGGGCCGAGCTCGCCGGCTGGCTGCGCCGCACCCGCGGCATCCGCGCCGAGGCCGACGACATCATCGTGGTCAGCGGGGTGGCTCAGGCGCTCGCGCTGCTCGCGCAGACGCTTGCCGCCGGCGGCGTGACCGCCGCGGCGGTCGAGGATCCGGGTTCGCGCGGGGCCCGGGACCAGATGACCCATTGGGGTGTACGCGCGGAAGCCGTCCCCGTGGACGACGAGGGCATCCGGGTCGACCGGATCACCCAGGAGGTCGCGGTGCTGACCCCGGCCCACCAGTTCCCGACCGGCGTGGTGCTCAGCCCGGCCCGCCGCCGCGCGCTGCTGGAGTGGGGCGGCCTGGTCATCGAGGACGACTACGACGCCGAGCACCGCTACGACCGGGCGCCGGTCGCGGCCGTGCAGGGCTCCGCGCCGGAACGGGTGGCCTACTCCGGGAGCGTCTCCAAATCGCTGGCGCCGGGCATGCGCCTCGGCTGGCTGATCGCGCCGCGCCGGCTGCAGCCCGCCCTGCTCGAGGCGAAGCACGACTCCGACCTCGGCAACCCCGCCATCCCGCAGCTCGTCCTGGCGCGCCTGCTGAGCAACGGCGACTACGAGAAGCACCTGCGGCTGGTCCGGCAACGGCAGCGCCGCCGCCGCGACGCCCTGATCGCCGGGCTGGCCGAGCATCTGCCGGCGGCCCGCGTCACCGGCGTCGCGGCGGGATTGCATCTGCTGGCGTTGCTGCCTCAGCCGGCATCCGATGCAGAACTTGCCGAACGGGCCGCTGCCCACGGCGTACTCGTGCATCCGCTGTCGTGGCACCGCCTGCAACCCGGCCCGCCCGGCCTGATCATCGGTTACGCCGCGCAATCTCCGGATCGGCTCGCCGAAGCCGCGAAGCGGCTGGGAGAGGCCCTCACTCCAGTACCGTGACGAAGTCGATGAGCCGTTCCATCGAATTGATGAGCGGCGTCTCGACGTCCTTGTAGGAATTGACCTCGCGCAGAATGCGCCGCCACAGATCGGCCGGCACGCGGACGCCGAACGCCTCGCAGACGCCCTCTTTCCAGTTGCGGCCGGGCGGGATCACCGGCCATTTCTTGATGCCCACCCGCTCCGGTTTCACCGCCTGCCAGATATCGATGTACGGGTGGCCGGTGACCAGCACGTTCGGGTCCTTGACGGCGGCCACGATGCGGCTCTCCTTGGAGCCGGGCACCAGGTGGTCGACGAGCACGCCGAGGCGGCGATCGCGGCTCGGACCGAAGGCCTGGACCGCCGCGGCCAGGTCGTCGATGCCGTCCAGCGGCTCCACCACGATGCCCTCGATGCGCAGGTCGTCGCCCCAGATGCGCTCGACCAGGGCGGCGTCGTGGATGCCCTCGACCCAGATCCGGCTGGCCTTGGCCACCTGCGCCTTGACGCCGGCAACGGCGATCGAGCCGGACGCGGTTGTCCGCCGCTGAGCTTGTTGCGGAGCAGCCGCCGGTTTCCGCAGCGTCACCGCCTTGCCGTCGAGCAGGAACGCGGCCGGGGTCAGCGGAAAATTGCGCCGCTTGCCGAACCGGTCCTCCAGGACGACCGCGCCCAGCTCGAACCCGACCACCGCGCCGCAGAAACCGGAATCGGCGTCCTCGACCACCAGATCGGGCTCGGCGTCCACCTCGGGCACGACCCTTTTCTTGCGCCACTGCGCCTTGAGCACGTCCTCCCCATACATGCAAGGCACGGTAACCCGTGCGTTGGGACACGGCGTTTCTGACGCTCCGGCCGAGACAACCTTCCCGGTGGGCACGTACCCTTGCTCGCATGTCCCCCGCAGCTGATGCGGCCACCCGCACCGCGCGGCGTTCCACCCGGTTCGTGGCCTGGGTGCGCGCCTGGCGCGCCGGTCTGGTGCCCTTCGACGAGCTGGCCGACGAGATCGCGGCCGACGAGGAGCACCTCGTCGCCGATGCCCCCGGCACGTGGACCGATGTGCCGCTGCCGCAGGGGCTGCCGCTCTTCGCCAAGCTTCATCCCGACGACATCCGCCTGGTGCTGCCGGTTCCCGGCGACCCGCGCGGCCTGCCCGGCCCGGGCGAGCTGACCGGCGCGGCGCTGCTGGCCGGCGAGGCCCTGGTCACCCCGTCGTTCGGGGTGGTCCCGCAGGTGCGGCGGCACACGTCCGGCTCCGGGGTCGAGTTCGAGACGGTGCTGTGGCGGTTCTTCCCGGTCGCCGAGCACCGGCCGGTGTTCCAGATGGGCGCGGCCGAGGCCGAGGCCGAGCTGACCCGGGTGCTGACCGAGACGACCACGCAGCTCACCAAGCTCGACGTGGCGCACTGGAAACCCGAGCTGGCCGGCGCGTTGCAGGCGCTGCGCCGGCCGGAGAGCACGGCCACGCTGCCGCCCGGTTTCGACCCGCGGTCGCGGCGGCTGTTCGCCCGGGCCAGCGTGCTCGACCAGGTTCTCGCGCTGGCCGAGACGAACGCGCCGGGCGGCGCCATCAACGGATTCGAGGCCCAGCAGCGTGATGCGGCGTTGCGGCCGCTGATGTCGGCCTGCCGCCAGGCCCTGGTCGCCGCTTGTAACGCGCCGCTGCATGCCTGACAAATTCGCGCACTGCACGTTCTGCGGCGCCCGGTTCACCCCCGGGCAGGCGTGGCCGCGCCGCTGCGGGGCGTGCGGCGAGACGAGTTACCGCAATCCCACTCCGGTGGCGGTGGCGGTGCAGCCGGTCGGTTCCGGCCTGCTCGTGGTGCGGCGCGGCATCCCGCCGGCGCGGGAGCTGCTCGCCCTGCCGGGCGGTTTCGTCGACTACGGCGAGGCGTGGCAGGCCGCGACGGTGCGAGAGCTTTTCGAAGAGGTCGGGCTTCAGGCTTCGGCCGATGACGTACGCCTTTTCGACACGCTCAGCGCCCCGGACGGCACCCTGCTCGTGTTCGGCCTGCTGCCCGCGCTGCCCAACGCCGGCGCGCTCCCGCCGTCGGCGCCGAACGAGGAGACCCTCGGCTGGGAGATCCTCTACGGGCCCGCCGAGCTGGGCTTCAGCCTGCACACGGCGGTCGCGAACCACTTCTTCAAAGGTTGACTCAGTTTCAGAGGTTGATCAACTCGACCGCCACCCGTGCGCTGTCGCCCACGTCGAGCTTCTGCGCCTTCCGCACCGCCTTCTTGATCGGCAGCACGTAGGCGCCCTGCTTCGCGTCCGGGAAAATCGACGTCCGCCAGGTGGTGGCGCCGATGCGCACCTCCACCCGCACCGCCCCGAAGCCGCGGCGATCGCCGGCGGTCAGGTCGCGGATCACGTCCGATGCGTCCACCGGCAGGCTCACGAACGTCCAGGCCTCGTCCGGCCGGGCATCCCAGATCCACAGTTCGGCGTCGAATTCGATCTGCATGGCCCCTAGTGTGCGCGATAAGAAGAGAGCGTAATCAGGACGTCGCGCATTGTGGTCTACCCGCCAGGTATGGAATTGTTCGTGGTCGATGTGTCAGGCGGCTACCGGCTGCCCCGGCCGGAGGCCCTGATGACTGACTTCCTGCTGCTCAAACCCGCTGCGCCCGCACTGCTCCCGCGCGATGAGCGGGGCTTCGCCGGGCGCTCCGTCGAGCTGTCCGAGCTCGACACGATCGGCGACGGCGGGCTCGCGATGCTCGCCGGAGCGGGCGGCGGCGGCAAGACCGCGCTGGCCGTGCGCTGGGGGCACCGGGCGGCCGGCCGGTTCCCCGACGGGCAGCTCTTCGTCAACCTGCGCGGCTTCGACCACGTGGCGCAGCCGATGGAGCCGGCCGAGGCGCTGCGGCGGTTCCTGACCGCGCTCGGCGTGCCCACCCGGCACATCCCGGCCGGCCTCGGCGGCCGGGTCGCGCTCTACCGCGCCGAGATGGCCGACCGGCGCGCGCTGGTGGTGCTCGACAACGCCGGCGTCGCCACCCAGGTGCGGCCGCTGCTGCCGGCCGCCTCCGGCTGCGTGACCGTGGTGACCACCCGCAACCAGCTGACCGGGCTGATCGTGCGGGAGGGCGCGAAGCTGACCGCGGTCCCGCCGCTGAGCACCGCCGACGCCGCCCAGTTGCTCATCAACCGGCTCGGCTGGGACCGGGTGGCCACCGACGCCCTGGCCGTCGCCGCGGTGATCGACCGGTGCGCCCGAATGCCGCTGGCCCTGTCGCTGATCACCGCCCGCGCCGGGGGCCGGTCGCTCGCCGCGGTGAACGCCGAGATCGGGCCGGCCGACGCCGCCGGCGACCCGCACACCTCGGTCCGGGCCGTGTTCGCCTGGTCCTTCGGCCGGCTCACCGCACCGGCCGCCCGGCTGTTCCGGCTGATCGGCCACCATCCGGGCCCGGACCTCACGGCGACCGCGGCGGCCGGCCTCACCGGCCTCACCGTCGGGCAGGCCACGGTCGTCCTGGCCGAGCTGGCCCGGGCCGCGCTGCTCACCGAAGCCGCCCCCGGCCGGTACGCCTGCCACGACCTGCTGCGCGCTTACGCCGCCGAGCGGGTCAGCCGATCAGCCCGGCCGTGACCAGCTCGCCCACCAGCAGCCGGATCGCGGGCGCGCAGCGCTCGGTGTCCGCCGAGGTGAACCAGGCGATCTCGCCGATCTCCGCCGCCGCCACCGGCTCGTCGTCGGTCTTGCCGCCGGTGAAGCAGAGCAGCCGCACCTGAGTGCCGGCCGGCCGGTTGTGCGCCTCCGCCACGATCTCGGTGAACAGCGTCAGGTCGGCCGGATCGACGACCAGGCCGACCTCCTCGAGCACCTCGCGCGCGGCCGCCTCGGCATAGCTCTCCCCCGGTTCCGGCTTCCCGCCGGGCAGATAGAACACGTCCGTGTAATGCGGACGCACCACCAGCACCCGCCGGTCCCGCACACACACCCAGGCCGTCGCCAGAACCTCCGCAATCACGGCGGCAAGCCTACCGGCGCTCCTACGTCACTGCCGACGCCAGGTGTTCGACCGCCTGCTTCGCCAACTCCTGGGCCTCTTCGCCGACACCGGCTATCGCCCCGGCTGCCACCGGCATGAGAAAGCCGCGCAGGGCTGCCGCGGCCCGGCGAAGCCTTCCCCGGTTCGGCTCGGCCTGGACGACCTCGCCCAGCACCTCGTTGGCGACCTCCTCGACGTCCTCCTGGTCCTGCGCGGGAAGACCGAGCGCGGGGAGTTGCTTCAGGATGTCCGCGACGGCCTGCGCCAGCACCTCGAAGCCCGGCGCGATCTGCTGCCCGTCCGCCCGGTTCTGCGTCACGAGCTGGTAGGAACCGGGGCTGTGCGAGGTGATGTTCACGCCCTGCGCACGCCGAAATAGGTTGCCCGCCGGTCCGGCAGGAAATCAGTGACGTCCGCTTCCCCGTCCTGGTCGTACAACCAGCCCAGGAGCGCGTCCCGGCACGCCGCGCGCCGGGCATGGGACGACTGCCGGGCGCGACGGACCGACTGGGCGAACGCCCGCCCGTTCTCGGTCAGGGCGAGCGGAAGCTCGGATATCCCGGTCAGTGGAATCGGGCTACGCACCACGAGGTCCTGGCGCATCAGCGCTTCGACCGATTTCCGAGTTTCGTCGACGGAAAGCCCGGTCGCTTTCACATAGGACCCCACGGTGGGGCGATCTAGCTTCGCCAGAGAATCTGGGTCGAGCCACTCCACCATCTTCGTTCTGGCCATCTCGGACTCGGTCATCCCCCACCCGACAACGGGCCGGACCGGATCGGCCCGACCGATCCCCGAGGACGTGGACGATTTCCACAGTGCTCGTTCCCCCGCTACCTCACTGCCCTGGCCGGTCAACCGCACATCCCGGTCACGCTGGCGCGGATCCGAATAGCGGACCTCGTTCGGATCGCGCTCGTACACTCCGATCCATCCCACCTCGCACAACTCGTAATCACGGGGCGAGAAGGTCACCAGCCCGCGCCGTTCGAGCAATCTCAACGACGTCAGAAGGATCGAATGCCGCAGGTGAGGCAGATCGCGTCGCGCGGATGACAGGCGCACGGCGTCGGTGCCGACCGGCCGCGTCGCGCTGTACACCCAATCCATCAAATCATTCATGGCCGCCGATTCGGGGTCGAGCGGAATTTTCTTCTTCGCCGCGTTCACGCCACCCTCGGCCAGAATCACGAACCCGTTGTTCCACCGACGACGCCCCCGATCCCAGGGACGTCTCCATTCGACAAATTTCGCATCGTCGAGAAAGGCCAGGGCTCGGCACAGTGACGCCGCATCCATACCGGCCAAATGCGCATGAAGGACAGTAATCTTCGTGAACTCGGAGATGGAACCATTCGACAGCCGGTACAAAGTCTCGAGCAACCGCTCGCGGTCCTGCACCCGCACGGAGTAAGGAACCGGATCTACCGAACTGTTCGCCTCCACCAATGGCAGGTTGACCCGCCGCGCCGTCGACATCGAATACAACCAGAGCGCAAGCGGAGGACCGCCGAAAAGGGCCGCGGTTGCCGCGAGTGAAAACAAGAGGTAGGAGAAGAAATCGTCGAAAGCGCCGGCAACCGACCAGGAAAGCGAGGGCACAGCCGGACCTCCCTACCCGCGGGGCGCGAAGCTGCCTTCCACCTTGGCACAGCGGGTCCACCCGGCTAGAGCACGGTGATCGGCGTTCCCGGGGCCAGGTTGTCGAGGAGGGTCTGCTGGGCGGCGGCCGGCATCCGCACACAGCCGTTGGAGATGCGGTGGCCGAAGACCGACTTGCGGTACCACGCGTGGATGCCGGTGTGCGCGTTCTGCAGGCCCGGGGCCACCGCACCCCGGTCGTCCGGCACCGCGCCCAGGACGAGGGCGTCGAGGCCGGCGTAGATGTGGCCGTGCGTGCCGGTGCGGCCGAGCACGAAGGTCCGCCCCAGCGGCGTCGGGGTGCGGGTGGCGCCGATTCCCACGGTCCAGGTCTTCTGGAGTACGCCGCCGCGCAACCACGTCAGGGTGCGGTCGCTCAGCCGGACGATCACCTGATCGCGCAGGGGGACGGCCGTCCAGCCGCGATCCGGCAGCCAGCCGATGCGCCGGTTCACCGACGGCAGCAGGACCGCCGACCAGCCGGGCTTCTTCGCGACGATCGGGACCACCACCGGCACGCCGCGGATCGTCGGCGCGAGGTAGGCGTGCGGCGTGCCGCCGGGCGCGTCGTACACGGCGAGCTTCCGGGTCGGGTGCAGCCCCTCGGTCAGCGGGCCGAGCGATGCCGGGGCCGGGTCGGCGGGGAAGCCGGCCGGCACGTGCGTGTAGCTGATCGTCTTCAGGCCGCCGGTCGGCTTCGCGGCCGGCGCGACCGTCGCGGGGGCCGCGCTGGGACTTGGCGCCGGGGCGGAGGGCGCCGCGCTGGGACTTGGCACCGGCGCCGACTCGGGCGGCTC
Organism: Actinoplanes sp. NPDC026619; assembly: GCF_040638295.1. Taxonomy (NCBI): domain Bacteria; kingdom Bacillati; phylum Actinomycetota; class Actinomycetes; order Micromonosporales; family Micromonosporaceae; genus Actinoplanes; species Actinoplanes sp. NPDC026619. The sequence goes on from NZ_JBEZYA010000001.1 coordinate 780,126, forward strand.
GGGCGGCTCGCCGGAGCAGGACGCGATGCCGAACGCCAGCACCGCCGCGGTCACGGAGGCCGTGCGGCGGCGGGTGCTCGGGCCGCGGCGCATCCGACCAAGCTAGGCGCGCCGCCGCCAACTATGTCGGGGAATAAGGGGTTTTCACCCGTTAGATTTCCGGGATCAGGTCGGCCACCGAGTCGACGATGCGGGACGGGCGGAACGGGTAGCGGTCGGTGTCGGCCCGGGAGCTGATGCCGGAGAGCACCAGGATCGTCTCCAGGCCCGCCTCCAGGCCGCACAGGATGTCGGTGTCCATCCGGTCGCCGATCATCGCCGTACTCTCCGAATGGGCCTCGATGGCGTTGAGCGCCGACCGCATCATCATCGGGTTGGGCTTGCCGACGAAGTAGGGGTCGACGCCGGTGGCCTTGGAGATCATCGCGGCGACCGAGCCGGCCGCGGGCAGCGCGCCCTCGTTGGACGGGCCGGTCGCGTCGGGGTTGGTGCAGATGAACTTGGCGCCGCTGTCGATCAGGCGGATGGCCTTGGTGATCGCCTCGAAGCTGTAGGTGCGGGTCTCGCCGAGCACCACGTAGTCGGGGTCGAACTCGGTCAGCACGTAACCGGCCGCGTGCATGGCGGTGGTCAGGCCGGCCTCGCCGATCACGTACGCCGTGCCGCCCGGCCGCTGGTCGGACAGGAACTGCGCGGTGGCCAGCGCCGCCGTCCAGATCGACTTCTCCGGCACGTCGAAGCCCATCCGGTTGAGGCGGGCCTGCAGGTCGCGCGGCGTGTAGATCGAGTTGTTGGTGAGGATGAGGAACGGCTTGCCGGACGACTTCATCTTGTTGACGAACTCGGGCGCGCCGGGAACCGGCACGCCCTCGTGGACGAGCACGCCGTCCATGTCGGTGAGCCAGCTCTCGGTGGCTTTGCGCTCGGTCATTTCGCTCCAGGGCGTTGAGGGGTGGGACAGCAGCCGGAGGGGCAGACGTCCCAGATCGGGAGGGTACCGAGCCGTTCCCGGGCACGCCCGGCGGTGCGCTCCTCCACCAGGTGCCGGACCATCGTGACGAAACGCGGGTCGGTGCCGGGCGTGGCGGCACGGGCGTAGCCCAGACCCAGCTTCTTGGCCGTCTCCAGCGCCTCGTTGTCGAGGTCCCAGAGCACCTCGAGGTGGTCGGAGACGAACCCGATCGGGCTGACCACCACGTCGGTGACGCCCTTCTCGGCCAGCGCGGTCAGGTGGTCGTTGATGTCCGGCTCCAGCCAGGGCACCTGCGGCGGCCCGGAACGGCTCTGCCACACCAGGTCCCAGGGCAGGTCGGTGGCCGCCTCGGCGGAGACCAGCCGGGCGGTCTCCTCGAGCTGGGCGGTGTATCGGCCGCCGTCGGGGCCGGCGGTGCGCGCCATGCTCACCGGGATGCTGTGCGCGGTGAAGACCACGCGGGTGGAGGCCCGGCGCGCCGGTTCCAGCTTTTCCAAAGCCAGTTGTACGGCGTCCACGTGCGGCCCGATGAAGCCGGGGTGGTCCCAGAACTGGCGCAGCTTGCTGATCTGCGGCGCGCGGGGGCCGACCTTCTCCCGTGCCCGCGCGATGTCCTCCCAGTATTGGTGGCAGGACGAATAACCGCCGTAGGCGCTGGTGGCGAAGCCAAGGGCATGAGTGACGCCGTCGTCGCGCATCTGCGCGACGGTGTCCTCCAGCATCGGCTGCCAGTTGCGGTTGCCCCAGTACGTCGGCAGGTCGACGCCGTGGGCCTCGAAGTCGGCGTCGACCGCGGCCAGCAGGTCGCGGCACTGCTGGTTGATCGGCGAGACGCCGCCGAAGTGCATGTAGTGCTCACTCACCTCGGCGAGCCGCTCGTCGGGGACGCCGCGCCCGCGCACCACGTTGCGCAGGAACGGCATCACATCGTCAGGCTTCTCGGGGCCACCGAAGGACAGCAGGACGAACGCGTCGTAAGCCACGCACCCATCCTCCTCCTGGTCAGGCGCCGAGCGCGTGGTAGCCCCCGTCGACGTGCACCACCTCACCCGTGGTGGCCGGGAACCAGTCGGACAGCAGCGCGCAGACGGCCTTGCCGGCCGCCGTGGTGTCGTGCAGGTCCCAGCCGAGCGGGGCACGCTTGGCCCAGGCCTCCTCGAACTGCTCGAAGCCGGGGATCGACTTGGCCGCCATCGTGCGCAGCGGGCCGGCCGAGACCAGGTTGCTGCGGATGCCCCGGTCGCCCAGGTGAAGGGCGAGGTAGCGGGAGGCGGACTCGAGGCCGGCCTTGGCCACACCCATCCAGTCGTAGACCGGCCACGCCTTGGTGGCGTCGAAGGTCAGGCCGACGATGCTGCCGCCGGACTGCATCATCGGCAGGCAGGCGACCGCGAGCGCCTGGTACGAGTACGTGGAGACCTGCAGCGCCTTCGCCACGTCGTCCCACTGGGCGTTGAGGAACTCGCCGCCGAGCACGCTCTGCGGGCCGAACGCGATCGAGTGCACCACGCCGTCGATGCCGTCGATGTGCTCGGCCACCTTGCCGGGCAGCGCGGCCAGGTGCTCGGGGTCGGTCACGTCGAGCTCGATCACCGGGGGCGGCGACGGGAGGCGCTTGGCGATCCGCTCGACCAGCGACATCCGGCCGAAGCCGGTCAGCACGACGGTCGCGCCCTGCTCCTGGGCGATCTTCGCCACCGAGAAGGCGATCGAGGCGTCGGTGATCACGCCGGTGACGAGCAGCCGCTTGCCGGCCAGCAGTCCAGACACGGGAAATACTCTCCTAGTTGATTTTCAGTGACCCATACCGAGGCCGCCGTCGACCGGGATCACGGCGCCGTTGATGTACGCGGCGGCGTCGGACGCGAGGAAGGTCACCACGGCCGCCACCTCGTCGGTGCTGGCGAGCCGGCCGGCCGGCACCGCCTTGATGATCTCGGCCTGGCGCGCCTCGGGCAAAGCGGCCGTCATGTCGGTCTCGATGAAGCCGGGGGCGACCACGTTCGCGGTGATGTTGCGGCTGCCCAGCTCACGGGTAATGCTGCGGGCCATGCCGACCAGGCCGGCCTTGCTCGCCGCATAGTTCACCTGACCGGGGCCGCCGTAGAGGCCGACCACCGACGAGATGAAGATCATCCGGCCCCACTTGGCGCGCAGCATCTTGGAGCTGGCTCGCTTGGCGACCCGGAACGCGCCGCCCAGGTTGGTGTCGATCACCCGCTCGAACTGCTCCTCGCTCATCCGCAGCAGCAGCGTGTCGTCGGTGATGCCGGCGTTGGCGATCAGCACCTCCACCGGGCCGAGCTCCTTCTCCACCTCGGCGAAGGCGGCGTCGACCGCGGCCGAGTCGGTGATGTCGCACTGCACGCCGAACAGGCCCTCGGGCGCGCCGCTCCCCCGGTGCGTCACCGCGACCCGGTCGCCCTGCTTCGCGAATGCCTGCGCGATGGCGAGACCGATGCCCCGGTTGCCGCCAGTCACCAATACCGTGCGAGCCACGAACGCTCTCCTCATACCCAGGTAGGGGGTGCCGGTTGGCACCACAGGGTCACGACGACGCCGCAACAGCGCCGTAACCTGCCGGGATGGAGACTATCGGCCCGGCGCGACCGCGCAATGCCACGGGGCCGCTGCGCACACTTCTGACCGCCCGGGAGACGCCGCGGCCGCCGGCCCGCCGCCGATTCATGATGTTCGTGCTGCCCCTGGGCCTGCTAGCGCTGATCGGCCTGGGCCTCGCCGCCGACCGTTACCTGGCCGACAACCGGGAGCTCCCGGCGATCGTGATCGGGATCCTGGCGGCCGGCTCGGTGCTGCCGATGCTGGTCTCCTACCGCCTGCCGGTCTGGGCCTGGCGGATCGCGTACCCGATGATGTTCCTCGGCGTGATCAACGCCGGCCGGACCGAACCCTGGCCGTGGAACAGCGTGCAGATCCTCGGTTTCCTGTTCGTCCTGGCCCGGCTCGCGGTCACCCAGAGCTCCGGGGTGACCGGCTGGGCGACCGCCTTCAGCCTGGTCCCGGTGTTCCTGTTCGCCCCCGACGCGAACGCCTGGGGCGCGGCCGTGCTGCTGGTGGCGATCGCCGGGGTCGGCGACATCGTCTACCGGCGCGGGCGCACCAGCGAGCTGCTCGCCGCGAAGCTCGCCGAGGAGGAGGAGCTCACGGAGCTGGAACGGGCCCGGCGGGCGGTGCTGGAGGAACGCACCCGGATCGCCCGGGAGATGCACGACGTGGTCGCCCACCACATGTCGATGATCGCGGTCCGCGCCGAGACCGCCCCCTACCGCCTGCCGGGCCTCCCTGCTGACGCCAAGGACGAGCTGGCCGGGATCGCGGTGTCGGCCCGCGAGGCGCTGACCGACATGCGTCGCCTGCTGGGGGTGCTGCGCTCCGAGGAGGCCGAGCCGGACAAGGCGCCGCAGCCGACCCTGGCCGACCTCGGCGACCTGGTCGAGACGGCCCGGAGCGCGGGCGTGGAGGTCACGCTCGAGGCGACCGATCTGGGTGACGGGGCGGCCGCGACGGTGGGGCTCGCGGCGTACCGGATCGTGCAGGAAGCCCTGGCCAACGCGGCCCGGCACGCGCCCGGCGAGCCGGTGACGGTCGAAGCTCGCGGTTTTCCCGGCCGCCTGGAACTGGCCGTCCGCAACCCTCTGCGCCGGCCGGGCGACCGGCCGGGGCCCGCGACCGCTCCGCTCGCGGGCAGTGGCCACGGGATCGTCGGGATGCGGGAGCGTGCGACGCTGCTCGATGGCACCCTGACCGCCGGCCCGGCCGGGGCCGAGTTCGTGGTGCACGCCGTCCTCCCCCTCGCCCAGGAGCCCGCATGATCAAGGTGCTGATCGCCGACGACCAGGCCATGGTCCGGCAGGGGTTCGGCGCGCTGCTCGGCAGCCAGCCCGACATCGTCGTCGTCGGCGACGCGGCCGACGGGGCCGCCGCCGTGGCCCAGGCCCGCGAGCTCGCGCCCGACGTGGTGCTGATGGACATCCGGATGCCGGTGATGGACGGCCTGGAAGCGACCCGGCGGATCGGCGACGGGCCGAAGGTGCTCATCCTCACCACCTTCGATCTGGACGACTACGTGTACGAGGCGCTGCGCTCCGGGGCCAGCGGTTTCCTGCTCAAGGACGCCCCGGCCGCCGACCTGATCAACGCGGTCCGCGTGGTGGCGGCCGGCGACGCCCTGCTCGCGCCGTCGGTGACCCGGCGGCTGATCGCCGAGTTCGCCACCCGGCCCAGCCACGACCGGCCCCGGCCGGTGGCGCTGAACGCGCTCACCCCGCGCGAAACCGACGTGCTGCGGCTGATCGCGCGCGGCCGGTCCAATCAGGAGATCGCCGAGGACCTGGTGGTCGCCGAGCAGACAGTGAAGTCCCACATCGGACGGATCCTGGCCAAGCTGAACCTGCGCGACCGGGCGCAGGCGGTCGTTTTCGCCTACGAGACCGGCCTCGTAGTACCGGGGTAGGGGTCGCAAGTGCGGTCTGCGGGGTGACGACCGCAGGGGTTTTCCGGCCGGAGTGTGCGGCCCATGCGAATCCTCCCGAGCGCCCTCGCCCTGGCCCTTCTCCTGCCCATCCCGGTCTCCGCGCCGGTTTCGGCCGCGGCCGCCGCGCCGGCCCCGCTGCCCGCCTTCGCCGAGGCCTACCGCGAGACCGCCGTGCGCATGCTCGCCACCGGCTGCCCCTACGCCAACTGGGCCGCGCAGGGCCGGCACTTCCTGTTCTTCGACCCGGCCGGCGACGGCCGGACCGCCGAGGTGTTCGGCGACCTCGCCACCGCCAGCCGGATCGCGATCCTGGTGCCGGGCGTGGACACCACTCTCGAGGACTTCGACCGTGGGCTCGGCGGCGTGGCCCGGCGCGCGCCGGGGGTCCAGGGCCGCACCCTCTACCAGCAGCTCAGCAAGCGGGACCGGAACGTGGCGGTCATCTCCTGGCTCGGCTACGACCCGCCCGAGGGCGTCGGTCTCGCCGCCGCCACCTACGGCCGCGCCGAGGCCGGAGCCGCGCTACTGACGCGATTTGTCCGAGATGTCGAACGGCAGTCGAGCGCCACGATCACGCTCATCGGGCACAGCTACGGCTCGCTCGTGGTCGGGCTGGCCGCTTCCCGGCTGCCCCAGGTGAGCGACGTGATCGCGCTCGGCTCGCCCGGCATGGGCGTCTCGCACGCGGCCGATCTCGGCGGGGCCCGGGTCTGGTCGGCGCTCGCCCCCCAGGACTGGATCCGCCGTATCCCGCAGGTCCGACTCTTCGGACTGGGGCTGGGCAAGCGGCCGTCCTCGGCCGGCTTCGGCGCGTATTCCCTGCCCACCGACGGTGTGGCCGGGCACGATTACTACCTGACCGAGGGCAGCGCGACCCTGCGCGCGGTCACCGACGTAGTCCTCTCGGGTGGTCCTCGCCACGAGAGTGCCGGTCGCGTTTCTTAAGTGGCGCTTAAGGGGTACAGTCTCCGACGGCCCCGAAGCCCGACTACTTGCAGGAGGTGATCGCTGTGCGAGATAGCGATCCTCCTAGTCGTGGCCGGGCCGGTCGTCAGCCCGTCTGCTGACATCGATCCCACCCCGCATCCCCGGTTCACACCGCTTCGCCGAAGTGGTGCGGCCGTCCCTGTCGTGTGCGCCGCGACGCCGGGATGCGCGGTGCCGGCCGCGACGTGATCTGCGCGCTTTCCATCGCCAGTCACCAACGCGGGAGTCAGTCACATGAAGAACTTCGTCGCGCCTCTCAGCTTCACCCTCGCCGCCGCCTGGGTCGTCGTGCTGTTCGTGCTGGTGCACAGCAACTCGTGACCCTTACGGCAGGCGGGACGTCCACACCAGACTGAGGCCCGCGGCCACCAGGCCGCACAGCAGGGCGACCCCGGCGTACCACTGGGTCACCTCGCGGGACTCGACGCGGTGGCCGATCGAGCTGCCCATGTCCTCGTAGACCTTCTTGAGCTCGCCGAGCGACGCCGCCTCGTAGTAGTAGCCCTTGGTCGACTCGGCCAACTGCTGCAGGGACTGCCGGTCCACCGGGACCAGCTTGTTCTCGCCCTGGATGTTCACCACACCGGTGTCGGTGCCGAACGCGATCGTCGACACCGGCACGTTCGCCTGCGTCGCGGCCGTCGCCGCGTCTTCGGTCGACCGGCCCGACGTGCGGTAACCGTCGGACAGCAGCACGATGCGGGCCGGCGGAGCGCCGTCCGCGCCGTCCGCCGGGACCGTGCGGATCGCGTCGAGCGAGGTGAACACGGCCTCGCCGGTGGCGGTCGCCTCGGCCAGGGTCAGGCCGTCGATGCCGGAGGTCACCGCGGAGCGGTCCTTGGTCGGCGACACCAGCACGTTGGCCGACTTCGCGAACGACACCAGGCCCACGTTGTAGGTCGCCGGCAGCTCGTTCACGAACGCCTTGGCCGCCTCCTGCGCCGCCTCCAGGCGGTTCGGCGCCACGTCGTCGGCGTCCATCGACAGCGACACGTCGATCGCCAGCATCACGGTCGCCCGCTCCAGCGGCTCCTGCTTGTCGATCGACGGGCGGCCCAGCGCCAGGCCCAGGATGAACAGGCTCAGCAGGAACGCGGTCGCCGACACGTGCCGCCGCCAGCCCAGCCCCTTCGGGGCGAGGGTGCGCAGCAGGTCGACGTTGGTGAAGCGCATCGCGTAGGTGCGGCGCCGGAACTGCCGCCACACGTACACCCCGGCCATCGCGAGGACCGGCAGCAGCGACAGCAGCCACCACGGCTGCAGGAAACGGATCATCGGGTGGTCCCCCGGGTGCGTGCGTGGCGCTGGGCGGCCACGAAACGGACCATGTCCAGCAGCCAGTCGGTGTCGGTGCGCAGGCGCAGATGGGCGGCGCCGGCCGCGCGCAGGGCACGGGCGATCTCGCCGCGCTGCTCGGCCGCCGCCTCGGCATAACGGTCGCGGAGCTTGGCGTCGGAGGTCTGCACCTCGTGCAGCGCGCCGGTCTCCGGGTCGGCGAGAGCGAGCACGCCCACGTCGGGCAGCTCCAGCTCACGCGGGTCGACCACCTCGATGGCCAGCACGTCGTGGCGCACCCCGAGCTTGCGGATCGGGCGCGACCAGCCGTCCACCGGCCCCATGAAGTCGGAGATGACCACGGCGACGCCCCGCCGGCGCGGCGGCCGGTTGAGCATGTCGATCAGCTCACCCAGGTCGGCACGACCCGGGCGGATCTCGGTGCGGGCGATCGTCCGCAGCAGCCCCATCGCCTCCTTGCGGCCCGGCCGGGCCGGAAGCCGCACGGTCGGCGCGCTCACCACCGGCTCAGCTTTTTTCCTGCGGCTTCTTGGCGGTACGCCGTTGCCGGTGCCCACGACCGCACCGATGCGGTTGCCGCCGCGCACGGTCAGGTGGGCCATCGCGGTGGCGGCCGCGATCACCAGGTCACGCTTGAGCCACTTGGCCGTGCCGAAGTCGAGGCTGGCCGACAGGTCGACCGCCAGCCACGTCTCCAGCTCCCGGTCGGCGACCGTGCGCCGCACGTGCGGCGTCGTGGTGCGGGCGGTGACCGGCCAGTCCATCCGGCGCACGTCGTCGCCCGGACGGTATTCCCGCGACTCGCCCGCCTCGGTGCCCGGACCGGGGAGCAGACCGGCGTAGTCGCCCTGCAGCAGGCCGTCGAGCTTGCGGGTGACCAGCAGCTGAAGCCGGCCGAGCACCGCCTCGGCCCGGGCCGCGCCCTCGAGAGCGGGCGCCTCGATGCCCGGACCTAATGCTGAGCCGGCCACACGCCACCTGCCTGGGGACCGGCGCTCACCGGGGCCGCCATGGGCGGGCCACCGTTGGGCGAGGTGCCCTGCCGGGACGCCACCGACGGCATCGGGACGCTCTGCATGATCCGGGCCACGATGTGGTCGGCCGGGATGTCGTCGGCGAGCGCGTCGTAGCTGAGCACGAGGCGGTGCCGGAGGATGTCGGGCGCGATGTCCTGCAGGTCCTGGGGCAGGGCGTAGTCGCGGCCGCGCAGCAGCGCCAGGGCCCGGGTCGCCCGGACGATGCCGAGCGAGGCGCGCGGGCTGGCGCCGTATTGGATGAGCTGGGCCACGTCGGGCATGCCGTGCTGCGCCGGGGCGCGGGTGGCCAGCACCAGGCGCACCGTGTAGTCGACCAGGGCGTTGTGCACGAACACCTGGTCGGCGCGGCGCTGCAGGCCGAGCAGGTCCTCCGGGGTGAAGATCGCCTTGGGCTCGGGCGCGCTCACGCCCATCCGGTAGACGATCTCGCGTTCCTCGGCATCCGTCGGGTAGCCGACCAGGATCTTCATCAGGAACCGGTCGCGCTGGGCCTCGGGCAGCGGGTAGACGCCCTCCTGCTCGATCGGATTTTGGGTAGCCATCACCACGAACGGGTCGGGCACCTCGTGGGTCTGCCCGCCGATCGACACCTGGTGCTCGGCCATCACCTCGAGCAGCGCCGACTGCACCTTGGCCGGCGCGCGGTTGATCTCGTCGGCGAGCAGGAAGTTGACGAACACCGGGCCGAGCTCGACGTCGAACTTCTCGTTGCTCTGCCGGTAGATCCGGGTGCCGACGATGTCGGCCGGGACCAGGTCGGGGGTGAACTGGACGCGGGAGAACGTGCCCCCCACGACCTTGGCCAGGGTCTCCACGGCCAGGGTCTTCGCCACGCCGGGGACGCCTTCGAGCAGGCAGTGGCCGCGCGCGAGCAGCGCGACGAACATGCGCTCGACCATTCTGTCCTGGCCGACGATCACCCGCTTGACCTCGAACATGGCGCGTTCCAGTTGGGTCGCGTCCTGTGCCGGGGGCACGGGCGCGCCGAGGGAACTCGGCTCGGTCTCGGGCATGAGCGGCTGGGCCACCGGTTCGTCCTCCACAGCGGTCGGCTTGAAGCTGCTATCTAACCGTGCCGGCGCCAGGCCGACGAACAAGACTTACACGACCTACCTGAAAGCGCGCTCGGTGTAGCCACATAACGCGCCGGGGCCGGTCGCGGCCATGGTCCAGTCGTGTCGATCTTTCTGCGCGATACGCCGGAACGGGCACCCAAGCCGGGAGGATGCGCTCCGCAGCAAAACGTGTAACATTCCCTTCGTCGCCGGGCGACTTCCCCCGTGGTCGCCCGGCGATTCAAAAGCCTAGGAGCCCTCTGTTCGCGGAAAGCGCGAACCGGGGGCTTTTGTATATCTGCTCCGGGGGCCGAGCCCCCGGAAGCCCCACGATCGTTCGGCCTGCGCTCGCGTCGTCAGGTCCACGATCGTTCGGCCTGCGCTGGCCTTGTCAGGTCCACGATCGTTCGGCCTGCGCTGACCTTGTCAGGTCCACGATCGTTCGGCCTGCGCTCGCCTTGTCAGGTCCACGATCGTTCGGCCTGCGCTGGCCTTGTCAGGTCCACGATCGTTCGGCCTACGCTTGCGTCGTGGTTTCTGAAGTTCTCGGCACTCAGTGTTCTGCCAAAGGCTGTCGTGTGGCGGCGGTCTGGGCTTTGCAGTGGAACAATCCGAAGTTGCACACGCCGGAGCGCCGCAAGACCTGGCTCGCCTGTGACGAGCACCGCGAATCGCTGGGCAACTTCCTCGAGCTGCGCGGATTCCTGCGCGAAGTGACGCCCTTCGGTGCCGTCTCCTAGGCTGAAGCAGTGACCGGACCGTCTGCGCCCGACGCACTCACCCCTTGGCCCGACACCGTCGACTGGCGCCCGGTGTCACCCAAGCTGATCACAGTGGAGCTGATCGCCCGCGTCGTCTGGGTCGTGGTGTTCCTGGCCGGCCTCGGCATCGGCTGGTTCTTCGCCCCGCACTGGGCGTGGGGCGCCGGCATGGCGGCCGTGCTCGTCTACGCGATCTGGCGGTCGATCGTCACCGTCCGGGCCGTGCACGCCTGGGGCTACGCCGAACGCGACCAGGACCTGCTCGTGCGGCACGGCCTGCTGATCCGGCGGCTGTCCATCGTCCCGTACGCCCGGATGCAGTTCGTCGACGTCACCGCCGGCCCGCTCGAACGCGCGTTCGGCCTGGCCACCGTCCAGCTGCACACCGCCTCCGCGGCCAGCGACGCCCGGGTGCCCGGCCTGCCGCCGGCCGAGGCGTCCCGGCTGCGCGACCGGCTCACCGCCCTCGGCGAGGACCGGGCCGAAGGACTGTGACCAGTCCGCCCGGTCTGCTGACTCCGGAGGAGCCACGACGGCGGCTGCATCCGCTGAGCCCGCTCCTGCACGGCGCCAAGAGCATCGCGGTCGTGGTGGCCGCCCTCTCCTGGCAGACCCTGTCCCAGGTCGGTCTCGAACGCTTCGCGCTCGTGGTGCTGGTGCTCGCCCTCGGCGTCGTGGTCTTCTCGCTGGTCGGCTGGCTCACCACCGGCTACCACGTGGTCGGCCGGGAGCTGCGGATCTCCGACGGCCTGATTTGGCGGCGCAACCGGGCCATCCCGCTCGAACGCCTGCAGGCCGTCGAGCTGCGCCGCCCGCTGCTCGCCCAGCTCACCGGCCTCGCCGAGCTGCGCCTCGAGGTCGTCGGGGGCGGCAAGACCGAGGCCCCGCTGGCCTACCTGACCGTCCGCGACGCGGCCGCCCTGCGCGAACGGCTGCTCGCCCTGGCCGGGCGTACACCCGTGGGGGAAGCGCCGGCCGACATCGGAGCGCCGGCGGCGGCACCCGGCGCGCCCACCCTCGAACGCCCGCTCCTGCGGGTCGAAAATCGCCATCTGGTGATCAGCCAGCTGCTCACGCCGCAGGCGTTCTTCCTGCCCATCGGCATCGCGTTCGTGATCACCCAGACGCTCCTCGAGGCGCAGTGGACGTTCGTCGGCATCGCCAGCACGATGACCGCGATGGCCGGTGTGCTGCTGCAGCCGGTGCGGCGGGTGCTGCAGGACTGGGACTTCCGGCTCGCCCGCGACCCGGGCGGCCGCCTGGTGGTGCGCTACGGCCTGCTGGAGACCCGCAGCCAGGTCGTGCCGGTCAACCGGGTGCAGTCGATCGGCGTCACCTGGCCGCTGCTGTGGCGCGTGCAGAAGTGGCTGCACCTGCGCCTGGACATCGCCGGGTACGCGGGTGAGCCCGGCCGGGACAGCAAGCGGTCCGACCGGCTGCTCCCGGTCGGCGAGTTCGGCACCGCTCGGGCCCTGGTCTGGGACGTGCTGCCCGGAGTGGACCTCGCCACCCTGGCCACCACGCCGCCGCCGGCCCGCGCCCGGTGGCTGCACCCGTTCGCGCTGCGCTACCTGGGCGCCGGCCTGACCCCCGAGGTGTTCGTGACCCGGTGGGGCCTGCTCACCCGGGAGATGAGCCTCGTGCCGTACGCCCGGCTGCAGAGCGTGCGGGTCCTCCAGGGCCCGCTGCAGCGGGCCCTGGGCCTGGCCACGGTCTACGCGGACACCGCCGGCGGCCGCTCCGGCCAGGCCCGCGACCGCGACCTCGCCGAGGCGTGGGCGCTCGCCGAGCAACTCGCCGTGCGGGCCCGCCTGGCCCGGTCCCATGGGGACGCGCCGGCGCGGCCGTAAGCTCTTGCCATGGAGCTTCCGGAGTTCACGCCCGGTCTCAACGCCCGGGTGGAGTTGACCGTCACCGACGCCGACACGGCCCAGTCGCTCGGCTCGGGCGACGTCCCGGTGCTGGGCACACCGCGAGTTCTCGCCCTCGCCGAGACCGCCACGGTCGCCGCCACGGCCCGCCAGATCCCCGGCGGCATCACCACGGTCGGCGTCCGCGCCGAGATCTCCCATATCGCGCCCACCCCGGTCGGGCGGCAGGTGACCGCGCTGGCCACCCTCGCCAAAGTGGACGGGCGCAAACTGATCTTCGACGTCGTGGTCCGCGAGGGCGAGACGCTGGTCGCCGAGGTCCGGGTGGAACGGATGATGCTCGACCGGCAGCGCTTCATCGCCAGAGCGCTGGGCGAAAACTAGACGAGAGCGCCCCAGCGGGCGGTCAGCTCGTCGTTGGTCGGCATCGCGGTCGCGCCGCCCTGCCGCTCGCAGACCAGCCCGGCCACCGCGAGGGCGAACCGCACGTTGCGCTGCCAGCCCTCCAGCCCGGCCGGGAAGCCGTCGGCGAGCAGCCGGCGCACCAGCGCGCCCATCACCGAGTCGCCGGCGCCGGTCGCGTCGATCGCGTCGACCTTCGGCGCCGGCAGCATCGCGGTGCCGTCCGCGGCCGCGACGTAGGCTCCCTTGGCGCCGCAGGTCACCACGACCGCCTGGGCGCCGAGCTTGCGGATGTGCTCGGCCGCGGCCGCCGGGGTGGCCCCGTCGTAGAGCACGATCGCGTCCGCCTCGCTGAGCTTTACCAGGTCGGCGGTGGCGAAGAACTCCTCGACCAGGTCCCGGTTCCGCTCAACGGCGGCGGCGTCGGGCAACAGGGTGGGCCGGATGTTCGGGTCGAAGACCTTCAGCGGCCCGCTGGTCCGCCAGGCCGCCCGCGCCGCCTCGCGGAACGGCTCCCGCAGCAGGCAGATCGACCCGGCGTAGAGCACGTCCGCCCCCGCGATCTCGGCGGTGTTCAGGTCGGCGGGCTCGAGCAGCGCGTAGGACGGCGGCTCGCCGTAGAACGTGAAGGTCGGCTCGGCCCCCTCGAAGGTGGTCACGGCCAGGGTCGTGGGCACCGGCACCCGCTTGACGCCGCCGATGTTCACCCCGGCCGTGCGCAGGAACGCGGCCAGCCGGTCGCCGAGGATGTCGTTGCTGAGCGCCCCCACGTACCGGACGTCGCCCCCCAGCTTCGTGGCGCCCACCGCGACGTTGAGCGGCGCGCCGCCGACGGCCTGCCGGTAGATCAGCTCGCCGCCCTGGTCGGACTCGAGGAGATCGACCAGCGCCTCCCCCATAACCACCGCGTAGCCCATGACCGACCCCTTCCGCCGCACCGGACCTCAGCCTTACGCCCGGCGTCATTCCGCGCTAGCCCCGGACCGATAGGTAGGCATTTGGCATGATTTCACCATGCTTACCCATGCCCTGGCCCTAGCTCTTCCGTTCACGATGATCACCGGCGTCGCCGGCGCCACCGACATCGCCCCGTCCCGGCCGGCCGCGACGGCCGGCACGTTCATGCCCTACCGGCCGGGTTCCACCGCCATCACCTACGACCCGGCGGTGGTCCCGGCCGGCGCGACGGCCACGCTCACCATCACCACGACCGGGTACGGCACGGAAGTGGCCCTCGCGGTGACCGGCCTGACGGCGAACCGGATGTACGGCGCCCACCTGCACACCGCCCCGTGCGCCGCCGACCCGGACGCGGCCGGCCCGCACTACCAGAACCACCCGGACCCGGTCACGCCGTCGGTGAACCCGGTCTACGCCAACCCGAGGAACGAGATCTGGCTGGATTTCACCGCCGACACCACCGGCGCCGCGACCACGTCGGTCCACCACGGCTGGAGCTTCCGCCCGTCCGCCCCACCGCGGTCGGTGGTCCTGCACGCCGAGCACACCCACACCGCAGCCGGGGAGGCGGGCAAGGCCGGTGCCCGGCTGGCCTGCCTGACGCTCCCGTGAGTCAGTCCAGGCCGGTGATCAGTCCAGGCCGGTGATCAGTCCAGGCCGCTGTAGGTCCAGCGCAGGGTGGCCGTGCCGGTCTGGCGGGTGTCGTCGTAGACGGTGCGGGTCACCCGGATGCTGAAACCGCCCTCGGCGCCGGCCGGGGTGCGGGCGCCGGTCACCGAGGCGACCCGGCGCTCGCCGGTGTGGCCGTAGAGCGCGACCGTCACCGACGTGCCGGTGGTCTTCACCCGGATCACCACCGGCGCATCGGTGTCGTTGCGGATGACCTGGTCGATGTTGCCCCAGTCGAGGGTCGCCTCGCGGCCGGGCGGGTAGCGGGAGATGTACTTCGAGTGCGGCTGGTGCGCAAGGATCGGCAGGCCGGCGAACCAGGCGGCATTGAACAGCGTGGTCGAGAACTGCGAGATGCCGCCGCCGAGCTCGTCGTCCAGCTCGCCGTCGACGATCGCCGGCGCCGGCACGAAGCCCTTCTTCCGGGTCCGCTCGCCCACCTTGTCGTTCAGCGAGAACGTCGTCCCGGGCTTGATCACCGAGCCGTCCACGATCGTGG
Organism: Actinoplanes sp. NPDC026619; assembly: GCF_040638295.1. Lineage (NCBI taxonomy): Bacteria > Bacillati > Actinomycetota > Actinomycetes > Micromonosporales > Micromonosporaceae > Actinoplanes > Actinoplanes sp. NPDC026619. Next base: position 795,131 of record NZ_JBEZYA010000001.1, read on the forward strand.
CGATCAGGTGGATGTTGGTCACCCGCGGCGCACAGCAGGGGTGGTACGTGGTGAACGTGCCGATCAACTGGTCCACTCCGGCCAGTTCCGCCGGGGTGGTGCCGGGCGCGACCTCGGCGCCGGCGATCGACACCTCGGCACGGCCGGCCCGGACCGCCGCCTCCACCGCGGGCGCCGCCGTCGCCTCGTCGACCGCCCAGCCGGCCGTCCCGGCGGTCCGGTCGACGCCGGCGGCCGACGCGGTGAACGACGCGTCACCCTTGGCCTCGAGCCGCGGCTTCGGCGTGGCCAGCTTCACCACCGTGTCGGTGGCCGCCTGCTTCTGGGCGGCCAGGACGGCCCGCAGCTTCGCCGCGTCGACCGTCACCGCCGCGGTCTCCGCTCCGGCCAGTGCCTCCCGGACGGTCGCGTCCGCGTCGAGCGAGATCCCGGCTGTCGCCGGCTGGAGGGTGAAGGTCCGGTCAGCGCCGGTCACCCGGACGGTGACCGGCTGTTCGACCCGGGCTCGCACCGACGACTCGACCGCGGCGCGCAGCTCGCGCTCGTCGAGGCCGCCGATCGGGACACCGGCGACCGCCCGGCCGGCCGGCACCCGCACCGCCGGCCGCGTCATCACCACCGTCGCGACCACGGCCGCGACGATCACCACGACCAGGGCGGCGACGATCAGGACCCAGAGGCGGGCGTACCACCGGCGATGGTGCTCGTAGACGGTGCCGGCCAGGGTCGCATCCACTTCCAGATCTCCTGCCGCGGGGTCAGGTAAGCCTTACGGCGGACATTCGATCATCGACGCCGGTGGCGCACCAGAAGGAAGAGACGAAGAACTCTCGGGATCGGGCCGACCGGTGGCCGCGCTACGGCCGTCCGGCCGCAGGGCAGCTCGCGGCGCGGCCGGCGGGGGCGCGACCGTGCTTGCGGGGGCCCCGACGCCGTACCGGCAAAGGTGGTTGATCTTGGGGGGTCTGCGGTCCGGAGAGGGCAGGCGGTAACGTCGTCGGGAACCAGGAACGGGAGGCACGATGGCCGAGAAAAGCGCGGCGGCGCCCAAGACCGAATCGCATGATCCGGATTTTCCGGAGGCGTTTCTGCAGTTCATGCGGGGTGGTTGGCGGGAGGATGAGCTGAGCGTCTCGCCTCTGGCCGAGGTGCCCAACTTCGAGAAGCGCCGGGCGGCCCTGTCGGCGGCGTTCCCCGGGGAGACGTTGATCATCCCGAGCGGGAACGAGAAGGTTCGGGCGAATGACACGGATTACCCGTTTCGGCCCGGTAGTGACTTCTTCTACCTGACCGGCGATCGCGATCCGGACAGCGTGCTGGTGCTGATGCCGACCGGGTCGGGGCACGACGCGGTCCTGTTCACGCATCAGCGCAACTCGAAGGACACCGACGCGTTCTTCCGCAGCCGCAACGGCGAGTTGTGGGTCGGGCGCACGCACACGCTCGGCGAGAAAGCCACCGAGCTGGGGCTGGGCACGGCGCCGCTCGCGGCCCTGGGCCAGGTGCTGGCCGGCACGGCGCCGGGGCGCACCCGGGTGCTGCGCGGCTTCGACCCCAACGTCGACCGGGCCGTGCTCGCCTACGAGCCCGACCGGGACAAGCCGCGCGACCGCGAGCTGGCCTGGACCCTGTCGGAGCTGAAACTGGTCAAGGACGAATGGGAGATCGCCCAGCTGCAGGCGGCGATCGACGCGACCGTGCGCGGCTTCGAGGACGTCACGCGGGTGCTGCCGGCCGACCGTGAGGTCAAGGAGCGCCTGCTCGAGGGCGTTTTCGGGCTGCGGGCCCGGCACGACGGCAACGACGTGGGGTACGGCTCGATCGTGGGCGCCGGCGCGCACGCGACGATCCTGCACTGGGTGCGCAACACCGGCGTGACCAAGCCGGGCGAGCTGCTGCTGATGGACATGGGCGTGGAGGGCAACAACTTCTACACCGCCGACGTGACCCGGACGCTGCCGGTGAGCGGCACGTTCACCCCGCTGCAGCGGCAGGTCTACGACATCGTGCACGCGTCGCAGCAGGCCGGCATGGACGCGATCCGCCCCGGCGTGGAATACAAGTCCATCCACCAGACCTGCATGCGGGTGCTGGCCGAGGGCCTGCACGACCTGGGGCTGCTTCCGGTCAGCGTCGACGAGGCGATGGACGAGAAGAGCACCGTCTACCGTCGGTGGACGCTGCACGGCTTCGGGCACATGCTCGGCATCGACGTGCACGACTGCTCCAACGCCCGCAACCAGAACTACCGGGACGGCACGCTGGCCGAGGGCTTCGTGCTGACCGTCGAGCCGGGCCTCTACTTCCAGCCGGAGGACGAGCTGGTGCCCGAGGAACTGCGCGGGGTCGGCGTGCGCATCGAGGACGACGTGCTGGTCACGGCGGACGGCTGCCGCAACCTGTCGGCCGGGCTGCCGCGCTCGTCGGCCGAGGTCGAGACCTGGATGGCCGCGCAGCGCGCGGCCGGTCCGCGACTGCCGGAGTGATCTGATGGGGGCGGGCGGCCGGCGCCCGCCCCGTCAGGAGTTCCAGATGTCGTAGTCGGCGACGGCGAAGCACTCGACGTCGTTCTTGTCGGACTTGATCACGACCTTCACCGGGCGGCCGTTGCTCGCGTCGTAGCTCGCCTGCACCTCGGCGCCGTCGTCGGCGGCCGTGCGGGCCATCGTGATGAGCTCGGCCAGGCTGGGCACGTCGATCTCCTCGCCGTCCTGACCGGCGGCCGGGCCCAGGTCGACCTCGGCGCTCGGGGACGCCTGCACCGAGGCGCCGAGGCGCTTGGTGGAGACCACGTCACCGGATTTGACCACCACGTTGTAACGGCCGAGCGGCTTCTTCGCGTTGCAGCCGCGGGTCAGCGTGTAGCTGTACTGGAACGGCTCGGCGTACGCCGGCGCCTTGCCGGCCGGCACCGCCTTCACCGTCGCCGACGCCGACGCGGTCGGCGAGGAGCCGTTCCAGCTGGGCGACTCCTCCGGATGCGCGGTGCACCCGCTGATCGCCGCCATCAGAACTACCCCGCTCAGGGCCACACCGAGCCGCACCACAGCCTCCATCGCGAAGAATTTCCACGTGCGGCGCAATCTAGCGCAGCCACGCACGCTTTCCCGAGGCGGCTGCGTTTTCGGCCGAAGATAAGCTTATGTCCGATATGGTGACGTGCGTGAAAAGACGGACCTTCGTGCTCGGCGGTGTCGGTGCGGTGGTCCTTCCCCGGCACCGGGTGGTGGCCGGCCCGTTCACGCTCGGCGTGGCCTCCGGCGAACCCGATCCGGACAGCGTGGTGCTGTGGACCCGGCTCGCCCCGGTTCCGCTCGCCGCGGACGGGCACGGCGGCATGCCCCGCGCCGACGTCGCGGTCGAGTGGCAGGTCTCCCCCGACGCGTCGTTCCGGCAACTGGTGGCGTCCGGCACGGCCACCGCCCGCCACGACGAGGCACACACGGTGCACGTCGTCGCCGGTGGCCTGCGCCCCGACTTCGAATATCACTACCGGTTCCGCGCACAGGGCCACCTCTCGCCGGCCGGCCGCACCCGGACCGCGCCGCCGCCGGCCGCTGCCGGCCGGGACCTGACGATGCTGTTCGCCTCGTGCGCGAACTTCGAGGCCGGCTACTTCACCGCGTACCGGCGGATGGCGGAGGAACGCGCCGGCCTGATCCTGCACCTGGGCGACTACATCTACGAGGGCGTCGCCAAACCCGGCCACGTGCGCCAGCACCTGGGCCCGGAGATCCTCACGCTGGCCGACTACCGGCGGCGGTACGGGCAGTACAAGGTCGACCCGGACCTGCAGGCCGCGCACGCGAGCGCGCCGTGGCTGGTGGTGCCGGACGACCACGACGTCGAGGACGACTGGGCCGGCATGCACCGGCTCGACAACCTCCCGCCGCTGTCCGCCGCCCAGTGGGTGCAGCGGCGGACCGCCGCCTTCCGCGCCTACTACGAGCACCTGCCCCTGCGGCCACGCTCGGCGCCGGCTGGCAACGCCATGCAGTTGTACCGGCGGGTGCCGTGGGGCCGGCTGGCCACGTTCCACATGCTCGACACCCGCCAGTTCCGCGACCCGCAGGCCTGCGGCGGCGGGTCGAAGAAATGCGCGGACGCCGACCGGCCCGGTCGCAGCCTGCCGGGACTCGCGCAGGAGAAGTGGCTGCTGGACGGGCTGGCGCAGCACCGCGGCGCCTGGGACCTGATCGGCCAGCAGGTCTTCTTCGCCGGCCAGCTCAACGCGGCGGGCGTCGGCAACATGGACGCCTGGGACGGCTACCGCGCCTCGCGCGACCGGATCCAGCGGGGCTGGGTGCAGCGGGGCGTGCGCAACCCGGTGGTGCTGACCGGCGACATCCACACCGGCTGGGCCAACGACCTCAAGGCCGATTACACCGATCCGCGCTCGCCGGTCGTCGGCACCGAACTGGTCTGCACGTCGATCACCTCACGCGGGGACGGCACCGCGAAGACGTCGATCCCGGCCGGAGACGTCAATCCACATCTACGGTTCTATTCGGACCGGCGCGGCTACGTGCGCACGACGATCACGCCGGCGCAGATCACCGCCGACTTCCGCGGGGTCGACGCGGTGAGCAGGCCGGACGCCGCCGTGCGGACCCTGGCCTCCTTCGCTCTGCGGGACGGCCGGCCAGGCGTCAACCGCCTCTAGAGATCGGCGACGAAGACTGACACCGAGCGGGGCGGGACGGTCAGGACGCCGGCGTTGGCGGTGGCGGTGCGCAGCACCGGGTCGGCCGACGCGGCCTGGTCGGGGTGCGGTTTCAGGTGGAAGCCGGACAGCATCGGGACCGTCTGGATGGCCGGGTGCTCGGTGGCGTTGAAGACCGTCACGACCTGCCGCCAGCGCGGGTCGAGGCCGGTGCCGTCGAGGCACATGACGATCACGCCCGGGGTCTCGCCGGGGCCGCCGAGCGGGAACTTCAGGCGGCGCTGCACCTCCTCGGCGGTGGGCAGGCCGAAGACCGGCGACGAGCGGCGGATGCGCAGCAGCTCGCGGTAACGCTCGGCGGTCATCGCGATCAGCTCGGGCGGCGGCACCAGCGACGCGTCACCAAGCAGCGGGCGGGCGAATTGCCAGTTGTTCTCGTTGTCCTCGGCCGGGGGCAGGCCGGCGCCGAAGCCGTTGCCCTGCGCCGGGTTCCACCGGATCTGGTTGAACCAGTCGCCGGAGTTGAACGAGTTGCGGTCGAGCGACTTGGACCGCAGGCGCTCGCTGCCGAGAGCGATGAAACCGATCCCCTGGCTCAGCACAATCACCGACAGGGCGAGGATCTGCATCCGGGCGCGGTCGACCGGCGCGAGGTCGCGGGGCAGCTTGAACGCCAGCGCGTCGTAGAGGATCTCGTTGTCGTGGGCGTCGACGTAGTTGATCGTCTCGTCCGGCGTCAGCGCGTAACCGCTGGGTGAGCCGTTGTAGTCGATCTGGGCGCCGCTCTGCTCGGCGCCGGTGTGCGTGACGAACCGGTAGGTCGACAGGGCGCCGGAGAGCCCCACCTTGATCCGGTCGTGCACCCACAGCGGAGTGTTCGCGCCGAGCCCGCTGGCGAAGCCCTGCTCGGTCGGGTTGCCGAAGGAGCCGCCGCCGCGGATCGCGTCGCGCAGCCGGTCGTTGAACGTGCCGATGCCGGTGCCGGCCATGTTGACCTGGGTGGCCTGGGCGAAGCGCGCGTCGTACGCCACCTCGCCGAAGTTCCAGCCCTCGCCGTAGAGGTAGATGTCGTTCCCACCGGGCAGGTGGTCGAGCGCGACCCGCACCTCGAGGATGTTGGCCCGCGGGTGGTGGCCCATCAGGTCGAACCGGAAGCCGTCGACCCGGTAGTCGCGGGCCCAGGTGACGATCGAGTCGACCACCAGGCGGCCCATCATCATGTGCTCGGTGGCGGTGTTGGGGCAGCAGGTGGACTCGGCGGTGGAGCCGTCGGCCAGCGCCCGGTGGTAATAACCCGGCACGACCCGGTCGAGCACGCTGAGGCGGTGCAGCCCGTCCTCCATGGCGTGGTTGTAGACCACATCCATCACGACGCGCAGGCCGGCGTCGTTGAGCGCCGCCACCATCCGCCGGAACTCGATGATGCGGGCCGGCCCGGACGGGTCGGTGCTGAAGCTGCCCTCCGGGGTGGTGTAGTGCCAGGGGTCGTAACCCCAGTTCCAGCCGTCCTCCTCGGCGACGGCCATGACGGCTTGCTGCTGCTCCTCGGAGTCGGGCGGGAACGACGCCAGGTCGCAGGCCGGCACCTTCTGGTCGGCGCGGCGGTCGGGGACGGTGGCGAAGTCGAACGCCGGCAGCAGGTGCAGGTGGGTGAGGCCGGAGTCGGCGAGCGACCGGAGGTGCCGCATGGAATCGGCGTCCGCGTGGGTGAACGCGGCGTAGGTGCCCCGGTCGCCGGCGGGCAGCGACTGGTCGAAGATCGAGAACTCGCGGATGGAGACCTCGGCGATCTGCATCCGGGCGGGCGCGACGGCCGGCGGTTTCGTCAGCGTCTCCCAGCCGGGCGGGGCGAGCTCGGGGTCGGCCAGGTCGACCAGCAGGCTGTGCGTCGAGTCGGCGGCCAGGCCCACCGAGTAGGGGTCGGTCACGCTGGTGGTGACGATGCTCTGGGCGGCCGGGTGCCACACCTCGACGCGGTAGCGGTAATAGCGGCCCAGCCACTTGCGCTTGGCGGCGATCGACCACACGCCGGTCAGCGCGTCACGGTCCATCGGCAGAATCTTGGGCTCGTCGTCGGGCGTGCGGAACAGCTCCAGCTCGACCGTGCGGGCGGTCGGCGCCCAGACCGACAGCTGCGGCCGCTCGTCGGCCATCACGACGCCCAGCTCGGCATCGGCGGCGTCGGCGTAGAGGTCGTCGAGCACACCGGGCAGTTGCACGCCGGTGATCGAGCTGACCCGGCCCTCGGCGTCGCGGCCGACGACCAGCAACTGGCCGCGCAACAGGTAACCCAGGGCGGCGTCGCCCAGCTCGCGCACCGAGAACGCGCGGTAGGCGCGCAGGTGCGGGAAGCGCCGGCTCTGCGCCCGGAACAGGCCGCCCGGGCGCGGGGTCAGCGGCAGCGTGGTGAACTCGCCGGTCAGCTCGTCGCCGGCCCGCCGGAGGGAACCGTTCGCCGAGGCGACCAGGGTGAACGCGGCCGACCGCTCGGTGAAGAGCTCGGGCAGCGCGATCGTCGTGCGGTCGAGGAAGACGCCGAGCTGGCGGGCCGGGTCGAGTTCGGGGCCGAGCGTGCCGAGGTCGGGGCGGACCGGCGCGCTGGTGCCGGCGAGCATCCACACCTCGCGCGCGAGGGTCAGGTCGAGGCGCTGGTCGTCCGGCAGGTCCTTGCCGTCGCCGCGGTGCAGCACGAAGCGCAGGCCGATCGCGCCGGGGCGGACCGGGACCCGGAACACCGCGCCGAACGAGTCGTAGGTGGCCGGGTGGATCGGCTGGTCCCACCGCGGCTTCTTCGGAGTGCCCTCCCAGGCGTGCAGGCCCCAGCCGGCGTAGTCGCCGCCGGGGCGGCGGTAGTGGATCACCACCTCACCGGTCTCGGCGGCGGGCGCGGGAGCCGGCGGCGCGTCATAGACGACCGGGTCGCCGGGGCGCAGCCAGATCTCCGGAGTGACGGCCGGGTCGACGTGCCGGTCCTCGTCGACATCCTTGGCGCCGGCGTGATCGACCAGCACGAAACCGACGTCGCGGGCGCCGTCGGCGAGCCGGACCCAGGCGAACCGGCCATAGGCGTCCTCACCGGCGAACGGGGCGCCACCCGGATAACCGGGCTCCTGACCGGGCGCGAGATCGCCCCACGCGTGCAGCCACCACGCGGCGTATTCGCCGTCGGAGCGGGCGTAGTGCACGACCAGCCACTGCGGGCGGCGGCGGCCGGTGGGCGGCGCGGCAGGCGCGATCTCGATCGTCGTCACCGGGCCATCCTCGCACCGGCGTACGACGATTTCAGTGCGTCGAGATCACGGTGGTGATACGCGGCCCGTTCGCGTCAATTCGCAGCAGATAACGGAAATGTCCGCCGGTGAGAGCATTGCCGCTGCTGTCCAGATACTCCCAGGCCACCTCGACCATGGTCAGCGCGGCGGACAGCGGCTGCACGTCGAGCATCTCCGCGTGGGCGGCCACGATCTGCTGCTCCTGGTACAGCGGAGCGGCGCCGAGGAACGAGAGGGCGACCGCCGCCGGCGAGGTGAACGTGAAGCTGTACGAGTCGGCGACGACCATGCCGGGCAGCGCGTAGCAGCCGGCCACCGCCGCGACATCGCCCGTGGTCAGGGCGGTGCCGTAGCGATCGAAGAAGTCGGTCAGGGCGGCTATGTCGGTGGGGGCCTGCACGGCAGCCGTGTGCCCTATCCAACACAGGGGTAAACGCGACGTGCGCGTAACCGCTAACGTGGCACATTCACCGGCCACGGAAAGGTCCCGCGAACCGGCATGAAGGTGCTTTTCCTCATCAATGATGCCTTCGGCATCGGCGGAACGATAAAGACGACGTTCAATCTTGGCGCCGCTCTGGCGGCGCGCGGCCACGACATCGAGGTCCTCAGCACGGTACGCCGCCGGGATGTGCCGCAACTCCCGGTCGATCCGGCGATCCGGCTGATGTCGCTCGTCGAGATCCGGCCGGGCCACCCCGACCACGAGCCGGACCCGCCCGGCCGCGGCAAGCCGGCCCGGGTCTACCCGCGGTCCGACTTCAAGTCGATGGACTACGACCGGCACGTCGAGCGGCGCTACCGCGAATACCTCCGGGCCTCCGACGCCGACGTGGTCGTCGCGACCAGACCGGGCCTGATCACGTACGCGGTGAAATTCGCCCCCAAGCACATGGTCCGCATCGGCCAGGAGCACCTGGTGCGCGGCCAGCACCGGGCGGCGCTGCGCCACCTGATGCCGAAATACCTGCGCAAACTCGACGCGTTCGTCACGGTGTCCCAGCGCGACGCCGACGACTACGCCGCCCACCTGCGCCTGCGCCGCACCCGCCTGATGTTCATCCCGAACGGCGTGCCCAAGCCCACGGTCCCGCCGTCGCACGGCCGGGCGAAGCTCGTGGTGGCGGCCGGCCGGCTGGTCCCGAGCAAGCGGTACGACGTGCTGATCCGCGCCTTCGCCAAGGTGGTCGCCGAGCGGCCGGACTGGCAGCTGCGGGTCTACGGCGACGGCAAGGAGACGCCGGCGCTGCGGGCGCTGGTGCTCGAGCTCGGGCTGCACAACCACGTGCGGATGATGGGCAACTTCACGCCGATCGAGTCGGAGTGGGCGAAGGGGTCGATCGCGGCGGTCTCGGCCGACCGGGAGCCGTTCGGGATGACGCTGGTCGAGGCGATGCGCTGCGGGGTGCCGGTGGTGAGCACCGACGCGCCGTACGGGCCCGGCGAGATCCTGCGGCACGGCGAGGACGGTCTGCTCACGCCGGTCGGCGACCCGGACGCGTTCGGCGACGCCCTGCTCCAGCTGATCAACGACGACGACCTGCGCCACTCGATGGCGGCCGCGGCGCTGGCCCATTCGGCGCGGTACGACCCGGCGCCGATAGCTGAACAATATGAACAGCTATTTCTCGAAATTTCGGACAAAAAGCGAAAGCCGTGGCGGCGGCGAGAGCCAGTCTCCGCGCTCGGCCCGGCGCCTTCGGTCACGCAGCCGATGGTCGACTGGGACGGCGCCGGCCCGCTGCCGGACGGCGTCACGGTTAATTTTGACAAATCGGGCATCGGGCAGATCCGGGACGCCGCCGGCAAGACCGTGCTCGCCGGCGTCCGCGACACCCGTGACCTGCTGGACGGCCCGGTCGGGCAGCGCATCCAGCTCCCGTTCCGCAGCGCCGAGGGCATCCTCGGTGTCCGGGTCTGGGACCAGCCGGCCTATGCCGAGGTCGGCGACATCTCGGCCGACACGGACGGCATTCATCTGACCGGCCGCCTGTACGGCGCGATGTTCGACTCGCCGACCCTCGAGGCATCCAACGGACCGGAGACCCGGGAGCTGACGGTGACCGCCGACGGCCTCGACTTCGGCGTCTCGATCCCGGCCCTGCCGCCGGGCATCTGGACCTTCCGGCTGCGCCATGCGGCCGACGCGACCCCCGTGACCCTGGGAAGATTCCGAGACGACATCGTCGACAAGCGGACCGCGTTCGTGCTGCCGGCCGCCACCGTGAGTGGCGTAACCCTGCAGCCGAAATACACGGAGAGTAACGAGTTCGCGATCCGCGCGACGAGCTGACCCCGCCTTGCGCGGGCTTACAAGACGGACGTACGGTTTACGGGAAACGTGAACCGAGAGTTAGGATTGCCTAACTCCCGGGGCGCCCTGACCGGTGCGAAAGACTTGACCTCACAGTCGCTGGGTGAAGGAGATGACGGTGGCCAGCCTCGACACCTTTGGTGCGAAGAGCGAGCTGCGCGTCGGAGACGCGAGCTACGAGATTTACGCGATCGACAAGGTCGAGGGGCACGAACGCCTGCCCTACTCCTTGAAGATCCTGCTGGAGAACCTGCTGCGGACCGAGGACGGCGCGAACATCACCGCCGGCCACATCCGCGCGCTCGGCGGCTGGGACCAGACCGCCGACCCCAGCGTCGAGATCCAGTTCACCCCCGCGCGGGTGCTGATGCAGGACTTCACCGGCGTCCCCTGCGTGGTCGACCTGGCCACCATGCGCGAGGCCGTCAAGGAGCTGGGCGGTGACCCCACCAAGGTCAACCCCCTCGCGCCGGCCGAGCTGGTCATCGACCACTCCGTCATCGCCGACCTGTTCGGCCGCGCGGACGCCTTCCAGCGCAACGTCGAGCTGGAATACCAGCGCAACCGGGAGCGCTACCAGTTCCTGCGCTGGGGCCAGACCGCCTTCAACGAGTTCAAGGTCGTCCCGCCGGGCACCGGCATCGTGCACCAGGTCAACATCGAATACCTGGCCCGCACGATCATGGAGCGCAACGGCCAGGCGTACCCGGACACGGTCGTCGGCACCGACTCGCACACCACCATGGTCAACGGCCTCGGCGTGCTGGGCTGGGGCGTCGGTGGCATCGAGGCCGAGGCGGCCATGCTGGGCCAGCCGGTCAGCATGCTGATCCCGCGGGTCGTCGGCTTCAAGCTGTCCGGCGAGATGCCGGCCGGCACCACCGCCACCGACCTGGTGCTCACGATCACCGAGATGCTCCGCGAGCACGGCGTGGTCAGCAAGTTCGTCGAGTTCTACGGCCCCGGCGTCACCGCCGTGCCGCTGGCGAACCGGGCCACCATCGGCAACATGTCGCCGGAATACGGTTCGACCGCCGCGATCTTCCCGATCGACGACGAGACGATCAAATACCTCAAGCTGACCGGCCGCAGCGAGCAGCAGGTCGCGCTGGTCGAGGCGTACGCGAAGCGCCAGGGCCTCTGGCTCGACCCGAACGCCGAGCCGGACTTCTCGGAGAAGCTCGAGCTCGACCTCGCCACGATCGTCCCGTCCCTGGCCGGCCCGAAGCGGCCGCAGGACCGGGTGCCGCTCGACCGGGCCAAGAGCATGTTCCGCGACGCGCTCGGCAACTACGTGCAGCCCAACGGCCACGCCGACGAGGCCAGCGAGGAGTCGTTCCCGGCCAGCGACCCGCCGGCCAACGACGTCGACGACGCCACCGACAAGCCGCACATGTTCAGCGCCGCCGACAACGCCGCGGGCCGGCCGTCGAAGCCGACCCGCGTGGTCGGCGAGGACGGCGTGGAGTTCGAGCTGGACCACGGCTTCGTCGGCATCGCCGCCATCACGTCCTGCACCAACACCTCGAACCCGCAGGTCATGATCGGTGCGGCGCTGCTCGCCCGCAACGCCGTCGACCGGGGCCTGACCCGCAAACCGTGGGTCAAGACGACCCTGGCGCCGGGCTCCAAGGTGGTCATGGACTACTACGAGCGGGCCGGCCTCACTCCTTATCTGGACAAGCTCGGTTTCAACCTGGTCGGTTACGGCTGCACCACCTGCATCGGCAACTCCGGCCCGCTGCCCGAGGAGATCTCGGCCGCGGTCAACGAGGCCGACCTCACCGCGGTCAGCGTGCTCTCCGGCAACCGCAACTTCGAGGGCCGGATCAACCCGGACATCAAGATGAACTACCTGGCCTCGCCGCCGCTGGTGGTGGCGTACGCGCTGGCCGGCACGATGGACCTGGACATCACGACCGAACCCCTGGGAACGGGCAGTGACGGCAAGCCGGTCTTCCTCTCCGACATCTGGCCCAGCGCCAAGGAGATCGACGACACCATCGCCCAGGCGATCGGCGCGACCGGCTTCGCCACCGCCTACCAGGACGTCTTCGCCGGCGACGAGCAATGGCAGTCGCTGCCCACCCCCGAGGGCAAGACCTTCGACTGGGCCGACGACTCGACCTACGTCCGCAAGCCCCCGTACTTCGAGGGCATGTCCGCCTCGCCGTCGCCGGTGAACGACATCAGCGGCGCCCGGGTGCTGGCCAAGCTGGGTGACTCGGTGACCACCGACCACATCTCGCCGGCCAGCTCGATCAAGGCGGACTCCCCCGCGGGCAAATACCTGGCCGAGCACGGCGTCCCGCGGCACGAGTTCAACAGCTACGGCTCCCGCCGCGGCAACCACGAGGTCATGATCCGCGGCACGTTCGCCAACATCCGGCTGCGCAACCAGATTCAATCGAGTCGAGGAGCTCTGCCGGAAGGCGGGTTCACGGTCAACCACCTCACCGGCGACCAGTCGACGATCTACGACGCGTCGGTGGCCTACCAGGAGGCCGGCATCCCGCTGGTCATCCTGGCCGGCAAGGAGTACGGCTCGGGCTCGTCCCGGGACTGGGCGGCCAAGGGCACCATGCTGCTGGGCGTGCGCGCGGTCATCGCCGAGAGCTACGAGCGCATCCACCGCTCCAACCTGATCGGCATGGGCGTGCTGCCGCTGCAGTTCCCGCCCAAGACCAGCGCCGAGTCGCTCGGCCTGACCGGCACCGAGACCTTCACCATCACCGGCGTCACGGCGCTGAACGACGGCGAGATCCCCGGCACGGTCAAGGTCCGCACGGACACCGGCGTCGAGTTCGACGCCGACGTGCGCATCGACACCCCCGGCGAGGCGGACTACTACCGCCACGGCGGCATCCTGCAGTACGTGCTCCGCAAGATGCTGAACAGCTGATCGACCGCGAGAAGCCCCGCCCGTTGCGCAACGGGCGGGGCTTCTCCGCGTTCAGGAGGAGACGAGCTCCCTCTCGGGCGCCGGTTGCCGGCGGCCCGGCGTCCACCAGTTCGCCCGGCCCAGCAGGGCCATCGTCGCCGGCACCAGCAGACCGCGAATCACGGTGGCGTCGACCGCGATCGCCACGGCCAGCCCCAGGCCGATCATCTTCACGATCGGGTCCGAGCTGAGCACGAAACTCGCGAAGACACACACCATGATCAGGGCGGCCGAGGTGATCACCACGCCGGTCCCGGCCAGCCCGTCGCGCACCGAGCGCGCGTTGTCCCCGGTCCGCACCCACGACTCACGCACCGCGGTCAGCAGGAACACCTCGTAATCCATGGACAGCCCGAAGAGCAGGGCGAACAGCATCATCGGCACGTACGCCTCGATCGGCACCGGCCCGTCCAGCCCGGTCAGCCGCACGCCCCACCCCCACTGGAACACCGCGGTCAGCACCCCGTAGGCAGCCCCCACGGACAGCAGGTTCATCAGGGCGGCCTTCGCCGCCACGACGGGGGCACGGAAGGCGGCGAACACCAGCAGGGCGCTGAGCAGAACAACCAGGCCGATGACGTACGGCATCCGTGAGCCGACCCGGCCGGCGAGTTCCCCGCGGATCGCGGTCATCCCGGTGACCGAGACGGTGAGGTCGTCCACGTGCAGGTCGTCGAGCCGGTCGGCGGTCGCCAGGCTGGCCGGGTCACTGGGCGCGGTGGTGGGAACGGCCTGGATCGACGCGACCGTGCCGTCCGGCGAGAGCCGGACCGGCTGCACCGAGGCGATCCCGGCTGTCGCCGCCACCGCCGCCGACAGCCGCGTGAGCCGCGGATCGGCCGCCACGGTAGCCGGGCTGCCGAGCTGGGCGATCACGGTGAGCGGTCCGTTGACGCCCGGCCCGAAGGCCGCCGCCATCGCGTCGTATCCGGCACGCGTGTCCGAACCGGCCGGGTCGTCACCCGCGTCGGTCTGCCCGAGCGTCATCGCCGCCACCGGCGCGGCCAGCGCGAGCAGCACGATCACGCTGGTCACCGCATATCTCCAGGGCCGCCGCGTGACCCGGCCGGCGAGGTTGCCCCAGACGGACCGTCGTGACCGCACCCGCGGTGCCGAGATCCGGTGGCCGGCCAGCGCGAGCAGGGCCGGCAGGAGGGTGGTCGCCGAGGCGACCGCAACGAGCACCACAAGCCCGGCCGTCCAGCCGAGCGTGGCGAGAATCGGAACCCCCGCGACGGCGAGCCCGCCGAGCGCCACGATCACGGTCCCACCCGCGAACACCACCGCGCTTCCGGACGAGGCCACCGTCTCCACGATCGCCGCCTCGCGCCAGGAGCGCGGCCCCGGCCCGGCCAAGCGCCCCGGGTCCACCGACTCCCCCGCCGTCGCCGTTCCCCGCGAAAGCGCGGGCCGGGTGGACTCGACGGCGGGCGGGGCAGTGGCCAGGAGGGCTCGATATCGAGTGATGAGGAACAGGGCGTAGTCGATGCCGACGCCCAGTCCGATCATCGTGCCGAGCGTGGTGGCCACCGCCGGGATCCCGGTCAGGTGCCCGGCCAGCCCGATCGCGCCGACCCCGCAGACCAGCGTGATGATCGCGGTCAGCAGCGGCAGGCTCGCCGCGATCAGGCCGCCGAACGCGATCACCAGCACCACCAGCGCCACCACGATGCCGAGCGCCTCGCTGCGCCGGGTGTCGGCCTGCGGCTTGGCCAGCGCCCCGGCCGGCAACGTCTCGATGCCGGTGGTCACCGCCGCGTTCATCACGGTCGTGGTGAGCTCGGTCGTGACGTCCCGCGGGCCGAGGTCCAGCTGCACGTTCAGGTAGGCGGTGCGGCCGTCCGCGCTGAGCACCGGCTTCGCCACCGAGGACACGTGCGCGACGCCGGCGATCCGCTGCCCGGCCGCGGTGACGGCCGCGGTGTCCAGCGCCGCGTCCGGCGAGCGGAACAGGACCTGGCCGGTGGCGTCCTGCGCGCCGGCGAAGTGGGATTCGAGCAGGTCCCGGCCGCGCTGGGAGGTGGCGCCGGGCAGTGAGGCGTTCTCGTCGGCAGGCCGCCCGAACGTCAGCACCAGACCGGCCACCGTGGCCGCGACGAGCAGCCAGGCGCCGACCGTCAGCCAGGGCCGCCGCGTGCTGAACCGGCCGACCCGGCCCATCACCGCGTGCAGTGGGCCGTCCTCGATGGCGCTCACGCCGTACCTCCGCAGGTCTTGTCGTTGCTGTTGATCTTGTTGGTGTTCGTCAGGTGGAGATCGGCGCCGCCGGCGATGACGTGCAGGCCGTCGGCGGCCGGGGTCACCGATCGGTAGGTGAGGCCTCCGGGCAGGGCCGGCAGGTCGACGGCGCGCTCGGCCGACGCCGCCGCGGGCAGCCGGGACGCGGGCACCCGCAGCCCGATCGAGGAGAGCTCGACCTCGACGGGGGTGATCGCGAGGCGGTTCCCGCTGAGCTTCACGTCGGCGTAGACGGTGGCCGGGACGGTGAGCCCGCGCACCGAGATGTCGGCCTGCACGACGAGCCGCTGCGCGTCGTCCGCCCCGACGATCCGCATGTTGCTGCCCGCCAGAGCCCCACCCGCCGTCGTGCCGTCCGCCGCCGTGCCGCCCGTCGCGGGGCCGCCCGTCGCGGGGCCGCCCGTCGCGGGGCCGCCCGTCGCGGGGCCGCCCGTCGCGGGGCCGCCCGTCGCGGGGCCGCCCTTCGCCGCGGCGCCGAGCCCGGTGAGCGCGCTGTAGGGGACCGTCGCGTCGACCGTGACCGAGCCCGCACTCGCGCCGCCGGCGGCGAGGCTCACCCGCTTCGCGTCGGCCTCGACATGACCGAGGGCGATCTTGGGGAGTTGCACCTCGTCGGCCGTCACCCGGATCTCGCCGAACGAGCGGCTCGCCAGCTGCGTGAGCGCGGGGAATCCGCGCAGGTCGACGTCGGGGGCGGCGGTCAGGCCGGCCACGCACCGGACCCGGGCGGCGACCCGATGCTCGATCACGCCCGCCGCGATCCGGTCGGCCGCGATCGGCAGCAGGAGCGCCGCCACCGCCACGCTGGTGATCAGTCGTCTTCGCACCAGATCGATGAAACCGGCCGCGGATGCCGGTCACATGCGAGAAAGATGAGAGTTCGTCAAGAGTCGCGGGGCAGCGTGAACCACACGGCCGAACCGTCGACGCCGACCGACCCGCCGTGCGCGTGCACGACGTCGGCCACGATCGCCAGGCCGAGGCCGGCACCGCCCCCAGCTGACCGGGCCGGGTCGGCCCGCCAGAACCGTTCGAACGCGTGCGCGGCGGCCTCCTCCCCCATTCCCGGCCCGTCGTCGGCGACCTCGACCCGCGCACCGGCCGCATCGGGGGCGACCCGCACCCGCGCGGCCGTCCCGGGCGGGGTGTGCGCCCGTACGTTGGCCAGCAGATTGGCCAGAACCTGGCGCACCGCGTCCGCGTCCGCCGTGACCAGGCACTCGGCCGGGGTCTCCGCGGTCAGCGGCCGGTCCGGCTCGACCGCCGACGCGTCCGCCACCGCGTCCCGGGCGAGCCGGCTCAGATCGACCGGTTCCCGCCGGGCGGGCGGCGAGGCGTCCAGCCGGGCCAGGTAGAGCAGCGAGTTGACCAGCGACCCCATCCGGGTCGACTCCTCCTCGATCCGGCGCAGCACGTCCGGCCGTTCCCGGGTGTCGACCACGCCGGAGCGGATGAGCTGCAGATATCCCTGGATCGAGGTGACCGGGGTGCGCAGCTCGTGCGACGCGTCGGCGACGAACTCGCGCATCCGGGACTCGGAGCGTTCCCGGGCGGCGAGCGCGCCCTGGATGCGGGAGAGCATCCCGTTGATCGCGGTGGTGAGCCGGCCCACCTCGGTGCGCGGGTTGCCGGAGCCCGGCACCCGGCGGTCGAGCCGGCCGTCGGCGAGGTCGGTGGCGGCGGCCGCGATCGCGTCCAGCGGCCGCAGCCGGCGGGCGATCAGGAGCCGGGCGATCAGCACCAGCAGCACGAGCACGACGAGCGAGGTGAGCCCGGCGACCCGCAGCAGCCGGGCGACGGTGTCCCGCAACGGCTGCAGGGAGAGCGCGACCAGCACCGTGTAGGCGCCGTCGTGGGTGACCACGACCCGGTAACCGGCCACGTTCTGCGGTCGCGGGTCGTCCTCGGCCTGGTCGAGCAGGGGCTTCGCGGGCAGCGGCGCGCCGGAGACGATCCGGATGATGCCGGTGGGGGCGGCCCGCACCTCGATCACGTAGTCGGTGACCGAGACGACCTGGCGGATCGCCTGACCGCGCAGCTCCGGGTCGCCCACCAGCATCGCGGTGCGCGATCTGGCCAGCTCGGCGGCGGCGTCCAACTGCTCGTCGGTGCGATTCAGAAGATAGGACCGCATCCCGAGTACGGCGGTGCCGGTCACCAGGAGCAGGGCGGCCACCGTCAGCCCGGCCACCACGAGCAGCAGGGAGCGCCGCAGCGTCACGGCGTCGTCTCGCGCAGCGCGTAGCCGAAGCCGCGGTGGGTGACCAGCAGCGGCGGCCCGAACCGGTCGAGCTTGCGGCGCAGATAGCCGACGTACGTGTCGACCACGTTCGAGCCGGCCTCGATGTCGTACTCCCAGACCGCCCGCAGGATCTGTTGCCGGGACAGCACCCGCCCGGGGTTCTGCAGGAAGTAGCGCAGCAGCTTCAGCTCGGTCGGCGACAGCTGCACCGGCTCACCGGCCCGCCGCACCTCGAGAGTGTCCGGGTCGAGTTCCAGGTCGGCGTAGCGCAGCACCCGGTTCTCGACCGGGGCGGCCCCGGTGCGGCGCAGCACCGCCCGCACCCGGGCGAGCAGCACCTCCACGTCGAACGGCTTGGTGATCCAGTCGTCCCCGCCGTAGGTGAGCCCGGCGATGATGTCGTCCCGGGCGTCCCGCGCGGTCAGGAAGATCACCGCCGGCCCGCGCAGCTCCCGGCACAGCTCGCGGCCGTCGCCGTCGGGCAGCATCACGTCCAGCAGCACCAGGTCGGGCGGCTGCTCGGCGACCTGTTTCCGGGCCTCGGCGGCGGTGCCTGCGGTGCCGACCGTGAAGCCGTGGAAGCGCAGCACGGTGGCGAGCAGGTCGACGATGTTGGGCTGGTCGTCGACGACGAGGATGCGGGTCATCGCCCTCATCACAACACGCCCGGATGAGAGTCGGATGAGAGACCGCTTCGCGAGTGAATAGGCTTCGGGGATGGATGACAACACTGTGCTGGGCAAGATCCACGGGTTGGTCGACGAGGAGCACAAGCTCCGCGGGCAACTGGGCCGCGGCGAGATCTCGTCGGACGAGGAGCACGCGCGCCTCAAGGAGCTCGAGGAGGCGCTGGACCAGTGCTGGGACCTGCTGCGCCGGCGCCGGGCCGCCCGTGAGGTGGGGAACGACCCGAACGCCGAGCAGGCCCACGCCGTCAACGAGGTCGAGGGATACATCCAGTGATCCGGGGTCGCGGCCGCCGAGTTCTGGGCGGCCGCGGCCCGGACCGTCTCACTTCAGGCCCGCAGCGTCTCATTTCAGGCCCGCTTCGTAGAGCAGGCGCTCGAGCAGCTCGTCCGCGTCCACACGCAGGCCGCGCTGGGTGAACCAGCCGGCGACGTTGCGCACGTCCCGGGCGATGAAGTCGGCGCCCTGCGGGTTGGCGACGACGTCGACGATCTGCGGCAGGTCGATGAGCACCAGCCGACCGTCGTGCACGAGAGTGTTGTAGGGCGACAGGTCGCCGTGCGCCACCTGCGCCCGGGCCAGCACGCTCAGCGCGTCGGTCATCTGCTGCCACAGGCCGGCCAGCACGTCCGGGTCGGCCCGCACCTGGGCGAGCCGGGGCGCCGCCTCGCCGGTCTCCCAGTCGCCGATGAACTCGAGCATCACCTCGGTGCCGATGAGCTGCACCGGGTAGGGCACCCGGACCAGTCCGCTCACCCGGCCGATCTCCCACAGCTGACCGAGCGCGCCGAACTCGGCGGCCGCCCACTGCCCGGCGATCAGCTCCTTGCCGAACGAGGTGCGGTTGGTCATCGCCCGCATCTCGCGCGACCGCCGGACCCGGCGGCCTTCGAGGTAGCCTGCGTCGCGATGGAACAGCCGGTGGTCGCCGTCGCGGTAGCGCTTGGCGGCCAGCATGCTGACGTCGGCGGTGCCGGGCACGTGCCGGCGGACCAGGAAGACGTCGGCTTCCTTGCCGGTCTTGAGCATGCCCAGCTCGTCGTCGACCGCACCGTGCTCGGTGCGGACCCAGTCGGGCCGGGGTTCGGGACCGTGCAGAGCGCCGTCCCAGGTGGACCAGTTGTCACCGGTCTCGGGCAGATCGGGTTCCTCGGCGAGCAGCGGCTCGAGCCGGCCCCGCTTCAGAAAGTCAGATTCGTCGTCGTCGAACTTGCGCCGGCCACGGCGCATGGTGTCTTCGTGCTCTCGCACTGGAGGGTCTCCTCGGAAAAAGAAAAGGGTTTCGGACGCTGGGCAGCTGTCATCACAAAGACGGCCATGCGGTCCACCCCCTTCTTCTCCAGTGCTTTCGTGGTGCGGGGGTCACTTTGCCGGTGACCCGCGGAAGAGCGCAACTGATTTATTGCGCCGCCATGATGGCGGACAGGCCCTGGATCACGTTGCCCACGACCTTGGTCGGTGCGAACCGGTTGTCCATCCAGTCCCGGCCCCGGTGCAGCCACACGCTGGGCAGGCCCATCGCGGCCGCGCCACCGATGTCGGACTCCGGGCTGTCGCCCACCACCCAGGCCCCGCCGAGCCGCATCCGCACCCGCTGGGCGGCGAGGGCGAAGATGCGCGGGTTGGGCTTGCTCACCCCGGCCTGCTCGGAGATCACCCAATCGGCGACGTAGCGGTCCAGGCCGGTGCGCCGGATCCGGCTGTCCTGCCGCTCGGTCTGCCCGTTGGTGACCACCACCGGCACCAGGCCGGCGTCGGCCGCGATCTGCAGCGCGCAACCCACCATCGGGTCGAGCCGCTCGAAGGCGAGCGGCCCCTCGTGCAGTTCCTCGAGGAGATCGATCGAGGGAATGTTGAGGTGGTAGCGGTCCCGGATCAGGTCGGACAGGTCCCAGCGCGTGGTCAGGCCATCCGCATCAACGGAGAGTAACCAGTCGAGATCATCCTGTGGTGCTCCGATCTCGTCCAGGAATCCCTTCGCCCACAGCCTGAACGCACCGCTGCGGTCAAGCAGGGTGTCGTCGAGAGCCATCAGGACGAGAGGCACCCGCGCACTTTACGTGAGCGGGGACGGAAGCGAACAGTCCAGGACTGTTAACAACTTCTGCCCCGGATGGTGGATTTCGCACCATCCGGTCGGGCCGTCCGGCGTCGCTGGCAAGACGTACGTACGGATTGCATAAGAAAGCGCCTGCGTGACACGATCCAGAGCGTGCCCAGAGTAAGTCAGGACCAGCTGGAGGCGAGACGCCACGAGATCCTCGCGGCGGCCCGCGACTGCTTCGCGCGGTTCGGCTATGAGGGCGCCACGGTCCGCCGGCTGGAGGATGCCACCGGGTTGTCCCGCGGCGCGATTTTCCACCATTTTCGTGACAAGGAATCGCTGTTCCTGGCCGTGGCCGAGGACGATGCCGCCACCATGGTCGAGACCGTCACCCGCAACGGCCTGGTCCAGGTGATGCGCGACCTGCTGAGCCGGGCCGGCGGCAGCGACGGCGAGACGGCCGGCTGGCTCGGCACCCAGCTCGAGGTGTCCCGCCGGCTGCGCACCGACCCGCAGTTCGCCAAGCGCTGGGCCGAGCGGTCGGCCGCGATCGCCGACGCCACCCGCGACCGCCTGCAGCGCCAGCGCGACGCCGGCGTGCTCCGCGACGACGTGCCGGTCGAGGTGCTCACCCAGTTCCTCGAGCTCGCCTACGACGGCCTCGTCCTCCATCTGGCCACCGGCCGCCCGCCCGGAGAGCTGAGCCGGGTGCTCGACGTGGTCGAGGAAGCCGTCCGCCAGCCCTAGGCAGTGTTGCATCGACCTGCACAATGAGGCCATGCAGCCCACGTGGGGGATTCCTGGCCCGGCCTTCATCGCGTTGTTCCTCGCGGCCACCGCCGGCATCGCGATCGCGTACGCCATCCACCGGACCATCGCGTTCCGGGGCGACCGCAGCGCCCGTGTCGATGCCCTCGGCGCGCAGCAGGTCGCCTATCTGAACGGTGGCGACCAGCTCGCCATCTATGCCGCCCTGGGCGGCCTGCGCGCGGCCGGCCTGATCGGCGCCGGCCCGCAGCACACTCTCGTCCAGACCGGACCGCTGCCGGCCGGCGTCACCCCGCTCGACGCCGCCGTCCACAACGCCGCCGGCCGTCAGGTCCGCACCCGCGACGTCGCCGACGACCAGTGGGTGCGCTCGGCGCTCGACCAGCTCCGCGAGGGCCTCGAGCGGCGCGGCCTCGCGGTCAGCAAGCCGGCCCTGGCCCGGCTGCGGCTCTGGTCCGTCGCGGCCGGCATCCTGGTCGTCATCGGTGTCCTGCGGGGGATCGCCGGCACGATGAACGACAAGCCGGTCGGCTTCCTCTTCCCGACGGTGTTCGTCGCGCTGGCGGTGCTGATCGGGATCCGGCGGACCAAGCGCACCGCCACCGCCGCCGCCCTGCGCGGCATGCGCGAGATGCGCAGCCGGCACGTCCACCTCTCGCCGCGGCAGTCGCCGGCCTACGCCACCTACGGCGCCACCGGCGCGGCCATGGGTGTCGCCCTGTTCGGCGCCGCGTCGCTGTACACGATGGACCCGGCGTTCGCCGCCGAGGCGGAGATCCACCGGGCCGTCACGGCCGGCGGCGGAGGCGACATGGCCAGCTATTCCTGCAGCTCCAGCAGCTCGGACAGCGGCAGTTCCTGCGGCGGCAGCAGCAGCTCGTGCGGCGGCGGCAGCTCCTGCGGTGGAGGCGGCGGCTGCGGTGGCTGAGGTGGCTGAGGTGGCTGAGGTGGCTGAGGAGTACGGCGTCGGCATCGGCTGGCGCCCGGAGATCTCCGGCTTCGTCGCCGAGCTGCCCGGCCTGCGCTTCGCCGAGGTGGTGGCCGAGTCGGTGCACGCACACGGCGACCTGCCGGCCGGCCTGCCGGAGCTGATCGCCCGTGGCGTCACCGTCATCCCGCACGGCGTTCGCCTGTCGCTCGGCGGAGCCGAGCCGGTCGACCCCGATCGGGTGCGGCACCTGGCCACCGTCGCCGAGCGACTGAAAGCGCCGCTGGTCAGCGAGCACATCGCGTTCGTCCGGGCCGGCGGCATCGAGGCCGGCCACCTGCTGCCGCTGCCCCGCAGCCGGGAGGCCGTCGACGCGGTGGTGGCCAACGTGAAGCGCACCCAGGCGGAGCTGCCGGTGCCGATCGCGCTGGAGCCGATCGCCGCCCTCTTCGACTGGCCCGACGACGAGCTCTCCGAAGCCGACTTCCTCGTCGAGATCCTCGACCGCACCGGCGCGGGCCTGCTGCTCGACATCGCCAACGTCTACGCGAACGCCCGCAACCGCGGCGACGACCCGCTCGAGCTGCTCGACAAGCTGCCGCTCGACCGGGTCGCCTACGTGCATGTGGCCGGCGGCGACGAGCACGACGGCCTCTACCACGACACCCACACCCATGCCACGCCGCAGCCGGTGCTCGACCTGGTCGCCGAGCTGTGCCGCCGGCATCGCCCGCCGGCCCTGATGCTGGAACGCGACGGCGACTACCCACCCGCCGCCGAGCTGCGCACCGAGCTCGACGCGATCGCCGCGGCGGCCGGCTACCCCGTGGTCACATGACCGGAAATGACCTGGCCGCGCGGCAGGCCGCACTCGTCGAGGCGCTGACCGCCGGGAAACCCGTACCGGCCGGCTTCGATGGTTTTCGGTTCGAGGCGGCCCGGGTGGCGCTGCTGCGCAAGCGGGCCGGTGAGGTCTCCCGGCAGTGGCCGCTGCTCGCCGCGTCGCTCGGCGCGCGCTGGAAGCACACGTTCGCCGAGTGGGCGACGGCCCGCCCGACGCAGGGTTCGCTGCGCGACGGCTGGGACCTGGCCCGTGACCTGCGCTCCCGCGGCGAGCTGACCGGCTCGGCCGCGGAGGAGCTGGCCGAGCGCGAGGCGGCGATGCGCTACGACGGCGCCTCCGCGCCCCGGCCCCGGCGGACACCGGCAATGCGTTCGGCCGCCGGCGCCGTCGTGATTCAAATAGCCGGCCGAGTACGCGTGATCCGCCCCTTTTCCCAGCCCGTTTTTTGAAGCACGGCCTAACCCGGCACCCGGTCGAGGAAGCCGAGCACCCGCTGGATCCGGCCGCCGGCGTCGAGCTCGGCCACGTCGAAGCCGACGACCAGCGGCTCCTCGCCCGGCGCGCCCAGATTCCAGGTGAACCGGGCCTGCTCGTGGTGGGCGTCGACCGGCCCGGCCGCGCTGAAGACCAGGCCCGGGAACTGCTGCTGGACGGCGCCGATCAGCCCGTCGAGCGCCGCCCGGCCGTCGACCGCCGCCATCGGGTCGACGTAGCGGACGTCGTCGGCGCACAGGTCGTCGATCGCCGCGCGCCGCCGGGCCGGGTCGGTCTCGTTCCAGGTGGCCAGGTAGCGGTCCACCACGGTGTCGAAGTCGCTCATGGTCAGGTCCTTTCCTCGCGATCGGTGCTTGCCGGACCACCATCGCCCGGCGCAGGTAATGGCGTCGATTACCTCGGAGGTAAGGCTTACGCTGCGGTCATGGCGGACGTGGGACAGCTTCTGCGCGAATGGCGGACGACCCGGCGGATGAGCCAGCTCGAGCTCTCGGCCGAGGCGGGGGTGTCGGCGCGACACCTGTCGTTCGTGGAGACCGGCCGGTCGCGGCCCACGCCGGAGATGATCCTGCGGTTGTCCGACCGGCTCGGCGTACCGCTGCGGCAGCAGAACGAGCTGCTCCTGGCCGGCGGTTACGCACCGGCCCACCCGGAGTCCGCGCTGGACGGGCCGCCGCTCGCGGCGGTCCTGTCGTCGCTGCGTGACGTGCTCGCCGCGCACGCGCCCGCGCCGGCGCTGCTGGTCGACCGGCACTGGACGATGATCGACGCGAACGAGGCGGTTCTCTCACTGACCGCCGGGTGCGCCGCCGAGCTGCTGGAACCCCCGGTCAACGTGCTGCGCCTGTCGCTGCACCCCGGCGGCCTGGCGCCACGCATCCGCAACCTCGCCGAGTGGCGCACCCACCTGCTGCACCGGCTCGACGAGCAGGCCACCCACCTGGCCGATCCGGTGCTGCGGGAACTGCACACCGAGCTCGCCGGCTATCCCGGCGGCGCGAGCGCCACCCGGCCCACCGGCCTGGTCGTCCCCCTGCGCATCGACGACCTGTCCTTCTTCAGCGTCACCTCCATTCTGGGTACGCCGCTGGACGTCACCCTGTCGGAGCTGGCCGTCGAGTCGTTCCTGCCCGCCGACGAGTCCACCGCTGCCCGGCTGCGTTCTCTCTGAGTCGGCTGCGTTCTCTCTGAGTCGGCTGCGTTCTCTCTGAGGTGGCAGGATCATCACCATGGATCTCGGGCTGGACGGTCGCGTCTTCATCCTCACCGGAGCCTCCCGCGGGCTCGGCTTCGCCACCGCGGAGGTGCTCGTCGCCGAGGGCGCCCGGGTGGTGATCTCGTCCCGCTCGGTGGAGGGCGTCGGCCTGGCGGTGGAACGGCTCGGCGGCGCCGACCGCGCCGAGGGCGTCGTCGCCGACCTGACCGACGCCGGCACGCCGGCCGCCCTGGTCGACCTGGCCACGTCCCGATGGGGCCGCCTCGACGGCGGCCTCGTCTCGGTGGGCGGCCCGGAACGCGGCACGGTCGCGTCGATCTCCGACGACCAGTGGCGGGCCGCGTTCGAGACCGTCTTCCTCGGCTCGATCCGGGCGGCCCGCACGTTCGCGGCCGCGATGCCCGACGGCGGCGCCATCGGCCTGGTGCTCTCCACCTCGGCGAAGTCACCACTGACCGGCCTCGGCCTGTCCAACGGTCTGCGCCCCGGCCTCGCCATGGCAGCCAAGGACATGGCCGACGAGTTCGGGCCGCGCGGCGTGCGGGTGCTCAGCCTGCTGCCCGGCCGCCTGCTCACCGACCGCAACCGCGAAATGTTCGCCGCCACCGACGACCCCGCCGCCGCCGAGGCGAAGGCCACCGCCGAGGTCCCCCTGGGCCGCCTGGGCGACCCAGCCGACTTCGGCCGGGTAGCCGCGTTCCTGCTCTCCCCCGCCGCCGGCTACCTGACCGGCATCACCGTCCCCGTCGACGGCGGCTCCCTGCGTGCCCTCTGACCACCCCCAGCCGGCGCGGCCTTCGCCCCGCCGCGCAGCGTCCGCCCGCCTCCGCCCGACGCCGGCCCAGCCCGCAGCCGATTTTCGGCGGCCTACCCCGGCCGAGGTGGCGGCCGCGGGTGGGCACACCATCCCTGACCTGGTCGGGCCCGATCTGCGGGTGCTGTTCTCGGGCATCAACCCGAGCCTGTACTCGGCCGCGACCGGCCATCATTTCGCCCGCCCCGGCAACCGCTTCTGGCCGGCTCTGCACCGCTCCGGCTTCACCCCGCGGCAGCTGCACCCGTCCGAGCAGTTCGAGCTGCCCGCGATGGGCCTGGGCATCACCAACGTGGTGGCCCGCGCATCCGCCCGAGCCGACGAGCTCACCCCCGCCGAGCTGATCGCGGGCGGCGAGATCCTGGCCGCGCTGGCGACCCACTGGCGCCCCCGCTACCTGGCCGTACTCGGCGTGACCGCCTACCGGACCGCGTTCGGCCGGCGAAAGGCGGCAATCGGCCCCCAGCCGGAGTCAATCGGCGGCGTGCCGGTCTGGGTGCTGCCCAACCCGAGCGGCCTGAACGCACACTTCCAGCTGGACGACCTGGCCACCGAGTTCGCCGCCCTACGAGCCGCCACCGAATAACTCGTCCTTTGGGGAGGGTCGCGGCTGCCTCCGCTACGGTGGCTGGTCATGACGACCAGGATCAGCGAGTTGCTGGCTGCGGCCGCCGAGCGGACCGTTCCGGTGGTTCAGGGCATCGACGACAAGCAGCTGTTCGACGCGACACCGTGCACCGACTTCAACGTGAGCGACCTGGTGAACCACCTCTTCCAGGTCGTGACCAACTTCCAGGTCCTCGCCACGAAGGGCGCCCCCGACTTCTCCTCGGCGCCCGACTTCGTCCGGGCCGACTGGCGGG
This sequence comes from Actinoplanes sp. NPDC026619, assembly GCF_040638295.1. Lineage (NCBI taxonomy): Bacteria > Bacillati > Actinomycetota > Actinomycetes > Micromonosporales > Micromonosporaceae > Actinoplanes > Actinoplanes sp. NPDC026619. The sequence goes on from NZ_JBEZYA010000001.1 coordinate 821,460, forward strand.
AGCGGTTCGCCATCGAGACGCGGACGCTCATCGAGGCATGGTCCGACCCGGCCGCGCACGAGGGTAACTCCCCCGGCATGGGCTTCCCGCAGCAGGTCGTGGGCGGCATGGCACTGCTCGACCTGACCGTGCACGGCTGGGACCTCGCCCAGGGCACCGGCCAGCCCTACCGCCCCGACGACGCAGCGGTGGCCAGCCTCCGGCCGCTGGCCGAGCAGATGGCCCCCAAAGCCCGCGAAATGGGCGTCTTCGCCGCCATGACCGCCTTCCCGCCAGACGCCGACGACTTCACCCGCCTACTGGCCCTGACCGGCCGCAAGCCAGACTGATCCACCCCGCCCACGCGGCCACCCCGCCCACGCGGCCACCCCGCCCACGCGGCCACCCCGCCCACGCGGCCACCCCGCCCACGCGGCCAGCCCGGCGCGCGGCCAGCCCGGCGCGCGGCCAGCCCGGCGCGCGGCTGGTTACGGGGCGACCTCGCGGGTGGTCGGGACCGGGACCACCTCGACGTCGGGGGCCAGCGGTGCGGACGCCACCGCGAACTGGGTTCGGTAGAGCTCGGCATAGAGGCCGCCGGCGGCGACCAGGTCGTCGTGGCGGCCTCGTTCGACGACGCGGCCGTCGTCGAGCACCAGGATCAGGTCGGCGTCGCGGACCGTGGAGAGCCGGTGCGCGATGACCAGCGCGGTGCGGCCCTCCAGCGCGGCCGTGAGCGCCCGCTGCACGGCCGCCTCGGACTCGCTGTCGAGGTGGGCGGTCGCCTCGTCGAGAATCACGATCGACGGGTGCTTGAGCAGCAGCCGGGCGATCGCGATGCGCTGCTTCTCACCGCCGGAGAAGCGGTAGCCCCGCTCCCCCACCACCGTGTCGAGGCCGTCGGGCAGGCTCGCCACCAGGCCGCCGACCTGGGCAGCGCGCAGGGCCGCCCACAGCTCCTCATCGGTCGCGCCGGGTTTCGCATACCGCAGGTTTTCCGCGATGGTCTCGTGGAACAGATGGGAATCCTGGGTGACGACGCCGATGGTGTCGCGCAGGGACGCGAGCGAGGCCTCGCGCACGTCGACCCCGCCGATCAGGACGGCGCCCTCGGTGACGTCGTAGACCCGCGACAGCAGCATCGACGTGGTCGACTTGCCGGCGCCGGACGGACCGACCAGCGCCACCAGCTGCCCGGGCTCGACGGTGAAGTCGACGCCCTTGAGCACCGGGGCGTTCTCGGTGCGGTCGAGGGTGGTCACGTCCTCGAGGGTGGCCAGCGAGACCTCGGCGGCGCTCGGGTAGCGGAAGTGCACGTCGCGGAACTCGACGCGGCCCGACCCGGCCGGCACGTCGACCGCGCCGGGTTTCTCCTCGATGGCCGGCCGCAGGTCGAGCACCTCGAAGACCCGGTCGAACGAGACCAGCGCGCTCATCACGTCGACCCGCACGTTGCTGAGCGCGGTGAGCGGCCCGTAGAGCCGGGTCAGCAGCAGGGCCAGCGTGACGACGGTGCCGGCGGTGACGCTGCCGGTGACCGCGAGCCAGCCGCCGAGGCCGTAGGTGAGGGCCTGGGCCAGCGACGCGACCAGCAGCATCGCCACGAAGAAGGTGCGCGAGAACATCGCCTGCTGCACGCCGATGTCGCGGACCCGGGTGGCCCGCTCGCCGAACCGGGCGGCCTCCGCGTCGGGCCGGCCGAACAGCTTGACCAGCAGGGCGCCGGAGACGTTGAACCGCTCGGTCATCGTCGCGTTCATCTGGGCGTCGAGGTTGTAGGACTCGCGGGTGATCTCGGCGAGCTTCTTGCCGACCCGCCGGGCCGGGATGATGAACAGCGGGAGCAGCAGCAGCGACAGCGTGGTGATCTGCCAGGACAGGCTGAACATGACGGCCGCGGTGAGCACCAGCTGAATGACGTTGCTGACCACGCCGGAGAGGGTCGAGGTGAAGGCCCGCTGCGCGCCGGTCACGTCGTTGTTGAGCCGGCTGACCAGGGCGCCGGTCTGGGTGCGGGTGAAGAACTGCAACGGCATGCGCTGCACATGGTCGTACACCCGGGTGCGCAGGTCGAGGATGATACCCTCGCCGATCCGAGCCGAGTACCACCGCTGGGCCAGAGACAGGAACGCGTCGATGACGGCGAGCCCGGCGATGGCCAGGGCGAGCTTGACGATGAGGGCCGCGGCCCCGGCGGCGCCGCCGGTGATCGCGTTGACCACATGGCCGGCCAGCAGCGGGGTGGCAACCCCGATCACGGCGTCGAGCACGACGGTGAACAGGAAGACCACGATGTCGCGCCGGTACGGCCGGGCGAAGCGCAGGATCCGCCGGGTGGTGCCGCGGGTGAGCTGATGCTGGGCAACCCGGTCCGAGTTCTGGATCGAACGCAGCATGTTCCAGCTCGACATGCTCATCCGTCACCTCCCGGGTCGTCGTTCGACGGGCAGGCAACAGTCTGCACCGCGGGTACGACAAGAACCCGGGAGGTGAGGAATGTATTCCGTTCCGGTCCTTACTCGCCCGAGCCCAGCAGGTCCCGTACGCGGCGGGTTTGGGCTTCCCGCTCGGCCCGGTCCTGCTCCGGGTACGACCGCTGGGACGCGCCCGCGAGCAGGGCTTTGATCTCGGCGACCGCGCCCGGGTCGGCGGAGACGACCGCCGCGGCCAGGTCGGCGACCGCGCCGGACAATTCCGCGGCGGGGACCACCGCGGTGGCCAGACCGATCCGGTCGGCCTCGTCGGCGGGGATGCGCCGGCCGGTCAGGCAGATCTCCAGTGCCCTCGACGGCCCGACCAGCTCGGCGAGACGTTTGGTGCCGCCGAGATCGGGTACGAGGCCCAAGGTCACCTCGGCCATCGAGAACTTCGCGTTGTCGGCCAGGATTCGCATGTCGCAGTTCAGCGCGAGCTGGAATCCGGCGCCGATCGCATGTCCGTGTACGGCTGCGATCGTCACGATCGACGGGTTACGCAACCAGGTGAAGGCACTCTGGAAGCCGGCAATGCGATCCGCGCTCTCCTGCGGTGATAGGTGCGCGAGTCGAGCCAGTGAAGAATCGCCGTCGCCTCGCGCGACCGACAGATCGAGCCCTGCGGAAAACGCGCGTCCCTCGCCCCGGACAATGACGACTCGCACGTCTCCCGGTAATTTCCGGGAAATGTTCGCAAGCTCTGCCCACATCGCCGGCGTCTGCGCATTGAGCACCTCGGGCCGGCACAACGTCACCGTTGCGACCGGCCCGTCCAGGTCGAGGCGAACACCCGCCTCGTCGGCGGGAAGTGCGGTGCCGGGCTCGGCGTTGTCGGTCGTCACGCCTTCTTGCGCCGACGAGCGCCGCCACGCTGGCGAAGCTGAACGCCGGACTCGGTAAGAACACGGTGAACGAATCCGTAGGAACGGCCGGTCGAAGCCGCGAGTGCACGAATGCTCTCGCCAGAGGTGTAACGCTTGACCAGATCCTTCGCTAGTGACTGCCGCTCGGAGCCGACGATTCGGCGACCCTTCTCGGTGCTGGTGGCTGTGCCCGTGGCTGCCATGTTGAATCCTCACGTCCCAGACTGTGCGGTTCGATACGGTCCCACCTATTAGACCGCCTCCAACGATCATGCGCTAGGCATCCTGGCTTAGCCAACGTGCCCATTTATCACTGTCAGGAACTTGACCCTGACCATCGGCATCAATGTCAGACAGTTAACTGACGTTAGGCAGAGTGCAATTCCGACCGCTCGGTAGGTAGCCGGGGCGGCTCCGCCAAGACCATCGATCACCTGCGAAAACACTTGATCGAGGACATCGACGCGTGGGACATGACGCACCGTCGATGCGCCGAACACGTACCGGCGTCGGGTTGGTTGTGCCAACTTGGCCGTGCCCGAGCCGATGCCCGGCCTGACCGCAAACGCCCGAACGTCGCACTGTCTGTGTGGGCACCAGTTGACAACTGACGATCGGTCCGCACCGCGCCCGAACGGGTGTCAGGCCAGCTCGACGAGCTCCAGCAGATCGTCGCTCCACGCGTCCTCGTCGCCGTCCGGCAGCAGGATCGCGCGGTCCGGCTTCAGCGCCTGCACGGCGCCCGCATCGTGCGTGACCAGCACGATCGCGCCCGGATAGTTGGCGATCGCGTCCAGCACCTGCTCGCGGCTGATCGGGTCGAGGTTGTTGGTGGGCTCGTCGAGCAGCAGCACGTTCGCGCCCGAACAGACCAGCGTCGCCAGGGCCAGGCGGGTCTTCTCGCCACCGGAGAGCACCCCGGCGGGCTTGTCGACGTCGTCACCCGAAAAGAGGAACGCCCCGAGGATCTTGCGCAGCTCGGTGTCGGTCTGCTCGGACCCGGCGCTGCGCATGTGCTCCAGGATCGTCCGGTCCACGTCGAGAGTTTCGTGCTCCTGCGCGTAATAGCCCAGCCGCAGCCCGTGCCCCGCGCGAACCTCGCCGGTGTCCGGCTTGAGGAGGCCGCCGAGCATACGCAGCAGGGTCGTCTTGCCGGCGCCATTCAGCCCGAGGATCGCGACCCGGGAGCCGCGGTCGACCGCCACGCTGACGTCGGTGAAGATCTCCAGCGATCCGTACGACTTCGACAGCTCGCTCGCGGTGAGCGGGGTCTTGCCGCACGGAGCCGGTGCCGGGAATCGGACCTTCGCCACCTTGTCCGAGGTCCGGACCTCCTCCAGCCCGCCGAGCAGCCTCTCGGCGCGGCGGGCCATGTTCTGCGCGGCGATCGTCTTGGTGGCCTTGGCCCGCATCTTGTCGGCCTGCGCCATCAGGGCGCCGGCCTTCTTCTCGGCGTTCGCCCGCTCGCGGCGGCGGCGGCGCTCGTCGGTCTCGCGGGCTTCGAGGTAGGTCTTCCAGCCCATGTTGTACATGTCGACGACCGAGCGGTTGGCGTCGAGATACCAGACCTTGTTGACCGCGGCGTCGAGCAGCTCGACGTCGTGGCTGATCACGATGAGGCCGCCCTTGTGCTGGGCCATGTAGCCGCGCAGCCAGGCGATGGAGTCCTGGTCGAGGTGGTTGGTCGGCTCGTCGAGCAGCAGGATGCCCTTGCCGTTCTGCCCGGAGTTGGCGAACAGGATGCGGGCCAGCTCGATCCGGCGGCGCTGACCGCCGGACAGGGTGCCGATCGTCTGGGCCAGGGCCCGGTCGGGCAGGCCCAGGTTCGCGCAGATCCGGGCCGCCTCGGCCTCGGCGCCGTAACCGCCCAGGGCGGAGAAACGGTCCTCGAGCTGCCCGTACCTCTGGATCAGCTTGTCCTCGGAGCTCTCCTCGAGCTCGACCTCGAGCTTCTGCATCTCGGCGAGGATCGTGTCGAGCCCACGGGCGGACAGCACCCGGTCGCGGCCGGTGACGTTGAGGTCGCCGGTGCGCGGGTCCTGCGGGAGGTAGCCGATCTCACTGGTGCGCTCGACGGTCCCGGCGTGCGGAGTGCCCTCGCCGGCCAGCACCTTCAGCGTGGTCGTCTTGCCGGCGCCGTTGCGGCCGACCAGGCCGATCCGGTCGCCGGGCTGCACCCGCAGGGTGACCGGGGACAGCAGGATCCGGCTGCCGGCGCGCAGTTCGAGTCCGGTGGCGGTGATCATCAATGGCTCGCTCTCGGGAAGATAGAAGGGCTGGCTCCGGACACAAATCAGCGCCGGCCATGTCGATGGTCGGCGCGGGGCGGGTCAGCCTTCGCAGAGCAGCACTCCGCCATACTACCGGGCAGCCGCTGCGACCTCCCAATCGATTAGTTATCAAGATCAACGGGTATCCGCTCGGCACCCGTGCCGTATTGGCCTCTGTGAGGATGAGATGGAACTCAACGAGAACGCCGACGTCGACACCAGTCAGGTCGAGGACCAGCGTGGCTCCGGCGGCGGAGGCGGTGGCTTCGGCGGCCTGCCCATCCCCGGTGGCGGCGGCCTCATCGGCATCATCATCACCGTCGTCCTCGCCCTGGTCGGCGGTTACTTCGGGGTCAATCAGCTCGGCGGAGGCAGCACTAGCAGCAATTCCGGCGACAACACCAACATCCAGCAGGAGTGCTCGGACAAGAGCACCGCGCGCACCAAGCTCGACTGCCGCAACGTGCTGTTCGTCAACTCGATCCAGGCGTTCTGGACCGACGCCGAACCGAAGTACTTCAACAAGGAGTACTCGCCGGCCAAGACCGTGCTCTTCTCCAACCGGGTGAGCACCGGCTGCGGCGCCGCCGACTCCGGCGTCGGCCCGTTCTACTGCCCCGAAGACGACCGGGTGTACATCGACCTCACCTTCTACCAGCTGCTCGCGAAGCAGCTGGGCGCGCCGGGCGAGTTCGCCCAGCCGTACGTTCTCGCGCACGAGTACGGACACCACATCCAGGACCTGGTCGGCACCGAGGCCAAGATGCGCAAGCTGCAGGAGAGCGCGAACGGCGACGCCGCGAAGAATCTGCTGTCGGTCAAGCTCGAGCTGCAGGCCGACTGCTACGCCGGCGTCTGGGCCAACCATGCCACCGAGACCAAGTCGAAGGGCGGCCAGCCGATCTTCAAGAGCATCACCGACTCGGACATCCAGGAAGGTCTCGACACCGCCAAGCAGATCGGCGACGACACCCTCCAGAAGCAGAGCGGCGGCAGCGTCAACCCGGCCGAGTTCACCCACGGCACCTCCGCCGACCGGCAGAAGTGGTTCAAGGCGGGCTTCGACTCCGGCGACCCGGTGAAGTCCTGCGACACGTTCGCCAGCGGCGCGGTCGTCGAGGGCGACTAAGGCTCGCGCACCAGCACCGACACCGCCCGGGCCCCGGCGATCGCGGACACCAGCACCGCGTGCCGGGGCTCCGGCACATCCAGGAACCGATCGGCCCGCAGGTCGAGCAGCGATTTCAGCTGGGGCGGCCCGAGAACCGCTTCCACCGCGGAACGGTCGCCGCCGGTGACGAGCGCGGCCATGTCGCGTACACCCGGAAGCAGAATGCGCCCCGCAATGCCGGCGCCGTCGGCAGCCGCCGCTTTTGCCTGATTGTCGCGGCGGCGCGCGAAACGCTGCTGCGACCAGCCACCCGCCGCGGTGCGGCCCTGCACGTAATTCCTGTCCACCTTGGACACGATCAACTCGGCGCCCTCGGCGATGCCGGCCGCCACGGCGCCCTTGCGGGCAAGGAGCAGGCCCAGGCGCCGCGGTTGCTGCGCCAGGCGGATCAGCTCGGCCATCGTCTGCGCCGGGCCGGCGCCGGGCGGTGTCTCCCACGCGGCCGTCGCGCCGTCCGCCGCGATCAAGGTCAAACCCTCTTCGGTGTACGTCCCATGACGGGTCGCGAAGTTCTCCAGCCACCGTGGCAGTCGCTCGGGTGCGACGTCCACCCATTTTCCGCCGCCCGCAGCCGCCCGCTCACCCATTCTTGTCAGACTACGGTGGCAGGATCTCCGGGCGTGACGGACTTGGCATCCACCCTGCTGGCGCGGCTCGACAACGACTTCGCGGCGGAACGCGATCCGGTGCGGGCGGCGGCGATGGCGGCGTACATGCGTGATCAGTTCTCCTTCGCCGGCTTGCCGGCGCCGGCCCTGCGCGCCGTCGAGCGCTCGGCCTTCGCCGGTCTCCCCCGGCCGTCGGCCGAGGACCTGCGAGAGTTCGCGCGGGCGTGCTGGGCGCGCCCGGAGCGCGAGTTCCAATACGCTGCCGTCGACTACCTGCGAAAACACCAGCCGGACGCCGATGCCGAGTTCCTGCCGGTGGCCCGCGAGCTGATCGTCACGAAGTCGTGGTGGGACACGGTCGACCCACTCGCCACCCGGTTCGTCGGCGATCTGGTCCGCCGGCATCCGCTGCTGACCGAGGTGATGGACGCCTGGTCGGCCGACGACAACATGTGGCTGGTCCGCACCGCGATCTTGCACCAACTGAACTACGGCACGTCGACCGACACCGACCGCCTCTTCGGATATTGCCGGCGCCAGGCCGCACACCCCGACTTCTTCGTGCGCAAGGCGATCGGCTGGGCCCTCCGGCAGTTCGCCCGGACCGACCCGGCCGCGGTGCGCGCCTTCCTCGACGCGCACCGCACCCAGCTGTCGCCGCTGTCGATCCGGGAGGCTGCGAAGCACCTTTGATCGCGCCGGCCACCTCCGCCCGCCTCTTCGCACTTGCCGATGGCACGGCCGGCGGCCGGTGCCGGGGCGACGCGGTGCTCGGGTGCGGCGGCGCTATGAGCTGGTCAGGAGGCGGATCGCCAGGATGGCGATGACCGCGCTGGAGACCAGGGCGGTGATCAGGCGGCCGCGGTCGCCGGTCAGCACGCGGCCGATCAGGGTGCCGCCGCCGGCCAGCAGCAACTGCCAGCTCGCCGAGGCCAGGAAGGCGCCGGCGACGAACCGGACGCCGCCGCCCTCGCCGGCCCCGCCCAGCACCAGCGCGGCGAAATAGATGACGGTGGCCGGGTTGAGCAGGGTCAGGGCCAGGATCCCGGTGAACGCCCGGGCCGGCGTGGCCGGTCGCTCCTGGCGCGCCCGGCTCGGCGGGCGGAAGGCGCCCTGCGCCGTGACCGCGGCCAGGACCAGCAGGACGGCCGCCGCCAGCCAGCGCAGCGGGGTGGCGATCGTCGCGATCAGGGCCGCCGCGGCCGCGCCGCCGAGCACCGCGATGGTGGCGTAGATGCCGTCGGCGGCGGCCGCGCCCAGGCCCGCCGCCGCGCCCACCCGCAGACTCGTGCGGGCGGAGAGGCCGGCGATGAGGACGCCGATGGCGCCCACCGGCACGGCGACGCCGTAACCGGCGACGACGCCGGCCAGGAACGGCGCGCTCACGACAGCTGCTGGTCGACGGCCCCTCCGGTGAGACGAGTCTGCTGTCGGACGGCCCGATCGGCCGCGGCGACAGAGACTCGGTGAGGCGTCAGCAGCGTGGTCACGCGGCCATCATCGGCTCTGCCCGTCGCCGGCAGCCACTGATTTACGGCTTGTCGGCTTTACGGGTTGTCGGCTTTACGGGTTGTCGGCTTTACGGGTTGTCGGCTTTACGGGTTGTCGGCGAGCCAGGTGGCGATGCGCTCGTCGACGTGGGTGAGCGCGGCCTCGACGTCGGAGATCACATCCGGCATGGCGGCGAGCGCGACCAGGGCGGAGCGCAGCTGCTCGGAGCCGGCGGCCAGCCAGCTGAACTCGTCGAACGCGGTGTGCAGATCGGCCCGCCACCGGTCGGTGCCGCCACGCAGCCCGGCGAGCAGCACCCGGAACGACTCGAGCTCGCCGCGGATCTCGTCCGGCGAGGCCTGGCTGCGGATGCGGTTGAGCTTGCCGACCACGTCGGGCCCGCGGCGCGGACGCTGCAGCAGAACCACCGCCCGGAGGACCGCGGCCAGCAGCCCGGGCGGATCGGAGGTGACCGGAGCGGCCTGCACGAAGCGCAGCACCAGCTCGGCGATCTGAGTGGTGTGCGGGTCCGCCCGGTCGGCGCGGCTCAGCACGGCACCGGCCGTACGCAGCCACATCTCGGTGGACCCGACCGCCTCCGTCGCGAACCGGAAGAGAATGTGGTGGGCCGCCGGCAGCGGAGCGTCGTGATCCGACATCAGCGCGGCGAGAAGCTGGTTCGCGTACTCGCCCCGGAGCGTCCCGTCCCAGTAGGGGAATTCGGCGGCGATGTTCAGGCACCGAAGGTAAGCCCCGGCCGGGTCCACCTCGGACACCGGCAGCAGCCACACCGCGAGCAGGGCATGCGCCGCCGACGGGAACGCGTCGTGTCCCTGCTGGTAGAAGGACCTGGCGGCGGTGCTCAGCCGGGAATCCAGCAGCGGGTCGGCCAGGTGCCGGATGACGTCCACGCTCATGCAGCACTGAAACTGCGCCCGCCGGCGCCGATTGTCGAGCTCGAAGCCGTCGAGGATGGCCGTCATCGGGCCGGCGTTCCCGTCGCGGTTGCCGAACAGCTCGCTCCCGGGAACCGCGAACATGAAGAAACTGTCCACCTGGGGTGGCTGCGGGGTTCCGTCATCGAGGGTGAGGCGGACGTCGCGGCTGGCCGGTCCGAAACACCGCTCGATCGCCAGCGTGGTGACCAGGGCGCCCCAGTCATCCGCGCTGAGCTGCCCGTGCCAGAGCATGGTGTAGTTGTGCCAATGCCAGAACGCGTCATCGGCGGCATCCGCCGGTAATTCGATCAGCTCACCGAAACGAAGGCCGCCCGAGGTCAGCACGGCGAGCAGGGTGAGGTTGGCGGTGTAGGCCGCGAACTTCGAGGCCACGTTCTTTCCCGGCACCGGTTGGTAGCCGGAGGCCGGCCAGGCGCCCTCCCGGTCGCACTGCCGGAACATCCGGACCACCACCCCGGTCCAGGTCTCCCGCTCGTGAGCGGGCAGCCGGTCGGCCATCCCGGCGAGGAACTGCACCACCGGCGCGCGCGCGGTCAGTGACGCCACCGAGAGCAGGTCGGCCAGCAGGCTGTTGCCGGTCATCGGCCGCACCGCGAGGGTCACGGCCTCCCGGGCCACGGTCTCCTGCAGCAGCCGCCAGGTGAATCGGGCCACCAGGTACTCGGCGAAGGTGGCGTGCAGGAACTCATAGGTCCGCCGGGTCGTGCCGTTCCGGACCGCCTGAGCCCGATGGATGAAGAAGAACCGGCCGAAGATCAGCTCGGATGGCGAGAGCGCGCCGGCGCCCGGCCCGGCCGAGGGCTCCCCCAAGGTGACCTTGAGGTCCTGGGCCGCCGCCTCCTCCGTGACGAACTGCGCCGACCGGTTGAGGATCGCGAACGCCACCACCGCCAGGCGGCTCAGTTCCCGCTCCGCGAGCTGCTCCAGCGCGGACGGGTGCAGGTGGGGGTGTTCCTTGGCCAGCTCGCGCCGGGCGAAGCCGAGCAGGAGCTGTTCGTAGAGCTCGCCGGTGGTCAGCCGGCCGCGGCCGCGCAGCGCGTTCGCGTCGCTGTCGTAAAGAGCCAGCATGAGCAGCAACAGTGGCTGGCCGGCCAGGTCGGGGTGAGCGAGGACGGCGTCGGGATCGAGCGGCGCGCATCCGCGCGCGGCCAGGCCGGCGGTGTTCATCTCGTTCCAGGCGCTCACCCAGGAGCGGATGCGCGGCTCGTCGAACGGCTGGAGACGCAGCAGCAGAGTCTCCGGTGGCAGCGCGGCCCGGTCGGAGACGCTGATCCGGCTGGTCACGATCACCGCGGCGGCCCGGCCCTGCTCCTGCTCCCGCTGCTGGAAGTCGGCGACCTTCTGCAGAAAATCGGTCTGGCTGACGCCGCCGGCCTGCAGCAACTCGTCGAAGCCGTCGAAGATGACGATCGGCAGGGCCTCGCTGCTGCGGGCCAGTTGCGACCAGCTGACCTCCTCGGTGGTGGCGGCCAGGATCGCCTGCTCGATCTGCCGTTGCAGGAGCACCGAGCTGTCCACGTCGCGCAGCGGAACCCGGATCGGCAGAAACCGGGTCTCGGACAGCCGCGCGGCGAGAATGCGGGTTAGCACCGACTTGCCCGCCCCGGGCTGCCCGAGCACGAGCAGGGGCGCGCGCAGCGCTCGCGGGGAGCCGAGATAGCCGGCCAGGAAGCGGTCGATGTCGTGCCGCACCTCGACGCCGAGCCAGGTGGCCTCGTCGGCCGGCGATCGGGTGCCGGAACGCTCGACGATCTGGAAAGCGGGCGGGATGTAGGCGCGATCCAGCGTCGGCACGTCGAGGCCGTCGGGCAGATCGGCCGATTCGACGATGCGGTGCTGCAGCAGGGCCGCATGTGCCCGTCGCAGCGCGTCCGGCACCCCGTCGGTCGTGGCCGCGCTCGCCACCGCCCGCAGCAGCCGCTCGAGTTCGCGCAGCGACGGCTCGAACACGTCGAGGCGCTCCTCCACGGCGATCTGGTGGCGGCGGTCGATCCACAGTGCCATGTCCGGGCAGTCGGCCATGAGGTTGAGCAGCATCTCCTCGTACCTCTGCCGGGCCCGCCGGCCGCCGGCGGTGATCTCCCCGTAGAGGACGTTGCGCTCGCCGTCGCTGAGGAAGTCGAAGGGCGCGAGCCCGCTCAGAAATCGGAAAAGCGCCTCGGAAAGCCCCGCATAGAAGGCCTCGAGGTCGGCCAGATAGCGCTCGTGCGGCACGTGCGGTTCCGGCAGCGCGAGCCCCGATCGCAGCGCCGCCGAGGTCAGGTCGCGAGCGCCGTCCGCGCCGCCGGCCAGCCGCAACTGGTCGTCGCGGGTGAGCCTGGCCCAGTCGAGGTCGACGTCGGAGATGGCATCGAAGTAGGCGGCGACGACCACCACGGTGTGCGCGGCCGCGAGCCGCTCGGTGCGGTCCCGCCGCGCCGACCCGGCCATCGCCCGCGACGCCTTGCCGACCAGCTCCGTCGAGAGCCGGGCGAGCTCGGCCCGCAGATCGAGCATCGCGAGCAGTTGCGGCACGGCGACGGCAGCGCCCGCCAGCACGCCGCCGGTGATCGTGTTGAGCCGCTGGAAGACCGCCGACTCAGGGCCGCCACCCAGGATCCGGACCGCATCGGCATAACTGATCGTTTTCGCCACGCCACCGATTGTTGCGACCCGACCCCACCCCCGTCTGCCCCCACTTTTCACCCGGTCGACCATCAGTGGCACTGCACACAACGCTGCGTAGGACCCCTTGGGCTGGATATGGTCCGATCATGAGCGTGGTTGGTGAGCTGATTCTGGTTCGGCACGGGCAGAGCCTGTCGAACGTGGCGTTTCCGGCGGCGGATGCGAAAGGCCTGCTCGAAGCCGAGATCAGCGGGCGCGACGCCGAGGTGCCGCTGACCTCGACCGGGCAGGCGCAGGCCGCCGCGGTCGGGGCCTGGCTGTCCGCGCTCCCCGCCGAGCAGCGGCCACAGGTCGTGATCACCTCGCCCTATCTGCGCGCCAAGGAAACCTGGCGGATCGCCGCGGACACCTCCGGGCTCGACCTGCCGGCGCCGGTCACCGACGACCGCCTCGTCGACCGCCTGCTCGGCGAGCTGGAGATGCTCACCCGGGCGGCGATCGCGGAACGCTTCCCGGACGAGGCCGGGCGCCGCTCCGAGGCCGGCGAATATCGTTACGCCCCGCCGAACGGCGAGTCCTTCGCCGACGTGGAGGCTCGGCTCGCCTCCTTCCTGGCCGATCTCAACCGCGACCACGTCGGCGAGCGGGTGGTCGTGGTCGCCCACGACGCGGTCGTGCTGATGATGCGGGCGGTCGTCGAGGGCCTCGACTGGGACCAGGTCATCGCCATGGAGCGGGCCGAGGGAACGGTCCGCAACGCGTCGATCTCCCAGTTCCTCGAGCGGGACGGGCGGCTCGAGATCGTCCGTTACAACGACGTCGACCACCTCACCTCACTCTGACGGCTGCCACTCGATCAGCTCGGTCAGCACCGAACGGTCGCCGTCGACCCGCAGGTCGTCGAAGGGAACGCGCCCGTAGAGGGCCAGGACCAGGTCGCTGGCCGAGCCGTGCACGGTCGCGACCGGCTCGCCGCTCGCCGCCGGGTTGAGCCGGGCGCCGGACGGGGACAGGTCGAGAACCCAGGACGGGCCCTCGGTGGCGCTGAACACGATGCGCGCCGGACGCTTGGGCCACGGCCCGGAAGCGCCCAGGCCGACCTGGATGAACTCGGCGACCCCGTCGACCGCGATCGCGGCGGGCAGCGGCTCGGGCTTGCCGGCCGACTCCTGCGCGTCGAAGGCGTGCACGGCCGCCTCCTGAACCTGGTGCCGGGCGATGGCCCCGGCGGTCAGCGGCGCCTCCGAGGAACCCCACCAGGCCCAGGCCGGACTCTCCGGGCCGGCGGCGATGAGCGCCTCGACCAGCAGGCGGGTCGACTCGCCGAACCAGGCCAGCAGGTCACCCTGCGGCTCGCGGTCGCCGAGCTGCTCCTCGCCGGGCGGCCCGGCCGCGTCGGCCGTCGTCGTGACGGCGGCCCAGAAACGCTGCACCTCGCCGATGTGCGTCACCAGATCGCGAAGCGTCCAGTCAGGACACCCCGGCACCCGCGCATCGAACCCGGACGCGGCCGCCGCGGCGTCGCGCAGCACCGCCGACCTGTCCTCGATCTGCACCAGAAGCTGCTGAAACGGCACTGTGTCAGTCATGCCCCAAGTTCTATCAGCGGGGTACGACAAGTTTGCTGTACGTATCTACTGTGGTCACTCAAAGCCCCGTCGAACGGACGAGCCGGTGCCCCGCTCCAGGCCTCACCACAACGACGACGACCCGCCCGACGACGGCGGAGGGCCGCACTCCCATCCGTCGGGTGGTGGGGGCGGCCTCGGCAGCGTCGCCAGGTTCCAAGAGCTGACGCTGAGCGAAATCAAGAAGGGACAAATCGGAGGCGTCCGGGAAGCGGCGGCCCCAGCGATCGGCGGCCCTCCTCAGACCCGCCCGCAGACTCCCGACGACATCGAGCTGAGCTTGTGGGAGGACCAGCACGCCAAGCTCGACAACGATCCCCCGCGATTCAACATGGCTGCCAACGACGCAGCGCACGCCGCCCATCAGCATCACAACGCACACACCCTGGACCGTCATGGACCCGACATCCCGCTCCGGCTGGACCCGAGCAGAAAGACAATCGAGGGCCGCATCTACAACGGCACGGATTGGCATGGCGCAGCCACCGCGTCGTTGAAGTGGACCGATCACACGACCATGCATCGAGTCATCAACGACTACGTAGCAGAGAACTGGACGCGAATCCGCAACGACCTGGCGATCGACGGGCTTCACCGCGACGTGTTCGACGCGCGCCAGAAGATCGGCGAGGGCTTCGTCAACAGGGGTATGTATGGCGCTGGGCCTCCCCAGGCGCAATACACGGTCACCAGCACGGTGCGGATCACGATTCGCGTTGCACCGGGGACTGATCCGCCGCAGCCTTACATCGTGACCGCTTTCCCCACAGCGTTAGGGTGAGCCATGGACCTCTCGCGCCTGCCCGAGTGGGCACGCCAGAACATCGAGGAACGCTTTTCACGGCCGCCATTGGAAACCGTGAGTTCCTTTCTGGGTTCCTCCTTCAACGACGCCGAGACCCTCGACGAGGTCCGCGCCGACCTTGCCGGCCTGGCTCAGACCAACATCCGGCTGCATCAGGAGGACCTACGCGCACTCGAGGCTGTGCTCGCCGACCCGCCGGCTGAACCGAACGTCCTCGCTCGGCTGGTTGCCTGGGACGCGAACTGGGTCCTCGACGACCCGTCGGACGCGGGCGCGCTGGAGTTTCTCCGCGCGGTCGCCCAGATGCTGCGCGAGGTCATCGCGCAGGCGCCGCCGACCGCGCAGCGCTGGCACTGGGAATGAAAACGCCGGGAGCGGCGGGCCGCTCCCGGCGTAAAGCAAAGCCGATCAGACGTTGAAGCCGAGGGCTCGGAGTTGCTCGCGGCCGTCGTCGGTGATCTTGTCGGGCCCCCACGGCGGGAGCCACACCCAGTTGATGCGGAAGTCCTGGACCAGGCCGCCGCCCGGGCCGGTGGTCAGGGCCGCCCGGGTCTGCTCCTCGATCACGTCGGTCAGCGGGCAGGCCGCCGACGTCAGTGTCATGTCGAGGGTGGCGACGTTGTCCTCGTCGACGAACGCGCCGTAGACCAGGCCCAGGTCGACCACGTTGATGCCGAGCTCGGGGTCGACGACGTCCTTCATCGCTTCCTCGACGTCGTCGAGCGTCGCGATCTTGCCGGTGAACGGGACCTTGGCGGGTGCCTCGGCGGGCGCGCTGACCTCCACCGCCGGCACCTCCTCGGCGGGCGTGCCGGCTTCGGCGCGCTCCTCGGCCAGCCAGGCGGGAACCTCGTCGACAGTCTTGTCAGTGTCAGTCATTCTGTGCCTCCCATTGGCATGCCCTTCTGGCCCTCGCCTGCGAGGCCGTCCGCAGCTTTTGCTGAGTGCCGCTCGGTGCAGGCGGTCATGCCTTCACCTCCGGGCTTGCGCCCACGTCCACACCCGCACGGACCGCGGCGTCCTTGAAAGCCATCCACGGCAGCAGCGCGCATTTGACCCGCGCCGGAAACTTTGCCACCCCGGCGAACGCCACCGCGTCGCCGAGCACGTCCTCGTCCGGTTCGGCCTGGCCGCGCCCCTGCATGAGCGCGACGAAGGCCTCGTGGATTCCCGCGATCTCGCCGGTGGACTTGCCGACGAGCAACTCGTGCAGCACCGACGCGGAGGCCTGGCTGATCGAGCAACCCACACCATCGTACGAAATATCAGAAAGGTCCGAAGCGACCCGTACGGTGATCTCGTCGCCGCACGTCGGGTTCACGTGATGGGCCTCGCCGTCGTAAGGATCACGCAGGCCACGGCCGTGCGGATGCTTGTAATGGTCGAGGATGATCTCCTGGTACAGCGCGTCGAGCATCATCAGCCGAACACCTTCTTCACCTGGTCGAGGCCCCGCGCCAGCGCGTCGATCTCGTCCGTGGTCGTGTAGAGGTAGAAGGACGCGCGGGTCATCGCCGGCACGCCGAACCGCACACAGGTCGGCTTGGCGCAATGATGCCCGACCCGCACCTCGACACCGAGGGCGTCCAGGATCTGTCCCACATCGTGCGGGTGTACCCCGTCGACCGCGAACGACACCGTGCCGCCCCGCCCTTCGGGAGTCGAGGGCCCGAAAATGCGAACACCCGGAACATCGATCAAGGTCTTCAGCGCGTACGCGGTGATGTCCTGCTCGTGCTGATGGACCTCGGCCATGCCCAGATCGCTCAGGTAATCGACCGCCGCGCCCAGTCCGATCGCCTCGGCGATCGGCGGCGTGCCGGCCTCGAACCGGGCCGGCGGCGCCGCGTAGGTGGTTCCGGCCATCGTGACCGTCTCGATCATCGAGCCGCCACCCAGGAACGGCGGCATCTTCGCGAGCAGCTCGAACCGCCCCCACAGCACGCCGATGCCGGTCGGGCCGAGCATCTTGTGGCCGGTGAACGCGATGAAGTCGACACCGAGTCCGCGCACGTCGACCGGCAGGTGCGGCACCGACTGCGAGCAGTCGAGAGCGACCAGGGCGCCGACCGAACGGGCCCGTGTGACGATCTCCGACACGTCGTTGATCGTGCCGAGCGTGTTCGACATGTGCACGACCGACACCAGCTTGGTGCGCTCGTTGATCAGGTCACCGATGGCGGCGAGGTCGAGCCGGCCGTCGTCGGTGATGCCGAACCAGCGCAGTGTGGCGCCGGTCCGCTCGCAGAGCAGCTGCCACGGCACGATGTTGGAGTGATGCTCCATCTCGGAGATCACGATCTCGTCGCCGGGCTTCAGCGCGAGCATCTGCCCGGCCGAGTGCGCGATGAGGTTGAGCGCCTCGGTCGAGTTCTTCGTGAAGACGATCTCGTCGGGGGTGCCGGCGTTGACGAAGGACGCGACCTTGGCGCGGGCTTCCTCGTACGCCGTCGTGGCCTCGGTGCCGAGCGTGTGCACCGAGCGGGACACGTTGCCGTTGTGCCGCTCGTGGTGCACGCGCATGGCCTCGAGAACCTGGCGAGGCTTCTGCGAGGTGTTGGCGCTGTCCAGATAGACCAGCGGATGTCCGTTGATCTCCCGCGACAGGATCGGGAAGTCGGCTCGGATCCGGGCCACGTCGAACGTCATTGTTCTGTCCCCTGTCAGGCGCGCGCGGCCACGTAGCGCTCGTAGCCCTCGGCTTCGAGCTGCTCGGACAGCTCGGGGCCACCCTGCTCGACGATCTTGCCGGCCACGAAGACGTGCACGAAGTCCGGCTTGATGTAGCGGAGGATCCGGGTGTAGTGGGTGATCAGCAGCAGGCCGGTCTCGCCGGTCTCACGGACCCGATTGACGCCCTCGCTGACGATCCGCAGCGCGTCGATGTCGAGGCCGGAGTCGGTCTCGTCGAGGATCGCGACCTTCGGCTTCAGCAGCTCGAGCTGCATGATCTCGTGCCGCTTCTTCTCGCCGCCGGAGAAGCCCTCGTTGACGTTGCGCTGGGCGAACGCCGGATCCATCTGCAGCTTCTCCATGGCGCCGCGCAGCTCGCCGGCCCAGGTGCGCAGCTTCGGCGCCTCGCCGTCGATCGCGGTCTTCGCGGTGCGCAGGAAGTTCGCCACCGAGACGCCGGGCACCTCGACCGGGTACTGCATGGCCAGGAACAGGCCGGCGCGGGCCCGCTCGTCCACGGTCATGGCCAGCACGTCGGCGCCGTCCAGGGTGACCGAGCCGCCGGTGATCTGGTATTTCGGGTGGCCGGCGATCGAATAGGCCAGCGTCGACTTGCCCGAGCCGTTCGGACCCATGATCGCGTGGGTCTCGCCGGCTTTGACCGTCAGGTCGACACCGGCCAGGATCGGCTTCAGCTCGCCCTCGGGCAGCTTCACCGACACCTGCAGGTCGCGGATCTCCAGGGTGCTCACGGCTTTACTCCATTACTCGGTGTGGTCGAAACGTAGAGGTCGCCGTCGCGGATCTCGACGGGGAAGATCGCCACCGGCTCGGTGGCGGGAAGTCCGGTCGGCTCGCCGGTGCGCAGGTCGAAGCGGGACCCGTGCAACCAGCATTCCAGCGTGCACCCGTCCACCTCGCCCTCGCTCAAGGCGACCGCGGCGTGACTGCATTCATCGCGTACGGCATAGAAGTTGTCGTCGTCGGCATGCACCACCGCGATCTCGAGGTCGGCGATCTCCACCCGGATCGCCGTCCCCTTCGCGATGTCGGCCGCCGGGCCGACGAGCTCGAAACTCACTCTGAGCCCACCTCTGTCATGCTCTTCTGGCCCTCGCCTGCGGGGCCGTCCGCACGTGCAGCTGGGTGCCGCTCGGTGCAGGCGATCATGACGAATACTCCGCCAAACGTGCCTCGACGGCGTCGCCCAGGCGCTCGCGCAGCTCCTCGACCGGGATCTTGTTGAGCAGCTCGGCGAAGAACCCGCGGACCACCAGCTTCCGGGCCTCCCTTTCGGGGATGCCGCGGGCCATCAGGTAGAACAACTGCTCGTCATCGAAGCGGCCGGTTGCGCTCGCGTGCCCGGCGCCAACGATCTCGCCGGTCTCGATCTCCAGGTTGGGTACGGAGTGAGCAACAGCGCCGTCGGTGAGGATCAGGTTGCGGTTGATCTCGTACGTGTCGGTGCCGGTCGCGGTGGCCCGGATCAGCACGTCGCCGACCCAGACGGTCTTCGCCGACGCGCCCTGCAGCGCGCCCCGGTAACCGACGTAGCTGCGGCAGTCCGGCACGGTGTGGTCGACCAGCTGCCGGTGCTCGAAGTGCTGACCGGCGTCGGCGAAGTAGAGGCCCCACAGCTCGGCGTCGCCACCGCGGCCGGTGTACTCGACGCTGGTGAACTGGCGGACCAGGTCACCGCCGAGCGAGACCTGCACGTGCTGCACCCGGGCGTCCTTGCCGACCACGAGCTTGATGTGCTGGGCCTGCACGGCGCCGGCGTCCCACTCGGCCACCGTGACGAACGTCAGCTGCGCGCTGTCGGCGGTCACGACCTCGATGTTGTCGGCGAGGGTCGTCGTACCCGTCTGCTCGAGAATGATCGTGACCTTGGCGAACGCACCCACCTTGACCAGGGTCCGGGCCGCGGCGGCATCGCCGCCCTTACCCACCAGGCGCAGGACGACGGCCTCGGCGGGCTCGGTCTCCGGCGCCACCTCGATCACGGTGACGCCGTCGGCCGAGCCGTAGGCGAGGGCGCTGATCCGGTCGAACGGGGTGAGCACCGCGTCGGTCTTGTCCGCGTGCGACACCGTCACGCCGGCCGGCAGCTCACCGTGTTCGACGGCGGGCGCGACCCCGGTCAGCTTCGTCGCCTTGACCAGGTCGCCGAGCCGCTTGAGCGGGGTGAAACGCCACTCCTCCTCCAGCCCGTTGAGAGCCGGGAAGTCGGCGACGTCGAAGGAGCGCAGCACCTGCGACTTGGTGCTGGGCGGCGGAGCGATGGCCTCGGTAGTCATTTCTTCCTTAGTTTTTCCAGCTTGACCATTGGGAGCCCGGCTGTGGGCGCTAGCCCACAGCCCCTTCCATCTGGAGCTCGATCAGGCGGTTCAGCTCGAGGGCGTACTCCATCGGCAGTTCCTTGGCGATCGGCTCGATGAAGCCACGCACGATCATCGCCATCGCCTCGTCCTCGGTGAGACCGCGGCTCATCAGGTAGAAGAGCTGGTCCTCGGAGACCTTGGAGACGGTCGCCTCGTGCCCCATCGACACGTCATCCTCGCGAATGTCGACATAAGGGTAGGTGTCGGACCGCGAGATCGTGTCGACCAGGAGTGCGTCGCACTTGACGGTGCTCTTCGAGTGCGAAGAGCCCTCCAGAACCTGAACAAGACCCCGATACGAGGTACGGCCACCGCCGCGCGCGATCGACTTCGAGACGATCGTCGACGACGTGTACGGCGCGGCGTGCACCATCTTCGCGCCGGCGTCCTGGTGCTGGCCCTCGCCGGCCATCGCGACGCTCAGGACCTCGCCCTTGGCGTGCGGGCCGGTCATGTAGACCGCCGGGTATTTCATCGTCACCTTGGAACCGATGTTGCCGTCGATCCACTCCATGGTCGCGCCCTCTTCGCAGGTGGCGCGCTTGGTGACCAGGTTGTAGACGTTGTTCGACCAGTTCTGGATGGTCGTGTAACGGCAGCGGGCGTTCTTCTTGACGATGATCTCGACGACCGCGGAGTGCAGCGAGTCCGACGAGTAGATCGGCGCGGTGCAGCCCTCGACGTAATGCACGTAGGCACCCTCGTCCACGATGATCAGGGTCCGCTCGAACTGGCCCATGTTCTCCGTGTTGATCCGGAAGTACGCCTGCAGCGGGATGTCCACCTTGACGTTCTTGGGCACGTAGATGAAGGAGCCACCCGACCAGACCGACGTGTTCAGCGCGGCGAACTTGTTGTCGCCGACCGGGATGATCGTGCCGAAGTACTCCCGGAAGAGCTCCTCGTGCTCCTTGAGGGCGGTGTCGGTGTCGACGAAGATGACACCCTGCTCCTCGAGGTCCTCACGGATCTTGTGGTAGACCACCTCGGACTCGTACTGAGCGGCGACACCCGAGACGAGACGCTGCTTCTCCGCCTCGGGGATGCCCAGCTTGTCGTACGTGCTCTTGATGTCGTCGGGCAGGTCGTCCCAGCTGGCCGCCTGCTTCTCGGTCGAGCGCACGAAGTACTTGATGTTCTGGAAGTCGATCCCGGTGAGGTCGGCGCCCCACGACGGCATCGGCTTGCGGTCGAACAGCCGCAGGCCCTTGAGCCGCAGGTCGAGCATCCACTGCGGTTCGCTCTTCAGCGCGGAGATGTTGCGCACCACAGCCTCGGACAGGCCGCGCTGGGCGAGCGCCCCGGCGGTGTCCGTGTCGGCCCAGCCGTACTCGTACTTACCCAGGGCGGCGAGGTGCTCTTCCTGAGTGACGATTTGGTCGGTCATGTATCTGTCCTAACCGTGGTTGCAGCGGTGGTTGCAGCGGACCGCGCCGGGCCGGGAATGTGCGTGGTGCACACCTCGTCGCCGTGCGCGATGGTGGCGAGACGCTGCACGTGGGTGCCGATGAGCCGCGAGATGACCGCGGTCTCGGCGTCGCACAGCTGGGGAAACTCGGCAGCCACGTGGGCCACCGGGCAGTGGTGCTGGCACAGCTGCCCGCCGGACGCGATCGTGGAAGCGTTGGCAGCGTAACCCTCGGCGGTCAGCACCTCGGCGAGCGCCTCCGCCCGGGCGATCGGGTCGTCGCCGGCCTCACGCATCGCCGCCTCGCAACGCTCCTCGAGCGCGGCGACCTGCGCGGCGGCGAACTCGCTCACCGCGTCCGGCCCGTGCCGCTGGGCGATCCAGCGCAGCGCCGCCATCGCGATGCCGTCGTAGAAATGCGGGAACGTCTCGCGCGCCGCGGCGGTCAGCACGAACGCCTTGGCCGGCCGGCCACGCCCGCGCGGACCCTGGTGGCGCACCTCACGGGTCTCCACGAGATGCTCGCTGAGCATGGCGTCCAGGTGCTTGCGGATCGCCGCCGGGCTCAGGCCCAGCTCAGCGCCGAGGTCGGCGGCGGTTGCCGCGCCCCGCTCGAGCAACAATTGAGCGACCCGGTCACGGGTGCGACCGTCGGAGGCGCTGGCCGACGCCGGCGCCCCGATCTGGATCAACACCTCGGTTTTCACTACGCCAACGTTACGTAATTCCGGCGGCCGCTGCAAACCAACCCCCCGGTGATCCGGACCACGGCTCGCCCGCCTCCGAAATCCCAGCTCGCTCGCCTCCGGAATCCCGGCTCACCCGCCTCCGGAATCCCGGCTCACCCGCCTCCGGAATCCCGGCTCACCCGCCTCCGGAATCCCGGCTCACCCGCCTCCGGAATCGCTGCGTAGCATGCCAAAGGTGAAGCTTCCCGCGTTGCGCCCGCTGGCCCTTTCGTCCCTCGTTGCGAACGTCGGGCTGATCGTCACCGGTGCCGCGGTCCGTCTCACCGATTCCGGTCTCGGCTGCCCCACCTGGCCGAGATGCACCGACGGGTCCTACACCACCACCCAGGCCATGGGCGTGCACGGCGTCATCGAATTCGGCAACCGCATGCTGACCTTCGTGCTGGCCGCGATCGCGCTAGCCTGCTTCGTCGTCGCCCTGCTGGAGCGCCCGCGCCGCCGCCGGCACGTGGTGCTGAGCCTGGCCGTGCTCCTCGGCATCCCCGGGCAGGGCGTGGTCGGCGGCATCACCGTCCTCACCCACCTCAACCCGTGGGTGGTCGGCCTGCACTTCCTGCTGTCGATGGCCCTGATCGTCGCGGCCTACGCCCTGTGGCGCGCCACCGCCGAGGGCGACGGCGCCCCGGTCTTCCTGGTGCCCGCCCCGCTCCGCCACCTGACCACCCTGATGGTCCTGTCGAGCGCGGCCGTGGTCGTCCTCGGCGTGATCGTCACCGGCAGCGGCCCGCACTCCGGCGACAACGGCGCCAAGCGCAACGGCCTCGACCAGGCGAACATCTCGCAGGCCCACGCCGACCTGGTCTTCCTCCTGGTCGGCCTGACCGTGGCCCTCTGCTTCGCCTTCCGCGCGGTCAACGCCCCCGGCCCCGCCCGCGCCGCCCTGATCCTGCTGGTGGTCGAGCTGTCCCAGGGCCTGATCGGCTTCGTGCAGTACTTCACCCACCTGCCGGTCGCCCTGGTGGCCGCCCACATGCTCGGCGCCGGCCTGGTCTGGACCGGCACCCTGGCCGTCCGCTGGTCCATCCGCGAACGCCCAGCCTTGGCCGCTCCCCCGGCCACCGTCCCGGCGCCCGCCCAGCAGCCGGTCCCCGCGTCTTAGGCTTTCGCCGGCCGGACCCGCCGCCCACGCCGGGCAGCCTGCCGCATTGTGCACAAATCCTGGATCTCGGTGCCTCCGCCGCGGGTTGAGGCCCCGGGATTCAAGGAGACGGCTCTTCAGCCGCCCCGCGTCGCCCGCCGATAAAGATCAAAGGCCGGCTTCCGTACGTATTCATCGGTGACCAGCCCGAGCGCGCCCACCGCCTCGCCGCCGCCGGTGTCCGCATCCCGCAGCCCGAACAGCTCGTAGACCGCGATGTTCAGCGCCGCCTGCTGCTCCCGCACCACGTCCTGCATAGCCGCGAGCGATGCCACCTGATCGCGGCCCGGCAGACTGGGCGACCCGCTCTCGGCGACGTGGATCGGCGTGCTCGCCGGAATCCCCGCCGCGACCAGGCTGCGCTCACGCAGCCGCCGCAACGCGTGCTCGGTCATCGCCCGCACCGCGCCGACCGGCGCCGGCGGCCCGAACGCGTCCGGATACAGCCCCAGCCCCACGTAGTCGACGGACGCCGCGAGATCCGCCTTCCCCAGCCGCCGCCAGAACTCGTCGTCCCCACCGAGCCACTCGGCCGGCTCGGCCACCGAGAACCCGACCCGGACGTCGCCGTGTCCGCGCTCCCGCAACGCCCGCCGCGCATGCGGAAGCCCTTCGACGAGCGCCTCCATCACACCGGGCGAGCTGCCGTCGATGAGCGGGATCGGAAAGTTCGGCTCGAGCGTCACCTGCAGGTAGCGGGTGATGCTCGCGTACCGCTCGATGACCCGGTCCAGAAATGCCAGCCACCCGGGAAGGTCCGCCTCCGCGGGCAGATAGCTGACCACCAGGTCCAGCTCACGCCCGCCGGTCACGTACCACTCGTCCGGCATGGTCAGCCGCTCCAACTCCCGCGCCGCCCCGATCGACGCGACGACCGCCGGATCCGGCGCCGCCCCGAGAAAGTGCACATACTCCCGAATCACGAACGGCCCACCACCGCCAAGCTCATCGACCAGCTCACCCACCCGCCCCGGATCCGACTCCCGCGAGCAGGTGACACCGGCCCGCGCCCCCACATAGATCCCGTACTTCACGACACCCTCCCCGTCCCACCGTCCGCTTCTCGCACCGCCCCGCTCCCGCGGCGTCGTGCTGCCGCGGCGTCGTGCTGCCGCGGCGTCGTGCTGCCGCGGCGTCGTGCTGCCGCGGCGTCGTGCTGCCGCGGCGGCTCCGCATGTACACCTGCCGAACCGGCTCCGCACGTACACCTGCCGAACCGGCCTCGAACCGCGCGCCGGTCGTGCGACCGACTCAACGCACCGCACGCCCGACCGGCCGGGTTTCGAACAACGCGCCTTACTCACGCCCCCTGCCCGCCCTGCCCCTGATCGGCGCGCTGAGGCCACGCGAGGTCTCCGCTCTCGACTCGGGTGGCCACGGCGGAGAGCCAGGCGATCTCGTTGCTGAGGATCGTCCGCCAGTAGGCGACCTCGATCATCTGAATCTCCGCGAGCGCAGGTGGGTCCGGCGGCAAGGCGTCGAGCTCCCGCCGCAGCCGCGCGAGCCGCTCGCCCAGCACGCTCGCCGCCGTCGCCCGGGGCAGCACTCCCAGGTAAGCGAGAGCGGTGAGAAAAGCGACCGAGGCCGGTGTTCCTTCCTTCAGCCCCTCCCCCACCCTCCCCCAGAACAGCTCCAGCCCGGCAGGCGTGAGCTCATAGACGGTCCGCGCCGGGCGGCGCCCCGTCCGCTCGGGCTCGCGGGCCCGCACCAGCCCCGCGCCGGCGAGGGACTTCAGCAGCGTCGTGACGCTGCTGCGCGTCACGGTCAGCTGCGGATAGCGCCCCGCGAGCCGCACGGCCACGTCATACGCATGCGCGGGCTCCTCGACCAGCAGACCCAGCATCGGCAGGACCAGCCCGTTCCGCGTCGCATCCAACGGCATGCCGCCGAACCTATAGACGTATACGTCTAAGCGTCAAGCCGCGCGGGCCCGCCAAACGAGCCGTGGTTGGTTGGCGGCCGGATTGAGTCGGCCTTCGGAGGTCATTCCGAAGGCACAGCAGGTGGATCACGGGTCTGGACCACGGCCTCGGGCCAGGCCTGACCGAGAGCGTCCGGCAGCCCTTTCAACTGCCATCACCGCGTCGTCGACACCGCGGTTCTCGAGTTCGGTGAGCACTTGCCGCGGAAGTTGGCACCTTCACTGATCGGCACCGACTTACCGATCGAGGACGTCCTCGGCGGCGCGGCCGTATCCATGGTGATCGTCGAGTCCGTCATCGGATGCCACTCCTTTACGGACCCGCGCGTGGACCTCAACCGGCCCGGCCGATGGCGTTCCGGAGAGCTGACGCTCCGGCCGGCGCCTGGTCAGGGCGGGCGACCGGGCTCCCGGAAACCGGGCCGGTTGAGGTCGGCGGCCGCCCTGGGAGACACGTAAGCGGCCGCCACGCTCTATTCCGCGGCTGTCGTGAGGCCTCACTCCTTTCTGCGTCCGCCGGCGCGCGCAACGACGGCGGACGCTGCTGCGGATGAACGATCGATGGCCATGGCACTTGTTACGTCGGCGGATGGCCGGCCACCCGCTGACGAACTGCACTCAGAGTGCCGGGGCACGGTGATCAATGAAGAAGAATTTCGGCGCCTGTGGACGACACGCCGGTTATCCACAGGCGCCGATTCGAAAGCCGCAGGTCAGCGAATTTCGGAGCCGCGCAGCTGCCAAGTCTGCGCGGCGGCTCCGAACATTGACCGACGGAAATGGCAGGCGGCGAGGCCGAAGTCGGCGAGGGCTGGGCTCGGGGCCGGCGGGTTGGGCGCCTCGCGGCCAACCCGCGATCTTGGAGACTTGATGCTCGGGCGGCGCGCTAACTGCCCAAGATCGGGAGAGCCGGCCCTCCGCTGTGCGGCCAACCCGCGATCTTGGAGACC